>JAKZRG010000090.1:0-16901 GCA_047518265.1 Oceanospirillum sp.
GATCCGAGGTATCAAATACCACAGGTTCAAACGTCATCTTATGTTCACGGAAATAATCTGCAGCATTCAGCTCCGTAGTCGTACCGGATTGAATACACAAGGAGGCACCATCCAGCTCTAACGCACTTTTCACGCCGAGGTCTTTATTAATCATAAAACCCTGGCCGTCGTAATAGGTTACGCCAGCAAAGTTCAGACCAAGGGAAGAGTCACGGGTCAGTGTCCAAGTCGTCACACGAGATAACATATCAATCTCGCCCGACTGTAGTGCAGTAAAGCGTTCTTTGGCATTTAGTGGAATATATTTAACTTTATCCGCATCCCCTAAAACGGCTGCAGCAACACCACGACAGACATCCACATCCATGCCTTTCCAATTACCCTTGTCATCTGGGTTAGAATAACCCGGTACACCCGTCGTCACACCACACTGTAGATAACCGCGCTCCTTTACAGCATCTAAAGTTGAAGCTGCCAGCGCAGAACCAGCCACTGACGCAGACACTACTGCTGATGCAGCAATTAGACCCAATTTTTTCATTGTTATTTTTCCTCGATTGTTCACGGGGTTTTCCTGCAGCTATTAAAAACTGCACAAAAGCATTAGTCATAAAGCAAGCTGCGTTCCAGCTTAATAAAAGCAATTTTTGAAACAGCCAGCGAATGGCCTAAAATTAAACGTAGTTCACGGAAAAAAGATATGCAAAGGCTAGAGGGGACGGGATGAATGGCCGTGTAAACAAAACATTACACGGTTTAAATAAATTAGAGTAAAAAGGCTAACCGGCCAAATTCTAGAAGCAAATTCAGCCTGTTAGCTATGCCACTATAAGTTACACGAGTGTTTGAAATAACACTTCAGTCGCTCTTAAAGTAACACTTTAGTTGTAAGATATTTAGTATTACCTAAATAAGGTATGCATTTAAATCATAGAAGAAATACATGATAAAAAGAGAAATAATCCTATAAAACTATATAAAGAATCGCTAAACCAAATCGCTTAACTGTCTTTTAAGCACTGACACATAGTCTTTTGACATTCATCCCTATATTCACCGCCCCATAATAGCCGGTGAATTCATCACTTACCTTCCATATAAAAAGTTATGTTGGAGTGCTTAGCAGAGTAAAAACATCTGCATCATTTTCAGCAGGGAAAGCGGCTCGAAAACTAGATAAAGCCTGATAATCCAAGGTTGTTGTCAAGATAACCTCTTCACCAGGATCAGCTTGCACCTGGGCATGGCCTTTAAAATTAATGACGGCGGAATCTCCGCTGTAAGGTAGCTTATTACCATCCAGTCCTACCCGGTTAACGCCAGCCACATAGCACAAATTTTCAATGGCTCGTGCTTGTAGCAATACTTGCCAAGGGTGGTTTCTTACCTGAGGCCAGTTCGCAACATAGATCGCAAGATCATAATCATTTTGGTTACGACTCCAGACTGGAAAGCGTAAGTCATAACAGACCTGAGGCAAAATACGCCACCCCAGGTAATCTATGATTAAACGCTCCTGACCTGCTTGATAGTGCTCATGCTCACCGGCCATACGGAACAGGTGCCGTTTATCGTAGTACTGTGATGTGCCATCAGGTTCGACCCAATAGAATCGATTGTGGTATCCCTCAGAGGATCGCACAACGACACTACCGCAGATTGCACTGTTCAATTGAATTGCTTGTTGCTGTAACCATTGAAAAGCTGGACCACCCTCATCTTCTGCTACAGCCTCTGGCTCCATGGTAAAACCGGTACTGAACATCTCAGGTAAAATAACCAGATCTGTTTTCCCTGCAAGATCAGCAAGTTTCCCGCTAAACATTTGCAGATTTTCCGAGATTTCATGCCAATACAGTGATGACTGAACGATAGAAACTCTTAGCTCTTTTTCTATAATCGTTTTTTCTGATTCAGGCTGGCTTATAACTGACATAAGAGATCTCCAGCCTGACGTAGGGTTTCTTCATTTTTGGCAAAACAGAAACGCACCATTTTCATATCTGGATCTGGCTTCTGGCAAAAGACCGATACAGGAATAGCAGCAATTCCCTTCTCTGTCGTTAACCAACGGGAAAAGCTGACATCATCCATATCACTGATACGGCTATAATCCGCTAACTGAAAATAGGTACCTTGGGCAGGTGTAAACTCAAAGGCACTGTTTTGCATAATCTGACAAAACAGATCCCTCTTCTGCTGATAAAAGCCTGGCAAGTCATGAGTGTATCCCGGTTCCTGTTGCATATAATCTGCTATCGCTAACTGAAAGGGCGCAGCAGTACAGAAAGTAATGTACTGATGTACCTTACGCAATTCTGCAGATAAAGATTTAGGCGCAACACAGTAGCCGACCTTCCAACCCGTGGTGTGATAGGTTTTACCAAAGGAGGATACAACAAAACTTCTTTCTGCTAATTCTGCATGGCAGAGCAAACTGCAATGAGGTTTTTCATCGAAGACAATGTGTTCATACACCTCATCACCTAATAATAGGATATGAGTATCACGAATTAATTCCGCTAGGCGCTCAAGATCTGCAGCACTTAAAACAGCGCCACTAGGATTATGGGGCGTGTTAACGATAATCATACGGGTACGGGGTGACAGGCTATCCGCTAATTGCTGCCAGTTGATACTAAAATCAGGTAGCTTTAACGGCAAATGTCGGCAAATACCGCCATTAAGTTCGATAGCGGGCTCATAACAGTCGTAACAAGGGTCAAAAACAATCACCTCATCTCCCTGACTTACCACAGCACTAATAGCCGCAAAAATGGCTTCAGAGGCACCGGATGTCACCGTGACCTCTTGTTCTGGGCACACTTTACGGCCATACAAGCGCTGCACTTTTTCAGCAATAGCTTCTCGTAAAGCAGGTACACCAGTCATCGGCGCGTATTGATTAGACTTATGATTAATATGATACGTTACACGTTTGCGCAGTAACTCCGGGCCATCAAAATCAGGAAAGCCTTGGGAAAGATTAATAGCTCCGTGTTGGGCTGCTAATTGGGACATCACACTAAAAATTGTGGTACCCACTTTAGGTAGTTTACTATCCGGGTAATGCATAACCAATATCACTCAGAATGGAATAGAGAACTGCGATAATACATCGCTTCAACAAAAATATTTCGTTACGTTTTAACCTAGGATGCACTAAAACGGAATCTTTTTTGTAGAGATTTTTTGCTTGGATGATTATATGATACGAGGTTATTAAGTAGATTCTTCTGACAACTTCTGAGGCATTACCACGGGGAAAAGTAATGTGAAGTGTACGCCTTTACCTGTCTCGCTTTTAACCTGGATACTGCCCTTTAACACCTGAGTCACCAGATTATAAATAATATTACCGCCTAATCCGCTACCACCACTGCCTCTACGGGTAGTAAAGAATGGGTGGAAAACCTTAGTCAGCTGTTCTTCATCCATGCCAGAACCATTATCAAAGTATTCCAACATTACACTTTCTGAATCCGGTTGGCTGACAACAATATTAATCACTCCCTCCGATTGCTCTTCAAAGCCATGTACTACGGAGTTCATAATAAGATTGACCACAATCTGGGAAACAGCACCTGGATTATGAAATACTTCTAATGTATCTGGCCCCTGAACATCTACTTTATGCTTTTTCTGTTTTAACTTTGGTGTCAAAGAGTTTGCAATGGTGCGTACATAGTCCACCAATAAAAATGCCCGGCTCTCACTATGAGATTGATCCACAGCAACCTTTTTAAAATCACTAATCAGTTGAGATGCACGCTGAAGATTCGAACGCATCAACTCATAAGCTTCATCCGCATGATCAATATGCTCTTGCAACATTGTCGGTGTGAGAGTCTGCTCATTAAACGCTTTTTGCAGGAATTTAATATCATCACCCACATGAGAGCATGCTGTAACGCAAACTCCAACAGGGGTATTAATCTCATGAGCAATACCCGCTACTAACTCGCCTAGAGCTGACATTTTTTCATTTTCAATTAACTCTTGCTGTGCTAACTGCAATTGCTCCAGTGTCTCAGATAGTTCTCGGGTACGGTCATCCACTCTAACCTCTAACTGATCATTTAATTTTTGCAGATCCTCAATCGCTCTTTCGACTTGCAACGCCATATCATTAAATGCTTCTGATACAAGAGCAAACTCAACAGGAGAAGTAATCGCAAGATCAGAGTGGTATTGCCCTAAACTTACCTTTTTCGAAGCATCGACCATCGCAGTTAAAGGCTCAGTGATTTTACGAGTCATCCGACGGCTAATCAGTAACACGACCCCCAACGCTGTCAGTGCTCCCAATAAAGAAAACAACAACATACTTCTGACAGGCCCAGAAACAAGAGTATAGGGAATCTCTGCAACCACTAACCAGGGTGTGCCAAATAAACTTCGAATATTACCTAAAACAGGTTCACCAACGGCCCCCGGATAACGATTTAACTGCGCCTCACCAGAATGCCGTAATTGCTGTTGTACTTGAGAAGATAAAATTGTCGACTGCATTTTAGATAAGTAGGTATCCTCAAGCTCTACACTGGATGCAATAGGATTACCGCGTACATCTAACAAGTATGAGATACCATCCAGATCCGTATGGATCTTTGATAACAAAAAGGTCAGATGATGTAAATTAACATGGGCCATCAAAACACCATCAATCTTATCCTCTTTATCTCTAACCGGAATAGATATTACAACAAAAGTGTTTTTTAGCAGGGGGTCATACTGAGGACTGGATAAGAACTCTTCATGACGTAAAAAGGAGCGTCGGAAAAATTGCTGATTACTGACTGAATTCAAAGCCCTCCGTCCATAGGGGCTATTTTGTACAATAATGCGACCATTTCGGTCATAAAGAACGACAAGTTCAAAAGCATTATTCTGACGAATTAAAGCTTCAACTAACGGCTGAGCATCTTCGATAGGGAATTCAGATATACCTCGAACCCTTGCCAATAGATTAAGACTACGGACAATTTCATCCCAAAAGACCTTAACTGACTCTCCTGCCAGTTGACTACTGCGTGAGGCATGCACATGTGTTTGTTTTTCCAATGCAGAAAAGCTGACAGGCAGTACCAACAATAAGGTAATAACAACCGCCATAAATGTCAGCCCTAGACTGCCTGTAAGGAGTTGTTTACGAATACTCTTCATACCTGTACGCCTGTATTAAAAACGGAGCTATTCTTATTCTGCACTTGAATCGCGATTTAAATGCCCCCCTTTGAGCTGAGAGATCACCTGATCAATCTGCGCTTTGTTCTTATCATGCACTAATACTTTATTTAACTTCACCTGAGCAACATTCTCTTCAAAGCTAAACCAAACCTGCTCCCCACGCCAATGGCCTAAGCTAACTTGATGAGTTACTTGAGTAATAATACCCGCGATATCCATAATACCTGTAGCGATAACTTGATTCGGATTCCAATCATCTCTGGCTTCTGTATCTATCACTAAGAGCTTACGATCAGGGTACTGCTTAATCAATTGTACAATAGCCTGATTTCCCATACCGGTATTGATAAATAAAACTTTAACACCTTGATCTAGAATAACTTTAGCCTTTTTTAACGCTAATTGCTCATTAGCGAAACTTCCCACCCAGTCCACTAAAACATCAACGGATGTATTTTGACCTTGTACACCTCGTTTATATGCCTCTGCCATACCTTGGTAAGTTTTAAAGGGAATCCCCCCTAAAAAAGCGACCTTTTGGCGTATTTGTCCATCAGATTTAATCTGCTGTGACGCGAGAGTGCCCATAACATAGCCAATATCATCAAACCTACCAGCGGCACCACCAAAATTGCGATTATTCCCTTTAACCTCTCCTACTAGAGCAATACTGGTATGGGTGTAACGATCCGCTAGTTGACGCAAAAAGGCTTCATATTGTCCACCTAAACCAATCACAACTCGAACACCATCTTCGAGATTTGGACGAATCATGTCATAGAGTTCATCATCCTTAACATAGTTTGGATCACTATTGGGCACCAATATTACATCCGCATTAAGCTGGGTTTTAATGCGCTCAGCACCTTGCCTACCTTCGGCACTCCAAGCATCTGTATCAGGGTTTTGTGGCACTAAAATCAATACAGACATTTTATTCTGCAGTTTTTTATTCTTATCTATATCTTTTGCTGGCTCACAAGCCGATAACAGACTTAAAACTAATAATCCAAATACAATATTGAGCTTTTTTCCACTGAATATCTTCAGTATCACTTCCAATACGGCCTTAAATGAATACAAGCGGTACACTACTCAACCTCCAGCTGACGGCTCATAACCTGATGATATATCTCTTGGTACTGTTTGAGCTGTGCCTGATTTAATGCACTCTCATTGAT
The DNA here is from genome assembly GCA_047518265.1 of Oceanospirillum sp. Classification (GTDB taxonomy): domain Bacteria; phylum Pseudomonadota; class Gammaproteobacteria; order Pseudomonadales; family Halomonadaceae; genus Oceanospirillum. Next base: position 6,372 of record JAKZRG010000090.1, read on the forward strand.
GACAACCTGTTGCACCTGATCGTATATACCAAACTGATGTAATTTACCTTCCCACCGTCCTGATAACATCTGGTTAAAACCATACTGAATTAAACGTTGAGTTTTAAGCTGAACATTTGCTAATACCGTTGTTGGTTTCTGCTCATAATGTTCCAGTTGACGCCCCACAAGAGCAATGCCATTTTTTTCCATCAAAGAATATATAACCCGGCTGGCCGGATCGGCATTAACAGCAATAACATCAACACCATTATTGATCATACGATTAGCAACTTGAAGAGCTTCAGCTTCATTTGTCCAGCCCCCTAAGTATTCTTCATAAAATTCGATACTAGGGTTGATATTCTGAGCGGATAACTCCATACCTCTCGCCATCTGCTGTAAAATAGGCAGCTGCATTCCACCAATAAAACCAATTTTACCGCTTTCCGATTTAAGTGCTGCAACAGCACCAGAAAGTAAACCTAATTCTCCCCAGTTAAATGACAAACACCCCATATTGGCATTATTTCCCGGACAATTAGTATTAACGACAAAGTGAATCCGAGGGAATTTCTGTGCTAATTTAGTCATTGGCTTAACAAATTGGCCTCCATGAGCCATGACAATATCAATTTGATTATCTCTAATTTGAGATGAAACCAGTGAGACAAACAGATCAATATTTCTGAACTGAACTGATTCTAAATAAAACAGTGGTATCCCCAATTCAGCACTCAATGTTTTTACCCCCTGATAACCGGCTTGATTCCATCCTGAATCATTTATATCTTGCGGAAATAAAACCAACAGAGATCTTTCCTGTTGAGGCTGATCTGAGATAGATTGCTGATTTTTTTCACGGTTTGAAGGTGAAAAATCACATCCTGCGATAGTGCATAACGCAAGACCTAATGAGAGATAAAAAAAATAACGAAAACAACCCATGAGCTTCCTCGTTGTTGACACAACTTCGATATTTCACTTTGCCAAAAATTCATGACTCTAAACCTGCACCTATTTTTACAGATCCTCTCTGGATTTTATGCTCATAGAATTACCCATCAACTCAAAGATTAAAATAGGCATAGTGTATTCTTAGCACCAAAATAAATTCACGCCCTGAATGAATAATAAGACAAAACACATTGCAAAACCTAACTTTATAGCCTAATCATAACTGTAGTTTTCTTAAAATCTTCAAAGAAAAGCATAGGGAGGTAAAACGCTACAAAAACATCACAGACCTCAAAGCTCTGCTGATCTACTGTTTCATCTATGTGTATGACGCAAAATTGACTCGGACAAGGTTAATGAAAGGAAATGTCATGGCTGACCCGAAATACAAACAAGAAACGTTGTCAGAGCTAAAGCAACTTATTTCATTATTAGACAACCATGAACCTCCCAGCGAAATTATTGGTGTAGCCCTAAAAAACATGCTTCGCATTAGCCAAAGTCAATGCGTCTTGTTATTGCAAACAACCCCCAGTAAAGATGTTATTTTTCACTGCCAAAACGATCACCAATCCCCTTATAAGCCTGAAAACATTGTAACCTGGCAAAATAAAGCTCGTGAACTACTGCTACCACAATTGCGACGATCAGAGCATCTTATTGCCAATAACTCTTCCAGCCTAAGACTCACCTTTAATGACCCAGAAGCATGGAGCATCTTTCGACGAATCGTCCTTTTACCTCTTACAACAATTACAGGGGAACGAAAAGGTTTAGTGGTATTATGTGGCAGAGAAAGCAGCTACCAACTAAAACATATCAGGGCCTTAGAGCCTCATTTAGCCTTTTGTATCAATGTACTTTTGTTCGAAGACTTTCCTACTGAAGAGCCCTCAAGTAACACGCTTAAACATAAAGACCATACCGAAAATCCTGATACTGATGCTCTTGATCCTCATTTTACTTATAGCAGTCACCCCAAATTCATTACCGATGTTGATGGCATTATTGTAATGGCCAACAAGGCTGCAGAAAATTTACTGGCCTTTCCATCAGAACGATTAATAGGCCAACCGATCAATCGCTTGATTCCCAAAATTCAACTGAGTTTACATCTAAGTGATAATGATAATCCTCAGGAAAAACATCAAGAACTGAAAGCCTTTACACGTACAGGTCGTGCTATTGCCGTTCGTGCATCCTGTACCGCTCAGTTAAAAGAATCTGAGCTGACCTTTTCAATTACTGTGCAAGATATTAGTGCAGAGCTGGAATCCGTTAATAAACGACAAGAAAGAAGCATTAGAATCCAAAGCCAACAAAAAACCACACTAGAAGTGGCTCGATTGGCCACTCAAGGACAAGCCCCTTTCGAAGAACTCGTACACAAGATCTGTGAGCTAACAGCTCAAACCTTAAATGCCCCTAGAGCAGGTATATGGCTTACGGAAAGCGACAGCCCTATTTTTCGTAATCTATGCCAAGTGGAACATTCAGCCCCGTCTTATAGTGAATGCCAACCTTTAATTCTCACTCAGAAAAGCCCCTTTGTACGCCAACTAGAACAAGTTAGGGTAATGGCCTTGGCTAACCTAACAGATCAACACCATCAACCTGATTTTCTATCCCGGGATTATTTTAATCGTCATCAAATAAATACCCTGATGTGTGCTGCCATTATTAAAGAAGGTCATTTAGTCGGTTTTTTAGTTGTAGAAGATAATGATCGTCCTCTCTGGTACGAAGATCAGTTTAACTTTGCTCGTGAAGTGGCCAACTATTTACATATTTTAGTATTAAACGAATACCGCCAGAAAATTCAGGATGCTCTATCGTTACAAGAACAGCAATTCCGTCTGCTATTCTATGATAGCCCTATGGCAATGATGGCTTTTGATCGAGAGAGTTTTCAGTTTATTGCTGTTAATCACGCTACGACAGAAGAATTTGGCTATAGCCACAACGAGATCTTGACCAAAGGCATATATGACCTTGTACCGCCACAATATGTGATGGATGTACATACAATCGTTTCAACAGATGCCGATATCACGGGTAACTACCACATTATTGAAACCCGAATGCAAAAGCACTCAGGAGATATCATTGATGTTGAGGTTCATTCCCACTCCATAGAGCTATCAGGAAAGGCATCTGTACTGATTGTTGCTCACGATATCACCGAGAAGAAACGCATTGAAAGTAGCTTACGTCAAACTCAAAAAATGGATGCTATTGGCCAACTCGTCGGAGGTATAGCCCACGATTTTAACAACATCACCAATATCATTCGAGGTCATGCCGAGCTTTTGGAGATGAAACTTGGCGATGACATTAAGATTAATAAACATATTAAAGCGATCAACAAAGCCGCTAACCGAACGACGAGCCTTACCCATAAGCTGATGCAGTTTTCCAGACAACAGCAGATCAGCAGCCAATCCTATAATGTAAATGAAATCATCGGCGATTTAATCGAACTCATTACAAAATCCCTCACCACAAACATCCAAGTGGTTCTTTCATTAGAAAATCAACCTTGGACAACAATTATTGACCGCGGCGACTTTGAAGATGTCATGATTAATCTCGCTATTAATGCAAGAGATGCAATGGAAGGCTACGGCACCTTAACGATTACAACTAAAAATACAGTCCTATCCGAAGATAGCCCTTTATTAGTTCGGGACAGAACACCTGGCAATTATCTTTGTGTCTGTATTAAAGATACAGGGACAGGAATACCAAAAGAGATAAGAGATCGCATTTTTGATCCTTTTTTTACAACAAAAGAAAAAGGCAAAGGTACAGGATTAGGGCTCAGCATGGTGTATGGCTTTGTTAAACGCAGTCACGGCTTTCTTGAAGTAGAAAGCCATGAAAATGAAGGGACTTGTTTTCAATTGTGGCTACCTCGTTCAGAACAAGCGCCTATTGAAGAAAAAGATCCTCTCGAACAGATCCCAGACCTTAAATTAGAACGGGAATATTCAGTTCTAGTCGTTGATGATGAAGACGATATTCGTTCTTCTCTCAGCGAAATATTAGCGAATATAGGTTTTCAAGTATCCCAAGCAGACAGTGCTGATAGCGCAGAAGTACTGATCAAGAGTCAGGACAATCCCTTTGCCCTGTTACTTTCAGATATTGTAATGCCTGGGTCAAAGAATGGGGTAGGTTTAGCGCAATGGGTAAAAGAATATTCACCAGATACTCGTATTATATTAGCATCAGGCTATGCTGAAAATATTAAGGTAGAAGATGCCCGCCAAGCATCTTTCGAGCTTCTAAAAAAACCATTTAGTCGTAAAGAGTTAATAAAAATTCTATCAAAATGGCACTGGTCATGAAGAAACAAGTCAGCACAACCGTACAAGGAGACTCTAACGAGCAAGGAGCGGTTATGAACAAGCAAGTTGAAATTTCAACAAAACAGCTTTTGGTTATTGATGATGAAGAAGATATCTGTGAGCTAGTTTCAGATATTGCTGAATTAGTTGGTTTTACAACCGATAGCATTACGACCCTCAATAACACAGATGTACTTGACCGAATCACTGAAGTAGATGTGTTAGCTCTGGATCTTTCCATGCCGGGAATCGATGGTATTGAAGTGATTCATTATCTTGAGCACCTCCCTAAAAAGCCTCAATTGATACTAATGACAGGGTTTGAACGCTCTGTATTAGAGGGGGCTCGCAAACTAGCCAATCAGCTTAAAATTCCAGTACTAGGCACACTTTCAAAACCTTTTAACGTGCAAGAAGTTAAGTCCTTACTTTTACAACCTTTTAATGATATCCCGACTACATCCAGTAATAGCTATCAACGCCAGACTAAAAGCTATAGCGTAGAAGAGATTGAAAGCGCACTAGAAAAAAAGGAATTTATACCTTATTTCCAACCACAAATAGACCTAGCAACAGGTCAAATTCATGGAGTAGAAGCTCTGGTACGTTGGCACAACGGTTGCCAAATTGTTATGCCTGATGATTTTTTACCTACGATAGAAAGTAACAAACTCATTTTGCCGTTAACACTAACAGTTATAGAGCAAACCATGGCACAAATGGTCCTATGGCAACAAGCCGGCCTGCCGGATATGCAGGTTTCCATTAACCTATCTGCAGCCTACTTAGATGAGCTAAATTTAGCTTCCATCATGCCTGATTTACTCGCCTTATATCCTGTGGTGGCAGAGAATATTACCTTCGAAATTACCGAACGTATCGCCTTAGACGGCAGTAATCAGTCCTGCCTTGATGCCTTGACCCGTTTAAGATTAAAAGGGTTTTATCTCTCCTTGGATGACTTTGGTACCGGGTACTCATCCCTAGCCCAGCTCAACCAATTACCATTTAATGAAATTAAAATTGATAAAGGTTTTGTATTGCATGCCTTATCCAGCCCTATATCACAAACCATTGTTCAGTCATCAATCTCATTGGCAAAACAGCTTGGGGTTCGTTGTATTGCGGAAGGCGTAGAAACAGCCGAAATAGAACAATTTTTAATTGAATCTGGCTGTGATGTTGCCCAAGGTTATCTTTATAGCCCGTCATTACCGAGCAAAAGCTTTATTGAATGGGCATTATGCTACATGCAAACAGGCTAAATAATCATAAACGGGTTCAATTTTTAAAATATAAAGCCAAGTCTTAGTTGCTTCCATTCATATGGTATGGCGTTAGTTAGACTGGTATTAATAAGGAAATAAAATATGAGTGAACTAACACTGTTAATCGTTGATGACGATGAGATGCACTGTGAGCTAGTCAGCGAAATGCTGGAAGATGAGTATAATATCCATACGGCCACCACAAGTGAAGAAGCCGAAAGCTTATTTGCAGAACAAAAACCCAATATCGTGCTCTTAGATATCAATATGCCTGGCAAAAATGGCATCGAATTATGTCGTACTTTAAAACAAGAATATACTGATGATTTTTCAGTCATTTTTGTTTCTGGTTATAACTCTCTAGAAGAACGGCTTAAAGCTTATGACGCTGGTGGCGATGACTTTGTCGCTAAGCCTTTTGAAATGAAAGAGCTACTTGCCAAAATACATGCCGTTGCCCATTATCAGCTGAATAAACGTAGCCTGAAAGACCAAGAAGAGTTCTCTAGAACAATGGCATTTCAATCCATGGCTGAAGCATCTCAGTACGGTTACGTGCTTCAGTTCTTCAAAAATAGCATGCAGTCCAAAAGCCTAGAAGAACTGGCGAAACATTTTTTTGAAATGATGTCGAACCTAAACTTAATTACCAGCCTTCAGTTTCACGGCAAAGAGATTAAATCCTTCGATCAAGTTAACGGTCAGTGTAGCCCCATTGAAGAAAACTTATTTGAGTTATTAAGAGGTGTAGGCCGTCTATATGATTTTGATAATCGCACGATATTAAACGATAAACATGTTTCATTTCTGATCAAAAATATGCCATTGGATGATGAGGTAAATTACGGTCGATTAAGAGATGTTACAGCAGTAATCATCGAAGGCCTAGAAGCTAAGTACCTTGATCTTGAACGAGAAAAAGCTCTAAAGAGCATACTTGTAAATGTGCAAACCATAATTGATAAAATCGGCGATCAAATAACACACCACGATAGTCATATGAAAGTTCAAACCAATAACCTTTTATTGGAAATCCGATCTAGCTTCCATGAATTGGATCTTACATTGGAACAGGAAGATTATTTTACCAGAATCATCGAGAAGAGTATCAAGGATATGGATAGTTCAGAAGAAGGCATGCAGGAAACAAGTAATGCGCTAAAAAAACTAGCACTTTCAATTAAATCATCCTCTCATTAACACTCTCATCACCAGTATTATGCTATAGCTCTATAATTGAGCTATAGCACGATGTAAAAGTCAGGATCTATTTAGAGGATAAATCCATCACCTGACGCATCAGGTTGTTAACCTGTTGCGTTAATTCGTCACAACGCTGTTTTAATCGAAGATGCATTCTAATTTTAGCTTTCAACACCATCGCTCCAGCTTGTTTGGAAACATAATCAACAGCTCCAATTTCTAGTGCCTCGGAAATATCATCTTCATAAACTTGTTCTGCCATAAACATCACAGGGATATGCTCGGTCATAGGATCGGCTTTCAAACGACGACAAATTTCTAGACTATTGATATCGGGTATTTCAACACCTATTAAAACAATTGCAGGCTCTGGCCTCATCTTAATAAGCTGTAGAGCAATCTCCCCATTTTTTGCTTCTTTAATCTCATATTCATCCTTTAATTTACCCGAAAGATCATCAATACAAGTAGAAGAATCATCAACAATTAAAACAAGTGTTTTGTCGCTTGAGCTACCGATACCCTCCTGCTTTAGAATCGCTTTTTGAGAAGGTATATAAGCCTTCTCTGTTAAAAGAGTAACTTTTTCACACAGAGATGTACTGGTAAAAGGTTTAGCTAAGAAAGCGTTAACTCCAACAGAAATTGCTTCCTGAATATTTTCCCGGCTGACATCCCCCGTCATCATCATAAAAGATATGCCTAAATATTTTGGATCATTACGTAATACTTTTAATAGACCTAAGCCGTCTAGGTTAGGCATTTTCCAATCTGATATAACGCAATTAACAGGGCGGCTGTTCAGTATTTCTAATGCACCTAGACCGTCTTCGGCCTCTAGAATTGTAATCACCCCCATGGCTGAAAGCGTTGCCTTAATGATATCTCTCATATCACTATAATCATCAACTACAAGGATAACCGCTGTATCTGGCCGCATATGGATTATCTCCCCTCTGACGAATCACTCAACATCTGTTCGAGACATCCAGCAGTCTACATACCGAAACAAAAATATTCCGATAGTCTCCGGCTAGAAGCCTGAGAGAACGGCGACTTTATATAGAAAAGCCTCTCCTTAGGCGCTTAGACCTCTATTTTATTTCGCAGCAAAAAATCACCTATCAATTTATCAGGCTAGCAGAATAAACCAATTAGTCGAATACACCTTACTCATCAAGGCTACATTTCTGGTCTGAAGAGGGGATCTAAAATACAGGAGAGGAAAAGCACAGTTTCAGAGAATAAATCAAGAAACCGGTATGGGGCCTATTGGTCAATTAAAGTGGCCATTGCCCCATAAAGGCACAGATTATTGTTCTATCAGGGCATTGCGCTCTGCTTTAGCGGCTAATTTTTTTAAGATTCGAGATACAGCTACAAAGGCAAACGTACCTGTAACGACTGTAACAGCCCCAAAACCACTCCGACAGTCTAATCTTATAGATTCGCCATTATCTGGTTTCTGATGGCAAACAGAACCATCGTCAGAGGGGTATACTAATTGTTCTGTAGAATAGACCGCTTCAATACCAAAGCGACGTTTAAGGTTACTTGGAAAGTTATAATTTCGACGCAGTTGATTACGAGTTTTAGCTAATAGAGGGTCCTGCTCTGTTTTGCTTAAATCTGCCAGGGTAATCTGCAAGGGATCACTCTGCCCTCCTGCACCACCAATAGTAATCAATGGAATTTTATTGCGTCGACAAAAGGCGATCATAGCGCATTTGTGTTTTACAGAATCAATAGCATCCAGCACGTAATCAAATTCTTTCAGCATTAATTCAGAGACATTCTTTTCTGTGACAAAGGCTGAGACCACACTAACCTTGCACTCAGGGTTAATGGCTTGCACCCGCTCAGCCATCGCCTCAACTTTTGAACGTCCTACTTGACCATCCAACGCATGAATCTGACGATTAATATTAGAAGTACAGATATCATCCAGATCAATTAAGGTGATCTGGCCAATTCCACTACGAGCAAGAGCTTCAGCCCCCCAAGAACCCACGCCACCAATGCCAACAACAGCAATATGGGATTGACGAAATGCTTGAGCAGCGATAGAACCATAAAGACGTTCAATACCACCAAAGCGAAAAACGTAATCATCACTCATCAAAAAGACTCTTAATTTCTGAATTCTTCAATATACGGCCCTAAACATACTCATTCTGATATATATGGCCTTTAATAGAACCAACAAATGAAAGAGCTAAGCAAAATGCTCAACCCAATCATGCCAGCTCAAACGCTCCATCAACTCAAGCATACTTGGATCAACAGGCGCTCTAATATTTAACCGTTCGCCAGAGATAGGATGATCAAAAATAATCTCTGTGGCCGCCAATAGTAAACGGCTACTGTTCAAGTTTTCCCGAAAATAGCGGTTATACCGTCCTCTGCCATGCTTAGCATCACCAATAATAGGGTGATTAATATGTTTCATATGGCGACGAATTTGATGACGACGGCCGGTCTTGGGTTTAACTTCTACGAGAGAAAACCGACTTTGAGGGTAACGTTCAATACATACAGGGAGTTCAGCCTGAGCTAAACAGCGATAGCTACTCACTGCCTCCTGAGGGTCAGATTTAATCTTGCTGCCGGGCATCTTTTTATCAGGCTCTTCCACTAAGGCGTGATCGATTATACCTGATTCTGGAGCATGTCCCCGCACAACCGCTATATAGGTTTTATCTATCGTTTTATGAGTAAACTGCTCCGTCAAACACCGGGCGATCTCTGAGCTTAAAGCGAACACCAAAGCACCGGATGTCGGTTTATCCAGTCGATGCACAGGATAAACATACTGCCCTATTTGATCTCGAACTATTTGCATCGCAAAGCGTGTTTCATGACGATCAATAGGACTGCGATGCACTAGCAGACCAGAAGGCTTATTCACAATAACCAAATGATCATCCTGAAACAAAATAGGCAGACGTTCAGTCTGCCCACTTACCACACAATCTTCAGCATCCGGGCATAAGCTACCCGGATTATCTGTCATATCAGTATCAATCACTTTAATCTGGGCCATTACGCCAATTTGTCAGTGGCAACGTGATACTTAGGATCTTCGATCACATTCACTTCAACTAAATCACCCGCTTGACTCAGCAGCTCCTGACACTCCTGACCAAGGTGACGCAGGTGTAACGTTTTACCTGCGGCAATATAACGTTCAGCTAGAGCATCAATCGCTTCCAGCGCTGAGTGATCACTCACACGGGAACGACGGAAGTCCAGAACCACATCATCAGGATCGTTCTTAGGGTCAAACTGCTCGCCAAAATTTTTCACAGAAGCAAAAAACAGCGGGCCAGTTAATTCATAAACACGGTGCTCATCATTATCCTCAATAATAGTCACCTGAATATGCTTCGCATGCTGCCAAGCAAATACCAAAGCAGAGACAATAACACCCACAATCACCGCAATAGCCAGATCTGTTGCGACAGTGACGCCGGATACCAAAACAATAATAAAGGCGTCTGTTTTCGGGATTTTCCCCATGATACGCAAACTGGACCATTCAAAGGTACCAATCACAACCATAAACATCACACCAACAAGGGCCGCAACAGGAATTTGTTCAATTAAAGAAGACGCAAACAGGATAAACAGCAACAGACAAACCGCACCGGTAATACCCGATAAACGACCGCGACCGCCGGAATTAATGTTAATCATACTCTGACCAATCATGGCACAACCGCCCATGCCGCCAAAGAAACCCGTCAACACATTTGCCGTACCCTGACCAATAC
>JAKZRG010000091.1:0-39214 GCA_047518265.1 Oceanospirillum sp.
CCTCTATCTGAACCGCCATAAAGAGCAATTACAAGAGATCATTCCTGAAGGAGAACCCTACCGTTTGGTCTTCTCTGCCAGTCATTGTCGCGGCGCTATTTTTAAAGATGCCGAAGATCTGATCACACCAGAATTGTCACATCGAATTAATACCATCATGGCTGATCTGCCTGAGTTCTATTACGGTCGGATGGACATCAAGTTTCCTGATATTGAGAGTTTAAAGGCAGGTGAAGGACTAGAGATCGTTGAGATTAATGCCGCAAGCTCGGAATCACTGCATATCTGGGACAGCAATACTAAGCTGAATGTGGCGGTCTCCTCTCTGCTCTATCAGTACAGAACCCTATTTAAACTAGGCCAGCAAAACCGTAAACGGGGTTATAAGACGCCGGGACTTAAAATGCTTTTAAAGCATTGGCAGAAAGAAAGGAATTTGAAGCAGTTTTATCCAGAAACTGATTAATGCTACACAGCTAAGCGAAGGTTGTGTCCGTCTTACTGAATCTCTTTAGGTGGTATTACCGTGCAAGTAGAATTTAATCCATTTCGAGTGCCTTTAAAATCATCCAATCTGTCATCTGTACTGGAAAAAGTACTGGGATTGGGGCCATTAATTCGCGGCTATGATGCTCGCCCCACGCATCAAGGGGAGAATATCAATGGCGCCCCTTTTCTGGAACATACTCTTAATGTTTTAGACGTTGATATCGATGTCGAAAACGAAGAGTACTTAACCGATATTCCTAAAGAAGGTCCCGTTATTTTTGTTGCTAATCACCCTTATGGTGGCCTAGATGGCGTCGCGATGACTCAGTTGTTATTAAAGCATCGCCCCGATTTAAAAGTGATGACCAATAAGATGCTGACTCGCATTCCTGAGCTTAGTGATCTTTTTATTGGGGTTGATGTGCTATCGGAAAATGCAGCAAAAGAAAATGCCAAGGGGATTCGTTTAATCTGCAAACACCTTAGCCAAGGCGGAGCACTGTTAATTTATCCAGCAGGCACAGTTTCAGCTATTAATACTAAGAGTTGGCAGATTGAAGACAGTGAGTGGCATCCCCTCGTAGGTCGTTTGGCCCAGCGCTATAAGGCCAGTTGTATGCCCTTTTACATTGGTGGTCGTAATAGCAAACTTTTTTATGCCATGGGCTTAATTCACAAACGTTTGCGTACTCTAATGCTGCCAAGAGAGTTATCGAATAAATCCGGCCATCGTATTCAGATCCATGCAGGCCCGATAATTACTCCAGATGAATTAAAGCATGCAGAAACGGATGAGGCTGCCACCCACTACCTTAAAATGTCCAGCCAACTTATCGGTCGTAATCTGGATCAATCAGATGTACCACAAGCACCAGCAGTGGACAGTCAAACGATTACCAAACAACATAGTCAAGAAAACCTGTTACAAGACCTTGCGGGACTTGAAGAATATCGCTTATTAAGTAAAAACGGCTTTTCGGTTTACTGCGCGCCTTATGATCGACTCGGCAGTGTAATGCAGGAAATAGCCCATGCCAGAGAGGTGACCTTTAGAGCCGCTGGTGAAGGTACTGGACTAACATCAGACAGTGACCAGTTTGATCCCCACTATCTGCATCTTTTCCTGTGGGATGATAAAGAGCAGCGTCTTGTGGGTGGCTATCGTATCGGGCAGAGCGATAAAATCATTAAAACGCTAGGCATAAAGGCGCTCTATAGTCGTTCCCTTTATCATTACGATGAATCCTTTATTCAACAGCTAGGCTCTGCGCTAGAGATGGGGCGGTCTTTCGTCACTCCAGAATACCAGCGTCACCCCCGTGCATTGGATCTGCTATGGCAAGGCATAGGAAACTATGTGGCCCAAAATCCCCAGTACCATACCTTATTTGGTTGCGTAAGTATTTCTCAGGAACATTCGGAATTGGCTCGTGCTTTTTTATCCGACTCTATGATGGAAGGCTTCCGCGCCAAACAGGAATATCTTAATAAAGTACGTCCTGTGGTGCCTCTAAAGGTTAAAGGTAAGGTTTGGACAACAGAAGCTCTGGCGTCCTTATCCAATATTGCAGTGATCAATAAGTTATTAGGTCGTTGTGATCCCGGTAAGTCTATCCCCATTCTTCTGCGACATTATTTGGCGCTGAATGGCCGTTTTGTCTGCTTTACGGTTAATGAGGGTTTTAATAATTCTCTGGATGGTTTGATCCTAGTCGATCTACGTGAAACGCCTAAAAAATATATCAAACGTTATTTGGGCAAAACGGGAAGCGAACAATTTTTACAACAATGGAACGCACATGAAAGCACTGATTGAAGCCACTATCGAAACTCTGGAACAAGTAAGATCCTTGATCACTCTATGTGCGGGTGATCAATATGATCAAGCCTCTGTTCACTCAATGTCCGGTGTGGGTCGTCATGTCCGCCATATTCTGGATCACTTTATTGCAGTCAAAGGTGGGGCTGAAAGTGGCCTCATCGATTACAACGTACGCCAGCGGGATTCAGATATTGAATCCAATAGCCAATTGGCACTACAACGCACGGATGAGCTGATTGACTGGTTATCTGTACTTGGACGGGAAGATGTACAGCCTGGATCAAAGATTCAGGTTGTAACAGAGATTTCTGTTAACCAAACCAAGACTATGGCAATGGAGTCAAACTTAGACCGAGAGCTATGCTATCTCATCAATCACACGGTTCACCACTTATCCTATGCTTCCTTGGTCGCTAAACAATTAGGTTTTACCGTGGATGACAGTATTGGACTCGCTCCAGGCACAGCAACCTATTTGCGCCAAACCGCAGAACAAGAGAGCCATCAGCCAGAGCAAGAAGATCATCGGCTCGCGAGAGAAGGTCATCCGCTTTTAGATCAGGCTGGATAATACCATGTGTACTCTAACCGCCTTCCACACAGTAGATGGTTTACTGATCACCATGAATCGAGATGAATCAAGATTAAGATTTGAGGCAGGTCTTAAACGTACTTTTGACTCTATAGAACCTACCCAAACAAAGACAGATAACCAAACACTTACAAAACAAGCGGTAGAGTTGGCCTACCCTGTGGATGGTCAAGCTTTCGGCACCTGGATAGGATTAAATAATCATGGTGTTGTTATGTGTTTACTCAATCGTTATCAGGATGCACATGTACCTAACGCTCTAACCCGTGGAAGCATTATTCCGACTGCACTAAAACATGGTCAGGCCAACGTAATTTTTGAACATTTGGAGCAGCTGGATACCCTTTCATTTAATCCTTTTGATCTGCTTGTTTTTTCGGTTAAAGAATCCCGTCTGTTTAGCTGGGATGGCACCCATTACAATTTCGAAGCACTTCATCTGGAAACTGGTCGGATGTTTAGCTCTTCCTCTATTGACGCGGAAACAATTCTCCCCCATCGACACAAGCTGTTTGATGCTTGGTTGCATCAAAATCAAGTTCGTTCCGATTCAAAATATAGCGATTTAAACAGTCAATCGAAGGTAAATGGAAAGCTGAATAGCAAACAGACCTGTAGCAATAAGCCCTGTAGCAAGAAGCCTTTATCAGAAACAGTCCTGCAGGGCTTCCATTTACAACAAGAAACGGGGCAAGAAAGTCGTAGCGTTTTTATGGCTCGGGATAAAAACCACACCAAGAGTATTAGCCAAATTACGCTGAGTAACTTACAGGGATCTCTTGATTATTATTCAGAAGAAAAGCTCCAGTGTGTTTTAAATGGTCGACAGAAGTTTAGGCCATCCGAGTCCGTGCAACTCTCGTTAATTAACTAATTAAAATATTTTTATATTGAGGTAATCCCTATGAATCTGCTCAAACGTACATTGCTGATTTTCACTTGTCTGATTTTTTCTAATACGATCTTGGCCTCGGATGCAATCAATACAGGTTGGTTTAACAACACCGCTATTAAAGGCTATGACACTGTTGCTTATTTTACCGAAAACAAACCGGTAAAAGGCAGTAAAAAATTTCAGCACACATGGCAAGAAGCTACCTGGCACTTTAGCAGTGAGGAACATTTGGCTCTGTTTAAAAATAACCCTGAGAAATATGCGCCGCAATATGGTGGTTACTGTGCTTATGCGGTAGCTCAAGGTGATTTAGCAGGTATAGATCCCTCTCAATTTACGGTTATGAATGAGAAGCTGTATTTAAACTACAATCGTGATATCCAGCAGAAATGGTTGAAAAAACCTGTAGCCTATATCAATCAAGCAGATCAGAATTGGCCCAAAGTGCTTAACAATTAAGAGTTTGGAAAATAAGCCATGATTGTTCAGCGATTATCTAGCCTAATGATCCCTCTGCTCGCAGGGATCATTTATGGCTCATGGGCCGCCTACAGTAACAGTGAATATGGCTTTGCTATTGCTTTACGAACGGGTATCGCTCAAGGCAGTTATGCTTTTTTCTCGACTTGGATTGTGACAGAAGCGGCTAAACGCACTTATTTTAAGTTCAGTGAAGACAGTAATAAAAGGAAAGGGATGATCGCAGGCTTTATTGCTAGCTTTGGACTTATGCTAAGCATTCCACTGATCATTCATACTCTGATTGAAACACCGGATATGTGGCAATCTATGGCGCCGGGATTAATTTGGGGTAGTGTCTATATCCTTCTTTATCTTAGTCGATTGAGTCAGCAGGAAGGTGTTCAGGTTACTGAACTCTCTTCCTAAATCGCCTCCTTCCAGCCTCTCCTTCCAACTGATATATTATATCTGCTCTTTAACGGTGCTAATGGCTTGAGCTCTTAGCCTGCCAAGGCCAACGATAAGGTTTAAACACACTGGGGATGGCAAAAACAACATAGCTCAAAGCAAAAGCACCAGACCATTCGCTATTAAAGTAACCGTACTGATTTAAAGAAAACTGTGAGACCAAATACATCAGAACCCCGGCATAAAACACAATCAAGGCAAGATTACCTTTCCAGCTATCGATTCCCATTACAATAGAGGGTAAAGCCAATATCAAGCCGGTCAAAACCCCGCCTAGGGTGCTGAGCATATAGGGCAAACACTCTTGTAGCCCCCAAGCTAGATCAAACTGATAAACATCATAAACATACTTAATCACGGACATTAACAAGAGAAAAAGTGTTAACTGGATAATTTTTTGCAGTAAAACCGTGTTCATAGTTACCCTTCTTGGTCTACCTCACCCTATGGATTTGGACAAGCGTAATGAAAACTCACCAAAACCTAAGGAGTGATAAAAAGCCAATGCCTCTTTATTAAACGCCATCACATCTAAACGGACATCTATTGCTCCATGTTCCTTAGCAAATCCCTCAACTGCAGACATGAGTTGTTTTCCAATACCTTTACTTTTCCACGCTTGATTCACGACGATCGTAGCCACAGAACATCTTGGTCGAGAGATAATAAAAGGAACAGGAACATCAGATGAAACAGAAGCGGAAACGGCACCTACTATATGTCTATCTTGATCTTCTGCCACAAAAACAACAGAAGCTTCCCCTTCAATGAACTTCCGCCAATAAGGATCATCCCGTTGGCTATCGTCAGGTTCTAAGAAATCATCAGGAAGATTTTTAAAGTGCTCTTTATTAATCTCATTCGACAATATACATATCTCGGCTAAATCCCTTTCTGTCGCTATACGAATCATCTTTTCATCCTTTGAACATAAAGCCTATTTAAAAATAATAGGCTCAAAGATAGCCATAATTAGCGGTATTTACGATCCCGATCTTTCAGTGAAACCAGAGTATCAAAATAATAATTTACTGAAATACTATAACTGTCATCATCATGATCCCAGTTGTAACCAAAAGAAAATGCAGTTGAGTTTTTAAAATAATCAGGTTGATGGGAAACACGCAAACTATAACTATCTTTTGCGTCCATCCCTCCTGCAGATACAAGTAATTTCGTATTATTTTGCCAATACCAAGCAATATCGGCAAAAGCCAAATGAGATGTTGAGGTGTTTTTTGAGTCAGCAAACAAGCGAGATGCACCAAAAGTGAAATCATTTAGATAGTATTGACCCGATAAGCTATATAGATAAGCCTCAAAGCTATCATCACCGTCAATCAGATTGTTCATATGTGCTTGATGATAACTCAGTCCAGCCTCTATTTTTCCTAAATCAAAGTCACGTAAGTAGATACTACTGGCCAGTTGGTAGTTGTCGATCTTAACATCTGCACCATCAACTTCTGTTCTACTGCCTCTTAAATAAAAAGAACTACCAACATACCGATAAACTGGAAGGTTAATGCCCCCTGAGATACCTAGCGTATCAGTATCTTGATCCCAACCATAAGATAAACCGACATTATAGTTTTTTTCTAATACACCGCCATTTTCCCCTGCAATGGCCAGTACAGGGGCAAACATTAATATTGCTAAACTCTTTTTTAACACAGTAATTCCTTTTAATTTTATAATCTGCCAATTTTCTGATCAATAAGGTAATGTTTAGAGCCCGATAGCATACACTGTTAGGTTTCGTATATCCTTGTTTCCATTGTAATAAATAGGGATAGTTTTAACGTGTTGGGCCCCAAAACGTTTGGCTACCGCTATACTGGGTAGGTTGTCTTCCAGGCACCGAAATTCGACACTACGTACCCCGTAATGATCTCTCAAATAGGGCATAATACTTTCTATGATACCGGAGACTACGCCCCGCCCCTGCACTGAGCTTGAAATCCAGTAGCCTAGCTCTGCGGTATTGCCCTTTATGGATTTGATGCCAAAAAGCCCGCTGACTTGTCCTTGATACAAAATTTTAAACCACTGGGCTCCAGATAATCCGCTCTGTAATTTCTTTTGCAAATATTCTTTCGTAGACGATTGATCGTAAACACTATCTACCCAGGATAAATATTCACCAAGAAAGTCTCGGTTCTCTTCAATAAGTACATAAAAAGCAACATCGTCTGACAATTCCAGTTTAACAATTTCGATTTTCTCTGAGATTTCCAAGCTAGAGATGCTCACAATAAATTACCACTTCTTACTCATTTTTACAGTTTACAATGAATATCAGTCTTAATATAACATATTGATTAATATATAAATTTCCAGACATATGATCCATTAGTTGATACAATTCAACTTCTTACTTACTCTTAGAAAAAGAATTTATGTCCTGGTTTGAAGCATCACTGATCTGCACTTGTGTATTTGCTCTATTTAGTATTGTCTACTCTACCCTAAAAACAGGCATGTCGCCGATGCCTAGCTCGGCTAAAGTACGAAAGGAAGTGCTCGATTTACTCTCAAAGCAAAACCCAGCATCTGGGCAAGCCATTATTGATGTAGGTTCTGGCTGGGGCAACTTAATAATCCCGATGGCTCGCAGGTTCCCACAAACTCAAGTGATTGGTTATGAGCTTTCATTATTACCATGGTTAGCGTGTTTGCTAATCAAAAAAATATTACGATTGAATAATTTAAAACTTTATAGACAGGACTTTCTTAAAGCTGATATTCCTCAGGATAGTATTTTGACCTGTTACCTTCACCCAAGAGGAATGAAAAAATTAAAGCGTTACTTGCAACAGCGTGAACAAGCAGCCAGTACCGTGATCAGTATCTATTTTTCTTTACCTGGTTGTGATGAAACCACGTTTAAAGAAACCCGTGTTATACGGATTAAAGATCTGTACCAAACACCGGTATACCTATATCAGCAGTCGTAGCCATTTCTAAAACTCATCAAACTTCTAATCCTAAGGTTTTGCCTAAGGATTAGAAGCAAATTATCTCATTGAAACTATTTGAACATCTGCTGCATTATCTCCATCGTTTCTTCGAAATATGGATTCCAGCTTAGCCGAGCATGTACCTTGTTCTCTTCACGATAGCCCCAACCTGAGTACCAAACATCTGCTCCATTACGGCAAATCTTCTCTTGCGCTTCCTCTTGGCCATTGCCACACATGCGATGACGACCTTCAATACCATAATGGGCATTATTCGGTTTATATAATGCACTCATATGAGAGCCTGTACTGATACGATATTCTGGCAGTGCCATGGAATAGGCCGTTAGGCCGGAGACTTGCGGCTTACTTTCTCCAAACCAAACCAGCTTATTTTCAGAATGAATAAAACGTTCTTGATAAAGATCTATTGCTGATTGAGTGTTGATTACCGTATCACCCTCACTCATTACCATAAACACTGGGATATTGAGAGATGTACCTGACAACTTATCACGGACTAAAGTTGATGTTTCGTAATAAACCGCCGCACCATTCATGGCAAGGGATTCAAATTTTACGATATTGTCTTCTTGATCTTCGTCCGCCCAATCCACCAAATATCGAGCATATGGAGCAAAACGCACAACTCCACTTTGAGGCTCAAAGGCAGGAGAAAACAGTAATAGGCCATCTATCTCTGGGTTATCAACTGCTTCAATGGTGACAAGATTAGCACCTGTGGAATATCCACCTAACCAGATATCATCATAGTCCTTTGATAACAACGCAGTATGATGACGAACAATCGCGGTCCAATCTTTAAGTTCGGGCAGCATTAAGTCAGCAGGTTTACTGCCATGACCGGGTAATAGAATCACCCGTACCAGAAACCCTTGATCCACCAACTCTTGCGCTACATCTGTGAAAGAAAAGGGAGAGTCACTTAAACCGTGTACCAACAAAGCGGCTTTTCCATTGGGCTGATCAGGTTTAAGTTCAAAAGGACTGTTAAGCTGAACTTCCTGCTCAGGGTTTTGACTCAGATACATACGATTCTTACGCAACCATTTTTGATTATCTTGAATGTATTGCTGAAAGTCATTTTGTAAATAATTAGCCATGTTTTCTGATGGCTGTTTTTCTGGTTGCACGGGTTGATTACTGCATGCAGTGGCCAGTACAGCGAAGAGAGAAACCGCCAACGTCAAACCTTTTGTTGTGTGCAACTTTCTATTCGAACCTATTTTCAAAGTCATATTTTATCCATTAAAGGCATAACGAAGCATCTTCTATTCTCATCTGTAAATTTTAGCATTGTGTAGGTGATTTTATAATGAGAATAATTATTGATTTTGTTTTCAACCTTACGGCACAAAATTTACCTAGATGCCTATCTTGATATCAAGGGACAAATAAAACACTAGTGCTGTCAAAAATATGTCAATGGTAAAGTGCTCTTCACCATCGTAAGGCCTATAAAAATAGAACTTTACTGCAGGAGTTCATCAAGATATTTTTGGATTTTTCCTTTCTCACGTAACTGCTTCATCCCCTTATTAAACTGTTCTGTCAGGTGGGGGCCTTTACCATTTTTCTTGGAAAAGAGAACATAGCTGTACTGCTCTTGTAATGCTTTTGAATGATGGGTAAAAAGAGTAACGTCACCTTTGAAGTGTTTTTTGAGGGTGTAATAGCCAATCTCTTTTATCTGAGGGAATAGGTCTATTCGACCCGCTTTTAATTTTTTGTAATTTAACTCTCCTGAAACGGCCTTAGCCACGGACATTTTCTCATCTTTTATGGCCCGATCCATTTCAGCACCATAGGTAAAACCATTAATAACTCCGATGGTATAGGGTTTTAAATCTGCTAATGTATTCCAGTTGAAAGCATTAGATTTTAAGTGGAAAAATACTTGCTCTTCTTTAATTACCGCATCACTGAAGTGAAAATGCTGCAGACGTTCATCCGTTTTGAACCAAACAAGAGTGCCTTCATAATTTTTGCCCTCTTGAGCTTCTAAGTAAGCACGCTTCCAGGGAAAATAACTAATTTCTACTTGATAGCCTACTGCCTCAAAGGCTTCTGTTACGATCCTTGCTGCCACACCGCCATGGGGAAGTGTTTCCGAAATATAGGGTGCATATTCACCCGTAGTCAGTCGAACAATTTTCTCCTGAGCAAAAACAACGTGGTGATTACTACTAAAGATGGTCAGCATATACACCAGAAAAATCCTATATATCATGATCACAACCTCTGCACTCGATGACGACAACTAACGACACCAAAAATTATAGTGTACGTCATAGCTGTTCGCGTTTGAGTTTTAAGATTTTATCCTCCACAACCTCATTTTTAATCTATCTTGCATAGTAGGCTTTTGTTTATTTAAGCGATGGCATGACACATATAAATAGAATATTTATCGTTATATTTGCCCTACTCATAACCCTCATATCAAAGGGGATTTCAGCTGATGATGGAGATATTCACATTGCTGTCATTAGCCCTAAGGAAGTAGAGCCTGTGGGGATAAAGGGCTTTCGGCTTTATATGGAAGAAATTAATTGGCAAACACCTAGGGGGACAAAGATTACACTAGATCATTACTTTGATAACAATAACAAAGCTCAAGCCATTTCTGTTGCTAAGCAAATTGCAAAAGATAACCGAGCAGCTCTTGTTATTGGTCACAACTACAGCTCAACGTCATCAGTCGCTGGAAAAATTTATGCTAAGCACGGTATTCCAGCGATTAGCTACAGTGCAACAAATCCAAGTGTCACTAAAGATAACCCTTGGTATTTCCGCACGATCTTCAATGATTCTAGTCAAGGCAGTTTTTTAGCGTACTACGCTATTAAAACGCTGAACTATAACCAACTCACCGTGATATATGAGCCGGATAAATACGGTTCCTTTCTTGCCCAAGTATTTCAAGAAAGTGCCTATGAGTATGGGGCTAAACAGGTAGAAAGTTTTGAGCTTGATATGCAAGCAGAGCCAGAAGATCGCTATAAGGCAATCCTAGATAAAATTGCCAAAAATAAAGCTCAGTCAGGTTTAATTTTTATGGCAACACATGCAGATGAAGGTATCGCTTTGGTTAAAAAACTCAGAGATGAGGGGATAAAAAATCCGATTATGGGCCCAGATTCATTTTACTCAACAAGCTTTATCACAGGCTTTAATCAATTCCCTCTTGAACAACATAGTCCAGGCCACTATAGCAACGGCATCTTTGTCTCTGCTCCTATTGTATTTGATGCCGCCAATGCGGAGGCTCAAAGCTTGAAGCACAACTACTTTAAAACCTATGGAGAACATGCAGATTGGGCATCTGCTTATGGTTACGATACTGCCAAGGTAGTGGAATCAATTATTGATATCAGCCGATCTGGAAAAAAATCAAATACTCTCTCTGCCTCTACGAGCACTCCCGAAGATCAATCAGTTCTACAAGCGACCCTAACAAGACAACGTGTTGCGATACGAGAAGCATTAGCAAGCATTAATAGCCCGAAAAATGCAATTAAGGGAGCTACTGGACTCAATTATTTTAATGAAGATGGGGATGCTATCAAGCCGATTTTTATCGCTGTTTTACATGGTAAGAGTGCTGTTTCGGGTCTAATACAGTATACCGATGTGCCTAATATTGAAGAGGTGTATCAACTTGATGAGCAGATAGATAGTGGACACATAATCAAAATGACCGATCGTTTTATGTATAAAAAATCGGTCATTTTCACAGGAGTTAAAATCCATCACATTGGTAAAATAAACCAACAAAAAAATACCAGCGAGTTGGATTTCACATTATGGTTTCGCTATAGAGGTGACTTTAATCCTAATCAGATCGAGTTCACTAATAGTGTTGACCCTTTAACCTTGGCAGAACCCGAGATAAAAACAGAATCAAACAATATTAGCTATCAAGCATTTAGAGTTAAAGGTGTATTCCGTAACAACTTTATGGATGATATAGAACGCAGGGTCCAAGTCAGTATCGGTTTTGCATTGCGCAACACAGAAGTTGACCGCAACAGCCTGCTTTACATTAGCGACATTATGGGACTTGGACTAACAGGTGATATGGAACTAATCGATTATGTAAAAAAGCAGAAATTAGCGGATGAAATTTCAGGTTGGCAAGTGCAAAACGCCAGCATTTTTGAGCGTAGTATTAATATCGATAGCCTAGGTTTACCACAATATATAAACCTTACCGATGCGACCGTGCCTTACTCCCAATATCACTACCTGATAGATCTAAAACAAACCGGATTTCGTTTAAGTGATCTCATTGATCAAGGAAAAACAGGTCTAATCGCAGCACTATGTTTCACTATTTTATCTAGCATTTATCTATCCCGATTTCTATTTCTGAGACGTTTCAAATCTAATCTGATTCTCTTACGTTTACGTTGGTTAATCATCACCTTATCTTGGGTGTTATTACTCAGTACCAGTGAAACATGGTTAAGCTACAATCTTTTCTCTGATATTGATGTGCATTTTCAAAAATGGATATTACATGCTTACGATCTCAGCTGGTGGATTATTCCAGCCATGTTATTGGTGCACGCCGCTGATGCTTTTATTTGGAAAACACTTCAGGCTAAAACAGGTCGCCCTGTACCCGGTGTTATCCAAAGCTTATTAGCCTTTATTATTTATACACTGGCTCTCTTTGCAATTGTGGCTTTTGTTTATGATCAAAAGCTAACCGGCTTGCTAGCAACATCAGGTCTATTAGCCATGATTATTGGCTTAGCGATACAGATGAATCTATCTAATATATTCTCGGGGATAGCATTAAACCTAGAGCAGCCATTTAGGGTTGGAGATTGGGTTAAAATTGGTGAACACGAAGGACAAGTTATCGATGTTAATTGGCGTGCCACACGATTATTGACCAGAGTTAAGCACGAAATAAGTATCCCCAATACCCCTGCGGCTGATACAGCCATAATTAATTACAGTAATAATCAGGGAGCAACCCGTCAAAGCTTAATGGTTGGAGTGCACCCAGTACACCCGATTGAAAAGGTAAAACCTCTGTTAATTGCAGCGGCATTCAAGCACCCCAATGTTTTAAGTACACCTAGACCTCATTGTACCTTTGCAGGTATTAAAGAAGGTGTCGCTCAGTATCGTCTGATCTTCTCTTACACAGATTACTCGCTTACCTTTCAGGTTGTTGATCAAATTTGGGGACAGATGATCCAGAACTTTAAGAAAGCAGGTATCAACTATGTACCGCCAATGCAACGTATAGAGATGAACAAAGCTAAGCCGACACCATTTTTACACCGTGAAAATAGTGATTTTATTAGTCAAGCAGCGATCTTTTCAGGTATGCCAGAAATATTTAAACAAGATCTGAGTAGCAAATTGATTGAACGGCACTATGACGTTGG
This sequence comes from Oceanospirillum sp., assembly GCA_047518265.1. Taxonomy (GTDB): domain Bacteria; phylum Pseudomonadota; class Gammaproteobacteria; order Pseudomonadales; family Halomonadaceae; genus Oceanospirillum. The sequence goes on from JAKZRG010000091.1 coordinate 13,118, forward strand.
GGAGTTTGTACTTAAAAAATCAACCATGGAGGATTCACTGTTTATTATCCAGTCTGGAGTTGCAACGATTTTAAAGGAAAATGAAAAGGGTATCTCTTTAGAACAACAGCGCTTAGGCATAGATGATTTGATCAATACGGAAATACTATACCGTGATGGGTCACGAGACTATTCTGTTCGAGCTGTGACTACCTTGAGGATTTTGGAAATCCAAAAAGAAGTATTAATGGAGCTTTTCCAGAAATACCCAGAGTATCAGCCAATTTTTGACCACAATATTCAAATTCTAGTGCAAGAGCTTAAAGACAACGAAGGTAGCCCACCTATTCAGGATTACTCTAAAATGGGGAATCACTTTGCCTGGATGGAGACAAAAAATGTCGCACCAAGCAGTAAAGCGAAGAAAAATTAATCAATAACAATTTAATCTCCTCCAGTCTCGAAAAAATAAAAACATTTAAATACAATAAGTTAGAAAAAATTACATGATAACATGTAAGTAAAATCAAGACTTAGCATGGCCTATGTAATGGCTTGTAATAACTCTGTCTTATTTTGTCTGCTACCTTTTCTATACACCAGTTACTTTTGCACAACGTTACCTCCTATCAATATCGGGTATGTAAAGTGAAAAGCAGTAACTTCGAACGGTGGCCTGTTAAGAAGAGAGGAACTTGTCATGGAAAAGTACATTATTCAGAAATTAATGTCGGTAGCTAACCCCCTTACAGTACGAAAGGGCAATCTATTGTGTTATTCCTACAACACAAGTAACTACTACCCGAACATTGTTCGTCAGGCTTTTTCCTCTCGTGCAACACCGGTTCCCCATGGCGTTATTGAGTTGATGATGGATTGCTAAATTTCTCATGGGAAATCAGCTCAAATCCCGGAAAACAAAAAGGCTTTGATATTAGCTACAGTAATATCAAGGCCTTTCTATCTAGGACATCTATACAAAAGCTATGCCCATCTAAGATAGATCCTCACTAATCAACATTGAATTCCTATTTAAGCTGTTTCGTATTTCTCATCATAGTTGCGCAAGAATTGAATAATATCTGAAGATTCATAAAGCCAGCCGCTTCTGCCATCTTTTAGATCGATCCTTAGACAAGGTACTTGGGATCTTCCACCTTGCTTTACGAGCTCCGCCCGATGCTCAGGCTGCTTTTGGGTATTTCTAAGTTCAACATTCAAGCTGGTTTGATCCATAGCTCGGCGAGTCATGACACAAAAGGGGCAGCTGTCGTAATGATAAAGTGAAAAAGTTTCGACGGTATCAGGGGTTAAATCATTAAGCGTCATTTATATATCTCCAACAATGTTTCCTACCTAAACAAAAGCCATCAACCCTCCCCTATCAATGATTAGCGGTAAGGTTGCTTCAAAAGTGAAACTTTTGCTTAGATGCTTATAGCTCCATTATCCTGATTATGTTTGAACAAAATATGATTAAATGTTGGAATAAATTGTCATTTTGACCAATTCTTTAAAAATAGCAGCATTCAGATCACTCTATGGATATCAGTATGGACAAAGGTATTGAGACTGACGCACTGGCAGATGTATTAAAAACCATCCGTTTAAAGGGGCACAGTTATTTCTGTTCAGATTTTGTTTCGCCCTGGGGGATGGATATAGAACATACGCAACAGGGCTTATTTCATGTAATTGTCCAAGGACGTTGTTGGATGCAACACGATCAAACAGATCATTTATTACATCTCGAACAAGGTGATATTGTTGCCTTCCCTACCGGTTGTTCTCACTGGATTGGTTCTCATGCGAAAAGCAGTCGATTACCTGCTGCAGATGTAGTCCAAAAAATTCAAGCAGGTCAAAATCCTTTTAGCCCTCAAGACAAAAGCCAAACAACCCATACGCTATTGTGTGGCGCTTTTGATTATGATTTTTCAATCAAGCATCCATTCCTGAAAGATCTTCCTTGCTTTATTCATATTCAAGCGGCTGAAACACCAGATTTAGCTTGGCTTAGATCGATGATGATGGTTTTGGCCAATGAATCTCAAACTCTGAGTCCCGGTTCATCTGTTATGGTGGATCGATTGACAGAAATTCTCTTTATTCAATTAATGCGCTTTTACATGCAAAGCAGTCATGGGGATATGGGATATATCACCGCATTAGCAGACCCACAAATAGGTACAGCTTTAAATCTAATTCATGGTGATAAAGAAGCTTATTGGAGCGTTGAGCGCCTAGGTCATGAAGTTGCACTATCACGTACAGCATTTACCGAGAAATTTTCAGCGATGGTCGGCATGCCTCCAAAAAGCTATCTTCTAAATTGGCGCATGCAAAAAGCCAAATGCTTATTAGAGACAGAAGAAGCCACAATGTTTGAAATAGCAGAGTCTGCTGGTTACTCCTCCGAGGCCGCTTTTAGCAAGGCATTCAAGCAACACTTTTTAATGACACCTGGACAGGTTCGTCGAAATTCAAAAGAATATTGATTTTAATTTCAAGGTTAAAGCACCATAAATTCAAAAATAACAGATAGATCCTCTTTTTATGATCGCTAATTACTTGAGTTTATCTGTTATATTCTTTTTTTTAACCTCTTTTCAAAATCCAGTCTGCGTATACCCCCTGGGGGATATATCCCGCCAGCCCTACCGAAACAGAGAATAAAGTCCTCGATTGATAATAAAAATGAGGATGAAGCATGAATCTGAAACAAGCCCTTTCCGGTCTTACTCTAGCTCTAGTTGTTGGTAGCGTACAGGCAGCAGAAGTGTCTGGTACTTTTGGCTTCACCAGCGATTACCGCTCCCGTGGTATTTCTCAAACTGCTGGTGATGCTGCAATTCAAGGTAGCCTAGACGCTGGATTTGATAACGGTATTTATATTGGTGCTTGGGGTAGTAATGTCGATTTTGGTGATGATGCCAATCTGGAAGTTGATTACTACATTGGTTATGGCTCCGACATTAACGATAACCTGAGCTATGACGTTTCTTTTAACTATTACACCTATCCAGGCTACGATGCAGCCGATTCAGATTATGCTGAACTGATTGGTGGTTTGTATTTTGGAGACTTAGCGGCCACTTTTGCTTTTGCCAATGACTATGCAAATTTAGGCGAATCTGCTCAATATGTTGCACTGGATTACAGTATCGCAATAAATGACGACATCAGTATTGATCTACATGCCGGTCACTCTTTTGGCGATTACTGGGGCAAGGCAGATATCGAAGATTACCAAGATATGTCTGTGACGGTATCCGGTTCAGCTATGGGCTTGGATCTATCTGCAGCACTACTTGCCAATAACATCGATAGCGCAGATGAAACGGATAGTGGTGCATTCCGTAATGATAGCACTGTGATACTGTCAGTTTCTCGTTCACTGTAAGAGACCATCAGGTGCTGCTGTCCGGTACCTGATAATTCACGCTGCTCAATCGTGAAATGGGCCAAGGATTTCAGTCGCAAAGAATACCTGTCTGCCCTTTTACCGCCTGAATCAGTTCAGGCGGTTTTTTCCGAAATGGATTACCGATAGGGCAAAATTCGATTAGTATCGAATCCACACTATTCAGAATTGAGGCAATCAATCATAATTTCTCGACGAGCTGCACTTGTACCACCCAGCCACGACTGGATTGTTCTAACGCATTAAAAGTTAGGTATTTCTGTTCTTTCTGAGTTAACAGACTGATTAGCAATCCTCGATTGCCCTGTTTAACTTCCAGTAGGTTATTGACCTTACTAAACCTTGAGAAATCCAATACTCCGGCATCTTTACTCAAATTATGGCGCTGGGCTTTCATTGCGTACTTGCCAAGCTTATGAGCTATGCCACCAAAAGCGTTATTGTCAGCTTCAGTATCTTGTTGAGCAAACTGAGTAATCGAGCTCAAACCTCCAGCACCAAGATCAATGCGACGCTTCCAACCATCGTGGGTTTGTTCCAAAACCTCTAATGCTAAGCCACCAAAGTCACCTTTATCAAAATTGATTGACCAACGTTTTAACACTATTGCTGTATTTGATTTCGCATCCAATGCCAGAGTATCAATATTAGCTTTTAGATCCGTTAATTTGAAAGGTCCATTACTGAACATATCCTCAATTGCCGAGAGACCTACTAAATTTTTACTGGCATCATAAGGATATTGCCCCAATAGTGAGTGTTCATCGTAGTAGCGACTTAAAAAAGCCGTATTCTGATTATTCATCACTAATTGCCAATCTGTGTTTAGCTGCTGTAATGACTTAGGCGCATCCCCATGACTTACTATTGCATTTGTTGCCAAAACAGCACTTAAAAAAAGCCCTAGGCTAGTTTTATTCAAAAAGAAGCTTTTCATAATTCCCCTTAATCTAATAACACCGATAAAATTAATGAGAAATTAAAAGATATACTGATTGAATAATAGGTACAGAACGACATCTTTTTCCAACGATCTGTGCTTTATTTTATCCAATGTAAACAGTGAGTTACAATGATTAGATAAAGGTCAAATTTCGAGCATTGTTATCAGACCTATGCGCGCGTTATCCAATAACGCTTTCTGATTTGATATATCCGTTAAACTCCTGGCAATTGATACCGTTCCCACGAGAGTGACCACAAGGTACTGGGCTTGTGAATAAGCTGTTTGCGTATTTTTACCAGCCGCTTCTAATGCTTGTGACAGTCTTCTCACCATGCCATTAAATACTTTTTCGTAGCTAGTTCGTACGAGTCCATTTCTATGAGCGACATCCGTTGATAGAAATGCCAACGGACAAGGTGAACTTTCTTGTCTGACATGCCCTAGACTCAGATACTCTGTAATCAGTTTGATCAGCTTTTCTTTATCTAAATCACTCCCCTCTCGTACCAGCATTGAATTTTGTGCCGCAGTTTGAATGGCCTCAGCATACAAACTAACTTTAGAGTCAAAATGCGCATAAAAAGCACCATGGGTCATTTCTGCATGTTGCATTATTTGCGTAATTGATACTTGGTCAAAACCTTTGCGACAAAATAAATCAACGGCGACTAATAGAATGCGCTCACGGCTTTGCTTTTTGTGGTCAACTGAGTAAGGCAATGTTATCTCCTGAACTATAGGCTGATCATCTTTATATTATCTTGATCATATTTAGGTTTACTTTAGCATCATCATCTTCTGAAATCGAAAAGACATTGCACAATTACCGTACTCTAGAACAGCTAAAGGAAAAAACATGTCGCATACAAACCGAATCGTTATCACAGGTATGGGGTTAGTTTCACCACTGGGTTGCGGTGTAACATCAGTGTGGCAACGCTTAATCAAGGGTGAATCAGGTATCAGTCTAATAAAAGGCCCATTACCTGAAACTTTAGCAACAAAGATAGCCGGTCAAGTTCCTAGAGATAATGAGCAAGATAACGCCCTTGTGGAATCAAATTTTTTATCCATTAAAGAGCGTCGTCGAGTTGATTTATTCACTCTATTTGCCTTAGCAGCTGCGGATGAAGCTCTAACTCAAGCGAACTGGGCACCTAAAACTGAAGAAGAACAAACATCCACAGCAACAGTCATCGCTACTGGTATTGGAGGTTTTCCAACCATAACCCATGCCAAAGAAGTGTTAGATAAATCTGGTTCTCGTAAGTTATCTCCTTTTACTGTACCTGCGTTTTTAGCAAACCTAGCTGCCGGTAACGTCTCTATAAAATACGGTTTTAAAGGCCCAATAGGCACACCTGTAACCGCATGTGCTGCGGGAATCCAGGCCATTGGAGATGGAATGCGTATGATACGAAGTGGTGAGGCTGATGTAGTTCTAGCAGGCGGTGCAGAAGCATGTATCGATCCATTATCACTGGCAGGATTTGGGGCATTAAAAGCATTATCCACCAATAATGCTGAACCTACTGCTGCATCCAGACCTTTTGATCAGAATCGTGATGGTTTTGTGATGGGAGAAGGTGCTGGGCTATTGGTCATCGAAAGCCTAGAACATGCACTAAACCGTGGAGCAACACCTCTGGCAGAAATTGTTGGATATGGTACGAGTGCAGACGCCTATCATTTAACGTCTGGGCCAGAAAGCGGTGAGGGTGCAGCAAGAGCGATTAAATCAGCTTTAAAAATGTCTCAAATTCAAGCTTCAGATATTGGATATGTGAATGCCCACGCGACATCAACACCTGTGGGTGACAGAGGAGAGATTAATGCACTGAGGCATGTCTTTGGTGATGATCTTCATCACCTCCCTATTTCTGCCACAAAATCAGCCACAGGGCACTTACTCGGGGCCGCTGGCGGTGTGGAATCCATATTCAGCGTACAAGCGTTACGATCTGGAATTTTGCCTGCCACGTTAAATTTAGACCACATCGATAACAGCATGGCTGATCTAGACCTTATTCCACTTAACGCTAGAAAAAAACAAGTCGATCATGTTTTATGCAATGGTTTTGGCTTTGGAGGCGTTAATGCTGCTGTTATCTTCAAAAGATACCTGTCATGAAATCGGTCAGTTAAAAATTATCTTGCTGATTGAAAAAAATATCGCTACAGTTGCTTGCATTGAAGCCTAAATTAATAACTTCTATTTTATCTGGGCAAATAATGTTGACCTTCTGGTCAAGTTTAAATATTGAGAATTAAGTACCTATTATGTTCAACCTGTCATCTAAATCTAAACGCAACTATAAACCGGGGTTTACCTGCGGCTTGGTGGTGCGTGCATGATGACAAAGTAAATAACAGTTAATCATGAAAGCCCGGTCGCTAAAGCGCACCGGGCTTTTTTTTGTCCTAATTTTTATAAATGTTTTGCAGTAGACAATAATGCACTTGGAGTTGACGATGTTTAGTGGATCTTATGTTGCCTTAATTACACCTTTTCAAAATGGCGAATTGGACGAAGCCGCCCTACAAAAGCTCGTACGCTGGCACTTAGACAAAGGAACCCATGGTTTTGTCCCGGTGGGAACAACCGGCGAGTCCCCTACACTAACGGAAGCTGAACACAAACGTGTGATTGAAATTGTTGTGGCAGAGACTGCCGGGAAAATCCCCGTCATTGCAGGTGCAGGTTCAAATAACCCTGTTGAGGCGGTTACCTATGCTCGTCATGCTCAAGAAGCTGGTGCGGATGCTTTGCTCTGTGTGGCAGGCTATTACAACCGCCCATCTCAGGAGGGGCTATATCAACATTTCAAACAGGTTCATGACAGTGTTGCTTTACCTATTGTGATTTATAATATTCCGCCAAGGGCTATTGTGGATATTGAGCCTGCAACATTGGCTCGCTTGGCTGAACTGCCAAGAATTCAAGGTGTAAAGGATGCTACAGGCGACCTGGCTCATATCAGTCAGGAACGCCTGTTGATTGAGAAAGACTTCTCATATCTATCCGGTGAAGATATGACCGCTGTTGCTTATAATGCTTCAGGCGGCCGGGGTTGTATTTCAGTCACTGCCAATATCGCCCCCACTCTGTGTGCCAAGATGCAAAGTGCTTGTTTAGAGGGTAATTATGCCGAAGCTCTACGCGTACATGATCTGTTGGCACCGTTACATAATGCGATGTTTGCTGAGCCAAGCCCTGCAGGTGTGAAATATGCCGCATCCTTATTGGGATTATGTAGTGATGAGTGCCGAGCACCTATCATGCCACTATCGGATGAAAGCAAAGCAAATATCCGAGCATGTATGGATCTTATGGGTTAAATATCAAAAGAATATTTGAGTTTAAAACGACCGGGCGATATTTATTTTAAATATTGACCGGGCGTTTTACCTAAAGACTTACGAAACATTGCCACAAAGGCACTGGTACTTCGATAACCCAACTCCAACGCGACATCCGTTACACTTTTACCTAATTCCAAACGATGCACTGCTGTCTGTAACAACAACTGTTTTCGCCATTGTTGAAAACTAAGGCCTGTTTCTTTAATAAACAAACGGCTTATCGTTCTTACACTCGCCCCGGCATAGTCGGCCCAATAAGCTAAACCCAGCTCCGCATCAGGTGCTTGTATCATAGCCTGCATAATTTTATCTAAGCGGCGGTCTTTTGCCCCAGGTAAGTAAAGCAGTGATGGCTTTAAAGCCTGTAGCTCATCCAAAACAACCGCGCAGATTCGTGCCGCGCGGCTTCCAACAGAATAATCTGTCCCAAAATCGGCCACACGTAAAATCAATTCTTTAAGTAAAGGTGTCATATCGAGCACACTGCACTGAGATGGAAAGTAGTCTAGGTAAAAGACATCGACAAACAAATGTCGTATCTCTGCATCAACTTCTGCTGTTACTGAGTGTTCTAGATCACCAGGAATCCAGACTGCCTGTGAAGGGGGCACTACCCAACAACCATCATGGGTATAGACCTTTATAATACCCGTTGTAGCGTAAGCAAGTTGACCTCTAATATGACTATGAGAGTCCATTTCATCACTGGTTAAAATCTTATCCTTTATACCAACAATAGGCCTTTGCTTATCCTCCAAAAAACCAAAGTTTAAGCGTCGACGTTTTCTCATTCGCTCAAGGCTATTTTCAGACTTTGTCCTATTCTCGATATTTCTTGGCATTTTATCGCCTTAATTGCGCAGTCATTAACGTCATAATAAATCCTATCCTTTATCCTGCACAGGAGATGACGATGTCGGGCCAAGATAATGTTAAAGAATCAAGCACTGCTATAGAAAAGGCACCACAGGTATATTTTAAACAGTTAAATTTAAATACCTTCAAGATTAAGTATTTTATCGTATCTTTTTTGCTGTTATCTGTTTGGGCCTTATTTTTATTTAGCCCTGTGAGCTATGACTTATCACTATCACAAAGTCTATCAGGAGCGATTGTTAGCAGTAGTATTTTGCTATTTGCTACGCGCGTCATCCCTGAAGCAGTAACGGCTCTATTACTAATGACTTTTGGCATGCTATTTTCGCTAGCGCCGGCAGAGATTATATTTTCTGGCTTTAGTTCCACTGCATGCTGGTTAATATTTTCTGGTTTAGTAATAGGTATTGCTGTGACAGAAACTGGATTAGCGCAACGCTTCGCTAATGCAATTGCCCATCATCTGCATTCCAGCTATCTACAGTTAATTTCTGGCATCGTTTTGATCGGTATCTTGTTAGGTTTTGTTATGCCTTCATCTGTAGGCCGTGCCGTGCTTTTTATGCCTATTGCTGTAGCAATTGCTACAAACTGTGGTTTTGACAAAAACAGTAATGGCCGTATAGGTGTTGTACTGGCGGCAGCATTTGGCTGTCATTTGCCAACATTTGCAATTTTACCCGCCAATATCCCTAATATGGTAATGATAGGTACAGCTGAAACAATCTATAACTGGACACCTCTTTATGCTGAATACTTACTTTTACACTTCCCTGTATTGGGCTTTCTCAAAGCCATTTTATTGGTCGGTCTAATTTTAATGCTCTACCCCGACAAACCCCAAGCGATTCATGGGGCTAAGCAGACAGAACCAATGACCGGAAATGAATATAAACTATTGATATTGATGGGGATCACCTTATGTTTATGGGTAACCGATTCATTGCATCACATCTCTTCTGCCTGGATTGGTTTAGCAGCAGCAACATTTTTACTGATGCCCAAGGTGGGTTTAGTTAGCCAAGAAAGCTTTGGAAAGAAGGTCAATGTAAATGCGCTCATCGTTGTATCCGGACTATTAGCACTAGGTGCAGTTGTTAACTATAGCGGTATTGGTATTTTGTTGGGTAACCATTTAATTGATAATTTACCGCTATCCCATGGTAATGATTGGTTAAACTTTATGACCCTATCTCTAAGTGCTTTGGCCATTGCCATTGGAGGTACGCTCCCCTCTGTCCCAGCGTTATTAACACCTATGGCAGAACAACTCAGTATAAATACAGGATTTAGTTTACAAGCGGTATTGATGACTCAGGTCTTTGGCTTTTCGACTATCGTTTTTCCTTATCAATCCGTTCCCTTATTAATGGCAATTCCATTAGCGGGTATTTCTTTAAGCCATGCAGCACGCTTGTGTTTGTACTTGGCAGCACTGACTTTGGTAATTTTATTACCAGTAAGCTATTTTTGGTGGCAATTTATCGGTTGGCTATAATCGCTGTTTATAGCCTAATTTGAAGTGATCCCATGAAACTAGGAGCTTTGATTTTCTCATGGGAAATTCAAAGCTCCCTGCTCTGTTCTTGGTAGTTCTGATCAAATATCTGACCAGACAGCAAATTCATTACCATTCGGATCAGTAAAGTGAAAGCGCCGACCTCCTGGGAATTCAAAGATAGGCTTAACAATTTCCCCTCCTGCTTTTTCAATATCTTTCTGTGTCTCATTCAGACTCTTACTATAAAGTACAATCAATGCACTCCCCAACTGGGTTTGGCTGCTTTGCTCTGATTGGAAAAATCCACCTTCTAAGCCTGAATTATTAAAAGCAGTGTATTCTGGTCCATAGTCCGTAAATATCCAGTTAAAAACTTGACTAAAAAACTGTTTTGTCAAAGCTAAATCTTTTGCTGGAAATTCCACGTAATTAATTTTGTCATGTGCACTCATATCAAACGCCCTCGTCATCTGCCTCATTAATATCCTTTTGCAATTTATCACAACTGAGTTCTCGATTTCCCGAAGATTGTTATCCCGTTGAATTACTAGACTATACTGAACTCTCATAGAGACTTTTCTCTACAAAAAAATCATATTTCAGCCATTGATCGGAAATAACAATTATTTATGCTCAGGTATTTAAAGTATTCATTGGCACTAGCTGAAACTCCAAAGAGGAGTGTAGCTTTTATAGAATGTAAAAAGACTATTAATGACATTGGAATTGTTAGGGGTTAATCTATTGCCTTTATGACTCAATAGTCATAATGGCAATAAGTCTTAAACAAGAAGCTTGATTTTAGATTCTTGCATACAGTGGTTTAGGTGGAATTGTGATGCATCAGTACTACCTTATATTTCAGAAAGTTTTGTTGTTAAGCGCTTTTTCATTGCTTAGCTCGTTCAGCTTTGCGCAAGAAAAAAGCTTAAACATTTTAGCAGTGCATTTCCCCCCCTATGAATTTGAAACACCTGTTGATGGGTTAAGAGGGTTTGATATTGAAGTGGTTGAAGCCGCCTATCAACGGGTAGGAATCCGCATAAAATTTGAATTTCTCCCATGGCCAAGAGCGGTTGAATTAGCCTACTCAGGCAAAGCTTTTGGTCTATTATCCTGCGCTTGGAATAAAAAAAGAGGCCAACATCTATTCTTTTCCAATGAAATTAGTTCGGCTACACACGGCTATTTTTTTCGGAAAGGAGGAAAGATACCAACATTTACATCTCTATCTGATTTCAAAAACATGAAAATCGTAGCCGTTAGAGGCTACTCTACACAAATGAAACTGGAGGATTTATCGATTGAGCATATTACTGCTCGAAGTAATAAAATAGCCTTAAACTTATTACATAGTGGTCGGGTTAATTTTTTCTACGGCAGTGTTGAGGCTAATCTGTATATAGCAAAACAGATGGGGATCAGTCAGTACCTTGGCGTCAACACACTTGAAGCACCTGTCCCCTACCACTTATGTATTAGTCAAAAATGGCCTAATTCAAAATATTTATTAGATCAATTCAATAAGGGGTTATCTGAAATTAAAAATGATGGCACCTACGCCGCTATACATAGCAAATATCGATAACGCGCTTCTTTCTCTTTGATTATGACTCCATTGGAGGAAATATGAGATACAAACAGAAACTGCAGACAAGTCTACTGACACTTCCAGTGATTCTGCTCTTACTATCAAACACCCTAAGAGCTGAAACAATCTTAATAAGTGCAACAGACTTTCCTCCCTACGAATTTGCCCAACCCAAAGATGGACTTAGAGGCTTTGATGTGGAAGTTGTCGAGGCTGCCTTTGACCGAGTTGGCATTGATACAAACTTTAGTTTTTTTCCTTGGAAACGAGCAGTAGCACAAGCCAAACTGGGTTTGAATACGGGCCTTTTATCCTGTTCATATCTGCCAGAAAGAGATGAGTATTTTGTTTTCTCTGATCCTATTAGTGAAGCCAGTCATGCATTCTTTCTGCGGAAAAACTTTGAGGGTTTTGTACCCTCACGTATAGAAGATGCTAAAGATCGTAAAGTTGCAACAGTTCTAGGCTGGGCTCAAGCAAAAATCATGAAGAGTGCAGGTGCTGAGTTGGTCACATACCGTTCGGAAGAGTTAGTGTTTAGAAATCTGTTAAAAGGTGTGGTTGATTATGCTTATCTCTCTTTAGAAGCCTCACGCTATCGGGCCAAACAACTTGGTTTTTCAGAGAAACTGCGTCAGGTCAGTACGACTAAAAAAACTTTTCACATATGTTTTAGCAAAAAGTGGCCAAATATAGAGAAAATAAAAAACAAGTTTTCTAAGGGATTATCATCTATCAAAGCTGATGGTACCTATGAACAAATTCATTCCAAGTATAAATAAGGTCAGAATAATTTATGCTGGATAATGATGCGAATAAGATAAAGCTAAAAAATCGAATTGCTTATAAACAAAGCCGTTTCATTGTATTACTTGCTTTTATTCTAGGTTTATTTTTCAGTTTTACACAGGTTTATGTTGACTATACGGATCAAGACAGAAATCTAAAAGAAAATATCCAGCAAGTGGTCAACATCATGAAGCGCCCCGCTGCTGAGGCCGCATTCCACCTTGATGGTGAATTGGCGAAACAAGTGGCTAGTGGCTTATTTGAATATTCTCCGATAATGAATGTACAGATTATCGGGATACTTGGCGATGATTCTTCTGTAGAACTTATTGCTCTAGACAGGGCTCTACCGGAGCAGCAGGATCAATGGTTATCTGAAATATTATTTGGTGACCAACAAGTTCATAATATTCCTCTTATATTAGTCCACGATGATACTGAACTACAAGTAGGCATATTGACAGTTGGTGCAAGTCCCTACGAAGTAGCCAGCGCATTTATAGAACGTTCAATCAACGGTATATTATTTGGTATTCTCCGTACAAGCCTATTAGCTCTTATCGTTTTGATGTTTTTTTACTATACCGTAACTAACCCTTTAGCAGCTTTAAGCCAGAGCTGGGCAAAGATTGACCCAGAGAAAACATCTAACATTCGTTTGACCCTCCCCGTTAAGCATCAAAAAGATGAGTTTGGTATGCTAGCCGATAATGCCAATCGCTTTTTGTCAGCTTTAGAGAAGCACTTGGATAGACGTAAAGAGGCAGAGAAAGCATTAATACTGGCTAACGAAACCTTAGAAAATAGAGTGACAGAAAGAACTGCCGAACTACAATCTGAAATTACCGTACGGGTGGAAACAGAGCAAACGTTGCAAACAAAATCAGAAATAATACTGCTATTAAAAAGATTAACTGTTATCGCTAATGAAGCCGGTTCTTTTAGAGAGGCTGTACAGAGTACATTATTGTCTATTAGCCAAAGTATTGATTGGTCATTTGGACACGCCTATATATTTCTTAAAGAGGAAAACAATACATTTCACTCCTCCTTATACTATGTGGAAGATAAAAATAAATATAAGGTTTTCTCACATGCCTTTGAACTATTCGAATTACGCTATGGGATAGGCCTTCCGGGGCAGGTTCAGGAAAAAAAGGCCCCCATTTGGATATCTGATCTTTCACTGGAGCCTTATGCTCCAGGAATAGATATAACACGGCAATTAAATGTCAAAGCCGCTTTTGCATTCCCCATTACTGTTAATCAGGAAGTGGTCGCCATTCTAGAGTTTTTTTCACCCGAAGCATCAGAACCTAATGCAACATTAATAGATGCTATGGATGACATTGCTATTCAATTAAGCCGCGTTGTTGAAAGAGAACGAGCGGCTAAAAAACTAACAGAAGCCAAAGAAGAAGCTATCGCAGCGACTAAAGCAAAATCTGTATTTTTAGCAACTATGAGCCATGAAATACGCACTCCAATGAACGGAGTTCAAGGCATGCTACAGGTACTTGAGCAAAGTGATTTAGATGAAAAGCAAAAGGAAACCGTCGATGTTATTAATGACTCAGCCTTGATGCTAACAACTATTATCAATGATATTTTAGACTTTTCTAAAATTGAAGCTGGACAATTAGAACTTGAAATAGTGGCCTTCTCCCCTGCCTTAATTTTTGAAAGTGTGATTGCTTTAATGTCACCCCGGGCAGTAGAGAAATCTTTAGATTTAAGCTTAGTAGTCTCCCCTGATATACCAGAGTTTTTAAAGGGTGACCCTGTTAGAATTCGTCAAGTGTTACTCAACTTAGTCAGTAATGCGATTAAATTTACGAGTAAAGGACAAGTCCTTATTAAGGTCAGTAAAATAGATAGCAAAGTCACTAATAAAAAAAATGAAAAACCATTTGAATCTACAGCTCTAGATAAAAAAGTTCGCTTACTATTCCAAGTCTGTGATACGGGCTGTGGCTTGACAGCTAACCAAGTGTCAAATTTATTCCAACCTTTTGTGCAAGCTGACACTTCTATTTCACGTCGATTTGGTGGTACAGGTTTAGGGCTCTCCATTTGTCAGAGATTGATTGAACTTCTTAATGGAGATATAGGCGTTGAGAGCCAGCCAGATAAAGGAAGTCGTTTCTGGTTTACTCTGAGTTTCGAGCCTGCAGAAAAAAGTGCTATCGTGGCTATAAACCCTGTTTCAACAAGGCCTCCTAAACTCAAAATTTTGGTTGTTGAGGATAACCCTGTTAATCAAAAAGTAGCTTTTAACTTGCTAACAAATGAAAAACACAAAGTCATCTGTGCTTCAAATGGTAAACAAGCACTTGAAATGCTGGATGAAATAGACGTTGATGTTGTTTTAATGGATATGCACATGCCTGAAATGGATGGCTTAGAAGCAACGCGTCATATTCGGGCATTGGATAATAAAAAATCTGATATTCCAATTATCATGCTGTCAGCAGATGTCCTTACTCGATCACAAATAACAAGTCAAGAAGCCGGTATTGATCACTTTATAGCCAAGCCTTTTGCACTAAGCCAAATTAACAGTGTTCTTGTAGATCTATTTGGCGAACGTGAAAATGACACACTTCAGATAGAGACAATTGAGTCACAACGAAAAGAAGAAAATAATACTGGCGGTAGAAAAATATCTATTGAAACAACTAATCTGATCGATAAGATAGCTTTAACAGCCATACAAGCTTCTATAGGTGACGCATTACTTAAAGAGCTAATCGAAGACTTCAATCAACACTGCATAAGCAATTTCTTAGCAATGAATGATGCTATTTCAGATAACAACCTATTAGAAGTATGCGATATTGCTCATAGCTTAAAAGGTGCTGCTAGAGAACTAAAAGGAACTCAATTTTCACAATTAGCCAGTCAAATAGAGCACGCTAACAACATTGAAGAGATACAAATAATACTGCCTAAGCTGACATCATGCTTTCAAGCAACATTAGAAGCCTACCAGCAAGGAGGTTATTCATGATAAGAGTAACTAAGAAAACAAGATTATTTAGTTTATCTGGCCGGTAAGAAAACATATATGAACATAGTGATCATTGACGACGCCAAGGTGAATGCCAAGCTAATTTCCGCTTATGTAGAGAAGCTTGAAAATTCTAAGCCAACTATTTTCACCAGTGCTATAGAAGGGTTGGATTATTGTATAGAAGAGGATGTCGATATTATATTAGTTGATTATAAAATGCCTAATATAAATGGACTAGAATTGGTAAAAAAAATCCGATCGATACCAGAAAAATCTGGTGTTCCTATTGTAATGATCACCTCTGAAGACAACCGAGATATACTTCGGCAAGCTCTTGATGCAGGTGCGAATGATTTTCTCACCAAACCTGTCGATGAGATCGAACTGATCGCCCGGGTACGCAATATGCTGTCACTCCGAGCTTATGCTCTCGAATTGAAACACATGGCAACCATTGATGCTCTGACTTCAACCTATAATCGACGTCATTTTTTAGAAGAGGCTGAGAAAGAATTTTCACGCTCTCGCCGATACGGCACATCTTTGTCGGTGCTTATGTTAGACGCTGATAAATTCAAGCTAGTGAACGACACTTATGGCCATGCCGCAGGTGATTGCGTGTTAGCCGTATTGGGGGATATTTGCCGTTCAGAGTTACGAGAGAATGACTTTATAGGTCGTATGGGAGGAGAAGAGTTTGCTATCTGTCTTGCGGAAACATCAAATACTTCTGCTCAGGAAGTAGCAGAACGACTACGAGAAGCGATAGAGTGCACCCCCATAACAACAGAAACCAATGTGATTAATATTTCTATTAGCATAGGTTTTACAGAAGTATTGAAGACAGACCAAGCATTCTCCAACGCATTAGATCGAGCAGATCAAGCGCTTTATCGCGCTAAAAAAGCAGGGCGAAATAAAGTCATTGGTCTCTAATACCAATCCCGATAATTCCTTATAGAAAAAATAAGGAAAACCCGAACCACTCTAAGTGTATTTGGAAGTTATTATCACTAACAACTTATCGGGAATGGTATAATTTGATAGATTTAAATGAATCATTATTTTTGTTTATCAAATGAGTCCCTAATAGCTGAGATGCTATTAGGGCAATATCAAAATTAAGCCGTTACCCAAAGAACTTCCGCATCCTCCTCACTGATAGAAACAAGATTATGGCCCATAGCACAATCATAATAGGTGCTATCACCTTTATGCAGTTCTATGGGTTCATAGAACTCGGAATAAAACATTAGACTTCCCTTCAAAACATACAAAAACTCTTCGCCGTCATGTCGCACCCAATCTGGATACTCATCTTTCGATCTAGCTTTGACCGTAGTGACATAGGGGAATAGCTTTTTATTGGATATCTTTGAGCCCAATAACCGATGTTCATAGGTGGATGTGGGTTGTATCTGTGAGTTTTCTTCTGCTCGGGATATCTCAATCCGCCCTACTGGTTGCGGTCTATTATCGGTTCGGCTAAACAACTGAGGAAGATCGATGCATAATCCTTTGGCTATGGACTGAACTGTCTCAAAACTGGGGGATATAAGATTATTTTCTATCTTAGAGATCGTAGATTTTGCAACCCCTGTTAGCTTATTAACCTCATCCAGTGTATAGCCTTTTTCCTTTCTACGGCTACGTATCACCTGGCCTAGCTCTACCGCTGCTGAAGAATTGGCTGCGCCCATAATTAACTCTCTTTGAGATGAGCCCAGTTTGATATTTAAGGGCAATGAATGGAAAGATAGGTCTAAGTGGTAGGTTTATATATCATAACATAGGCTAAATGAGACCAATCGAAGTATCGGGGGGATAAATATACCCGGCAGGATATAAACTCCGATCGGTCTCAAAAACAGATTAATGCAAGATTCTTAATATCAGACTGAAAATCCGCACATGAAATACTTAATCACTGAATACAACAGTACGGCCATTATTTAGAAAAACACGTTTATTGATATGGTATCGAACGGCATTAAACAGTGTAACACGCTCAATATCCTGCCCTTTAGCCACCAGATCTTCTGGATAGTGGGCATGATCTACGGTCTGGATTCCCTGAGTAATAATGGGACCTTCATCCAGATCATTATTCACATAATGTGCCGTAGCCCCGACCATCTTCACACCTTTCTCCCAGGCTTGATGATATGGCTTAGCACCTTTAAAACCAGGCAATAATGAGTGATGGATATTAATGGCTTTACCATCCAGATAACGACATAGATCTGGTGATAACACCTGCATATAACGGGCAAGTACCACTAGTTCTGTATCATACTCTTCCAGCAGTTTGATAATCTCTGCTTCCTGCTCTGGCTTAGTATCCGGTGTAATCGGCAGATGGTAATATGGGATACCGTGCCATTGGGCCAGATGCTCAAGATCAGGGTGATTAGAAATAATCACAGGTACTTCAATATTTAACTGATTGGTACGCAAACGATATAATAGATCATTTAAGCAGTGATCAAACTTGGACACCAGAATAGCCACGCGAGGGCGGTGATCAGGTTCCGTTAGTTGCCAATCCATCTCAAATTCAGCCGCTTTTGGTGAAAACTGCTCTGCAAACTGTGTTGCATTAAAATCTTCAGATTGTGGATGAAATTCAATACGGATAAAAAAGTGACTGGTCTCACGGTCATCAAATGAGTGAATCTCATCAACATAGTTTCCAGACTCTGCCATAAAACGAGTCACAACATCGACAGTTCCCAGCATGCTTGGACAAGTCGCGGTAAAGATCCAGGGTTTAGTTTTTGATTGCATCGTCACTTCTCACATTTTAGAGACCGACTCCCCGAAAGAAGCCGGTCTGCATTCTACGACATTAAGATTAGCCTTCTACGACCAAACCATATTCACGACTAGAGTCTTGAATCCACAGCCAAACATAGTCAGCAAAACTGCGACGAATAACGAGCTCAAACTTACTTTCACCGGTACGACGAATAATAGCCGTACTTTTAGCAAAGATAGTTGAAACCACTTTACCTACTGGGAATTCTTTAGCGTGAAAATCGATAGGCGTACACTTTTTAAGCATATCGATTACATTAGCTCCAGAGAGTTCCAATACCGTAGAACCACCGCTGCTATTAACCAGTGAGTAGTGACCGGCCATCTCATCACGGAACTTTGATTCGATATCAAACGCTTCCAGACCTGGCACCAGAATCAGCCACTCATCCGGGGACATCCAGCGAATAGAGTAACTCCCCTTCTCCACTGAGGTCAGCGGTTTTAATGGCAGAGCCATACCCAGAACCCGTTCAACGGCTTCCAGCTGACCCGCATTATTCTGATCACAACGCAGGGTTAAATGCCCTAACAACTTGTGCTCACGCAGGTTTACGCCACCTGACTTAGGTCCTTGCTTGGCAAGGGAAGCCAAGTCCGCATGATGCAGAGGGGATTGCCCTTGAATTTCTGCACCAGGCACCTGGTTCATAACCGCTGCTTTTGTGGCAGCAATCTGCTCTGGAGTCATGATATTCATGTTAGACATTTTGACGCTCTCCTTTCGGATCCAGGAAGATTGGGCTGCAAATTTCAGCTTCAATCACAGTACCATCGGCTAATGGGTAATAAACAGTATCCCCCATCTTGCTCAAACCACCTTTAATAAAGCCCATAGCAATAGAGTGGCCCAAATTAGCACTCCAGTAGCTGGAGGTTACATGGCCTTCCATCGGCATAGGGATCGGTGCTTTAGGATCAAGTACCGCCTGTGCCCCTTCTGGAATCACTGCTTTAGGATCTTTGGTCTTCAGACCCACTAACTGTTTACGGTTTTCACGCACACAATCCTGACGGGCCATGCCACGTTTACCGATATAGCTGAATGGCTTCTTGTTAGAAACACACCAGCCCATACCCAGATCAAATGGGTGTACCGAGCCATCCGTATCCTGACCGGCAATAATGAACCCCTTCTCTGCCCGTAGAACGTGCATGGTTTCAGTACCGTATGGTGTCAGGTTGTACTTCTTACCGGCTTCAAACAGTTTTTCCCAAACATGCATACCGTAGTTGGCTTGCACGTTGATCTCGAACGATAGCTCACCGGTAAAGGAGATACGGAAGATACGTGCAGGAACGCCCGCCACTTTCGCCTGTTTCCAGTCCATGAAAGCAAAGTTTTCATTGCTCAGATCAAAATCTGTTAACTCTGACAATAGCTTACGGCTATTAGGGCCAGAAATTGTCAGGGTTGACCAGTGGTCAGTCACGGTATTGAAGTACACTTCCAATTCAGGCCATTCGGTCTGATGGTACAGTTCTAACCATTCAAGAACACGAGCAGCACCACCGGTTGTCGTGGTCATTACGAAGTGGTTATCGCCTAAACAAGCCGATACACCATCATCGAAGACCATACCGTCTTCACCACACATCAGACCGTAACGACACTTACCGACGGCCAGTTTGGCCCAAGCATTACTGTAAACACGTCCTAGGAATTCACGGGCATCTTTACCTTGGATATCGATCTTACCCAGAGTCGATGCATCCAGAATACCAACACTGTCACGCACGGCCAGACACTCACGATCCAGTGACTGCTGCATGGTTTCGTTACCCTGAGGGAAGTACCAAGGGCGTTTCCACTGGCCTACATCCTCAAACTTAGCGCCGTTTTCTACGTGCCACATATGCATGGCAGAGTAACGTTCAGGATCAAAAAGAGCACCACAGTTACGACCGGTAATCGCACCAAACGTAACTGGCGTATAGTTTGGACGGAAAATCGTTGTACCTGTTTCAGGAATCGACTTATTCAGCGCTTTAGCTGCAACGGCCATACCGTTGATATTACCCAGCTTACCCTGATCCGTACCAAAGCCCATGGCGGTATAACGCTTAACGTGCTCGATAGATTCAAAGCCTTCACGACACGCCACCTCAATACCTGCAGCGGTTACATCAGTCTGATAATCCACAAACTGCTTAGGCGCTTGAGACGTTGGTTTCGTATGAGGAATATGGAACAGGGTCATTGCTTTACCCTCTTTCACTTCCTTAGTCTTTGGCAGAGCCACTTCAACAGGCTTCAAGCCTATTTCAGACACCGCTTTAACGCCAGCATTCAGGCCTTCAAACAGTGCTTTGCCTGTTTGATACGTACCATTGATACCACCAGCCGTCAGTTGCTTCTGAACCGTAGGTCCAGGCACAAAACCGACAATGCTATCGTTCCAGATAGGACGGCTACCTGTGTGGCTAGACAGGTGAATAACCGGACTCCAACCACCTGAAGAGGCCACTGTATCAGCGCTCATCTTACTGATAGAACCAGTGACACGGTTGCCATCAGCACTGATCGGTGCAATAGATACGCCTGTCACACGTTTGCTACCCTGAGTCTCGATAACGGCAGAACCTGTGATGATGTTCAAGCCTTTCTGACGGGCTTGAGCAACTTTATCACCGGTTGGATTCTGACGCGTATCAACAATAGCAACCACTTTACGACCGGCTTCATTCCAGTCCAGTGCTGCTTGATAACCACCGTCATTGGTCGTCATTACGACTAAATCATTACCCGGTACCACACCGTAACGGTTAATGTAGGTCGAAACCGCATTAGCCACCATGCAACCCGGTACGTCATTGTTGGCATAAACCAATGGACGCTCATGAGCACCTGTTGCCAATACAACCCATTTAGCACGTACACGGTGCATGCGCTGACGGATCTGACCCGTTGGCGCTCGATCAGCAATATGATCGGTACGACGTTCATGAATGGTCAGGAAGTTATGATCGTGATAGCCATTAACAGTAGAACGAGGCAGAAGCATCACATCTTCAAAACCTTCCAGCTCTTTTGTTACCTTGCTTACCCACTCAGAAGCCGGTTTACCGTCTAACTTCTCTTTGCTGCTCAGTAAGCTGCCGCCAAATTCACTCTGCTCATCGGCCAGAATAACGCGCGCACCACTACGAGCGGCAGTTAGGGCAGCCGCTAAACCTGCCGCACCGGCACCCACTACTAAAACATCACAGTGTTGATTTACGTTGTCGTAAGTGTCTGGATCATTTTCCAGAGGTGAACGACCTAGGCCAGCAGCCTTACGAATCATCGACTCATAGGTATCCCATAGAGACTGAGGATACATAAAGGTTTTGTAGTAAAAACCCGGAGGCATCATCTTGCCGCCGACTTTACCCAACAAGGACATCACGTCGTTATCAACACTCGGCCAACCGTTAGTCGCCTGACTCGCCAGACCGTTAAACAGTTCTTGCTGAGTGGCACGCACGTTAGGCACTTGAGTGGCTTCAGTAGCACCTAACTGCAGCACTGCATTAGGCTCTTCCGCGCCAGATGCTACGATGCCGCGAGGACGGCTGTATTTAAAACTACGGCCAACAACATCAATACCGTTTGCCAGCATCGCTGATGCCAGAGTGTCGCCCTGATAGCCTTTATACTGCTTACCGTTGTAGGTAAACGTCAGTTGCTTGGAGCGGTCAATGCGACCTCCGCTCTGGAGGCGGTTTTTCTGAGTCATGGTTCCGCTCCTAATTCTTAGAACGACGAGGTTCAGCAACAACAGAAGGTTGCTCACCAATTTTGTAAACTTCTTTAATTTCGTAAGTCTGGGTATTACGGGTGATGTTGAAGAACTTACGACAACCCGCTGCATGTACCCAAAGTTCGTGGTGTATTCCACGAGGATTCTTACGGAAGAACAGGTACTCGCCCCATTCTTTATCTGAACAAGCTTCAGGGTCTAATGGACGGGCAATATGTGCCTGACCAGCCGCATGAAACTCTTCTTCTTCCCGGTATTCCGCACAATGCGGGCAGTAAATATGAAACATCGTTAACAGCCTCCTTAGTGTGCTACGCCAGCAGCGCCATGCTCGTCGATCAGCGCGCCGTCGTGGAACCGGAACATAGAAAATGGTTCAGCCAGCGGGTGCATTTCACCCTTCGCCAGAGAAGCCGCAAAAACATTACCTGCACCTGGAGTCGCTTTAAAGCCACCTGTACCCCAACCACAGTTAAAGAATAAATTCTTAACCGGTGTTTTACTGATAATTGGACATGCGTCAGGACACGTATCAACGATACCACCCCACTGACGGTTCATACGTACCCGGCTAAAGATTGGGAACAGCTCTACAATGGCCTGTACCGTATGCTCAACCGTTGGGTAAGAACCCCGTTGACCGTAACCGGTATAACCATCAATACCGGCACCAATTACCAAGTCACCTTTATCAGATTGACTGACATAACCGTGTACGTGGTTAGACATTACAACCGTATCCAGAATCGGTTTAATCGGCTCAGATACCAATGCTTGCAGAGGGTGTGATTCTAATGGCAGTTCAAAACCCGCCATTTTAGCGATAACACCAGAGTTACCTGCAACGACAGAACCGACACGGTCTGCTTTAATGTCGCCGTAACGATCAGTCTTAACACCTGTAATCGTGCCGTCTTCGATAATCAGATCCGTTACTTCGGTTTGTTGAATCAGATCAACACCGAAGGAATCCGCACCACGAGCAAAACCCCAAGCCACAGCATCGTGACGGGCAACACCACCACGAGGCTGCCAAGATGCGCCCATAATTGGGAAGCGACTGTTTTCAGAGCAATCCATATGCGGCACGATCTCTTTGATCGATTGCGGATCCAGCACCTCGCCATCAATACCGTTTAGACGGTTAGCGTTAACACGACGCTCAATATCACGCATATCCTGTAACGTGTGACCTAGGTTTAAAACACCACGCTGAGAGAACATCACGTTATAGTTCAGATCCTGAGAAAGACCTTCCCAAAGCTTCATAGCATGCTCATATAAATGAGCAGACTCATCCCATAAATAGTTAGAGCGAACAATCGTTGTGTTACGGGCTGTATTACCACCACCCAGATAACCCTTTTCGATAACCGCTACATTAGTAACGCCATGCTCTTTAGCCAAATAGTAAGCTGTCGCCAGACCGTGGCCACCACCACCGATTATAATGACATCGTATTTTTTCTTTGGCGTAGGGTTACGCCACGTACGCTGCCAGTTTTCATGATGGCTAAGGCTATGTTTAAACAACCCAAAACCTGAATATTTTTGCATTTAACAGCCCTCGAAAAGCTTCAACCGACCCGCGGTTGAAAGGTGGCTTCGGAGCGATGGGCAATCACCCTTCGAACCTATCACCCCATTCAGTTTTTTATTTCTATTAAGAACGTGGTTTCACTGGCAACTTGTTGTCTGTGACTCAAGTTACGTTGTGTAGCTATACTAATAAGCCTTGCTTATGTGAGACTGCTTAGTAGCGTCCCAATCGTGTCGATTTGCGACACAATCTGATTGCGCAAATACATAGCTCATAGTTTCAATCGATATTTACTTAATTGTTTTTAGCTAAAAAGGCGAGGAATAGGCGACAAATAACGCCAAATTCTGGAAAAAGATTAAAAAGACCAGATAAGATGAGATAAAAAACGACGGTCGCTATGACTGATACAATCAAGCAGACCGCCGAATCCTTTTGCAAAGTAGCCAGAGTAACCGCCTGGCACGGTCAAGGAGATAACCGAACAACTAAAACCTGCAGGTCAACAATAGCCATTCGATTACTGTGCGCAGTTTTGGCTCCGCTTTTTCAATACGGCTTTACCGCCTACTGATTTCACCTATTTGATAAGCATCTAAACAAACGTTTTCTACAGAAAATCGCTACTCTCTGTGACGACTTACGGAAGAACACTGGAATACATTTGTTTAAGTATTCGCTATATCCATCTTTGCGCTGCCTTTCAGGCCCGAACGCTCAGTAGTTTGCACTGATGTTATAGACAACAAAATTTTCAGATTGCTCCATTAACATGTACAAAAAACACTTAAATAATAGATCTACACTACGCAGTTGAAAAAAGTGACTCTTTTTCAGAGAAAGATCTCTATTAAGACTAATAAGCCTCTCTTCTTCCTGTAATCCTCTGTAATTTATTTACTAGCCAAAAAGAAATATATTTCTTTTACAATATTTAAGACTGAGATAATAACAATGAAAAAAGCATTACTGAGCCTGACACTATTGTCATTGTGCACCGCAAATGTATTTGCACAATCCTCTTATAACGAAGTTAAGCACTTCGACGAAATAGAAAGACATGTAAAAAAACTAGGTTCATCAAAACAAACTCTAGTCGTCATGGATGATGATGCTACATTGACTATGATGAGCTGCCCTGATCGTAAACAGCCCGAATTTTGTCAATATTTAGGGGGCCCTGCGTGGTTTGCTTGGCAACAAGATCAGGTTGAACAAATGGCTCAACCAAGAGTTGCTGATACATTTGATGAGTTACTCACCATCAGCGGCTTATTATTTGCCACTAACGACATGCCTTATACGGATAAAAAAATCCCCCAGGTACTTGATGATTTAGTAAAAGACGGCGTTCGTTTAATGGTAGAGACTGCACGGGGTGATGCCAATATTTCAGCTACTGAACGACAATTTTCTGTGCTTAACACCAAGAGTCAATACGGAAATAATCTGGGAACACTGATCAGTAATAACTCTCTTATGTTTAACGATCACCCGAGCCTACCAAGTCCCTATCGTGCTTGTCAGATTCCAAATAAGAATGCCAAAACACCTATAAGTTATCGAAATGGCGTTATGTATTTATCAGGACAAAACAAAGGCGTTATTTTGAAGTGCATGTTGGAGCGATATAACAGTCAATCTAACAACCCTATCACCAAGGTCGTTTTTCTCGATGACACAAAGAAAAACGTAAAAGATGTTGCTAAAGCATTTGAAGGTAAAGATAACGGTAACAATAAATATAATGTCCACGCGCTTTATTATACTTTATTGGAAGCTCATAAGGATGCTCTGACCAAAGGAGAAATGGCTCGTATATATCAAGATAATGCTATGGAAAGATGGCAGTATATGAAAGAAGGGATGAATCGTGCACAACTTAACTCTGTAGCCAACCAGTAATATCCAAAAGGGAAGTGACTTTTCAGTCACTGCCCTTTTTAAAATCAAAATTTAACCACCTGAAACGTCGAAGAGCCGAATAAGACACTCAATACCATCAATTATGCGGATTCAACAAATAGCTGGATAAAAGACTTAAACAGCTTTTCATCAAAGTGATGCCTCATCTTGTCTTTCATCAGCTTTAGGGATTCAAACGGGGTCATGCCCTTTTTATAGGATCGCTCTGCCGTTAGAGCATCATAGATATCCGCTAATGCGCAAATTTGACCGAATTCATGAAACTGATCACCTTTTAAACCAAAAGGGTAACCTGAGCCATCTATCTTTTCATGATGCTGTAGCACGGTAATCTTTAAAATATCATTTAAAGCATTGGCTTCTTGCAGTAGTTCAACGCCCTTCTCCGGATGCCTCTTCATGATCTCAAATTCAGCATCCGTCAGTTTACCCGGTTTATTCAATATCCCCGGATCAACTTGCGATTTACCGATATCGTGTAGGAAGAACCCAATACCCAACTCTCTCATCAAGTTATCGTCTTTAGTGCCCAAGACATGCTTAGCGATCAAAATAGATTTGATGCCGACATTTACGCAATGAGTGTAAG
>JAKZRG010000092.1:0-2735 GCA_047518265.1 Oceanospirillum sp.
ACCGTGTATTGTTCCCTTATTTTGCAGGCTTTAGCTACATGCTTCTTGAAGGCGCAGACTTTACTGCTATCGACAAAGTAATGGAGAAACAGTTTGGTTGGCCAATGGGACCTGCATATTTACTTGATGTTGTTGGTCTTGATACTGCTGATCATTGTACCGGTGTTATGTCTGCTGGTTTCCCAACGCGTATGAAGAAAGTTGAGAATGATCCAGTAAGCGTTTTATATGGTAACGAACGCTTTGGTCAGAAAAACGCTAAAGGTTTCTACGATTATGGTAAAGATAAGCGTGGTCGTCCTACTAAAGTGCCGGCTGAAACGGCTTATCAATTATTTGCTGATCATTGCGCAGAAGGAAAAGACTTCGACAGTGAAGAGATTATTGCTCGCGTTATGATCCCTATGGTTAACGAAGTGGTACGTTGTTTAGAAGAAGGTGTTGTTGCTTCAGCAGCTGAAGCTGATATGGGTCTTATTTACGGCTTAGGCTTCCCTCCATTTAGAGGTGGTCCAATTCGTTACTTAGAAACATTAGGCTTAGATAACTTTATCGCGCTAGCAGATAAATACGCTCATTTGGGTGAAATTTATCAAGTTACTGATGGTTTACGTGAAATGGCAAAAGCCGGTAAATCATATTTCACTACTGACGTTAAACAAGCTTAAGCCGAGGAGATTATCATGAAAGAAGTCGTTATTGTCGATTGTATTCGTACTCCAATGGGTCGCTCTAAGGCCGGAGTATTTCGTAACGTACGTGCAGAACAATTATCTGCACACTTAATGGAACAAATTTTAGTACGTAATCCTGCATTAGACCCAAATGACATTGAAGATGTTATCTGGGGCTGTGTTAAGCAAACTAAAGAGCAAGGCTTTAATATTGCCCGTAACGCCTCTTTACTTGCCAACTTACCTAAGTCTATTGGTGGTGTTACGGTTAACCGTTTATGTGGTTCTTCTATGCAAGCGCTACACGATGCCAGCACTAGCATTATGTCTGGCCAAGGTGACGTGTTCTTAATTGGTGGTGTTGAGCACATGGGTCACGTACCTATGATGTATGACGTAGACTTTTATCCGGCACTAAGCAAATACATTGCTAAAGCGTCAGGTAGTATGGGTCTTACTGCTGAGTTACTGGGTATGCAACATGGTGTTACTCGTGAGCAACAAGATGCTTTTGGCGCTCGCTCTCATCAACGTGCGCACGCTGCCCATGAAGCTGGTCGTTGGAACAACGAAATTGTGCCAATGCAAGGCCATGATGCCACAGGTGCATTAACGTTGGTTGAGCACGATGAAGTTATTCGTCCAGAAACTACTGTTGAAACGTTATCTGGCTTACGTCCGGTATTTGATCCAGTCAATGGTACGGTTACTGCGGGTACTTCATCTGCACTGTCTGATGGCGCATCAGCAATGTTAGTGATGTCTGCAGATAAAGCGAAAGAACTTGGTCTTACGCCACGTGTTAAAGTACGTGGAATGGGGGTTGCTGGTTGTGACCCTTCAACCATGGGCTTCGGTCCTGTTCCTGCCACTAAAAAGGCGCTTAAACGTGCTGGATTGACGATTGAAGATATCGAGCTAGCTGAGTTTAACGAGGCGTTTGCAGCGCAAGCGTTATCTTGTGTTAGAGCACTAGGCCTAGAAGATAAAATGGATGACATGATTAACCTTAATGGTGGCGCAATTGCATTAGGTCACCCATTAGGTTGTTCTGGCGCACGTATCTCAACGACATTGATCAATCTGATGGAGGGTCAAGATGTTAATATTGGTCTTGCCACTATGTGTATTGGTTTAGGTCAAGGTATCGCAACGGTATTTGAAAGAGTGTAATGCACTTAAGATAAATATAAGTTGTTAAAAAAAAGCCCGGCTTATATCGCCGGGCTTTTTTATAACTTCATCTTGTCATTGAGTTTGAGCTGCTGATTATCTTGCTATTAATCGTCTATGAACTCGATGGCTAAAGACTAAACTGATAAACAAAATCATTGTCCAGTGCCATGAACCACCAGAACTGCTTGAGCTTTCAGATGCTGAAGGCGTTGTCGGTGTTGTAGGAGTCGTAGGTGTTGTTGGAGTTGTTCCGCCGTCATCTTCTTCAGCATATAAATCACTACCATCATCAATTAAGCGCATAGACTTATCTTCTCCACCTAAATCGACCGTTTCACCTGTTGAGTTTTCATAATCATCCCAGTGGCCAGATTGCCAATCAGCCATGGTTGCCGGGTTAGTATCCAAAGCTTGACCAGTCATATCCATTGTTTCAATGGCAAGTGCAAGTAAGGTCATTTCACTCCAGCTAAAGCTTTCCGGAAGTGAAAAGTTAACTTGGTAACTATCAGTTTTGTATCGTTTAAAACCTTCCGTTAACCAATTGCCTGCTGTTGTCTCTATATCAATGCTTTCTGTGTTACCGGCTGTTTTTAATTGCCAGCTAAGTGAAACGCCATTTTCCGTTGATTTATTTGAAAAATCAGTGGCTTGTTGGTTGCTGATTTGGCGCATAGGTTTATTGAAAACTAGCGTTAACTGGTAATCGATATTAGCCGATAACTCATTACTTACCGCTGTTGTAAGTTGCCTAGTATTATTCTCATTTTGCCAAAGGGTATGAAATACAACCTCATCTGCTTGTTTAATGATCAGCTCTTGAACATAGGGAATTTCAGCCATTGCATACAAACCAGCAAATGTGGCTTTACTGGTTTCTTCACG
>JAKZRG010000093.1:0-4962 GCA_047518265.1 Oceanospirillum sp.
GGTAGTTTTCTTCAGTAGCGTTATCAATGACGATGCCATCACGTAACCATTGATAGGTGAAGTCACCTAAACCATCGGCATCAGTTACGTTATTGGTAATGGTGAGGGTCTCGCCTACGCTCACGATACCTTGAACCTCTACAGTGCCTTCCGGTGAATCATTTACGTTAGTGACCGTTACGGTAGAGTCTGAGGTAATACTTTCTTCAGTACCGTGATTATCGGTATAGCTGACGGTAACACTGATTTCAGAGTCTAAGTCGGCAAGTACTAACTGATAGTTTTCATCAGTGGCGCCATCAATAGCAACGCCATCTCTTAGCCATTGGTAATTAAAGTCACCTAAACCATCGGTATCAGTTAAATTATTAGCAATGGTTAGAGTTTCGCCTAGCGCCGCAGTACCCTCAACTTCAATCGAGCCTGATAGAGGATCGTTAATGTTCTCGATGGTTGGGCTGACTTCGGCTGTTACGCTTTCGGCCTTATCATAACCATCGTTATAGCTGGCAATAACGGTGATTTTACTACCGACATCAGCTTCAGTTAGTACGTAGCTTTCGCCTGTCGCATCGGTAATGGCAACCAGATCCCGTAACCATTGATAGCTGAACTCCCCTAAGCCATCTTTATCTGTCAGAGTATTGGCGAGGGTTAAGGTTTCACCCTGAGTGGTCGTACCTTCAATAACAATAGAGCCTGTTGGCTCATCGTTAACGTTTTCAATGGCACCTGTGATATCTGAGGTCATGTTTTCGGTATGACCGATACCA
This sequence comes from Oceanospirillum sp., assembly GCA_047518265.1. Classification (GTDB taxonomy): domain Bacteria; phylum Pseudomonadota; class Gammaproteobacteria; order Pseudomonadales; family Halomonadaceae; genus Oceanospirillum. Next base: position 774 of record JAKZRG010000093.1, read on the forward strand.
TCAACAAAACTCACAGCAACACTGATTCCCGCATCCACGTCATCTTGAGTTAATCTATAGCTCTCTGTTGTTGCGTCTGCAATCTCGACACTGTCACGTAGCCACTGATAACTGAGTTCACCGACGCCATTAGCATCAGACATAAAAGTTGTATCTGCTGTCAGCAAGCTACCTTCGGCAAGGTTACCCGTAATATCGACAAAGCCAGAAGCTGCACTATTAATTTGGTAGTCGAAACTGTTGTCAGATGATAGATCAATGTTACTGCCATTGATCTCAATGCTTGTTGAGGTTAAATCCAGTGTGCCGGAGCCAGAGCCGGTAAAGGTGATGGTGAAAAGTGCTTGATCCTCACCACCCGAAACAATGGCTTGGCCACTGGCACTGATGGAGCCACTGATATTGGATTTAAAACTGGAGGTAGAAACAGAGCTGACTGATTGGAAGCTAATATCGTTGAAGTTTAGGCTGCTGGAATAACCCAGTTGAATATCAAAGTTATTGGTACCGGATATTGATTCAGGGCCATACAGTGATAATTCCACGCCACCGGCTACATCGGTTAGAACAAGAGCATATTCACTGGCCGCATCAATGGTGATGGACTCCGCAGAAATACTTTCTGCCTGACCCTGTTGATCGGTATAGCTAACCGCTACAGTGATCTCATTAGCTTGATCTTCTTCCGTTAACAGATAGTTGTCGTTTGTGGCTCCGTTAATAGTCTCGCCATCGCGCAGCCATTGGTAGCTAAAGTCGCCTAAGCCATCAGCATCTTGTAGGGTATTGCTTATCGTCAGTGTTGAACCGGCTTTAGTTTCCCCTTCAATGAGAATATTTCCGGTAGGGGCGTCATTGATGTTTATGATTGTTGTGGTCGCATCAGAGGTTACGCTTTCTGAAAAGCCACCTTGATCGGTATAGCTGACCGTAACACTGATTTCTGCATTGACATCATCCTGAGTCAGTAGGTAGCTATCGGTTGTTGCACCTTCGGTAGCAATGCCATCGCGTAACCATTGATAGCTAAAGTCACCTAGGCCATCAACATCTTGCAGGGTATGGCTAATCGTCAGAGTTTCGCCTTGTTGAGTATTTCCTTCTACTTCAATATCACCCGTTGGTTCGTCATTAATATTGGAGATCGGAGAGGTCGTATTTGAAGTAATACTTTCCTGGGTACCCATCTGATCGGTATAGCTTACAGTGACACTGATTTCTGCATCTACGTCATCTTGGCTCAACAGATAGCTATCATTCGTAGCGTTATTGATCGCAACGCTATCACGCAGCCATTGGTAGCTAAACTCAGCTAAACCATCACTATCTTGCAGAGTATTGGCAATGGTTAGGGTTTCATCCTGTTGCAGGTTGCCCTCAATGATCACATCACCGGTTGGTAGATCATTGCTATTTGTGACCGGTGCTGATGCTTCAGAGGTTAAGCTTTCAAGGTGGCCAGCCTGATCGGTATAACTCACAGTGACGCTGATAGCTGTGCCAACATCTTCTTGAGAGAGCACATAGCTGTCACCGGTTGCCCCTTCAATTACCTGACCATCACGTAGCCACTGACAGCTAAGTTCTCCCAGGCCATCCGCATCACTTAACGCAGAAGTATCCATTGTAAGCTCAGAGCCTTGGCTATTACTGCCGATTAAAGTGATGTCACCGATTGGAGAGTCATTGATATCAGCAATGGCTGCTGTACCTTCAGAGTTGATGCTTTCCTGTATGCCTTGCAGGTCGATATAGCTGGCGGTGATGCTAATTATTGCATCGACATCATCCTGAGTCAGTAGATGGTTATTTGCTGTTGCACCCTCAATGGCAATACCATCACGTAACCATTGATAACTAAACTCGCCTAAACCATCCGCATCTTGCAAGGTGTTTTCGATGGTAAGTATTTCACCTTGTGTAGTGGTGCCCAGAATCTCAATACTACCAGTAGGCTCATCGTTGATATTGGCGATGACCTCGGTGATCTCTGAAGTGATCGCTTCTTCACCGCCCTGCTGGTCGGTATAACTTACCGTCACACTGATAGCAGTGTCGACATCGTCCTGGGTTAATAGGTAGCTCTCCTGTGTCGCGCCTTCAATGGTCTGTCCATCACGCTGCCATTGGTAGCTGAATTCTCCCAGGCCATCGATATCTTGCAGAGTGTTTTCGATGGTGAGTGTTTCACCTTGGCGCGCGGTCCCTTTAATGGTTAAAGTACCTTCAGGGGCATCATTAATATTACCAATCTGTGAGGTTTCGTCAGAAGTAATACTTTCCGAAGTTCCTTGCTGATCGGTATAACTGACAATAACGCTGATCTCATGGCCAACATCACCTTGGGTTAGCAGGTAGCTACTATTTATAGCTCCATCAATATCTAAGCCATAGCGTAGCCATTGATAACTGAATTCTCCTAAACCATCTTCATCTGAAATATTATTAACTACAGAGAGTGTTTTACTCTGGGCTGTATCTCCTGTAATTTCTACTGAACCTAGTGGGGTATCATTTTTATTGGCAACTAAACTATCGGCATAGGTAATAATCGTTTCCCTATTATCATAACCATCAACGTAGCTTGAAGAAAAACTGATTTGGCTATCGACATCATTTTGAGTCAGTAGGTAGGTTTTACTTGTTGCACCATCAATTGCAACGCCATCTCTGTACCATTGATAGTCAGGTGTGAGGTAGCCGTCTTCATCAATATAATCATCCCTGAAACCATCAGGGTCTGAAATAGTATAATAGTAAATGTTTAAATAGGAATCTTCTGCTAAGTAGCCGCTAATATAAAGGGTATCAGTCGGTTCATCGTTTACATTTATAATTGACGGTGTTGCTGAAGAAATAACACTCTCTTTTACACCATTTTGATCTTTATAGGATATAGTGACACTGATTTCTTTCCCTACATCATACTGTGTGAGTTGATAGGTGTCGTCAGTTTCTCCAGCGATATCTGAGCCATTTCTATGCCATTGATAATCAAAAGCTCCTAGCCCATCGGAATCACTTATAGTATTTGATACGGAAAGAGTTTCATTTTGATAATAACTGCCCTCAATGTTTACTGAACCCGTAGGTGACGCGTTTATAGTTTCATAAGTGCTAATATATACGGTCGTGTAATATACGCCTGGGTCCCAGCTTGCATCAATATAGTAATCTCCAGTATATTTGGCTTTATAATTATAGATGTCATCATTATATGTATTTGAACTGTAATCTGCAGCTACTTGTAGTCCGTTAGAATCATATAATCTTAGGGTGTTTGGGTTGAAGTAACTATAAGAATGAATATCGTAAACATATCCTTTGGTCAGCTCGATAACAAACCAGCGGTTTAAAATAGATGTAGAGGAATCTGTCGTATAAAAAGCTTTGTTATCCCCGAGGCTTGAATATTCTGAGTCGACAGGATAAAAGTCTAGCCTTATTGCAGAGTCCATATATGTAGAGGATAACGTAGGAGTGTAATATTGTGGTGTCATGGGTAAGTCCTTTTAATTGTATAATAAATAAGTTACAACTATGACATATAAGCCCCTGGGCTAATGTTTTAGGGGCTTACATTGGAAGCTATTTATCCAGCCTCAAATAGTTCTACACCATTGTCCGACGTCAGTTGTAGCTGATTACCCACCAATTGGATTGCATTGGCTCCAGAGTGTGAGAAACCCTCTCGGCCATTAGAGTCATACTCCACATCAAAGATAAAGGCGCTGGTGGCTTCAAGCCAAGCATAGGAACCGGCTTCGACGCTCGTTTCCATGGCAGTGTTTTCAGTACCTGATTCCGTTTGACTGCTTTGTGATACAACAAACTCTCCATTGGCCATAAAGCTAATAACCTGGGTATTACCCGTGTCATCATTGTTATACCAGCTACCGACAATGGAGCTGTCCTGTGCTTCCAGTTTGCTTAGGGATAAACCTTCTGGAGCGGTGAGGGACAGTTGATTGGCTGCACGAGTAATCTGGGTGGTATCCTCAGCGGACAGACCGGATTCAGTATCGTTATCAACGGCCAGATCAAAGTTAAAGCTACCGGTAGCGGTGTCCCAAGTATAGGAGCCTTGCTCCAACTCACTGGTGTCTTCGGCTTTATTAAAGGTGGAATAAAGGAAAGTGTTGTCATCAAAGAAAGTCATCACGCCCGACTCATCACGCCCTTCCACAGT
>JAKZRG010000094.1:0-22985 GCA_047518265.1 Oceanospirillum sp.
CATCAATTAAACTCAGTGTTAACAGAGATTCAATTAAGCCCACTGCGGCCAAAATAATGGAATAAGGTAAGATGATCCAAAGCGTTTCCAGTGTAAAAGGGACTGTTGGAATATTAAACTCAGGGAAGCCACCAGCAATAGATGCTAGAGGGTCGCCAGTCATATCCTTCAAAACATCTTGAACCGTACGAGCATCCAAGTCTAAACCGATCACAAGCAGTGATACTGTTACAATAGCGGCTAGAGAAGAAGGTACCGCTTTTGTTAAACGCGGTAGGAAATGAATGATCCCCATAGTTAAGATAATCAGACCAGCCATAATCATCATGGGCTCACCTGTCATCCACTCCATCACACCATCAGCATTTTTTTCTTTGAACTGACCCAATTGAGCCAGGAAGATCACAATGGCCAAGCCATTTACAAAGCCCAGCATGACAGGGTGTGGCACCATGCGGATAAACTTACCCAGCTTGAGCACCCCCGCACCAATCTGAATAATCCCCATCAATACGACCGCAGCAAATAAATACTGCACACCGTGCATAGCAACCAACGAGACCATTACAACAGCCAGTGCACCTGTCGCACCAGAGATCATGCCCGGACGACCGCCAATACAGGCAGTCACTAAACCAACCATAAAAGCAGCATATAAGCCCACTAAAGGCTCGACTCCAGCCACAAATGCAAATGCGACGGCTTCTGGCACCAAAGCCAGTGCAACCGTTAAACCCGATAAAACATCATTTTTCATCTGGGCTGGAGTTAAATAGCGCTTGGAATCCATTGGTATCCTCTATGGCGATTGATCTGTAGGGGTGGGAAGGGGGCTGGATTCTACAGGAAGGTAGGATTTTCTGCAAAAAGCCTTCAGCCAACATCTCAGTCAAAATGTCTATTGTATAATTTATAATACCCGTTAAATTATTATTAATAGAAAGGAATCCCCCCTTAAAGCAAAACGGTCACTAAGAACCGTTTGCGATGCTGACTATAACGCCTTTCTAGTAAGGACATTTTCTATGAATAATCTCGGCTTATTTGGCAAGATGGCTATACCTATTATAGCCTTAATTGCTCTGGTATCACTGGTTCTGGCCATTTTTATCCCTCAACAACTCAACCGCACCGTTATTGATGGCGTTATTCAAAACTCTCAATCCACCGTTGAGCAATTTAAGATTCTACGTAAATATTACACTCAGAATATCATTAAGAAAGTGGTTGTATCTCAGGATCTTCGTCCTAGCATTAATCATAAAAATGATCCCAAAAAAGTCCCTTTACCCGCGACTATGATTCATGATTTAAGTGGCTTAATGAAAGACAAAGGTATTGTGATCAAGCTTTACAGTGCCTTTCCGTTCCCCAATCGAGAAAATCGACAGCTGGGCAGCTTTGAACAATCCGCATGGAATAGTTTAGTCAAACAACCGGATAAAGCTGTTATTGAAGAGAGCAAAGTGAATGGCCGCACTCTTATAAAAGTAGCCATTGCCGATAAAATGGTTGCTGACGCCTGCGTTGCTTGCCACAACAGCCACCCAGACACTCCCAAGAATGATTGGAAAATGGGTGATGTCCGTGGTGTTTTAGAAGTCACGACAGATATTAGTGATCAATTAGCGGCGGGACGTAGCACCAGTTTTAAAATCACAGCGCTCGTAGTCGCAATGTTGTTAATTACATTATTGGGTTTATGGATCGTCTATCAACGGGTTATTCAACATCGTTTAAATAAACTGAATAGCGCAATGGATGAGATAGCTCACGGTGATGGAGATCTAACTGCACAGCTTGTTGAAGATGGTAATGATGAGATTACGCATCTGTCCCGCTCTTTCAACCGATTTACCAGTCATATTAGAGAAATGGTGGGCCAGATGGCTCAAACCAGTGAAGCACTGAACAATACATCGGAGTCTTTAACACGTCTTACTATAGACAATAGCAATCGACTGGAACGTCAGGCTCATGAAACTAACCAAGCGGCCACGGCTATTAATGAAATGGTAGTGACAGTAACAGATGTCGCTAAAAATGCGACTGAAGCCGCTGCATCAGCCCAAACGGCTAATAAAGTAGCGGATGACGGTCATAATGTTGTCAATGCCACACGCTCTGATATCGATGCCCTTGCAGGAAATATCAATCAAGCGATGGAAGCCATTCGCCGTTTAGATGAAGAATCAGAAAATATTAACGGCATGGTCAACGTCATTCGCTCTATTGCAGAACAGACCAACTTATTGGCACTGAATGCCGCCATTGAAGCTGCTCGGGCAGGAGAACAAGGACGAGGTTTTGCTGTGGTTGCCGATGAGGTTCGTAGCCTAGCAAGTCGCACCCAAGAAGCGACTGAAGAAATTCAGAAAGTGATTGAGGAGCTACAAACTGGAACGGCTGCTTCTGTTCAAGTTATGACCAAAAGCTGCGAACATGCAGGGCAAACAGTTATTCAAGCAGAATCCGCCAATGAGGCACTCAACGCTATTGCAAGCGCTGTCAGCCAAATCATGGCTATGAACGATCAAATTGCCAGTGCCAGTGAAGAACAAAGCGCTGTAGCCAATGAGATTGAGAAAAATATCATGGCAATTAATGATATGTCTGAAGAATCTGCCCAAGCATCAGAGCAAACAGCAGAAAATAGTGAACGCCTCACTCAGCTATCCCACGAACTAAAAGGCCTCGTCAGTCGATTTAAGTATTAATCACATTAAAAAATAGGCTATAGCGAGCCCCTGATCGACTTCAAAGTCGATCAGGGTTAAATTTGGGGGAAAGGTAAAATCAAAGCTTCAAGCTCATTCTATATAGATCAATATATTCACCCTGATAACAAAGGGCTTCAGGCTCTGTGCCATTAAAAGTAAATCCAACGCTTTGATACAGCTTTATAGCGGCTGTAGATTGTGCTCCAACCTCTAGTACCAGATAACGTAAATGGCTTATGGTTCTAGCGTACTTAATTAGAACCTGCACTAGAGCTAAACCTACTCCAGAACGTCGACAATCAGGTTGAATACATAGACTCGCAACAATGCCTCGATGCTCCCGTACCTTCCCATATAATCTTTCCAAACCTATCATGCCGATTAACTGCCCTTGCCAAAAAGCGCCCCATAGCATAGAGCACCGACAGCGACTGAAGCGCTGTAACATTGAAAAAATCTGTGCATGAGTCACCTGCTGCTCTTCAGATAATAAAACACTAAAGCTCTTTGGGTCCTCGGCGATACAAGTTAATCGAAGGGTCATCAAGACCTCTGCATCTTTAGGTGTTAGTTCCCTGATCTCCGCAGCACCAGACAGCTCCTTGCTCAGAGCCTCATTTGCTAGGCTCTTATGCTGATTTTTATTTTTTTGCTTATTCCCTGCATCCATTGTTTATCCTTACTACCACTTATTCAGGCCAAGAGAGTTGTTCTGGCTCCATCCACTGCTCTGATATTACTTTAAACTCTTCTAAATTAAATAACTCACCTATATTGGGTATATCTTGATAACGGTAAACCTGACCATGTAGCACAAAACTTAAAATATAAGCATGTAAATAGGTTCGATCATAAGACAAACTATGAGTATGTTCGCCATAAAGAGAATCACCACAAATAGGAGATCCTAAGCTTTTCATGGCCACTCGCAACTGATGCGTTTTTCCAGTACGAGGTTTTAAAATAAATACCCGCAGCCCTGGTTTAACAGAAAAAGAGAAAAACTGGGTTACCGCTGGGTTTTTCTGGCTATTTAATAACTTCCAGCTGCTACGACGAGAACGCCCCATATCCCCCTTAATCCAACCCTGTTTCTTTTTCGGTTTCTTATCAGATAAAGCCAGATAGTATTTTTGTATTTCTTTTTCCCGAAACAATTCAGATAATTCTGCACAACTCTTAGAATCTCGGGCCAAAAGCAATAGCCCAGAGGTCACCTTATCCAGTCGATGAACTAGGTATAGTTTAGATATACCTAAAGCAGAAGCCACTCTCTCACAAATTCCTGCTACTTCTCCATCCTGATGAACATCAACGCCCGGTGATTTAGAAATCACAATAAACTCGGGTTGATGATCCAAAACGGTAAAACCATCAAATGATTTGTTAAGCAGTAAATCTACTGAATCGATCAAAACGTTATACTCAATATGACTCAATGGAAAATCTATCTCTAGGAGCCTCTGAAAGCCTGAGCCAGAAAGAACTTCTTCAGAGACTCCCTAGATCCATCCATAAGAAAGATCTGTTAAAATCCAGCTATTCAAGCCAGACCACAAACGCAAGGAAACCTATATGCGTAAAACTATTGTAACCTTATCAGCACTCTTAATGGCATTAACCGCCCATATTTCCCATGCATCTTGCTCTCTAAAGCAAACGGCTTGCGATACTGGATGCAAAGTACGCTATATCAATGACACCTTTGGAAAAATGGGCTGTATGACCCAGTGTGCAGCCGAAAGAGCAGTTTGCTCAACCAAAAAAGGGGCTGAAACTGCGACTGAAAAAACAAAAAAATTATTAGAAAATTAAATCTTAGGCAGACAAAAACCGTTGTTTGTTCCAAAATACCTATATCGCTCAACCTGTTAGCGACACTTACATACCTAAATAAAAGTATTCCTATTCTCTCCCGATAGAGAAAATAGAAGTCAGTATAAGAAACTTTTGTTAGGTGCTTAGTAAAGGAATATTTTATGCAACGGTTTAAACGCCATCTCTACCTTTTCGCAGGATTTATAGCGTTATTGCTAGGCGCTATAGGTGTTGTTTTACCTTTACTACCTACGACTCCCTTTGTATTGGTTGCCGCATTTTTCTTCTCCAAAGGCTCAGAAAAAATGCATCAATGGCTACTCAATCAGAAAAACTTTGGCCCTATGATTCGCGCCTGGGAAAAATACCGAGTCATTCCTTACAAAGCGAAACTGGTCTCGACCGTCATGATGTTAACGATGATCAGTTATCCTCTATTTTTCCGTCCCTTCGCCCTCTGGCTAAAAGTCATGGTCGTTTTCACTATTTTTTACGCGCTGTGGTTTGTTTGGAGTCATCGCTCTGAACCCTTATATAAATCAGTAGACAGATACGTAACAAGCCTAAACAAATAGATTTTAAAGATTGCACAAATAAAACTCAAAAGCCGGAAAATATTCCGGCTTTCTACTCAGTGCTTTGTAAACTCCATTTCAGACAACCCACACAGGAGATAACTTTATAATTTAAAACGCTTCACCTGATCGTGTAGATGATCTGCTAACGTATTTAATTGACCTGCACGTTCCTTCGCTTGATCAGACTCTAGGGATAGCTCATCAGCAATATTTCGAATACGCAATGTATTATCTGAAATCCCTTTATTCACCAAACTTTGTTCTTCTGTTGCCGCTGCCGTTTGCGTCGACATATCACTAATATGAGTAATCGCCTCTGTAATATACATCAACTTATCATAGGCCTGACTGGCCTCCTGTACACTAATGCTAGCCTGCCCTTGGCTTTTTGACATAATCTTAACGGCATCTGCCGAAGCTTTTTGCAGACTATCGATCATTTCTTGAATTTCTTCTGTTGATTGATGCGTTCGCTGAGATAAAACTCGTACTTCATCAGCAACCACCGCAAAACCTCGTCCTTGTTCTCCCGCCCGAGCTGCTTCAATAGCGGCATTTAAAGCCAATAAATTCGTTTGTTCTGCAATGCCCTGAATAGTCGATAAAATGGTATTAATCTCTTGGGCATGCAGGCTTAAACGGTCAATAACACTAGCCGCATCCTGAACCTGCCCTGCTAAACCTTCTATCGATTGACGGCTACTCGCTACAACCTCCTGTCCTTCTTCACTGGCCGCAGCACATTGTTGTGCCGCTGTTGCTGTATTTTCTGCATTACTGGCGATTTCATGAGTTGCAGTGGCCATCTCATCTACTGCTGCCGCAACCAGAGAGACCTCTTGCATCTGCTTTTGCACATCATCACTGGTACGCTGTGCTACCTGAGCGCTCGCATTGGAAGTCGATTTCAGGTCAACTGAAAGATCAGAAATATCCTTAATAATTTTATGCATAGAATCAACAAAATGATTAAAGTGGCCTGCCAACGCCCCCACCTCATCATTAGTTTCTACCTTCAAACGCTTAGTCAGATCGCCTTCACCTTCTGCAATTTCTTCCAAAGCCTGGCCAATGGCATGTAAAGGTCGTAAAACACGCCCAACAACCATCATCCCCAAAAAGGCTGAGGCAATAATCAATATCAGAGATACCGCAATGTTTACCATTAATAACTGAGATAAAGGAGACATAACGGCTTTCTTATCAAGGGCTATACCAACATAAAACCGGCTATCCCCTACTTGTTCAAAGCGCATCAGATGCTCAACGCCATTTAATGGCTGGGTCACTAACTCTTTCTGTTTCGCCAAACGTTTTATTAAGTCACGATCAAGCTCCTGCCCAACTTTATCAATAGGCTGCATACTCAACGTTTTATCAGGATGAGCGACGACAATACCGCTTTCATCCACTAACATAGCAAACCCCTGACTGCTCAAACTAATATTACGAATGGTATCAACCACCTCAGATAAACCTAGGTCAGCTGCAGTAACCGCAGAAAACACCCCATTATTAACAACTGGAGTTGCGACAGATAAAACCAAAAGCCCTGTACTGGCATCAGCATAGGGAGCAGTAACAATTGTTGTATTCTGTTGCTTGGCAGCTAGATACCAAGGACGTCCCCTTGCATCAAACTTTTTATCTAATAGATAAGCTTGAATATCAGGCTTGGAAAATAAAAAGCTACCATCTTCATGGGCAATATAAAAAATATCAAAACGGCCTGCTTTTTCTGCCTGTAACATCAACGGCATTTGATTCGGCTCTTGGCTCGATAATTCAGCAAAAGCTTCTACAATGGCTGTTTTGCTATTTAACCAAGCGCTCAATGTAATATTTGCATCATGAACAACACGCCGAGTATCCGTGCTTACCGATCCTTCGATTTCTTGTTTAAGGTCGGAATAACTAATCAAAGTCAGTATGAGCGTGACCAACAGTACCGGAAGTAACACCACTGCCAATACTTTGTTTTTCAACGTCATCACAGATCCTCCAAGGGAATGGTTGCTTTTATCTCATTTTAATTTAGCAGTAATCCATCAATATAAAGGGAAAGGCTATCCCTCTATTTGACAGCAAAACACCTACAACCAAAGTCTAATTAAAAACCAACATCAAACCCAGACCATCAACCAAAAAATCTGTAAATAATAGGAAACAACACTATATATTGACATAATCCTTCATATTAAATTTGGAAAAATAGCACTAGAAAGAAATATCCTCCCAAACCATTCCTATTCGATCAACATGCAGTTTATTTACCTAGATCATGATTATGTCTCCCTGAAATGCCTCGACCACAGAGATCAGGTACACTAAATCTAATAACAACTATTTGGATACTGCTTTGCAACATTTGGCACTCAGGCCACAGTCAAAGAGTCCCGTAAAAGAAAATAAATGGATACCCCATGTCTCTTTCAACTTTACTGTACAAACTTCAACCTGAACTTAATACGCATATTGCAGCCCTCGAATCTCCGCTGAAAAGTTATAATTTGTTTTTCTCAATCAGCGACGGGGAACAACGAGCACAAGTTATCAACGTAACGGCCGACACCATTGAAACTGCATGGGAAAAGGGTGCTAAAGAGATACAGGCTCTGGCAAAAAAGCAAAAACTTCAGCCTTGTTGGCTAAGAGTCGATTGGGTTAAAGAGATCAAAGAATACACTTGGCAAGGTATGAAACAGCTATTAAGCCAAACCAAACGCAACTACTTCCGTTATGGAATTGCTCTGGATTCGGATCTTCAATATGCCTTTTTGGAACAAGAGTTAAACGCTAATGCCATGCTGTATATGGGCAGTAAAATTCCTCATGCACAATTGAATGAGAAAAATTTCTCTATTTATGCTCAAAACCGTTACCACAAAAATATCCCTCTGAGTTTTTCTGATGAGCAGACGGTCTATCGACTAACAACACAGGGGGTATTTTGCGGAGATAAGCAGAAACCTGTTCTTTTACACGATATTGGTCTTAATGCAGGCAGACGCATCATTGATTCTCTTGATGCCAACCAAACAAGAGGAATGATTAAACGCAGCAGTGAGTATCTTGCTGGAGAGGTGACAAAAAGTGGACGTTTTAACTATGGCTGGCACCCTTGTTTTAATCGTTCTATAAACACCTACAATACGTTACGTCACGCCAGTAGCACCTATGCCATGCTGGAAGGCTGGGAAGAAACACAAGACGAACAATTAAAAGCAGCCATCACACGATCTATTCATCACCTCTGTACAGAGCTCATAAAAGAAGCCACATTGGATGATGGTCAACAGGCTGCCTTTCTGACAGAGGAAAACAATGAGATCAAACTGGGGGGTAATGCCGTTTGTTTACTGGCTCTAACCAAATATACAGAGTTAACGGGTGATGAACAATATTTACCCTTATTAGAACGTTTAGCGCTAGGTATTCAGTATATGCAGAACCCCGAAACGGGGAAATTTAGTCATGTACTGAACTATCCAGAACTCACGGTAAAAGAAGAGTTTCGCATCATCTATTATGATGGAGAAGCTGCTTTTGGATTAATGCGCCTATACGGTCTAACCAAAGATGCTCGATGGTTGGCAATGGTAGAGAAAGCCTTTGACCACTTTATTGCATCGGATCACTGGAAAGCTCACGATCATTGGCTGAGTTATTGTGTAAATGAACTTACCTTATATCAACCAGAAGAGCGTTACTATCAATTCGGCATTCAGAACGTTGCCGGCTATCTGGATTTTGTACAGGAACGTATTACCACCTTCCCTACGCTGCTGGAGCTCATGATGGCAGCGCACAAAATGATCGATCGTTTACAACAGCAACCTGAATTTAGTCACCTTCTTGAACAAATTGATCTAGAGAAGTTCGACCAAGCACTGCAATATCGAGCACATTACTTAATGAACGGCCATTTCTGGCCAGAAAATGCCATGTTCTTTAAGAAGCCAAACTCCATTGAAGGTAGTTTTTTTATTCGCCATCACGCTTTTCGAGTACGTATTGATGATGTTGAACATTATCTGTCAGGGTACGTAGCCTATCTGCATTATTATTTGGGTGAAAAAACGATACTTGATGCAAAAGTTATAGAACCAGAAACAATAAATAAAGATACGGAAGTACCAGAAATACTAAACGAAGAAGCACCAAGCGAAGAAGCACCAAGCGAAAGTAAAGAAATAGTAAATGAAGAAAAAACTAAAGAACCCATAACATCAGTATTTAAAACAACTTATAGCGGCGGTATTAACTGGACAGCCACTCGTCTACAGATAGCAACCAAAGGGGAATGGTTATGCGCTCCAGGCCACCATGCTTGGAGAGCAACAGGTCTCTGCATACACCCACCAACATTCCAGCCCGGAGAGATAGTTGCTATTAGACCAGAGGGAGAAAAGCGCTATATCCATAAAGATGCTCTTGCCACTCTACCCTTTACCCCTCAGGCTATATTAACTCAAGATGATTGGCCTGATGCAGAAGCATCATCTATCCCCATCCTAAAAGTCGCTAATATTGGTTTAGCCATTATGAAAATGGGTGAATATGCTCGTGCTCAAATACAAGGTAAAGTGATCGGTATTACCGGATCATCGGGTAAAACGACGACTGTGGCCATGCTAAACCAGGCTCTATCACCTTATGGAAAGGTTGCTCAAACAAGCCATAACGCTAATCTACCTAAAGGTACCGCATGGAACTTAGCCTCTATTCCTTGGGATTCAGATTATGTCATCTTAGAGATGGCGATTGGTGGCATGGAAAAAAATACAAAAATGGTTTGCCCCAACATTGCCGTTTTCACCAATGTAGCTCCAGCCCACTTAACGTTCCATAACAGCACCGAAGAGATAGCGAGAAAAAAGAGTCGCATTTTTTCGGCTATGGAATCTGGGAGTTTCGCGATTATTAATCGTGATATGGATGAATGGCCAATTGTAGAAAAAGCAGCACTGGAGAGTAAACTAAATATTATATCCTTTGGTCAGCACTCCGACAGTGATATACGCCTACTGTCCTTAGAAACAGAAACGGGCCTTATCAACATCAGTATTAAAGGTAAGGAAACCTCGTTATCTCTAGCATCACCTAGCATGCACATGGCAATCAATACCCTAGCTTGCTTAGCCGTGACTGAAGCTCTAGAAATACAGAATACACCAGCTCAAACGATGCTGAGCTTTTTTAAGCCTATTGCGGGTCGTGGAGAAGAGATCAAAGTAAATATCCACGGTTATTCTGTAAGGGTAATTAACGATGCTTATAATGCCAATCCAGTCTCGATGAAGGCATCGCTACAAGCTTTTTCTGGGCAAAACGCAGCAGGGCGTAAGGTTCTGATCTTAGGGGACATGCTAGAACTGGCTGAAAATACTGATGATTATCATGAACAATTAGTTCCAGATATTATTCAAGCAAAGGCTGATACTATATTCCTGACAGGGGAGCATATGGAAAAAATCCACCCTCTACTGAAAGAGGCTGGAATCACTTGTCACTTCCGAAAAAATATCGCCATGCTACAAGCAGCGGTAGTTAATTATCTAAAGAAAGATGATCTGGCATTATTTAAATCATCTAACGGCATCGGTTTACATAAAATTGTAAAACATTTGATTGATCTCGAAGATTAATCAAACAACAATTCAGTACAATCAAAAAAGCCCATCTCACTTGAGATGGGCTTGATTCTTTTATAGCGGAGAATCCACTATAAGGATTGAAAAACTAACAAATGATTAGCTCGCCAGATCCAATAACAAACGGTTCAGACGCTGTACGTAAGCTGCAGCATCATTTAACTGACGACCTTCAGCCAACATAGCTTGATCAAGAATGATACGAGCCAGCTCACCAAAACGGTCTTCATCCTGCTCCTGATCCAGTTTAAGAATCAGAGGGTGAGTAGGGTTCAGTTCCAATACAGGTTTAGACTCTGGCATTTCCTGACCAGCAGCAGCCATAATCTGGCGCATCTGCTCGCCCATTTCACCATCATTCAGAACAACACAAGCAGGAGAATCTGTTAGACGGTGGGTGACACGCACGTCTTCAACCTGCTCTTTCAGCAACTCTTTAGCACGCTCAACCATCCCTTCAACTTTCTCGGCCGCTTCATCCTGAGCTTTTTTATCTTCTTCAGATTCAGTATCACCTAGATCCAACTCGCCTTTAGCGACGTCTTGGAAAGACTTACCATCAAACTCTGTCAGATGGCTCATCAACCACTCATCGATGCGATCGGTCAGCAGTAGAACCTCAATCCCTTTCTTACGGAAGATCTCAAGATGAGGGCTATTCTTCGCAGTATTGAAGTTTTCAGCTGTCAGATAATAAATCTTATCCTGACCTTCCTGCATACGCGCAACATAGTCAGTCAGCGCAACATTTTCAGTTTCAGTACCTGCCTGAGTCGAAGCAAAACGAAGCAACTTAGATATTTTCTCTTTATTGGAGAAATCTTCACCTGGGCCTTCTTTAATCACGCTACCAAATTCGTTCCAGAACGTTTGGTATTTTTCTACCTCATTTTTCGCCAGCTTATTCAGCATATCCAGTACACGCTTGGTCAGTGCACTCTTCATGGAGGTGATGTTTGGATCTTGCTGTAAAATTTCACGAGAAACGTTCAGGGACAGATCATTAGAATCTACCACACCCTTAATAAAGCGTAGATACAGAGGCAGGAACTGTTCAGCATCATCCATAATAAAGACACGTTGAACATACAGTTTCAGGCCGCGAGAAGCTTCACGGTGATACAGGTCAAATGGCGCCTTGCCCGGTAAAAATAGCAGACTGGTGTATTCCAGCTTACCTTCAACCTTGTTATGGCTCCAAGCTAAAGAATCCGAAAAGTCATGGGAAACATGCTTATAGAATTCTTGATATTCTTCATCGCTAACCTCTGTACGAGAACGAGTCCACAGAGCTTTAGCTTCGTTAACCGCTTCAAATTCTGGTGCATCAGGCTTCTCTTCGCCTTCCGCGTCTTCAGCCATTTGCTGTTTTTCCATCAAAACAGATACAGCAATATGGTCAGAATATTTACGAATTAGGTTACGCAGACGGAAGTCTTCAGAGAACTCTTTTTCATCCGCTTTCAAGTGCAGCGTAATACTGGTACCGCGTTCAGCTTTTTCCACATTTTCAATGGTAAATTCGCCGTCACCTTTGGAAACCCAGCGAACAGCCTCATCGGTAGCTGCACCGGCTTTACGTGTTACTACCTCAACTTCATCAGCAACGATAAAGGAAGAATAAAAACCTACGCCGAACTGACCAATCAACTGAGAATCTTTTTTCTGATCTCCCGTTAGCTGGCCTAAAAATTCAGCAGTACCAGATTTAGCAATCGTACCTAAGTGCTCAATCACATCCTGGCGGGTCATACCAACACCAGAATCAGAGATAGTCAGACTATTGTTCTCTGGATTAGCCGTAATTTTAACCTGAAGTTCAGACTGGCCCTCATACAGTGCATCGTTTTCCAATGCGTTATAACGCAGCTTGTCGCAGGCATCAGAGGCATTGGAGATCAGTTCACGAAGAAAGATTTCCTTGTTGGAATACAAGGAGTGAATCATCAGGTGTAACAGTTGTTTAACTTCTGTCTGAAAACCAAGGGTTTCTTTCTGTGCTTCTGTGGACATTCAGTCAAGCTCCTAAATATAACTTTTTCTTCAAAACATCAGTGGCAATCAGTACCACAACCTATAACCCTATAGATGGGATCAGCTTAATATTTTTCAAGTCTGAAAAGTACTTCCATTAACATTCACCTAAAAAACTAAAGGCTATATGTTTCAGCTAAATGATTAACCCCTATTTAAAATCAAAAAACTAGCCCAACACAATTAATGAAATTTCATGACAATTTGCATAGCATAGGGCTAACAAATACTTAATGGCACGCCAACTTGACGGGCTATTAAATTCCATCTCGATACATGGAAAGTCAGATGTCTTTATCAGCCCTGCTCAATAAAATTCAGCCAATATTAGAAAATAATGTCACCTTGCTTCCTCCTCCTTGGCCCAGATGCCAGCTTTTTTTCTCCGTTAGTAATGGAGAAGAAAGAGCTATCGTTATTAACGTTTCAGGTAAAAGTTTTCAGGATGCATGGAAAAAAGGTACCCAGACCCTACAAAAGCGGATTAAACGGCGAAAAGAGAAAGTAAAATGGCTGAAAGTTGATTGGACAAAAACAGTAGAAGAGCACGACTGGAAATCATTCAAAAGTAAAGAGCTGGAACAAACTAAACGTAATTATTATCGCTATGGTATGGCACTAGACCCTAAGCTTGAATATTCCTTTCTGGAACAGGAATTAAATTCAAATGCAGCTTTTTATCAGGGCAACCAATTCCCTATGGCCGGCCTGAATGAAAAAAACTTCATTCGTTATGCTCACCTACGCTTCCATAAAAAAATTCCACTGGATTTTTCTGAAGATAAGAATGTCTATCGACTAGAACATCAGGGAGTATTCTGTTCTAACGATGACGAACCTCAGCTTTTATATGGCATAGGTAGAGATGCCGGACGCCGGATTATTGAAGATCTTGATGAGAAAACCACTAGACATATTGTGACTACGAGTAGTGATTACCTTGCCAGTCAGGTTTTAAAGAGCGGCCGTTTTAATTACGGCTGGCATCCTTGTTTTGACCGGGCCATTAATACTTATAATACTCTGCGCCATGCCAGTAGTACCTACGCTATGTTAGAAGGCTGGGAAGTTACTCGTAACAGTAGTCTGCTCGCGGCAATCAAACGTTCTCTACGTTATCTCGATGAGGAACTGATAAAAAAGTACACTCTGGAAGATGGTTCTCAGGCTGCATTTCTGACAGACCTTAATGATGAAATAAAACTCGGAGGTAATGCTGTTTGTTTGTTAGCACTCACCAAATATACTGAGTTAACAGAGGACAATCAATATCTTTCATTATTAGAGCAATTGGCCTTGGGGATTCATTATATGCAAAATCCCCAGAATGGTTCTTTTGTACATGTCTTGAATAGCCAAGACTTATCGCTTAAAGAAGCTTTTCGCACAATATATTATGAAGGTGAGGCAGCATTTGGCTTAATGCGCCTTTACGGTCTCACAAAAGATGAACGCTGGCTAAAAATCGTTACTGATGCATTCGAATATTTTATCGAAAAGGATCATTGGAAAACCCATGATCACTGGCTAAGTTATTGTGTTAATGAACTCACACTTTACCGGCCTGAAGCACGATATTACGAATTTGGTATTAAGAATTTTTCCGGTCATCTGGACTTTGTACTAGAACGTATCACTACCTTCCCAACCCTGCTAGAGCTTATGATGGCCGCCCACAAGATGATTGGTCGGTTGCAGAAACAAACTGAGTTCAGCTACCTCATTGATAAAATAGATTTAGAGAAATTTGAGAAGGCACTTAAATACAGAGCTCAATATTTGATGAATGGCTATTTTTGGCCTGAATCAGCTATGTATTTCCATAAGCCAGATAAAATCGTCGGCAGTTGTTATATCAGACACCACTCATTTCGAGTACGTATTGATGATGTAGAGCATTATCTATCCGGCTATGTGGCTTATCTCCATTATTATTTAGGAATTGATCCCCCTATAAAAGCGTCAAATAAATTATCTGACGATAGACTATCCCTTATCTCATCCTCAAAAACGATAACTAAAACAGGTATTGAAAAAATAAAGCCACTGTCAGATCTGTTGGCAAACGAACCTCAGCACAGCTCCCCATACATACAGGATAAAAATATCTTTAAGGGAGGGATAAACTGGAATCCGGAGCGTATAGCGGAAGCGACACAAGGCCGTTGGAAAAAAGCACCTTCAAGTTATTGGCGAGCCACTGGACTCTGCATTCACCATTCAACATTCCAAGCTGGTGAATTTATTACCGTACAGCCCGAGTCCAGTAAACGTTATATTCCAGTAAAAAAGATAAAACAACTCCCCTTTTTTCCTCAAGCGCTCATCAGTCAAGAACCTCTTACTGACAATCAGAATCCTACTGATATGCCTGTACTTGAAGTGGAGAGTATTGAGCATGCTATTTTAGATATAGGTCGCTATGCTCGAAAGCAGTTTCAAGGCAAAATCATTGGAATTACAGGCAGCTCTGGAAAGTCGACCCTAGGTGCTATGCTAGAGGGTGTACTATCTATTAACTCTCGGGCAGTTCGAACCCGTAATAATTCAAATCAATTTCGTGGCATAGCCTGGAACCTGTCATCCATTCCTTGGGATACAGACTTTGCTCTATTAGAGGTAGCTATAGGCGGGATTCGTAAGAGCAGCGAACTCCTAAGTCCAGATGTTGCAGTCATTACGGCCATTGAGCCCGCTCATTTGGAGTATCACAAGACAACAGAACAAATAGCCCACAAAAAAAGCATGATCATGCTAACTATGGCGCCGAATGCAACCGTAATCATCCCTAGAGACTCCGAACACTGGCCTATATTATCTGAAACGGCCAAGAAAAAATCACTTAGAATAATTAGTTTTGGCAAACACCCTGAAAGTGATATCCATCTACAAGATTATAATCCATCCCAGAAGAGAATGACTATAAAAGTGATGGGAGAGATGCTTCAACTAGAAATGGCATTCTCAAGTTTCTTATACCCTGAACATATTCTTGCGGGACTTGCGACAATGACAGCTATAGATAAATCCTCTCCCCATGAATATCAACTTTTACAGTTTTTCAAACCCTTAGCGCATAGGGGAGATATCAGCAGACTAGCAGCCTTGAAGCAAAGCCTACTCATTGATGACTGTTACGGTGCAAACCCCTCTTCTATGCGCAAAGCTCTAGAGCTGTTCACCAAGTATCCTGCGGTTGCCAGAAGGGTCTTAATACTTGGAGACATGCATGAAATAGGTGATCAAACACAACAGCAGCACCTTAATCTTATCCCATATATTACGGATACAGATGCAGCGATCATCTATCTCCTAGGCCCTATGATGCATTTGCTGAAACCCGCATTAGAAAAACAAAATATTGAGTGTATTAACATAAAGAACATTCAAGAATTACCCCAATTATTATTTAACAACTGCAGAGCTAATGACACTATTTTAGTAAAAGGATCCAAGAACACTGAACTGCAATCTATGATTAGCAGCTTAAAATTAAAGCAACAACCAGAACTATTAGACGATAGCCTCAAGAAAGAAACATATGGATCAGACAAAAAAGTTCAATTCGATAACTACAGAATCATAGAAACACTCGACAAAGCAGGCTACAGCGAAGTCTTTAAAGCTGAGGATACAAAAAGCAAAGAAATATATGCCCTAAAGTGTATACACCACCCAAGATATATAGACCTTTTGGAAAATGAGTTTGCTGCTCTGAAGTTGATAAACAATCATAACAATTTAAAATTACATCATGCAGCCTACAGCAATGATGACTTCTATTTTGTATTCGATTATGCATCATCTGGTAATTTAAAAAAGCATGTCGAACAAAATGGTACTTTTTCTTTAACAGAGCTAGAAAATTTTATTTGTGATATGTGCGATACATTAGCATTCATGAATAGCAACCAAATCCTTCATCTGGATATAAAACCTGCTAATATTTTAAAATACAAAAATAAATACTGTCTAATGGACTGGGGCACTGCTATTTTTGGCCATAAGTCGAAAAGCCTGCACTTGAAAGGTAATCCTATTTATATAGCACCTGAGTTTTATAGTGGTGAGAGAACAATCAAGAGTGAAATATACTCTCTAGGTTGTAGCTTATTTTTTCTTGCTACTGGAAAACATATTTTCCAGCTTCGCAATAGATATAATATCGAGCAAAAGATATATTCACACCTTTATCTGGAACCTGACCTATCTGAGGTACAGTCGCCAAAGATAAAATATCTTATAAGTAAAATGTTAGATAAAAACCCAAGCTCTCGAATAGGCATAGACCAAATACTCAAAATCCTAAAGAATAACAAATTTGAGAATCTTAAAAGCACAGATACAAACAGTGAAAAAATCAATTTTGAAGCGCCTTATGACATTTATATGAAAATGGCTAGTGACAATATACCTTACGCTCAAAATTGGCTTGCAAGATACTATAAAGACACAGATTTAACAAAATCTATTAATTGGTTAGAAAAAGCAGCTAATAATGGCTATGCCATTGCCCAAAATAGATTAGCTTATATCTATTTCAATGAAACATTTCAACATCAAAATTATAATAAGGCATATCATTGGTTTGATAGATCCTCACAACAAGGCCACGATATGGCATTATTCTACATAGGGCTAATGTATGAAAATGGATATTTCGTTAAAAAAGACATAAATAAAGCCAAAGAATATTATGTTCTTTCTGCTCGTAAAGGCTACAAAAAAGCATATACAAAGCTTCAAGAATATGACATTAAAATAAGAGCAAAGCTAGAGGAAAGGTACTTATAACCACTAAACAAAAGCAAGAATTACCCTACGATATTTTTCTGGCTACAACCAGAGGATATCGTAGCTTTTTCATGGAAGCATTTAACTCAGTTTTCCAAGAGATAGACCCTATATTTATATCTAAGCATAGGGTCTGAAAGTAAAATTTAATTTTTATATTCTCTAATTAATTTTACAAAATCCATCAGCTCTGCTGATGAGGAAACTGGGCAGTTTTGAGTTAAAGTAACATCCAACCCTTTTAATAGGTAAGGGTTATTTTCTTTAGATTTCTGCTCTCGCTCTGGCCAATCTTTAGCGTCTAACCCTCTATCTTTAGCTGCTATTAAATCCTGTCGAACAAGCTCTTCAAATAAAGGCCTTACAAGAGAATACCCACAAGTTATATCTGACTTTTGGCAACCAGGATCACACATCAAAACCAAACGATTCCAAAACCGTTTCGCACTATAAGAGCGAGTTAGAAGTTTATCTATGTCATGTTTTGTTCTAGGCAACGCTGTACTCTTCCACTTCCCAGAGGAAAAATGGTTCTCCATACTCGCGGCCAATCCTTCTAAAAACCAAGAATTCTTAAAAAAAGTATACCCATATTGATATAGATGAAATACTTCATGTTCAGGTGTTTTATTCGGGGGCTCCCAGCGAGGTGTTAAGGAGATCGTTAATGCCAACTCGGTATTATTAAAAAAACGATAATTAAACCTATTCTCCGCATCTCCTGCACTACCATTTTTTTTCCCAATATCCATTACATGCAAATGTATTGCATCAACATCAGAATAACGCCGGCTGTTCAAGGGAGAGACAAGCCTTAATCTCTTTGAATACACATCATCGGCATTACGTAACTGCTGCTTAAGACTCTCTAATTTCTGCTGTAGGCTATCCTCTTCACTTTTAGTCAGTTTTCTATCCAGAATAAATGAGTGTCTACCACCAATAGCGAAAAATATTCTATAGTCTTCGATAACCACCTGATTATTTAACGACTCCCTTGGCTCCTTCCATCCTGCAAACACATAGGAAAAAGGTATCAAGAACAAATAAAGCATTATAACCCTAGGCAAGGCATTACTCATAAATCCCCCTGTATAAAAGGTATGACATTATCAATCAATTTCTAACCGGATTAATCGTGGCGTGTTTCTTCTTTACTAGATACCCCATAAACCGCTTTAATTTACTTTCAAAAATCCCTTTCACACAAACAAAATCATCATCATTAATATAATCAAAGAAGCTATCAAATATCTCTTCACAATTTGATTTATGCTCAATCCAAATATTTTTATCTTCTAGAACATCTATATGTTCAGGAAAATATTCTACAGTAAAAATTCCACTTAAACCTGCTTTCGCTATACTCTCTCTGAACATAGAACCTTTAACATATCTTATATCTCCATCTTTATAATCCATAAATGCAGAAGTTAACAACAGCTTTCTTCCATTCCTATTGGGTTTTATATATGAAAGTGTTTTAAAAAAACATTGGTAATTTTCAATTCCACCACGTCGACTTTGATCATATAGAAAAAAAGTTTTTCCTTGCACATGAACATTAAAAAAATCACCACTAGATCTATAATTATCTATACTACTATATCTCTCAACTGCTTCAAAAACATTCCCTCCCAGCAAATCAACACTTAACAACTCAGACACCGCGGCATCAACAGCAAAGCTATCAATAAGAGGTATTCTTAAGCTAACTAATTTCCCTCTAATATTTATCTTTGCATTCCAGCCGAAATCAACAAACTCTCTTTCGACAACAAAAGCATCACAAGAATCATCACTACCAAAAGATAAAATATTTATACGAGGATTATGTTTTAACAGCTCACAATGCACTTTATTATAAAACTGATCCTTAGCAATCAAACAAACTCCCCCCTGTTTCATACCAGTTACGACGGAGGTCTTCTGTTTAATAATATTATCAATACTTCCATGCCTATCTATATGTTCATGCCCAATAGAAGTAATAACAACCACATCAGGACTTACAATATCTGCTCGGCGAGCAGTTCTATGTCGACTTGAAGCAGAGACTTCAATAATCGCCACGTCATCATTAGATTCTATTTTACTCAAAGCTAGAAACACGCCTGAATCTTGATTAGAACTGTTTTTAATAGCACTAACTCTTTTCTGCTGCTCAAGTAAATGGGCTAACCGAACTTTAAACCCTGTTTTTCCATAACTACCTGTTACCAACACCCTTTTAGCACCACAACGATGAACATTGTATTTTGCTATATCGATCAATGCATATTTAGTATTTCCAACCGAAAAGTAGGGTATATCAGGAATAACAATATCACCACTTACTAGAAAGCCTGCCACTCCAATATCAAGGGCTTTATCAATATCCTGCTCACCAGATCGTTTTATTTCATGGTAATCAGACTTAGTTCTTACAATAAATAAATCACCTTTTTTTGCATAACGAATAGAATAACTAATCCCTGTAAAAACAACTTCATCATCTAAATTATGCCAAGTACCAAAACTGATATCTGACAATTCGGTTGAACTAAATCGCATAGCAAAGCCTACTCCCACTACAATAAGGCAATATTATTTATCTTTATTGTAAGCGACTCAAGTTTTCTTTATTGCCAAAAACTAAATCAAATTATTTATGCCAATTATGAAAAAGCCGGCACCTCTGCAAGAGAGCCGGCTTTTTCAGGTCTAGTTAAATAATAATATTACCAGTCGATGCTACTTTCATCTCCTTCAAATGGATCGTTCTCATCACCATAGTCACTATCAAAGTCACCAAAGTCATCATCACCTCCATCATCATCATTATCACCTAACCAACCATCTCCATCATCACCTCCGTCGACTTCCCCTTCAATATCTGAAGTCCAGTCACCGCTGCCATCTTCTTCATTGAAAGTGAAGAAATCGTTCTCAGCGCCAGTCTCAGGGGCTTCCCCAGCATCTTCTCCAAAGTCAGAATCGCTATCCGAATCAGAGTCGCTATCCGAATCCGAATCGCTATCCGAGTCAGAGTCACTATCCGAGTCACTATCGGAATCCGAATCGCTGTCAGAGTCTGAATCACTATCGGAGTCCGAGTCACTGTCGGAGTCAGAATCACTATCTGAATCACTGTCGGAATCAGAGTCTGAGTCGCTATCCGAATCACTGTCGCTATCGGAGTCAGAGTCGCTATCCGAATCACTGTCGCTATCCGAATCCGAGTCGCTATCCGAATCCGAATCGCTATCCGAGTCAGAGTCACTATCCGAGTCACTATCGGAATCCGAATCGCTGTCAGAGTCACTATCCGAGTCACTGTCGGAGTCAGAATCACTGTCGGAATCAGAGTCTGAGTCGCTATCCGAATCACTGTCGCTATCCGAATCCGAGTCACTATCGGAGTCAGAGTCGCTATCCGAATCACTGTCGCTATCCGAATCCGAGTCACTATCGGAGTCAGAATCACTGTCGGAGTCATCGGCATTCTCTGCATTGTTATTCTCTGCAGATCCTCCTGGTGCTTCTTGATCACCATTACCGAAGCCATTGTTACCCTGAGGGCCACCATGATCAGAGTCGCTGTCGGAGTCGGAGTCGCTGTCCGAATCCGAATCGCTGTCCGAATCACTGTCGCTATCGGAGTCAGAGTCAGAGTCGCTATCCGAATCACTGTCGCTATCGGAATCAGAGTCGCTGTCCGAATCCGAGTCGCTGTCCGAATCAGAATCGCTATCGGAATCACTGTCGCTGTCCGAATCCGAGTCACTATCGGAATCAGAGTCGCTATCCGAATCAGAGTCGCTGTCCGAATCAGAGTCACTATCGGAATCAGAGTCGCTGTCAGAGTCGGAGTCGCTGTCCGAATCACTGTCGCTATCCGAATCACTGTCCGAATCAGAGTCGCTATCCGAATCAGAGTCGCTGTCCGAATCCGAGTCGCTGTCCGAATCCGAGTCGCTGTCTGAGTCAGAGTCAGAATCGCTGTCCGAGTCGCTATCGGAATCCGAGTCGCTGTCCGAATCCGAGTCGCTATCCGAATCAGAGTCGCTATCGGAATCGCTGTCAGAGTCAGAGTCGCTATCCGAATCAGAGTCGCTATCGGAATCGCTGTCGCTATCCGAATCTGAGTCGCTGTCCGAGTCTGAGTCGCTGTCCGAGTCACTGTCGCTATCGGAGTCAGAGTCGCTATCGGAGTCAGAGTCGCTATCCGAGTCGCTGTCGCTATCCGAGTCCGAATCACTATCGGAGTCAGAGTCGCTGTCGGAATCACTGTCGGAGTCAGAGTCGCTATCCGAGTCAGAGTCGCTATCCGAATCACTGTCGCTATCAGAGTCTGAGTCGCTATCAGAGTCTGAGTCGCTGTCGGAATCACTGTCGGAGTCTGAGTCGCTGTCCGAATCTGAGTCGCTGTCCGAGTCGCTGTCCGAATCACTGTCGCTATCCGAATCACTGTCGCTATCGGAGTCCGAGTCGCTGTCCGAATCCGAGTCGCTATCCGAGTCTGAGTCGCTATCCGAGTCAGAATCGCTGTCCGAGTCAGAGTCGCTATCCGAGTCAGAATCGCTGTCCGAATCCGAATCACTATCGGAATCCGAGTCGCTGTCCGAATCAGAGTCGCTGTCGGAGTCAGAGTCGCTATCCGAATCAGAGTCGCTGTCCGAATCAGAGTCGCTGTCCGAATCAGAGTCGCTATCCGAATCAGAGTCGCTATCCGAATCAGAGTCGCTGTCCGAATCAGAGTCGCTGTCCGAGTCACTGTCGGAGTCAGAATCACTATCTGAATCACTGTTGCTATCGGAGTCTGAGTCGCTATCAGAGTCTGAGTCGCTGTCCGAGTCAGAATCGCTATCCGAATCACTGTCGCTATCGGAATCCGAATCGCTGTCTGAATCACTGTCGCTATCGGAGTCTGAGTCGCTATCCGAATCAGAGTCACTATCGGAATCAGAGTCGCTGTCCGAATCCGAGTCGCTGTCCGAATCAGAATCGCTATCGGAATCACTGTCGCTATCGGAGTCTGAGTCGCTATCCGAATCAGAGTCACTATCGGAATCAGAGTCGCTGTCAGAGTCAGAGTCGCTGTCCGAATCACTGTCGCTATCGGAATCCGAATCACTATCGGAGTCAGAGTCGCTGTCCGAATCAGAGTCGCTGTCCGAATCACTGTCGCTATCCGAGTCAGAGTCACTGTCGGAGTCGCTATCGGAATCAGAGTCGCTATCCGAATCCGAGTCGCTGTCCGAATCCGAGTCGCTATCCGAATCAGAGTCGCTGTCCGAATCAGAGTCGCTGTCCGAATCAGAGTCGCTATCCGAATCAGAGTCGCTATCCGAATCAGAGTCGCTGTCCGAATCAGAGTCGCTGTCCGAGTCACTGTCGGAGTCAGA
>JAKZRG010000095.1:0-34290 GCA_047518265.1 Oceanospirillum sp.
TTTCCAGCTTTCCAGCTTTCCAGCTTTCCAGCTTTCCAGCTTTCCAGCTTTCCAGCTTTCCAGCTTTCCAGCTTTCCAGCTTTCCAGCTTTCCAGCTTTCCAGCTTTCCAGCTTTCCAGCTTTCCAGCTTTCCAGCCTTTACAGTTTCAACATAGGCTTTAGGAAACGGCCGGTATGGGAGATCTCATTTCTTGCCACCTGTTCCGGTGTACCCTCGGCAATAATCTGTCCACCACCTGATCCCCCTTCAGGACCAAGATCAATTAACCAATCCGCAGTTTTGATAACATCCAGATTATGCTCAATCACCACAATGGTATTACCGTGATCCCGTAAGCGTTGCAGTACCGCCATTAGTAATTGAATATCTTCGAAGTGTAGACCTGTTGTAGGCTCATCCAGGATATAAATGGTTTTACCGGTATCCCGTTTAGACAGTTCTTTTGCCAGTTTAACCCGCTGTGCTTCGCCACCTGAAAGAGTCGTCGCACTCTGTCCCAAACGAATATAGGACAAACCTACATCCATCAAGGTTTGCAGTTTACGGGCTAATGCAGGGACGGCGCTAAAGAACTCCAAAGATTCCTCAATGGTCATCTCTAGTACTTCGTGGATACTCTTACCTTTATAACGCACTTCCAAGGTTTCACGGTTGTAGCGTTTGCCCTTACAGACATCACAAGGCACATAGATATCCGGTAAGAAGTGCATCTCAACCTTGATCAGACCATCACCCTGACAAGCTTCACAACGACCGCCTTTGACGTTGAAGCTAAAGCGTCCCGGTTTATAACCACGGGAACGGGCTTCCTGTGTGCCGGAGAAGAGTTCACGAATAGGTGTAAACAGACCCGTATACGTGGCTGGATTAGAACGCGGTGTCCGACCAATAGGGCTTTGATCGATATCGATAACTTTATCAAACAGATCGACACCTTCAATGGCCTCGTGCTCAGCTGGGTTCAGGGTGGTATTGCGGTTTAATTCACGAGCTAGAATAGGGTAAAGGGTACCGTTAATCAGGGTGGATTTACCGGAACCGGAGACACCGGTAATACAGGTCAGCAAACCCGTAGCAATATTAAGATCCACATTCTGTAGGTTATTACCTTTGGCTCCTTTTAAGCGCAGCATTTGTTCCGGATGTGCCGGGATGCGCACCTTGGGTATGGCGATCGCTTTTTTGCCCGATAGATACTGACCGGTAATAGAATTAGGGTTATCCATCACCTCTTGCGGTGTACCTTGAGCAATAATCTGACCGCCATGAACACCGGCACCGGGGCCAATATCCACTACATGATCCGCACAACGAATGGCATCTTCATCATGCTCAACCACAATGACCGTATTGCCGAGATCTCTTAAATGAGTGAGGGTCGCGATAAGGCGCTCATTATCTCTTTGGTGTAAACCGATTGAGGGTTCATCCAGAATATACATAACGCCCACTAAACCGGCACCAATCTGACTGGCCAGACGAATACGCTGAGCTTCACCGCCAGACAGGGTATCGGCACTGCGCTCCAGATTCAGATAATTCAGGCCGACATTGACCAAAAACTGTAATCGTAAACGAATCTCCGCCAGAATTTTTTCAGCAATCTCACCCTTACGGCCTTCAAGCTCTAGATTGGTGTAATAATCAAAGGCTTCACCAATAGGTATACAGGTAATATCGGGAAGGTTTTTATCCGCTACAAGGACGTGACGTGCCTCTTCCCGTAGACGTGCCCCGTGACAACTGGGGCAAGGCTGAATACTTAGGTATTTTGATAGTTCTTCCCGTACCATCTGAGATTCTGTATCCCTATAGCGGCGCTCCATATTGGGAATCACCCCTTCAAAGGGGTGGGAACGTGTGACCTTATCACCACGGTCATTGATATACACAAACTCAAGCTTGGTTTTATCACTACCGTTTAGCACCTTGTCGCGAGCTTCTTCTGATAATTCAGACCAAGGGGTTTCAAGCTTAAAGTCATAGTGCTGTGCTACAGAACTCAGCATGGAGAAATAATAAACACTGCCTCTGTCCCAACCGCGAATCGCACCTTCCGCTAGGCTTAGGCTTTCATCTTTAATCAGTTTGCCTTCATTAAAGAACTGATGGGTACCTAAACCGTCACAACGCTGACAAGCACCGGCCGGGTTATTAAAGGAGAACAGACGAGGTTCTAGCTCCTGGATGGAGTGACCACATTGTCGGCAGGCAAATTTAGCGGAAAAGGCAATATCTTCCTGTTCCCCGTCCATAAAGTGGGCAACGGCTAAACCATCGGCCAGCTGCAAAGCGGTTTCCAGAGATTCCGCTAAACGCTGCTGCTGATCATCACGGACTTTAATGCGATCCACCACCACATCAATGGTGTGTTTTTTGTTTTTATCCAGTGCGGGTGTATCGTCTAGGTCATACACCTTGTCATTGATGCGTACACGGACATAACCTTGGCTTTTTAACTCGCCCAGCAGATTAACATGCTCACCCTTACGGGCTCGAACCACAGGGGCCAGTAGCATTATTTTACTGCCTTCCGGTAGCGCCAAGACCTGGTCCACCATTTGACTCACTTCTTGCGCTTCTAATGGCAAATTATGAGTAGGACAGTAAGGCGTACCGGCACGGGCGTATAATAGACGCAGATAATCGTAAATCTCGGTAATGGTACCGACCGTGGAGCGTGGATTGTGAGAGGTAGACTTCTGTTCAATGGAGATGGCTGGAGATAAACCCTCGATATGATCCACATCGGGTTTTTCCATCATAGACAAGAACTGACGGGCATAAGTGGAGAGAGATTCCACATAGCGCCGCTGACCTTCCGCATACAGCGTATCAAAGGCCAAAGAGGATTTACCCGAACCGGACAGCCCGGTGATCACCACCAACTTGTCTCGAGGTAGATCAATATTGATGTTTTTCAGGTTATGGGTACGAGCCCCGCGAACCAAGATCTTATCCATCGAACCCTTCCACGCTAATAACAGAGCTAAGCATTATAGATACACTAACGGGTAACGAACAGAGTCCTGTATACCTAAACAGCAAAAAGTCATGGGATTGACATAACCGAGGTAGTATTAGCGGGGGGATAAGGAGTAAAATGTCCGGCTATTCTGAGCGGCACCGGATCTAGTCCGTGTCTATAATACGCTCATACAAAATACCGTATAACTAGCATGGTTATTAAAGCAGATCATAACGATCAGATTATAGATGATCGTTATGTTAAACCGCTTATGCCATGAAGAGTGATCAAGAGGTAAGGAACTTCGATGAGTATCGAGTCGATGACTGCCGGTGAACGCCGAGCAGTATCAGGTCTGGCCAGTTTATATGTCTTCCGTATGCTGGGCCTGTTTATGGTGCTACCTGTGATGTCGATCTACAGTTCTGATCTGGAAGGTGCTACACCGGCATTGATCGGTATCGCTATTGGCAGTTATGGTCTGACCCAAGCACTCTTGCAGATCCCATTTGGTTTCCTGTCCGATAAAATTGGTCGTAAAACGGTTATCGTCGCGGGACTGCTTCTGTTTATTATCGGCAGTATCGTTGCCGCACTATCGGAATCCATTTATGGCGTCATCATAGGCCGTTGTCTGCAAGGTAGTGGTGCTATCGCCAGTAGTATTATGGCTCTGTTATCCGATCTTACCCGAGAACAGATGCGTACCCGCGCCATGGCAGTTGTGGGCATGAGTATCGGTATCTCTTTTTCCGTTGCGCTGGTGCTGGGGCCGATTATCTCCCAGCCCTTTGGTTTATCCGGCTTGTTCTGGTTTACTGCCATGCTGGCTTCTTTAGGCTTGCTGGTTATCTGGAAATGGGTGCCAACGCCACAGCTTTATGCCCCCCAGCGAGAAGCCACAGTACAAAAACAGCAACTTAAGCAGATGCTCAAACACCCAGAATTGTTACGACTGGACTTTGGCATCTTAATACTGCATCTGGTGATGACCGCTACCTTTGTGGTTGTACCCCTACGGCTACAAGAGTTAGGGCTATTAACACAGCAACACTGGATGGTGTATCTGCCGATTATGATCCTAGCATTTTTTGCTATGGTGCCCTTTATTATCATCGCAGAGAAAAAACGTAAGATGAAACCCATCTTTATTTTTGCGGTGATGCTGGTAGCTGTCTCCCAATTTCTGATGGGTGTCTTCACCGCCGAAAGCCAAATTGCCTTATTTGTCTTGCTGTTTTTATACTTTATGGCCTTCAACTTACTGGAAGCTAGCTTACCCTCCTTGATCAGTAAAATTGCCCCCGCAGGTCAAAAAGGCACGGCCATGGGTGTGTATTCCAGTAGCCAGTTTTTTGGTGCCTTTTTAGGTGGTGCTATCGGTGGCTGGCTATACGGCGCTTACGGTATCGATGCCGTATTAATGTTATGTGGTGGTTTAGCTCTGTTATGGGCAGCGGTAGCATTCGGTATGCACCCACCCAAACACCTAACCGGAAAAGCAGTACCTGTACCGGAAGATGACCTGCACCAAAGCGATCAATTCAGTGCACGTCTATTATCACTCCCCGGTGTAGAAGAAGTGGTTATCGTAGCGGACGAAAAGACCGCCTATATGAAAATCGATAAAGAACAATTTGACGAACAGGCCCTGGCCAGCGCCTTAGCCTAACTCACATTATCTGGAGAAAATTATGTCTCGTGGTATCAACAAAGTCATTCTGGTAGGTAATCTGGGTCAGGACCCTGAAGTACGTTACCTGCCAAACGGCGGCGCAGTGGCCAACGTATCTATCGCAACAAGTGAAAGCTGGACCGATAAAAGCAGTGGTCAGCGTCAGGATCGTACGGAATGGCACCGTGTTGTCTTTTTTGGCAAACTAGCCGACGTTGTCAGCCAGTACGTGAAAAAAGGCTCCAAGCTCTATATCGAAGGTAAACTGCAGACTCGTAAGTGGCAGGATCAAAGTGGTCAGGATCGTTACACCACAGAGATCGTTGTGGACGGTTTTAACGGCGTAATGCAAATGCTGGATAGCCGTGGTGATGGTGGAATGGGCGGTGGCCCAGCATCCAACATGCCTCCTCAAGGCGGTTATAACAACAATAACAGTTA
This sequence comes from Oceanospirillum sp., assembly GCA_047518265.1. Lineage (GTDB taxonomy): Bacteria > Pseudomonadota > Gammaproteobacteria > Pseudomonadales > Halomonadaceae > Oceanospirillum. The sequence goes on from JAKZRG010000095.1 coordinate 5,086, forward strand.
TAACAACAACCCAGCGGCACAACCAATGGGACAGGCACCACAGCAGCAAGCACCACAACAAAGCTACCAGCAGCCTGCACAGCAACAACCGATGCAACAGCAACAACCGATGCAACAGCAGCAAGCACCGCAGGCGCCGCAGCAAAGTTACCAACAGCCTGCACCAGCACCACAGCAACAGGCTCCGGCACCGCAACAACATGCGCCAGCGCCACAGCAAGCTCCGGCCCCACAACAAGCGGCCCCAGCTCCAGCGCCTCAGCCTGCACCGGCTCCACAACAAGCCCCTGCACCTCAGCAAGCGGCACCACAACCGGCTAACCAGTTTGGCTCACCAGCCAGCAATCCTGGTCAGAGCTTTGATGACTTTGATGATGATATCCCGTTCTAAGCTATTAGATCTGTTGATATCGTGAGAAAAATAGCTGCCCTATATTTTAGTGCAGCTATTTTTTTATCCAAAGGAGCTAGTGTACACGATCGATTCTTTCAATTTCTCGGGCATGATGAAGGATGTGTATCTAGATGCTGCTAGAGGCAGTTCAACCGCTATCTACTATACGATGGTTGTGATACCCGGTATTTGCTAGGGTTTGAACATGTGTTTCTTTCCAAAGACACTCCCCAGATCTGTCATCTCAAAATCCCCAATATGTCATGAGACTATCTCAGTGGGGAAAAATGACAGCCCAGATCCTGAAAAGATTTTTCTGTCCCCATTGTAACGATGATAACTGTGCCTTTTTTCACACTATCAACAATGAGAGCCTTTTGCTTGAGTGAAAGTATGTCTAAGCATCGCTGGTGACATCAATTCGAACGATATATGAGTGATAGGTCTGGGATAAGTGAATGAGCAAAGCGGTTTTTTCAAAGACGTCTTCAACAGACGTTGTGCTGGAAGATACATTTTGGGAAGCAGATAACTGCTGGGAAGAATATTTTCTAAAGCAAAGTGTTTGGGTGTATATGGATGAATACAGTCCTCATCTAGTGGGGGATGAAGACTACTCCCGGATTATTATTCATTCAGGTAATGATAGTGGCTGGAAATATAGTCGAAGGTTAAAGGATAGAGACCTTGTCCATGCTGTTTTTGCTGCGATAAAGAAACCTGTATCTGAAAAAAATTTAATTGAGCTGGGTTTCGAGAAGTGGTGCGGGGCTGATGCTTAGCTTTGGTGTACGTTGTGCTGCTATAGCCACTTTTTTCAGCAAACAATCCGTGATGAACCAAAAAAAGCCCATATAGATCGCTCTATATGGGCTTTTTATGTTTGCTAGGTCGCTGGTGCTAATTACCGTGCAGCCTGCATATGTTTATTAGAGCGTTCTTCCAAGAGTTTAAACAACTGAATAATCACGATGCTCATCAGCAGGTAGATCACACCAGCAGCTAGGAAGATCTCAATCGGTGTATAGGTACGGGCGATAATGGTGCGGGCCATACCGGTTAAATCCAATAAGGTGATGGTAGAGGCAAGAGCACTGCCTTTTAACATTAGGATTACTTCGTTGCCGTAGGCAGGCATGATCATACCCATGGCACGGGGCAGCATAATACGCTTGTACAATTGTACCTTACGCATGCCGATACTTTTGGCCGCTTCTACTTCGCCTCTGGGTACATTGCCTAAAGCACCACGGAGAATCTCAGCGGTATAGGCGGCGGTATTTAGGGAGAAGGCGATAATGGCACACCAGTAGGGTTCACGAAGGTAGGGCCAAAGGTCGCTTTCGCGAATCGATTCAAACTGGGCGATACCGTAGTAGACCAGAAAAATCTGTACCAGTAGTGGGGTGCCACGGAAAAAGAAAATATAGGCGTAAGGAATGGCTTTTAACCAGACTCGATGAGAGTGGCGGGCCAATCCGATAGGTAGGGCTAACAGTGATCCGATAATCCCCGAGACGACAACCAGTTCCAGAGTCGTCACCGCACCCTGTAATAAGCGCGGGAAGTGGTCAATCATGACTTCAAAATCCATTAGGCTTGGCCTCCCCAGCGGTTACTGCGTTTTTCCATATAGTGAATAAAGAGCATAGAAACGATGGTCAGGCTCAGATAGAGAAAAGCCGCTGCGCTGTAGAACAGGAAGGGTTCTTTCGAGTAGCTTACCGCTTCGCGGGTTTTCATCATGATGTCGTGCAGGCCAACCACGGATACCAGAGCGGTATCTTTCAGTAGCACGAGGAACAGGTTGCCCAATCCGGGTAGGGCGAGACGCCAAACCTGAGGTAGAGTGATGCGCCAGAAGATTTTCAGTGGCGACATACCAATGCTTAAACCGGCCTCTCGCTGTCCCTTGGGAATGGCGATAATAGCGCCGCGCAGGACTTCACTGGCGTAAGCACCAAAGGTGAGACCCAGGGCGATAACGCCTGCGGTAAAGGGGCCGATTTCGATATATTCGTCGTAACCAAACTGACGGGCGATAGCCATAATCAGGGTGGCGGTGCCGAAGTAGATAATCAGAACCGTTAATAGCTCTGGAATACCCCGAATCACGGTGGAATACAGATTGGCGACTTTCTGAGCGATTTTATTATCGGATAAGCGGGCCATTGCCGCTAGGACACCCAGTATCAAACCTAGAATCAGACTGGCTAATGCCAGTTCGATGGTAACCGTTGCGCCTTCCAGCAGCTGATCACCAAATCCTCTGAGATCAAACATCACAGATTCCTCTTGTTTTTAGTCTAGGTTGCGGCTCAGGCAGAGTGGATTGTGCCTATTCAGAGCCTGCTCGGACTATTTCAGAGAGATAGAGAGCACAGCAAAGACAGGCCTCACTCAAAAAGCGAAGCAACTTAGCGTTATTTGGAATGCTTAACGTTGATAAATAAACGTTGCTTAGTAGATGGTGGAGATAAACTCTCGACAGCGGTCAGAGGTTGGGTTTTCAAACACCTGCTCCGGTGAACCAAACTCTTCTACCTGACCTTGGTGCAGGAACATCACCTTATTGGATACTTCGCGGGCGAAGGCCATTTCGTGAGTCACGATCAGCATGGTACGACCTTCTTTGGCCAGATCACGCATCACACCCAGTACTTCACCGACGAGTTCGGGATCTAGAGCTGAGGTAGGTTCATCAAATAGCAGTACTTGCGGGTCCATGGCCAGTGTACGGGCGATGGCTACACGCTGTTGTTGTCCGCCGGACAGTTGTGAAGGGTAAAAGTCTTTGCGCTCGGACAGGCCGACTTTTTCTAATAGCTTTTCGGCATAGGCGATAGCCTCGTCCTTGCTTTGACCCAGTACTTGAGTGGGGCCTTCAATGACGTTTTCCAGTAGCGTTTTATGGGGCCATAGATTGAAGTTCTGAAAAACAAAACCAACTTTTGAGCGCAATCGAGCTAATTGTTTTTGATTTGCAGACTCCATATCACCGCTTTTACCACGAGCCAGTTCCAGCTTCTCGCCAGTAATCCAGATCTCACCTTCTGTGGGTGTTTCCAACATATTGATACACCGCAGGAAGGTACTTTTGCCGGAGCCGCTGGAGCCGATAATGGAAATCACATCATGCTCGTAGGCCTGAAGGTCGATGCCTTTCAGTACCTCTAGATCGCCAAAGGATTTATGAATATTGCTCAGACTGATTGCACTGTTTTCAGGCATATTATTGTTCTCTATGTTGCCAAATCGAATCAAATGCGGACGGTTTGATTCGATATCTGATCATGGTTATGACGTGTTACCGCTGGACGGTAATAGGCGTTTCCGGGTTGGTCATGCTGACAAAATACTCAGACTAAACACCGGTCAGATAGCGATTCTGATAAGGACTATTTCAGGGGTAGCTAATCTCAGTATGAAATTAACAAATTACCGCTGCCGGTTATTTTGAAAATCGGTCATTGAGTTCAGTACGAGCGACAGGGGCTTTATCTATAAGCCAAAACGCTGAGGAGAGAAAGGGCGTGGGTCTAAGGTGGTAGCTTCTTGTGCGATCATCTCTGCAATCAGTTGGCCGGTCACCGGGCCAGTACTAAAACCGATATGTTGATGGCCCAAGGCTAACCAGATTCCTTTCTGTTTTGATAATTCGCCGATGATAGGAATAGCATCCGGTGTAGAGGGACGGCTACCGGACCAGAGACCTCCCTGTGCTTTTCCTAGGGTAAAGGCTTCTTGTACTCTGGGCAGGATTTGAGTCAATTGACTGGTATTGGCTGGTGCGGCTCTTTCGTTTAGTTCGCTACCTGTTGTCACCCTTAAACCTAGATCCGTGGGCGTCATTACATAGCTGGCATCCACATCATGGAAGGGACGGGTTAAGGCTGTTCCTTGATTGCTATAGTGCTGATGATAACCTCGTTCATAACACAGAGGGATGGTGGCACCGTAAGGTTTTAGCAGCTCATTAGCCCAAGGGCCGGTGGCGATTACTAACTGATCACAGGTATAGCTATTCTGTTCTCCTGTTAGAGTGTAGCCCTGGGATGATGTCTTATTCTGAGAGTTAGAATCAGGTGTTATCTTCAGAATATTATCCCTGATGAGTTGACCACCCTGCTGTTGAAACCGTTGGGCGTAAGCCATAACCACGGAACCTGGGTTATCCACAGAGGCGGTATCTGTCACCCACATCGCCTTGCTAAAGATGGGTTTTAAACCCGGCTCCAAGTCTTGAATTTCTTTCGGGTTCAAACATTGAAAAGCCACATCGTGTTGACTCAATAATTGACGTTCATAAGCACCATTATCAAAGCTGGATTGCTGGCGATACAGCTTTAACCAACCGTTTTCTCTTAGCCGATGGCTGACTCCTGAGGCCTGTAATAGTTTTTTATGCTCTTCCAGAGCAGGAGATATCAAGGTGTTCAGTGTGGCAACCGTTTTTACACAGTCTTTGTCCGTGGCTTTTGCCAGAAACTGGGTCAACCAAGGCAGGTGTTTTAACAGATATAACATGTTGTAACGCACCGCCGGGTGACGGTTTGTCAGATACTTAGGCAGGTTTGACCAGAGCTTGGGATTATTCAACGGAATAATCGAGCCCCGGCTAATCACTCCGGCATTACCAAATGAGGTTTCCTGAACAAAATCATTTTTTTCGATCAGGGTAACCTGATAACCTTTCTTTTGTAGATAGAGGGCGCAGGATACGCCAACCATACCGCCCCCTATTACTGAAATTTTCTGCATGCCTGTGTCACCTGCCAATGTTCTATAAGCAATATAGACAGGTCCTTGTTCGAACAAAACTGCCATATTGGCAGGTAAATTGGAGTTTCTTATGCAGGTTGACGGTAGAAAGCGGCAAAATCGACGAATTGGCGTAATTATGCTGAACACTCACTTCCCTCGACTCTTAGGGGATGTAGGTAATCCGGATACTTTTTCTGCCCCCTTCTTTTCCGACTCCTTGTCTTGTGAGACGTTATATCGTCGGGTTGATGTAGCGACTGTGAGTCGGGTGATCAGTGATACCGGTGTACCGGAACAGGTTTCAACGGCTATTTTTACGGCGGCAAAAGAGTTGGATCAGGCCGGAGTGGATCTGATCGTTACTTCTTGTGGTTTTCTGGGTGAGCTACAAGGGGATCTGGAGCAGCAGATTAGCACTCCGGTATTGTCCAGTTCCTTGGCTTTAATACCCCTGATTCGCGGTGTTTTTGGTGCCAAGGTACCTCTTGGCGTGATCACCTTTAATAGCCAAAAGCTTAAACCTCTGCACTTTAATGGCTATTATGATGAGGGGATGACGATTCAGGGAGTGGAGCAGGGTCAGGAATTACACCGAGTGATCTCTCAGGATTTAACGGAGATGGATGAAGGGCTGGCGCGAGAAGATGTTATTCAAGCCACAAGAGCCTTGATGGAAGGTGCATCACCACCTAAAGCCATTATTCTGGAGTGTACGAATTTATCACCTTATATCGATACGGTACGGGAGCAGAGTCAGGTGCCGGTATTTGATTTGATACAGGGCATTCGTTGGTTAATGCAGGCTCATGGTTAAGATAGTAGAGGCTTGCTTGTTAGCGGCAGGTTGAAGAGAGCCCTAACACGGGACGGTGTTAGGGCTGAATAAAACAGAATTGCGCTACATGGCGTAGGGCAGGAAAGTGGCGATCTTAGGGAACCAGACCAGTAGTAACACGGCGACCACCATCAACAGGAACATGGGCACTGCTGCTCGGGCGATAAAGCCCATATCGTGTCCTGTCATCCCTTGCAGTACAAACAGGTTAAAACCCACCGGCGGTGTAATCTGTGCCATCTCGATTACCAGCATCAGATAAACCCCAAACCAGATCATATCGAAACCTGCCTGGCGTACCATGGGCTCAATGACGGCCATGGTCAAAACAATGGAAGACAGGCCATCTAGGAAGCAGCCCAGCAGAATATAGAAGCCAGTCAGACAGACAATCAGCATTAAAGGACTTAAGTCCATTTCACTGATCATTTCAGCCAGAGCTTTAGGTAAACCGGTGTAACCCATGGCCAAAGATAGGAAGTGAGACCCCATCAAAATAAAGGCGATCATGCAGGAGGTGCGCACGGCGCCAAACAGGGATTCTTGAAAACTCTCCTTGGTCAGGCTTTTCTGTAACCAAGATAATAACAACGAGCCTGCAACACCCAGTACAGCGGCTTCTGTAGCCGTAGCAATACCGGTATAGATGGAGCCAATTACCGCCATAATCAGAACCATAACTGGCATTAACTGGCCAATGGCTTTGATTTTTTGTCCCCAGTTAAAGCTTTCAGATTCTACATTATGTTTGCTCAGCTTTGACCAGATCATGACATAACCCATAAACAGAGCGGCTAGCATCAGACCCGGTAAAATACCGGCAATAAAGAGTTTGGCGATCGATTCATTAACGGTGACGCCATAGACAATCATAGAGATAGACGGCGGGATCAATAAGCCCAGAGTACCGGCTCCCGCCAGAGTACCGACAATCATTTTTTCCGGGTATTTGCGCTGGCGCAGTTCAGGAATCGCCATCTTACCGACAGTGGCAGCAGTAGCAGCAGAAGAACCAGAAATAGCGGCAAAAATAGCGGAGCCTGCCACGTTTACATGCAGCAAACCACCGGGTAAACGAGACATCCAGGGGGTTAAACCCTTAAAGAGAATCTCCGAGAGCTTGGTTCGGAACAGTATTTCCCCCATCCAGATAAATAAGGGTAAAGACGTTAGTGTCCAAGAAGAGATGGAGCCCCAGATAATGGTGGCCATAGCATCGCCCACCGGACGAGAGGTAAAGAGCTCCATACCGATAATGGCACAAGCAAGTAGGCTAACACCTACCCAGATACCAGAACCTAAAAAGAAAAATAGTGTGGTCAGAAAGACCGCAATAAGCAGGGCTTCATTCATGCCTGGGTCTCCTGATTGTCTTGTTTGGTAATTTGCACATAGCGGGTTGGATCAAAACCGGCCAAGGTTTCCAATAGGCTATGAAAGGTGCAGATAGCCAATACAATACAACCAAAAGCAGCGATAGATTGTGGCATCCAGAGCAACATAGCGTCAGCCCCTTCGCTCACTTCTTCAAACTCCCATGACCAGTAGGTGAGGGTGCTCATATAGTAGGCCAGATATCCGGTGATAAAACTGGTGACCATCAAACACCAGATCTCTAGTTTATGTTGTACTTGTGAGGAAAAGCGGGAGGAGATCAGGTTAATACGGATATGACCTTTGGCCCGAAAGGTATATGCCAAACCCAGGCAATTTGCTGCAGCCATCAGATAACCTGCTGTTTCTGTTAATCCTCCGATGTAGACATCAACTAAACGAGAAAGAATACTGAGAAGAACACAGAGTGCCATAGCGACCAAACAGAGAGCGGCAAGGAGCCCGCATAAACTGTAGAAACGCTCGAATACTCTGCTAACGGTACGTAGCAGGTTCATTATGATTGAATTCCATTGGTTACAGCCTGAGAGAGGATTGCTCTTTAGGCCTGAAAGCAGGGCCAGTCTGTTCAAGTGACTGGCCCCTGACGGTAACAGATGTGATGCTTTGGGCTTAACTTAAACCAATAGAATCACTGCTATTAACTATAGCTGGGTTTGTTTAACGCTTATGGGTTTAACGCTCCGATCTATTACCGGTTTACTGCTAAATAGCAGCAGAGATTCTACATTTTGTTGTAGTTATCCATTAGCTTCTGACCATCACTACCGGATTTTTTCAGCCAGTCTGCGACAACCTGTTCACCCAACGCTTTGAAGTCGGATTGCAGTTTTGCGCTTGGATCACCTACTTTCATACCATTTTTAGCCAGTTCGGTTTTGTACCAATTTGCCAGCTCTTCCGCTTTCGCCCAGCCAGCCTTTTCTGTTTTGTCAGAGACATCCAGAATTGCTTTTTGTGCTTTAGGGGATAGGTCTTTCCAAGCGCGTTTATTCACCACCACCATATTTTTAGGTAACCAAGCCTTGGTGTCATACCAGTAGTCCACATACTCCCATAACTTACGGTCATAACCTGTGGAGCCGGAAGAGATCATGCTTTGAGCAACGCCCGTGGCAAAAGCTTGCGACAGCTCAGCGGCTTCGATCTTAGTGGGAATGGCCCCCATCATGACTGCAAGATCAGAGGTTAAAGAGTTATAGGCCCGGAACTTAAGACCCTTCATATCGGCAACGGCATTAATCTCCTTATTTGCGTATAGGCCCTGAGGTGGCCAAGGTACGGTATACAGGAGTTTAAGGCCTTTTTTACTGAGTACCTTTTCCATAGCCGGTTTTGACGCTTGGTAAAGCTTCCAAGAATCTTCAAAACTGGTGGCGACAAAGGGCAGGGCGTCGACTTCAAAGATAGGGTCTTCATTACCCAGAGCAGAGATCAAACGTTCCCCGATGGGAGCTAGGCCACGACGTAAAGCACCAAAAATCTCACTACCCTTGTACAGAGAGCCGCCAGGATGGGTGACAATCTCAATCTCATCTCCGATTTTGGCATTCACATCTTTTGCAAACTGGGCCGCTAGTTGAGAGTGATAGTTGGTAGCGGAATAAGCCAGAGGCATATCCCAAGTCTCAGCGGACAGTGCTGGTTGAGACAGGCTTAGGATGGCGCCTGACAGTGCGGTGAGCATTGCCTTTTTAATCGTTTTCATCTGTTTGTCTCCGGTTTTTGTTATTAGCATTCTGTTCTTAACACTTTGTTCTTAACACTTTGTTCTTAACAAAAGGGTACTGACAGGGCCGATGAATCCGGTATGCCGATAACATTTGCCGGAAAATAGATGATATCCATAGGGCTGCCAAAACTGAGAAACCATCGTATTTCTTTTTTTAGGCGGGTTTAAACAGACAAAATGCTGGTTTTTAGGCAAAAAACCATCAACTCGTCCGATTCTTGTTGTCAAAGTGTAGTTGTTAGAAGGAATTTCTTTCGGATTTGATGGCTTTTTATGTGAATGCTACAGCCTAATTCAAGACGCAAGCGTCAGGAGAACAGATGATATCGGCGTTAGAATTTTGCAGTCAGACCATCATCATCGGCAGGTATATTATCAATTTGTGCTCGAACCATATTGAGGACTTCTTTATAACGACGGTCAAACTTACGGGCCAAAACAATTGAGGACGTGGAGCGCTCTACGCCGGGGATTTCCGCTAGATTATCCAGCAGTTCATCCAGATCTTCCAGACAACTGCTTTCGACACTTAGGAAGTAATCGTAGATGCCATTGATGGCCAGACAAACCTTAACAGCTGGGTAGCTATTGAGACGATTAACGATCTGTTTGCTCTTCTTCTGGTCAATGCTGAGCATAACCAGAGCCTGAACATTTTTTTCCGAAGGGTTACGACTTAAAACTGCCGAATAGCCAGTAATCACACCGTTTTTTTCTAAACGAGCGATACGTTCATGTACCGTCGACCGAGCAACGTCTAAGCGTTTGGCCAGAGTGGTGGTGGACTGTCGGGCGTTAATCTGCAGTAGAGCAACCAATTTTCGGTCGAGATCATCTTTAAACCAATTTGACATCTTGCAGTTCACTTTGTCGGACTTTAGGCAAAAGAATCCTACAGTATGTCGATAGCTAAAACAAAAGACTGGAAATAAGCGGGTTAGCTTTTCAATAAAACCGATCGGGACATCTTCGGTGTATCGTTGTGATCCGTTTCAGTCAGGCGTTTACGCTCTTCCCTTGGGGTTAAACCGTAGTGATTACGGTAGGCTGTGCTGAAATAGGAGGCACTGGAAAAACCACAGGCCAGCCCCACTTGTAAGACAGGCTTATCGCTGCGGCGTAACATTTGGCGGGCTTTTTCTAAACGCAGTTCCAGATAGTATTTCGACGGTACGGTTTGCAGGTGTTTCTTAAACAGTCGCTCCAGATGGCGGCGGGAGACCCCCACATGTTTTGCCAGATCATCGGCGCTTAGAGGCTCTTCGATATTGGCTTCGATCAGTTGCACTGCTTCGATCAGCTTGGGCTGGCTAACACCGATACGGGCTTTCAGTGGGATACGTTGTTGATCGTCGCTGGTGCGCATACGTTCGCAGACAAACTGTTCGGAAATATTGGCCGCCAGATCCATATCGTGATGTCGGCTGATTAAAAACAGCATCATATCCATGGCGGCGGTGCCACCGCTGCAGGTGTAACGTTTTCCGTCAATCTCAAATAGATTATTGGTTACCTGGGTATGGGGGAAGTCTTCTCTCAGGCTGTCCATATCCCACCAGTGAATAGTGGCTTTGTGATTGTTTAATAGACCCGCGCAAGCCAGCAGATAAGAGCCTGTACCGATACCGCCCATGGCGACACCTGTGGTCTTTTGTTTGCGTAACCAGGCAATAATGGCTTCATTGCCGGTACGAGCAATAGGGCTGGCGCCACAGACAAAAATGGCATCCAGTTGAGGAATCTCATCCAGACTACAGTCCACCAGGGTTTTTACGCCAAAGCTACTGGCCACGGCTTCACCATCATGGCTGATTAAGACGGTTTCATAGTGATCTTCACCGGTGACCCAGTTCGCCATCCGCAAGGGTTCTATGGCGGACGAAAAAGCGATCAGCGAATAATTGGGCAGCAGCAAAAAGCCATAACGCAATGGGGCCTTCTTTCCGGTAGGGCTGGTGCTTAAACCTGAGCTTGAACTGAGCAAAAGTGTTATCTCCTGAATACTGCGGTCAGACAGAATAATTCCAATGTGAGAATACCCGTTTACGGAAACCATGACTGGAAACTTGTGATTAAATGTCAGCTTAGAGCAAATTCATGTCGCCCTACAGCAAATCTGGCTATGTCATCCAAGAGCAGTTTTGTCGATACTGTATATAAGCATTGATTAGAGACTGTTCTCGCAGGACAATCTGCGCCCATAACTGTTTTTGGCACTTAATCTATAATAGCGGTTAATTTCCCGAGTCATTGAATTGACCGCTAAGCCAATGATTCATCGCTTAGTTTTAGTCGATAGGATCAAGGCGACAGAAGTTGAGTAAAGCAGCTTTATCCTAATGATTAAGTTGATGACGACAATAAAATATATCCGGTCTGGATGCTCAGTCCGGCAGTAAGAGGTAATTTCGGTATGACCACACAGCAAGTAACCCGCGCCCTGTTTGATGACGTAATGGTACCTAACTACAACCCTCAGCAGATGGTGCCGGTACGTGGTGAAGGATCTCGTGTTTGGGATCAGGACAATAACGAATATATCGATTTTGCCGGTGGTATCGCGGTAAATGCACTGGGTCATTGCCACCCTGAGCTGGTAGACACACTGAAAGCGCAAGCGGATCAACTGTGGCATCTGAGTAACGTATTTACTAACGAGCCTGCGCTGCGCTTAGCGAAAAAGCTGACCGATGCGACTTTTGCAGACAAGGTATTCTTCTGTAACTCAGGTGCAGAAGCTAACGAGGCGGCATTCAAGCTGGTGCGTAAGTACTCTTACGACAACTTTGATGCGGATAAAAACGAGATTATCTCCTTCAAACAGGGCTTCCATGGTCGTACCCTGTTTACGGTTTCTGTGGGTGGACAGCCTAAATACCGTGAAGGTTTTGAGCCAGCGCCGGGTGCTATCACGCACGCTGAGTACAATGATCTGGACTCTCTGAAAGCCATTATCTCCGATAAAACCTGTGCGGTTGTGCTGGAGCCTACTCAGGGTGAAGGTGGTGTTGTTCCAGGTACGGATGAGTTCCTGAAAGGTGTACGTGCCCTGTGTGATCAGCATAATGCACTGTTGGTATTTGATGAAGTACAGACAGGTCTGGGCCGTACCGGTCACCTGTATGCCTATATGGAAAGCGGTGTCATTCCTGACGTACTGACCACGGCTAAATCTCTGGGTGGCGGTTTCCCAATTGGTGCCATGCTGTGTAGCGATAAAGTAGCGCCAAGTCTGGGTTTTGGTACCCATGGCAGCACTTATGGCGGCAACCCACTGGCCTGTGCCGTAGCAGAAAAAGTATTGGATATCGTTAATACGCCGGAAGTACTGGCTGGTGTTAATGCTAAAAATGCTCTGTACTCTGAAGAACTGGCCAAGCTGAACGAGCGCTTTGGTATCTTCCAAGAAGTGCGTGGTAGTGGTTTGTTGATCGGTGCTGAGTTGGTTGAAGCCTGGCACGGTAAGGCGGGTGAGTTCTTGGCTGCAGCCCGTGAACACGGTTTAATGATGTTGGTGGCTGGCCCTAATGTGATTCGTTTTGCACCGTCACTGATTATCCCAGATGAAGATATCCGTGAAGGTATGGCGAAACTGGGCGATGCGATTGCTCAGGTTCTGGAAAACGCAAAAGAAGCGTAATCCAATAGAGAGCGTTAAATATTAAAACTGTGTTTGAGGCTGGGTCTTAAAGCCTTCGCTTCAAAGCATATTGTTTTAATCGCAGAGATGGTCATTTCCTTTAAGGGAATGGCCATTTTTTGTGATTGTTATTTACGTGGGTCCATCTGTCTTACCGGGTATAGAGCGACCTTCTCATCCGCACTGACTAAGGTAAGCCCTTCTGTTTGAGCCTGTACTATTAACATTCGGTCAAAGGGATCTTTGTGGTAGTCGGGTAAAGTATTGATCTGATCGCCATGATATAAGCTGACGGGGAGTTTCAGGAAACCTTCATCCTCAACAATGCTATCCATATCTTCTGGTGCCTGTAGTTTTCCTAAACCTTTCTTAATGGCGATTTCCCATATTGAGGCTGCACTAATATAAATATGGTTGCGAGGGTCCATTAAAATCGCTCGGGTATTGCTACCGAGTTTAGGTGAATCACTGAGCCACCAGAGGAGTACATGGGTATCTAATAGCAGTCGTTTCATAACTCATCGCCACTAAACATCGCTTCTATTTCTTCAGAGGTTTCGTCAAAATCATTTGATATTTGGATTTGATCCTTAAAGCGACCGGGTTGCCGAGGTTGAGTACTCTCTTTATGAGGAACTAGATCTAAATAAGGTTTGCCTGCTTTGGCGATAATGACATTTTCTCCTTCCCAAGCTTTTTCAGCCAGTTTTGATAACTGTGATTTGGCTTCGTGCATATTAACTTGCATAGAAAAACTCCTGCTAAATTCTTTTTAGCTAAGTCTAGCTAATAAAATGATTGCTGAGAAAGTAAAAATAGAGTTCTTTTATTGACCGTATTCTTAAACTCTACGACCAAAACCCCGCTTAAGATGTCCGCAATTTAAAAAAAAGGTCGCATCACTGACAGATTCTGTTGCTTTCTTCATCAATAATAAACACAACAGAGAAACAGGATTAAGACCCATGACCACAGATTTCACCCCCTGGCTGAACTGGCTGGACGAGCAATACGATGAGATGCTGAGCAATACCATTGCTCTGTCTGAAATCAATTCCGGTAGCCTGAATGTCGAAGGTGTTAATCGTGTGGGGCAGGAGCTGATTCGTATCTGCCAACCCTTGGGTGGTGAGGTCGAGATTATTCCCGTCGAGCCTTTCCGTAGTGTTAACGAAGCCGGTGATGTGGAAGAGAAACCTCTGGGCGATGCCATTCGTATTCGTAAACGTCCTGAAGCACCGCTGCAGATTTTCTTCTGTGGCCATATGGATACGGTTTTTGCCATCGATCATAGCTTCCAGACCATTACCTGGTTGGATGATGACACCCTAAACGGCCCTGGTGTGGCAGACCTTAAGGGCGGCTTGATGGTGATGTTAAAAGCTATTGAAGCGCTGGAGCGTAGTCCTTGGGCCGAGCGTATCGGTTGGGAAATCCTGTTTAACTCCGATGAAGAAATTGGCTCACAGGCTTCTGCTCCTTTGATTGCCGATGCTGCCAAGCGTGTGCATCTGGGCATGATTTATGAGCCAAGCTTTCCCGATGGAAACCTAGCCGGTGAGCGTAAAGGCAGCGGTAACTTCAGTGTGATCACCCGTGGCTTGGCAGCCCATGCCGGTCGCGAACATCATCTGGGCCGTAATGCCATTCGTGCCATGTGTGACTTTGTTTCTGCATTGGATGATCTAAACGGCCAGCGCGATGGCGTTACCATTAACCCTGGATTTATCGAGGGCGGTGGTGCGGTCAATGTGGTGCCGGATCTGTGTATCTCTAAATTTAATATCCGTCTAGAAAAACCAGAAGATGAAACATGGTGTGAAGCCCAACTGGCAGAACTTATTGCCAATATCCAAAGCCGTGATGGCATTTCCATTGAACTGCACGGCGGTTTTACCCGTAAACCTAAGGTACTGACACCGGCCAATAAAAAGCTGTTTGAGCTGGCAAAAACCTGTGGCGCGGATCTGGGTATGACAATTGATTATCTGCCAACCGGTGGCTGTTGTGACGGTAATAATCTGGCCGCCGCGGGTATCCCGAATATTGATACTCTAGGTGTGCAGGGTGGCAAGATTCACTCTGCAGATGAATATGTGAAAGTAAAAAGCTTTACCAAAAGAGCCAAACTGAGTGCACTGATGCTGATGAAGCTGGCAACCAGTGATGATCTGAGCTGGTTAGGAGTACGTTAATGCTGTTATTTCGCCCTTTAATGTTTAACGATCTGCCGGGCCTTGAGCGTCTGGCAGTGATATCCGGTGGCAGTATGACTACGTTACCGGCTAATCGTGATCACCTGAATGAACTGATCAGCAATACTCAGCAATCCCTGCGCAAATCTGTGGATCGTCCGGCGGCTGAGAGCTATCACTTTGTACTGGAAAACAGTGAAACCGGCGAGATTGTCGGCGTTTCAGGCATTGAAGCGGCAGTGGGAATATCAGGGCCATTTTACAGCTATCGTATGGATGAAGTTGTCCATGCCTCCAGTGAGCTACAGATCCATAACCGTATTCCAGCTTTGCACCTGTGTCAGGATTATACCGGCGCCTCCCGTCTGTGTACCTTGTTTATGGATGCTGAGCATCGGGCAGAGCAAAACCTGCACCTGTTATCCCGTGCTCGACTGTTATTTATGGCGGCTCATCCGGAGCGTTTTGCCCCCCGTTTGATTGCGGAGCTGCAGGGTATTGCAGATGACGACAATCAATCTCCGTTCTGGGAATGTCTGGGTCGTCACTTCTTTAATATGGATTTCAATAAAGCCAATTATCTGACTGGGATTAACTCCAAGGGCTTTATTGCTGATCTTATGCCGCATTATCCCGTGTATGTGCCTCTGTTAAGTGAAGATGCACAAGCAGCTTTGGGTCAACCGCGGGAAGATATGGTTGAGGTACGTGAGTTACTGGAAGCGGAAGGTTTTCACTATCGTAACTATGTGGATATTTTTGATGCCGGGCCAACGTTAGAAGCCCGTACCGATAATCTGCGTTCCGTCAGCCAAAACCGCTCTATTGAGGTACAGGTGACTTCTGATTTGGCAGAGCAAACCGACGGCTTGGCTAAAAAAGTGATGATCAGTAACGACGGTCTACAGAACTATCGTTGCTTAATGACAGAGCTTAATCCTGAACATCCGCAGCTTACCGTACAGCAAGCAGGCGCTTTGCAGTTGAGTAACGGCGATAAGATGCGTGTCCTTTGGTTGGATGATTTATGACCGTTATCCAATAGCCTGAAAGATGGCTAAAAGGCTTAAACCCTAGGGATTTATCTCAGGGGGTTAAGTCTGACTTCTATACTTCCTATAAGAATTTTAAACCTGAACTGGCGGATAAAGGCTCGGTGCGTCCTCCCTTTGTCTGCATTTACGAATACTGAATAACGGAGTGAACCCGACCATGATGGTAGTACGCCCAATACAGGCAGAAGACCATGACGCGCTACGTGAATTAGCGCGCAAAACAGGTCCCGGCTTTACCTCTCTGCAGGATAATGACCAGCAGGTGGCCGCTAAGATGGAAGTGGCGCTGGCAGCATATAAACCGGATTCCTTACCAAAAGAAGCCCTGTACTTGTTTGTCATGGAAGATACCGATACCGGTGAGGTGCAGGGTATTTGTGGTATCGAGTCCGCAGTGGGCCTGAGTGACCCTTGGTATAACTATCGGGTCGGTACTCTGGTGCATGCATCCCGTGAGCTGGATGTTTATAACCAGATCAATACCCTGACCATCTCCAACGATCACACCGGTTATTCAGAGCTGTGCACGCTGTTTCTGAGTCCGGAAGCCCGTCATAGTAAGCAAGGCTCTTTACTGTCCAAATCTCGCCTTATGTTTATGGCGGAATTCCCTCAGCGCTTTAATGAATACCTGATTGCAGAGATGCGCGGTTATTCCGATGAAAACGGTGTTTCGCCTTTCTGGGAAGGTCTGGGCCGTCACTTCTTCTCATTGGATTTTGCCGAAGCAGACAAGTTGTCCTCTATGGATAAGGTGTTTATTGCCGAGCTGATGCCAAAAAATACCATCTATACCAACCTGCTGCCCAAAGGCGCCCAGGATGCCATCGGTAAAACCCATGAAGCCACCACGCCAGCTCGTATGCTGCTGGAAAGTGAAGGTATGCGTTATACCGGCTATATCGATATGTTTGATGGTGGCCCAACGCTGGTGTCTCGCACCAATGATATCCGTGCTATTCAGGAAAGCCGCTACGTTAAGGCCCATATCACGGATTATCAGCCAGAAGGTGAGCTCTATCTGGTCAGTACCACAGATTTTAACGACTTCCGCTGCTGTATGACGGCCCTTAGTCCCGTAGGTAACCACGTTGTTGCTCTGACACCTGCTGTCGCAGACGCCCTTAAAATTCAAGAAGGCAATACGGTACGTGTGGTACCTATGTCTTCAGGACGGAGATTCTAAAATGACTGCATCATTGTTTATTAATGGCCAATGGCTTGTAGGCGAAGGCTCGGAATTTAGTTCTGTAAATCCGACAACCGGTGAAGTGGTTTGGCAGGGTAATGCAGCCTCTCCGGCACAGGTTGAAAGCGCCGTTGCTGCAGCACGCAGTGCCAGTACCGAATGGGCTCTATTAGGCTTTGAAGCCCGTACAGAAATCATTCGTCGTTATGCCGAACTGTTAACTGAAAATAAAGAGATGTTGGCCACGACCATCGCCGCAGAAACCGGTAAGCCGTTATGGGAAACCCGCACCGAAGCGGGTGCTATGGTCGGTAAAATCGAAATCTCGGTAAAAGCCTGTATCGAACGTACCGGTGAACGTAGCAATGATATGCCGGGTGCTAAAGCGGTACTGCGTCATAAACCTCACGGTGTCGTGGCGGTATTTGGCCCTTATAACTTCCCAGGTCATCTGCCAAACGGTCATATTGTGCCTGCACTTCTGGCAGGTAATACGGTGCTGCTGAAGCCTAGTGAACTGACACCAAATGTTGCCCACAAGATGATTGAGCTGTGGGAGCAAGCAGGCCTGCCAGCAGGTGTTTTAAACCTGTTACAAGGTGAGAAAGAAACCGGTATCGCGTTGGCCAATCATAATGATCTGGACGGTTTGTTCTTTACCGGTAGTTCCCGTACGGGTCACTTGTTGCATGAGCAGTTTGCCGGTCATCCAGACAAGATTTTAGCGCTGGAAATGGGCGGTAATAACCCGCTGATTCTGGACGAAGTCAGTGATATGAAGGCTGCAGTACACGAGACCATTCAATCTGCCTATATTACCACGGGTCAGCGCTGCACCTGTGCTCGTCGTCTATTTGTACCGACTGGCCAGTGGGGCGATCAGTTCCTGACTCAGCTGCAAGAAGCGGTTAGCCAAATCAAGGTCGGCGGCCAGTTTGATGAGGATGCGCCGTTTATGGGTAGCCTGATCTCTGAAGCCGCAGCGGATGGCATGGTGGAAGCCCATGATCATCTGGTGTCTCTAGGCGCTACTTCATTACTGAAACTGGAAAAACTGAAGTCAGGTACAGGTTTGGTTTCACCGGGTCTGGTTGATGTGACTGCGGTTAAAGATCTGCCGGATGATGAACACTTTGGTCCTCTGCTAAAAGTGATTCGTTACAGCGATTTTGATGA
Organism: Oceanospirillum sp.; assembly: GCA_047518265.1. GTDB lineage: Bacteria > Pseudomonadota > Gammaproteobacteria > Pseudomonadales > Halomonadaceae > Oceanospirillum. The sequence goes on from JAKZRG010000095.1 coordinate 23,461, forward strand.
TGCCATTCGTCAGGCAAACAATACTAAATACGGCTTATCTGCCGGTCTATTTAGTGACAGCGAAGAACGCTTTAATTACTTCTATGACCGTATCCGTGCGGGCATCGTTAACTGGAATAAACAGTTAACGGGGGCTGCCAGTACGGCACCATTTGGTGGTGTGGGAGCCAGCGGTAACCACAGAGCCAGCGCTTACTATGCGGCGGATTATTGTGCTTATCCTGTGGCGGGTATTGAGGCAGAAGCTTTGGTCTTACCAGAAAACCTGTCCCCCGGTTTAAGCCTGAAGTAATTCTTCACTTTGACCTTATAGGTTTTGTAAGTGGGTGCTCTAGTTCGCTAATAGCACCTGCTTACATGATTAAGTTGCTAAATATACGTTTAATTCAGATGTGGCAGAGTATTCGCGGATGCGCCTCTGGCTTATCCACGCTACGTGTACAGGTGGTTTTGTAGAAAACGTATGTTGTAACGCTTAAAGCGTCTATTTTTTGTTTAAGTTTTTGTATTTGGGCTTGCCGATGGGCTGAGCTTTGAGAGGATAAATGCCAATGAACGCATTTGAAGCAAATTTTGATGGTTTAGTGGGGCCGACCCACAACTACAGTGGTCTGTCGTTTGGCAATGTTGCCTCACAAAACAATCAGGCCAATGCGTCCAATCCAAAACTGGCAGCTCTACAAGGCTTGGCTAAAATGAAAGCCCTGCACGATATGGGCATGGTACAAGGGGTGCTGGCACCGCAAGAGCGTCCAGATATCTTTACTCTGCGTCGCTTGGGTTTTACTGGCTCGGATGCAGATGTCTTGATGGCCGCTGCGAAGGAAGCACCGCGCATTCTGGCAGCTTGCTGCTCCGCTTCCAGTATGTGGACAGCAAATGCTGCGACGGTATCGCCAAGCGCTGATACGGCGGATGGCAAGGTGCACTTCACACCCGCCAATCTAACCAATAAATTTCACCGCTCTATCGAACATGAAACCACCGGGCGTATTCTGCAAGCCACCTTTGAGGACAAAAAGCATTTTGCCCATCACCCCGCATTACCTGGTGTTGAGCACTTTGGTGATGAAGGGGCGGCGAACCATACTCGCTTTTGTCATGAATACGGAAAATCCGGCGTGGAGTTTTTTGTTTACGGTCGCAGTGCCTTTGATGGTTCTCGTCCTGAACCGCAGAAATACCCGGCCCGTCATACACTGGAAGCCTCTGAAGCGGTGGCTCGTAGCCACGGCTTAAGCGCTAAGGGCGTGGTTTATGCTCAGCAAAACCCAGATGTAATTGATCAAGGTGTTTTCCATAACGATGTGATTGCCGTGGGTAATCGGGATACCTTGTTCTGTCATGAACAGGCCTTTCTGGATCAAGCGGATGTTAAACGACAGCTGACTGATGCTATGGGTGGTCGTTTTAATATTATCGAAGTGCCAACCAATCGGGTTTCTGTGCAGGATGCGGTAAAAAGTTATCTGTTTAACAGCCAGCTACTGAGTATGCCTAGTGGCCGTACCATGCTGGTAATTCCTGATGAATGTCGTCAAAACGAAGCAGTATGGAACTACCTCTGCGAACTACGTGATGGTAATAGTCCCATTGATGATCTACAGGTCTTTGATCTGAAACAGAGCATGAGCAATGGCGGTGGCCCTGCCTGTCTGCGCCTACGTGTCGTGATGAATAACACGGAGTTAAATGCTTTTAACCAGTCTACCCGTATGAGCGAAAGCCTATTTGCCGCGCTGAATGACTGGGTGGAATGTCACTACCGAGATCGTCTGTTGGAATCTGAACTGGCTGATCCTCATTTGCTGGTGGAGTCTCGCACGGCACTGGATCAACTGACACAGATTCTGGATCTGGGCTCGGTTTATCCGTTTCAGCGTTAGAACTTAGAGCATGAGAACAAGGCTTAAAGTAGGAGGCTTTGGGCTGAATGATTGCTAAGGAGAAATCTTCTAAGCAATCGATTTAAAAAGGACAAGGATACGTTTCGAAAATGGCTATCACGGTCTGCCCATCGTGATAGCCGTTTTTGTTTCTGGCTTTACCTCTATCTCTGTTAAAGATAGGGATATCAATCAGTTTAATTGTGATGAGCCTCTGTGAGGCTATCTTATACCAATCCCGATAACTCCTTATAGATGAAAAATAAGGAAAAGACGGATCAATCTAAGTGTATTTGCAGGTCGTTATCATTCACAATTTATCGGGAATGGTATTAGTAGCGTGGATAAGCCAAAGGCGCATCCGCGAATTACAGTGAAGCTTCCATTTACTGATCAAGAAGGGCATCCAATGGATAACCTCTAAAAGGTTTTACATTGGTCAGCACCACATGGCTGCTAATATTGATCATACCGGGTAGAACATCCAGTAATAGATCATTAATGGCGTTATAGCGGGCCATATCCGGTGCGACGATTCTTAGAAAGAAATCAAAGCTGCCACTGACGGTATAACATTCCACTACCTCTGGATGGCTTTTAGCGGACTCCTGAAAGGCGCGAAAAGCATCGGTGCTTTGATCTTTTAAGCTGACCGTGGCGATGACTTCTACACTGCGACAGATCTTAGCCAGATTGAGATTGCCCAGATAAGGCCCGATTAAACCGGCTTCTTCCAGCTTACGCACTCGGTTTAAGCAGGAGCTAGGGGATAGACCTACCCGGTTGGCTAGATCCTGATTCGTGATTCTGGCTTCCTGTTGCAGGATCGAAAGAATATTTCGACTGATACGATCTAGCTGCATAAAACGGCCTTCTATGGAGTATTTTATTAGGTCTTTTTTCTGGCCTTGAGGGCTTAATTGGGTCCAAAGACAGTGTTATAGCCTTTAAAGCGGTAGTTTGCCGAGATTACCCTCCTTTCGCAAGCATAGTGCAAGATGCCGAATATTATTCGGTGTATTTTATTTTTCTCGCAGAATCTGCACTTTTTTGCGAAATTCAAACAGCTCATTTTGCATAACCGCTACTAAAATTAACCACATTACTTCCTCTAAAGTTAGGTGTTGTTATGTTGTTAATTCGTCCCTGTCAAATGAGTGATCTAGATGATCTTATGGCGCTATCTCGCGTTGTGGGTCGTGGCATGACCTCTATGCCAGCCGATGAAGCGGCATGGCTACAGAAGATTGAAGCCAGTGAACGGGCTTTTTCTGATGATGGCGCAAAGGATGCCATGGGCACCTATTTTATGGTGTTGGAGGATCAGAAAAGTGGTCGCATTATCGGAACGACGGCTATTTATACCGGTATCGGTCTGGATCGTCCGTTTTACTCTTATAAGGTTTCGACCCTAGTTAGCAGCAGTAATGAATTGTCAGTGACTCGTCAGGCACGGGTACTGAGTATGGTCAATGACTATACCGGTGCGACAGAAGTAGGGTCATTATTTGTACTGCCAGAATATCGTCGTCCAGGTATGGGGCAGTTTTTATCCCGTGCGCGTTTTCTGACCATGGCGGACTTCCCTCAACGTTTTGGTGAAACCGTAATGGCAGAACTAAGAGGTTGGCAGGATGAGAAGGGTGATTCACCATTATGGGAAAACCTGGGTCGTCAGTTCTTTGGTATCGACTTTCAGGATGCGGTAAATACAGTGGCTTTGAAAGGCACTCAGTTTATCTCTGATCTGATGCCAAAATACCCGATCTATATTGATCTATTGCCGGAAGCAGCGCGAGACGTGATAGGCAAGCCTAATGATTCTTCTGCACCGGCTCTGCATATGCTGAAAAAAGAAGGTTTCCAGTTTACCGGTTATGTGGATCTATTTGATGGTGGCCCGTCGGTACAGTGTCCGGTGAATGAGGTGCATACGGTACGTGACAGCCATTATGGACAAGTGCGTATCAGCTATGACATCAGTGAAAGCGATGACATGTATATGATCAGTAACGGTAACAGCAATAACTACCGGGTTATGCTGGCACCGGCTCGTATGGCCAGTGATGGTTGCTTAATGGTCAGCCGAGAAACTGTTGAAGGGTTAGGTTTGAACCATACCGCACCTAACGCTCGTTATATTCCATTCAAGCGTAATCAACAGGCTCATGCGGTTGCGGCTTAATAACTGATCTCTTACTTTATCTTATTGTCAAAAAAGGACTCTTTAAATAAAAAGAGTCCTGATAAAAGAGTAGAGGCGATTGAACCCTTTTATTATGAGGGGGCCTGCATCATATTGAGCAGGTTATAAGCCGGTTGCAGAAACAGAGCTTGGCGAAGGGCACTGTTTCTACCAAAGAGTTCTTCTGTTCTGGATTGTCCTACCATATTACTAAAGGATTCAGCGGCATCGTCCCCCAATACCTGCTGGGCCAAATCGATCAGCTTGTCCGGTGTATCCACAATGGATTGGTACATATTGGAAGATGCTTTTACAGCATTTGCTGCGGTGCTGTTGTCGTCTGAGAAACTCTTGCTCATATTCTCATTCATACGCTCTACAGCCAACAGTAACGCTGCTTTTCGAACCTCTTCAGGATCTAGATTGTTCTCTTTTGCATTTTGATAGGCTTTGCTGAGTGATGATTTATCGGAGCCACTTAGATGATTGAGCAATAAACTCTCAGGATCTGTTGGCGCGTTTGGCATGGCTAATGATCTGTCTGCTACAGCCGTATTCGAACGAAATGGTCCAAGATGATTATCTACTGCGTCGGTAAATAGAGATTGATTCAGAATAGGATTATCTGCTCCAAAAAAATTGCCTTGCTCAGCACGCTGCAAGGTCTTATAAAACTTGTTATTGGGATCATTCTGAATCAGTTTGTTCAGCTCATCTGCTCTATGTTCAGGTTTGGCATTAATAAATGCCAGTCCCTCATCAGATACATGAAAAAAAGAACCTGTACCGGAATTTCTTTGGACTCCAAGAAAAAATGCTGCTTCTTCTACTTTTTCTAGGCTGGTGCCATTTGCAAGGGCGTAGTCGTAAGCTTCTTTCAGAGTTGTTTGATCACTGGGCTTTAGGTAATCAAAAACATTACCAAAACTAGCGTTAGGATCCGCATAACCGGTGGTGGGTTTTAGGTAACGAGGAAGGCTCTCTTCTTCCGCCATCTTTTGTGCTGTTTCACTAATATGTACTTGAGCGGCTGGGGTTGCCTTATTCGTTGTAGTAGTAACGAAGTTCTTATCTTTAGATGATGCTGAACTCTCGTAGGTATTTGTGCTAGATGAGGCCAATGTTGAGCTAGAAGAGGTGGGATTTGTAATTTGCATAGATAACCTCCTGTTATCTGAACGGATATAGAATATATTAGGGCTGATTAGTATTAGTAGAAGGGTAATCTATTCAGGTTAGTAACGGAGATATTAAAACGCAATGTAAATAATGCATGTTTTTGTAAGGGAGAACTGCAATCTGTTAGTGCATTTGTCTAGTCAATTAAAACCAATAGTTATAGTCTCATTGTAGAATATGAATCTACAGTGGAGCAGGATAATTCTACCCTGCTCCTTTCTAGCATTTAATAGGAGTAATCAACGCGAATAGTGTCAGCTAGTCTTTGGCTGCTATATACAGGGTAGGTGCCACCGTATCCTGTCATCTTCAGTTGAAAGGTTCCTCTGGCATCAAGGCCATTGAAAATATCAGAGTTACCTTGCTGATCTTCTGTAATCTCAATACAAGGGTACTTTGTGGATGAATAAACTTTCTGATAACACAGCTTAACAACATTTGTTGTAACAGGTAATTGATTCCAATCCCATGAGACATTAGTTATCGATGTACCATATCTTGGGACATTTAGGTCGTTGAAAGGAGTTTCTGCAAAACCTCCGGTAAAATAAATAGTATAACCGACTCTAGATTTTTCCCAGAAAGCATCTGTTGCCATTACACTAGAAGAAAAAAGAACAAATAATACAGTAATAAGTTTTTTCATTTTAAACATCCTTTGTTTGATTGCACGTATATTGTTCGGCAATGATAAAGTTTTCTTAAATGTATAAATTGCTCTTTGTGAATAATTAAAAGTATTGTGCATGACAAATACTGTCTTGTTGTTTTTTCTTATGCAAGGCAAGTGGTTTCGTGTTTATATATGGTTGTAATGAAAAAGGTCGTATTACTTGACAGTAATACGACCTTTTATATTTATATTAGAGTAACTTTCCAGCTTTCTTACCTTACGCCGCTATATTCGTCGACTCAAAAATCTTATCCGCATTAGCTTCAATAAAGCCTTGATACACCACGCCTTCGTTATCAGCATGACGCAGGGCGAATTCATAGAAGCAGGTGGCGATCTCATGTTCTTTACCGTCGGCAAAGGTAAAGGTCTGACGATCTGCCATACTGGAACCCTGCTCCAGTAGCGACTCTGGTGTGCCTTTTACTTCGCCACCGGATGTATTCACGGCAAAACCAGCTTCTTTGACACGATTCAGCACTTCGCGAATACAGTTGGTGCTGGTGAGATGATTGATGCTAACGGTAAAGTGATTCACGCGAATACCGATGGCCAGTAGCCAAGCACCGTACTCACTTTCTGCCATAACTGTTTGATAGTCATCCCAGCTTGGAGTACTCCAATGCCGAGCGGAACTGAATACACCGTGATCCGTTGGTTTGTCGATAATCTCTGTGGTGTATTTAGCGATAATAGCTTGTGCTTGTTCACTTAACTGCTCTGTTAATAGCTCAGAGACAAAGATTTTAGGCACGGTATCGTCTGGGTGGATAAAGCTTTTGGCCCGTAGTTTTTTCGCTTTAAACTCGTAGTCACCTTGCACTTCATAACCCATGGCTAGAATCAGGGGTTCCAGATTATCCAGTTGCAGTGGTGTATGGGCAAAGGTTCGAAATGCCACGTGATCATTAATCACTTCACCATCTGTTGCGGCAAATAACTGACGGATTTGCTCTGCCTGAGGAGTGATTTCGATGTAGTTCTGCCAAAGGTCTGCGAAAAATAGTTGAGGGTTCATTGTTATTCCTGTCACGGTTTTATCACGGCCTTCTTATTATTAAGCGAGAGGTTTATTTTGGCCGTGATGATCTTGTTGGATAACGGCAAAGAGCTTGGCTCTAGGACGTTTGTTTGAGGCGATTTTGACGGGAGATGATGTTTGCGACAAACAAAAAAACTTACTGTCTGGGTTAAGTTAAACTTGCCCTGGCAGCCTTTGGATGATGCTGTAACCAAGAGTCTTGCCAATGTAAAAACTCATTAATCATGGAGCTCTTTGGTGCCTCTTCCCTTTGAACTAACCAGTATCCTGGCATTAGACTCGGATTCACTTCGCTGATGGGACGATCTCCCAAAGGTGCGACTAAGCGCCCGTCTTTGATGGCTTGGCGGGCATCGGGTACAGAAAGCAATGCTACTCCTAGGCCTTTAACCGCCGCCTCTATCAATCCTGCATGGCTATCTAAAGTCAGTACTTGCCGCTCAACCAAGGTATCCACCCCCAGGGTATTTAAAAACTTACGCCATAGATCAACGGACAATGGTGTGCAGAGTAATCGATGTTGGGTGAGGTCCGCTTGTTGGTTCAATGTCTTTTGTTTAAGCAAGGCAGGGGCACAGACCAGAAGTTTATCATCGGTAATCAAAAGCTTTTTATGGCTAAAAGGCCACTGGCCAAAGCCCCATTGAATAGCGATATCTAAGCGTTGAGCCGTAAAGTTTGGAAAGGGTACGGAGCTGGAGATACGAATATCCAATTCAGGGTGTAATTTTTCATATTCAGGGAGCTTGGGTAGCAAGCAATTTACTGCAAACCAAGGGGAGGCATTGATACGAAGTTGAGGTCTTTGCTGTTGTTGCTTTACATCCTGAATCCCGCGCTCTATCAGGCCTATGCCCCGTTGTACGTAGTCTAATAACTGCTCACCGGCTGCGCTGAGCTCTATACCGGAAGGGTGACGAATAAAAAGCGCTAGGGATAATTGTTCTTCCAGAGATCTGATCTGCAGACTGACAGCCTGAGGGGTAACACACAGTTGCTCTGCTGCTTGCTTAAAACTCCCGAGTTCTGCGGCGACAGAAAATATATATAGACTACGTAATGGCAGTGCGCGCTGCAGATTCATAGGGTTATCCTGTGTTTAAACGGACATAAAAAAAGCATTAAGGTAAAGCTGAGGGTTTCTCTGGGTTACTGAAATCATTTATGAATAATTGATCGCAGCAGATATGTTGTGAAGTATACCTTTATCAGGATATAACCGTGATTGCTTTAGGCATCTGCAATTCAGCGCTTCAATACGGTACAATCCCTACCCCCAAAGCATTACTCCAAGCATAATATCCTATTAAATGCTTACGGCTGTTGTTAGCCTCGGGATTATCCTTCAGACAGGAACAGGGCATGCACATTTTTTTTGTAGAGAGCGAATCCTCTCTGGCACAGGGCGTACTGGAATACGCTGATGCAATTCGTGGCATTCGTTGCACGGTTTATAGCGGTGATCTGGATGATACGGCTGAGCTACAGCGTCAGCTATCTGAGCTGTCCGTGGACTTTGTCATCAATAGTTATGAATTCTCCGACCGCAAAAAAGTGGAACAACACCCGGATAAAGCTTGGCAGATTAATGCAATCTTTCCAGATCATCTGGCCCATATCTGTCTGGACGTGGGTTGTGGCTTAGTACACATCTCTACCGATGAAGTGGTCGGGGAGACCCGTGGTATTGCCTTCCATGAAAAGGACACGGTTCATCCTCTAAACGCTTACGGTGAGAGTAAGTGGCAGGGTGAAGAAGCAATTCGACAGCTATTAAAGCGTCGTTTGATTCTGCGTTTAGGTGATCTGTTTGATGCCTCGCCTGAAGGTTGGTTAAACCAACTGATCGAGCAAGGGAAAGACCCTAAGGGCGTACAAGATGCCAGCGATATTATCTTATCGCCGACGGCTATTTCTGATGCCGCACGCGTTATTATCGGTATGTTGCAACAGATGAATTGTGGTGCTGATTGCTGGGGCACTTATCAATACGCTGGTGCGGAGGCCGTCAGTCGTTTTGAATTTGCTGAGTTGGCAATCGAACTGGCAGAAGATCAAGGTTTGTTAGACGTGATGGCAGAGGCTCGTTCGGTGACTGCCGCAGCATTAGGTCTAACCGGAAAACAAGCTTTGCATAAAGAGATGAACTGCCAAAAAATTATGGATCACTTTGGCATTAAACAACGTAGCTGGCGCCCGGCTCTGGTGGAGTATCTTGAGTCTATATCGGACAGCCAGAAAGCGGCAGATTTAGACGGTAGCGAAGCCGTTCGTGTAGAGGAAAGTAAGTAAGATGATTACTGCAACACGTGCTGTACTTTTTTATCTGGGTTATTCCATCTCATTGGTTTTGGTATCTTGTATTGTTACACCGATAGCGCTACTGACACCGCCAAAAACGCGGGCTTGGTTAATCCTGCGTTATAACTGGTTTGTACTGCTGTGGTTACGTATCACCTGTGGTGTGCATTATCAGATTGAAGGTAAGGAAAATATCCCTCATGACAGAAGTGTTGTGATTCTGGCTAATCACCAATCTGAATGGGAAACCCTATACCTGCAGTTAGTGACTCAGCCGATGAGTACTGTACTGAAACAAGAGCTGCTGAAAATTCCGTTTTTTGGTTGGGGCATGAAGGCCTTACAGCCTATCGCTGTAGACCGTAGTAAACCTGCAGCGGCTATGAAGCAGCTATTAAAAGAAGGTAAGCAGCGTCTAGACGAAGGCTTCTCGGTATTAGCCTTTCCAGAAGGAACCCGTACCATTCCCGGTACCCGTGGCGATCATAAAAAAGGTGGCGCTATGTTAGCCACTAAAAGTGGTAAAGCCATCCTACCTATGGCCCATAATGCCGGTGAGCATTGGACAGACAAACCTCTGGTGAAAAAGTCCGGCACTATTCGCGTGGTGTTTGGCCCATTGATCGAAACTGAAGGCCGTCATGTGAATGAAGTACATGCGGAAGTGACGGAGTGGCTGGAAACTCAAGTGGATCGTTTATCGGATCTGCCACCGGTACGACCTGTTGAAGATAAAGTGGAGTCCGCAGAGTAGCGTCCATATTTAATATTTTGGGCAATATTGATCTGCGGTTCTAATAATAAAAAGCCTGTAATAACTGACTCGATAAGAGTGGGTTGTTACAGGCTTTTTTGTTGGTATAAGTAGCGCGGATAAGCCAAAGGCACATCCGCGAACACTCCATCACGCCTAAGTTTAAATATGGGGCAATGACTTAACCTAGACCGGTATTAGAGCCCCAGGTTTTTGCATATGGCCTTATTGGGTTCTACTTGGTTTAGCGTATAAATATGCAGGCTCGGCGCCCCCCCTGCAATCAGCTGCTCACACAGTCGGCTAACAACCTCTTCACCTAACTGGCGGATGCTGGCTGAGTCATCACGATAAGATTCTAGCTGTCGGCGCAGCCAGCGAGGAATCTCAGCACCACAAGATTCGCTGAAACGAACCAGATTACTGTAGTTTGTAATCGGCATAACACCTGGAATAATTGGTATATCAATACCTAACTGCTGACAACGATCGACAAAATGGAAATAGGCATCAGGGTTATAGAAGTATTGGGTAATGGCACTGTTAGCACCTGCATCAACCTTCTTCTTAAAGTTACGCAGATCATCCTCAAAGCTATCCGCTTGAGGGTGGGTTTCAGGATAAGCCGCTACATCCAGATAAAAATGATCCCCGGTTTCCTTACGGATAAACTCGATAAGATCATTGGCGTAACGAAATTCACCGGGAGCACCCATACCGGACGGTAAATCACCCCGTACGGCAATGATGCGATCAATGCCTTTCTCTTTATATTTATTGAGCAGATCCTTCAGGTTGTCAGTACTACAA
>JAKZRG010000096.1:0-3100 GCA_047518265.1 Oceanospirillum sp.
AAAAGACTGATCAATCTAAGGTGTTCGTGGTTGTTATCGTTAACAACTTATCGGGAATAGTATTAATCCGCAGCATTAGCTTCAATTTCAAACATAAGACCTGGAATGGCAAGCTGAGTTACACCGAGCAGAGTCATAGGAGGCGCCGCCTTAACCGGCCCAAATCGAGAGCCAAACAGATCAAAGTGTTTCATAGCTTCGTCAACATCTGTCGTATAGATGTTCAACCGTGTGATATTCTTGAGTTTCATATCCGCAGCACTTAAAACCGCCTCAAGGTTATCCAGTGCTAATGTAATCTGACTGCGCATATCCCCTAGATGTTGTGGATTGCCTTCAGCGTCAACCGCTGTCTGACCCGCACAGATTAATTGCCTGCTGATGCCCTCTAATATTTCTGCCTGATTGTAGCCAACATTCAGTGACCAAGACCACGGATTAACGGGGGTACGTTGCATAGGTTTTCTCCTGTTGATTCATTAGCTTAGATTTATTAGCTCAAGTTCATTCAAAGCCATTTTGAGCATTCACAAACGGTGTCTCACCGTTGAATCAACTATGACACGGGGTACTGACAACCCTATGTCAGGAGGCTTTTAGTTAACCGCTCCAATGGGCAAAAAGCTGTGCAGAAAAGCGCTTCAACGCTTTTTTAATGGAATCCCCACGAATCACTTCAACATCATCCGTATACTGCAAAAGCCAACGAGCCATATATTCCGGCACTGGGGTTAAAAAGCGCATCTTTATGCCATCGTCCTGCCGTTCTTCATCAACAAAACCAAACATATAGCGTTGTTCGCCAACAAACCGCGCAGCCTCTGACCCAAACAACAATTCAACCTCTTGTAACTCTTCCCTACCCGGTTGTTCGTTAAGGTACTGCTGTAATGTGAGCCGACTGTGTCGAGCAAACTGCTCCCCTTGAGGTGAGAAAGACAGAATACGATCCAGACGAAAATCTCGATAGCCTTCACGCAGACGACACCAAGCAATAAGATGCCAGTGCCAGCTGTAGTAAAAAAGCCCGATGGGTTCAATGCAACGGGAGGAGTGTTGATTGCTACTCAGGGCAGCATAATCAATTTCAATCACTTGTCGGTGTACTAGCGCACGTCGGCACTCACGCAACCAGCGATCACCACTGTGTGCGACACCGCCTTGCAATTTTAAGGAGTCATCTCCTTGGGCATTATTCTGATGAGGTGACGCAGAGTGCGTTTCGTTTTGATCCTGCTGGCCCACATCGTCAATGGGAAAATGGCTACCAGTCGGTAACACTTCAATATCAGCATCAAACGAGCTTAGGTAATCTTTATCAGAGCTATCAATCACCGCCCTAATCTTGTTCAGAGCCTGCTTGAAATCCTGTAATGAATTGGCATCAAGACTCGACACCAAAAGCTTCTCCCCAAGCAACAACGAAGCGGCTTCATCCAGCGTAAAACTAACAGGAGGCAAGCGGTAACCTCGCTCAATAAAATAACCGACACCCGCTTCCGCACCAATGGGAACACCGGCATTTTCTAGAGTACGTATATCACGATAAATTGTGCGTTCAGAAACACCGAAGTGGTCTGATAAAAATCGTGCCGTAACAACAGATCGAGTCTGTAATAGCAGTAAAAGCGAGGTCACACGATCGAATCGGTTCATTATCCAGCCATAACATCAATTTGATGCTCTTATTTACCAAACTGGTTATCGATAGTAAACGCTGACTTAATCCATAACCTAATTACGGATCATACTTATTCTACTTGCAGGCATCATAAAAAATTAAATATATCTACCCGCTTTGAGGGGCTCCCTAAATGATATCCTCCTGAAACACAACATTAATCCAAAATAGGATTTTCATCCAAATCATCCACTGGAAAGCTGAAGAAAGGGATCGAGAAACGATCTGTCCGCGACCTATTAAGAATACGAGAATAAGGGGTTACTACCCCTGTTTCTTTATCCTTGGAGTAGTAATACATTTCACTCACCCCGTGATACATACGCACGGCAAGAAGATCCAGTGATGGCTGCCCACCACTTCCCCAAAAAATAGGGATGGTCAAACCAAAGACATCGCTGTCAGTACCCAGCGAAGTAAAGAAAAAATCCAACTCGTATTGAGCCTTTTCCGGAGAATCAACCAAATTTAAGTGCAAACGGCCAGTCAGCTCCATATATAAACGCTGCGTTGCATAATTGAGCGTTTGTGACGCTTCAATAAAATGACTTCTAACGTAAACCGGCTTACCAGCAAGAGAGATGAAATTTTCATCGGGAAGCTGGGCCATCAGATTGTTAACGCTATAAGTCAGCAAGCGCTGGCTGGTTGAGCCGCGAAACTGCTCTGAGGCTTCGCGAGTGGAGCAGGCACTCAGAAAAGCACACAACATTAGAATAGACAAAACCCGTTTAAATGGCATAGCTAGCCTCTTGCGGCAAATAATAACTAAAGCCGATATTGTGCAGAAAAATTTAGAGAAAACAAGAAGATCCATTACTTTAGAAACAACCATAAAAGCTATGGTGACATTAAATCTCGCTAAGACTAACAATAGAGATAAGTAAGGATCGAGAATTATTGGTTGGACTCAAAGCTCCATGACTTCGACGGAAAATACATTGAAATATACCCTCGTTTATCATCCCGACAACATAGACCTATCCAGTCAATCAGCTCCAGATAATCCGTATAGTCAAAAGCCATGGAACAATGATTATTCTTTTTAAAATTAAAAGCCTCAGAGGAAAATCGCTCTAACGTGTTCTTCTTATTTTAATTGTTAAGTCTTAGCTCCATCGGTTGAAACGTTAGCCCTGCGGATTCAGATACCTCGCCTGCCGGTATAAAACCAAAGCGCAGGTAAGCAGGAATAGAGGTTAGCGATGCGCTCACCGTGATGATATTACTCTTGGCATATGGCAGCACTGTAGCAAGCAATGATTTACCAACTCCTTTCATCTGTGAGCCGGGAGATACAAAAAGCATTGCAATGTGACGACCTTCTTTCAGTTCAATGAAACCGATTACCCCATCATTATCTTCATATACGAACATCTCATTATCTTCATCTATTCGGCTTTTTAGGCTCTCTATGGA
>JAKZRG010000097.1:0-38792 GCA_047518265.1 Oceanospirillum sp.
TGGGGTCTCCCCATGTGAGAGTAGGACATCGTCAAGCGCTTATTTAGTCTTTTTAGAAAAGACACCAAAACCCCGATCAGCAATGATCGGGGTTTTTTCGTTTCTGGGATTTGGAAAGAAGAGAGAAGAAAAGAAAGGGGGATTGGTAAAGAAAGCCGATTAAGAATAATGATGCCTCCAGCCTCCAGGTAAAAATATCCCTTGGTAGGTATATCTTGGGTATACCTCTTAGTCGTATCTTTTAAACCTAACAGAAGTCGGAAATTCTAAAATTATATCCGGCAGGGCAGCAACAAGAAGCCTGAAAATCAGGTCGTTAGCCGAGGTTTATTATGACAGCACCTTCACATACCACTTCTTATTATGCCGCTTCGGCAAACGATAAAAACATTCGTCCTGAATTAACGGGTGAAGTAACCGCTGATGTTTGTGTTATTGGCGCAGGTTATACTGGTCTTTCAACGGCTATTCATCTAGCAGAAAGTGGCTTTAAGGTCGTCGTGGTTGAGGCCAGTCGTATTGGCTTTGGTGCCTCAGGCCGTAATGGCGGTCAGATTGTCCACAGTTATAGCCGTGATATCGATTTTATCGAAAAGCATTATGGCAAGCGCTCTGGTGAGCAGATGGGTAAGATGGCCTTTGAAGGCGGTCGTATTATTCGTCGCCTAGTGAAAGACTACAATATCCAGTGTGATTTGAAACAAGGTGGAATCTTTGCAGCATGTAATAAAAAGCAGCTGCGGGATATGGAAGACAAAAAAGCCCTGTGGGAAGCTCACGGTCATAAAGATCTGGAAATGCTCTCAGCCGACGGTATCGAGGACTATGTAGGCTCTTCCCGTTATGAAGGCGGTTTGATGGATCACTCTGGTGGTCACTTTCATCCTTTAAACCTTGTTTTAGGAGAAGCTGCTGCTCTTGAATCTATGGGTGGTGTTATTTATGAAGCATCTCCAGTGACTCGTGTCGAAGAAGGCGCAAAAGCCAAGATTCATTCAGCCAAAGGCTGTGTTGTTGCAGACTTTGTTGTGGTCGCAGGTAATGCTTATTTGAATGGCTTGCTTCCTAAGCTGGAACAGAAAGCCATGCCTTGTGGTACGCAAGTTATTACTACAGAGCCATTGAGCAAAGAGCTGCAAAAAGAGTTATTACCAAAAGATAACTGTGTCGAAGATTGTAACTATCTTTTGGATTATTTCCGTCTTTCGGGTGATGGTCGTCTGATCTATGGTGGCGGTGTGACTTATGGTGCTCGCGAACCGGATAAAATCGAATCTCTTATTGTCCCTAAAATGCTGAAGACCTTCCCTCAGTTGAAAAATACCCGTGTTGATTACGCTTGGACGGGTAATTTCTTATTGACCTTGATGCGTTTACCTCAGTTTGGTCGTATCGGTCAGAATATCTACTATGCCCAAGGTTATAGTGGTCATGGCGTAACGAGCTCCCATTTAGCCGGTAAAGTCTTATCTGATGCGATTCAGGGGCAGGCAGAACGTTACGATGTGTTTGCCAGCTTACCGCAATACCCATTCCCTGGTGGTCGTGCACTGCGTATTCCTTACACTGCAATGGGAGCAGCCTACTACAATTTAAGAGATAAGCTAGGCATTTAATACGGCCTGGGCGCTCAGTTGATAGATTAGGTATCGAATGAAAAACAAGTAGCGGTGCAACCCCCATTGCTACTTTACATACCTAAACAAAAAGATCTGATACTAAACAGCTTGTTGTCAGTGAATCAGAACGATTTGTTTAGGTGTTAAAAATTATAAAAAGCTTTCAAACTTTGATAAAAAATATAAATAAGGTTTTATTATGAGTAGTGAAATTGTTCACCCTATTCTGGATCGCGAAGCGGCCGGAACAGGTATGAAGAGCAGTCCAACCAGTTGGATTTTGTTTTATAGCCTAATTTTTATCGGCTTTGCTTATTTATCTACGCTACATACCGAAGGTGATGCTTACGGTTTTCACAGCATTTTACCTGTTTCGCTTATTTTGATTGTGGCTGCGATCAGTAAAAAAGCGCTGGAATCACTGTTTGCCGGTATTATTGCCGGATTATTATTGCTTGATCCAGTTAATATTTTTAGCAATTTGGGCGATGTATCCATGACGGTTGTTATGGATGAAACAATCGCTTGGATTGTGCTGGTTTGCGGCATGATGGGCGGTTTGATCAATATCTTAGAGCGTGGTGGTAGTGTTCTTAGTTTTGGTGAGATGCTGGCAAAGCGCGTTAAAAGTAAGCGCGGTACCATGTTTACTACCATTATTTTGGGTATGTTGGTATTTATCGACGATTACCTAAACTCTCTTGCCGTATCTTCTTCCATGAAGAGTCTGACGGATCGTTATAAAATCTCCCGTGAAAAACTGGCCTTTTTAGTCGATTCAACCGCAGCACCTGTTTGTATCCTTGTGCCTATCTCTACTTGGGCGGTTTATTTTGCTGCTTTACTAGAAGAAAATGGCGCCGCTAAAGACGGTGGCGGTATGTCACTGTATATGGAAGCGATCCCATATATGGCCTACGGTTGGATTGCGTTGCTGGTTGTATTCCTAGTGGCTGCTGGTTTTATCGGTGATCTGGGGGCTATGAAAGATGCTGAAAAGCGTGCTCAAGGTGGTCAACCTATTCCAGACGGTATTAAACAAGATGGTTTTGATGCTACTGACCTGAAACCGGTAAAACCGTTTATGGGTCTGCTGAATTTCTTAGCACCAATGGCAGTGCTGGTTGCTGCCAGTGTTTATTATGAAATTGATCTGCTGTTAGGTGCTCTGGTTGCCTCTACGTTCACTATTGTTTTGTATTACTGGCAGAAACTGTTGGACTTCACTCAACTCGTTGAATCCATGATTGATGGTTTCCGAGTGATGCTGCATCCTATCGCCATGGTTTGTACCGGTTTTATGTTGAAAGAAGTGAATGATCAGCTAGGTATGACACCTTACATCATCGATAGCCTTGCCCCCTTGTTGTCTAAAGAAATGTTTCCAGCGCTGATCTTTGCCACCATGGCAGCAGTTGTATTTGCTACAGGGTCTAGTTGGGGCGTTTATATCATCACATTACCTATTGTTGTGCCTATGGCGATGACGCTGGATATTAATATGCCTCTAGTAGTGGGGGCGCTACTGTCTTCCTCTGCATTTGGTAGTCATGCCTGTTTCTTTAGTGATTCAACGGTGTTGTCTGCTCAAGGCTCTGGCTGTACGCCAATGCAACACGCTATTACTCAGATCCCGTATGTTGCCATTGGTGCATTGATGGCATTCCTTAGCTTTGTTGTTTTGGGTTACTCCATGGCGTAAGCACTTTACAAAAAAAGATTATAAAGAGTCCGACACCCCTGTCTTCCCTGTGAAGGCAGGGGTGTTTCGGGTTTAAGAGTATTTTATACCGTTAGTTAAGAGCCTTAATGGCCTGTAAATGGAGAAAATAATGACCATAAGATCACATCGTATGGCACTGATCATGCTTATACTCGTGAGCCTTGTTTGGGGTGCTGAGTTTGTCTTAATAGACATGGCGGTAGAGGAGATGCCCGTTCATACCTTTAATGCCTTTCGCTTTGGTTTGGCAGGGCTGTCTTTGATTCCATTGCTTTTATGGTCAAAAGAGGTGATACATAAAGACCAGATTCTTCAGTTATTACTGAAGGGTTCTATTCTTGGTTTTATGTTATTTGTGGGCTTTTATACGCAGAGTGAGGGCCTAAGGCATACAAGCGTATCCAATGCAGGTTTTATTACGGGTCTGAATGTTCCTCTAGTACCCGTGTTAGGATTTTTACTGTTTAGAACCGCAGTAAGCCGGGCTGTCTGGGTAGGTGTTATTCTCGCCACGTTGGGACTTTATCTGCTGACAATGGGCGAGACGCTTGAGTTTAATAAAGGAGATTCATTGGTACTGATATGTGCCTTTGCGTTTGCTATTCATATTGTGATGACCGGTCGCTTTGTGGGTGCATTACCCATCATTGCATTAAGTATTACTCAACTATTAGCCGTTGCTCTGTATAGTACTATAGGTGCTTTGGTATCACCAGATCCCGCTTTTTATTACCCTGAAGCTGACCCTGTGACTTGGTTGGAGCAGCTGAGCCATCCGATTATTCTCTGGTCCATTGTTATTGCTGGTCTATTTGGTACCGCCTATGCTTATTGGGCACAATCTGCCTGTCAGCAGGTACTGCCAGATTATAAAGTTGCTTTGGTATTTGCCACAGAGCCTGTGTTTGCTTACATCACTGCTTGGTTGGTATTGGGTGAGACACTGGGCTATGTCGGAATGCTGGGGGCTATAGGTATTATTGCTGGAATGCTAATTGCTGAGCTTGGCGATAAGCGGCATCCACCGGAGATTAGAGTCTTGGATCAAACCGCAGCACCTAAATAATCTGGCGAATCATCAAATATTTCTGCCGCATGTTAAGCACCGATACAAAAGTCTTTTGACATTTTATCTCTATTCTCATCGATCAATGGTCGGTGAGAATAGAAAAATTTATGCAGGGCTGCTTAAAGATTCAAAACATTGCTGAAATGTTCAACTTTTGCCTACTGGAAGCTAAAAAATTAATCTATTTTGGTCAAAAGTACTCGCCAAGATAAAATCCCCCCATTACTATGCATTCCAAATTCATTTAAAGAAGCATATCGTATGTCCCTACCTCCGTGCCTAAAATGCAACTCTGAATATGTTTATCAGGATCAGGAGCTTCTGATCTGTCCTGAATGTTCGTATGAATGGAGCCCGTCGGAAGTTGCTGAAGAAGAAAACCTTAACATTAAAGATGCTAATGGCACGCGTCTGCAAGATGGTGATAAAGTCACATTGATTAAAGATCTGAAAGTAAAAGGTAGCTCTCAGGTGCTTAAGATCGGCACTAAGGCATTGATCAGACGTATGGTTGAAGGTAAGGATCATCAACTTGACTGTCGAGTGGATGGGGCTGGAGAGATGATGGTCACTGCAGCATTTGTGAAGAAAGCTTAGAGCTATAGGGTAGGGCAATCTAAACTTAAGCATCCAAAAAGTTTATCTACACAGTCGCCAGATTTTTTTGAATAACCGTTAAAGTAAATGTAAGTCAGTGTGTGTCGCTAGCTATACCCGACTGAGCTCATATTATTTATCGATAAAAGACAGTAAAATTCATAGATAACATCATTTAAACTCGGATTAAACAAGGGGTTTACCGTGAACAAACTTGCCACAGCCAAACGCTCCCGTGCTATCACTACAGAAGAAGTACTGCTGATTCTTTGCCACTCTGTGACGGATGTGTTGAGCAACGCAGGGAATAACAGGGTTGAGTATTCGCCTATGGTGCAAAAAATCAATAAAACCTGCTTGCGACCGGATATTGGTTGTTTTGTATTGTTTGATGGTGGCTTCTCCGGTCTTGTTATTATCAATTTCACTGCAGAATCCGCCATGGAGATCTATCGTAAGTATCTGCTGAGCATGGGAATGCCTGAGGATGAGTTGGCCCAGCTCCATACCTCTGATGATGTAGGTAACGTGATGGGCGAGATAATGAACCAGATTGTAGGTGACTTTACTAATAAAGTACGCCACCAATTGCGTACCTCTATCACTCAGAGCCAGCCGAAAATGATGGCGATGAATAAGCAGGTTCAGATCTCTGTTAATACTACACTGGATCAACCACAGTCCCGTCGAGTGACCTTTAATACCGAAAAGAACAATATTTTCTATCTGGAACTGTCCATGGATAAGACAGAGTTTATCAAACTGCATGACTTTGATGATGCAGAACTGGAAAGCCCTGATGATATTTTGACCATGAATAGCAATCAGAATACCAGTAGCGAAAGTAGTGTTGCTAACGGTAATAGTGAGCATGATGATTTAATGAATGATTTGGGGATTTAAGCCTTAGATTTAGATTAGATTGTCCAAGATAAAGCCTATCAAATGATAGGCTTTTCTTATACAGCTCAAAGCTAAGTTAATACTTATTAATGGAAGAGCGCCATTAACTTATCTTGAGCTAGTAGAGCGGCTATCCTTTTATAGATGAACTTTGTTTGGATGTCTTATCTAGGCCATATTGTCAGCGAACCAGTCTGCCAACCAGTCATTCCACACCAAATCAATTGACATATTAATACGTTCTTTGGGGCTATTATTATGTACTGAGTGAAGCTCACTCAATTTCATATACCATAGCTCGCCAGGTTTCATGGCAACTTCAGTACCATTTAGCAAAAAGGTTACATTGTCATCAGAAAATATTGGCAATGTTAAGCGAACAACTTCTTTATGTACCGCATCTAGAGTGGGGTCGCTATGCTCTTTAATCACAGCTCCTCCCTCTAACCTCATTAAGCGGGCGCTGGTAAGCTCAGTCTTAAAGCTGGAGAGAATCTCTTGGATGTAGGTGCAACCTTTAAGCATTGGCACAGAAGCCCAATCATGTGTCGTTGGGTCTTGCACTGACTGAGCAAGAGGAACTGGGCTGTAATAGATATACGTTTTCTGTGTTAAGCTTGATACTATCTCAAGTACTTCTTTTTGCAGTTTCTCAATATTATAATGGCGATTTAACTGGAGCCGCTCTGGTACTGCATCAGCAATATCCATATCGACTGTAATCGTATCAGTAGTCATAAATCCTAGGCTCTTGTTAATAATTAAATACTAAACCTTGCAATAAATAATTATTGCGCAGTTAGTGTAAAACAAAACTATGCAACAAAGTTAATATATGCGTCAATATTATTTCTATTAGACGTTCTTTTTTTCACCGTTTTTCTATCTTTAAGAACCAATCGGTCATAATATGTTTCAGGTAGTCTTTTCCTGTGGAAGTACGCCTTGCCAAGCCCCCTGATCATGTACTTCTTTAGTGAGTTCTTTGATTAACTCTATGACCTTTAAACTGATATTGCGGACGGGTCGACTCGAATCTGTCGCGATATAGACGTTGCGGAATACTTCCGGTTCAACAACCTTTAAACCCTTTATCATCTGTTTTTGTTCTAAGTGAAAAAAGGCTGAGGAAGGAAGTAATAAATGGCAGTGTCCCTCACAGGCAAAGCGAAGACTGGTTAATAGCTGCCCGTAGGGGCGTCTTTTATTAAGGATGACACCTGTTTTTTCCTCATATTCCCGTACGATATAACCCAAGGACTCTTTTCCTGAGGTGATAGCGAGCTCGTAGTTAGCAAGGTCTGCAAAGGGAATCTCTTTTTTATCAACATTCTGCTCATCGGGTTTAGCGGTAAATAGTAGATTCTCCTTGATTAACAGTTCTCGATTGATGTTGCTTGTTTCCAGGCCGTCTTCGTAAATAATTGCCAGATCCGCCTCTCCACGGGCTAATAGCTCAAGGACTTCATAGGACAAGCCGGTACGTAGGTCTAAATCAACTTGGGGGTATTTCTTTTCGATAGCTCGGCATAGTGGTAGTGCCAAAATATTGTCCGTGGCCTGATTCATGGCCACAACAATAGTGCCTTTGGGGGTTCCTTCCAGTTCAGATATATCCGTAATGGCTTTTTCCAATTGGTTTAACATCAAACGCACATGATTTGCGAGAACATTTCCCGCTTCGGTTAATTGTACGCCTTTCGGGCTGCGACTGAATAAGGTGGTTTGAAGTTCGTGTTCCAGTTTGGATATTTGCAGGCTTAGCGCTGGCTGAGCAATTTTTAGCTCACGGGCGGCAGCGGCAATGCTTTTGCATTCTGCCACCCGTAAGAAATAGTTGAGCTGTTTTGTGTTCATAGGGTGAGCCTAGGCTTTATTGTTCTTGATATAATTGTATTTGTTGTCTAAGCATCTAGCAAGGTAACGAGTAAGCAGTGTGCCATGGGTAAATAAATCTTATTGTTTTTAAAAGGTACTACCTGATAATAACGGATTAATTTGTTGGCTACTTAAGAAGTGATAGCTATAACTAATTAATTATACCCTATCCATATTCTTAGCATTTGTATGGTTTTTATTGTTGTCATAGCATCTTTCTATCGAGATATTTTGATAAAGTGATAGGGGGTAGCATGACAAAGCGTATGACAGGCGGTGAGGCTATAATCGAATCTGCGGTAGCTAATGGTGTGGATACCATTTTTGGGATTCCAGGGGCTCAAATATATCCTCTATTTGATGGTATTTATAAATCCTCTATCAACTTGATTGTTCCACGCCATGAGCAAAGTGCCGGTTATATGGCCATGGGTTATGCAAAGTCTTCTGGTAAAACCGGTGTTTTCTCCGTAGTGCCTGGGCCTGGTATCTTAAATACGACAGCCGCTCTATGTACGGCGATGGGTAACTGTAGTCCCATTGTAGGCTTAACAGGCCAAGTACCCGCTCCATTTGTTGGTAAAGGGCGTGGTCATCTGCATGAGCTAAAGGATCAAGCCGGTACCCTGAAAACACTGATTAAAGATGCCATCTCTATTGATGATGCCTGTAATACTTCTCAGCAAGTGAATGAGGCTTTTCATCAGGCACAAAGTGGTCGTCCAGGCCCTGTTACGATTGAAATGTGCTGGGATACCATGGCGACAGCATTTGATTTTAATCTGGCAGTACCTGAGGTAAAGGCTTCACAACCAGAGGTGAATTTGGATGAGATCAAAGAAGCCGTTAAGCTGCTGGCAAATGCTAAAAATCCGATGATTATGTGTGGTTCCGGTGCACAGCATGCATCTGAAGAAGTGTTGGCTCTAGCTGAGCTATTCAACGCTCCTGTTACGGGGTTCCGTAGTGGACGAGGTGTTGTAGCTGAGGATCATCCTCTAGGGACTCCACCTGTCGCAGCCCGTGAATTATGGGATGACGTAGATGTTCTGATCGGTATTGGTACTCGTTTAGAAATGCCCTATATGCGCTGGGGTGATTACATGACCTACGAGCAGAAACCGACTACGGGGCCTAAGTTAATTCGTATTGATATCGATCCTAAGCAGATGGATATTTTTGAACCCGATGTGGCTATCGTCGCAGACTCTGCCACAGCTTGTGGTTTAT
The DNA here is from genome assembly GCA_047518265.1 of Oceanospirillum sp. Lineage (GTDB taxonomy): Bacteria > Pseudomonadota > Gammaproteobacteria > Pseudomonadales > Halomonadaceae > Oceanospirillum. The sequence continues at coordinate 9,020 of JAKZRG010000097.1, forward strand.
TGGTGGATAAGCTCGCAGCTCAGGTGTCACCGGATCAAGATCGTTTGGATAAAATCGCAACGGCAAAGTTTGTGGCGAGTAATGCGATTCAAAAAGTACAGCCGCAGCTGTCTTATTTAAACGTTATTCGTGATGTTTTACCCCGTGATGGTTTTTATATTCCTGAGTTATCGCAAATGGGCTTTGCTACCTGGATCGGTGGTTTGCCTGTACTGACACCAAGAACCTATGTTGAGGGCGGCTTCCAAGGCACGCTGGGTTATGGCTTTCCGACAGCGTTGGGTGTGAAGGTCGCTAATCCTGATAAAGCAGTGGTTTCTGTTTGCGGGGATGGTGGCTTTATGTTCGGTGTGCAGGAGCTGATTACAGCAGCTGAAAATAATATTGGTCTGGTCACTCTGGTTTTTAATAACAATGCTTATGGTAACGTGCGTCGAGATCAGCAAATGGGTTTTGGTAGCCGCTATTCCGGTTCTGAGCTGAAAACTCCCGATTTTGTCAAACTGGCCGAAAGCTGTGATGTGGCTGCCTACCGGGTATCCAGTCCAGCGGAACTGAAACCCGTTTTAGAGCGCTGCATTAACAACAATAAACCGGCATTGATTGAGGTGATGTGTGAGCGTGGTTCAGAAACCTCTCCATGGGAGTTTATCCATATGACCAAACGGTTGCATGAAAAGTAAAGCATCTGGACCGGAGCAGTTAAGTCCTTGTCCCATATGAATGGCAAAATATCTGTTTCTCTCAGTACAAAGCATTTAATCAAAAAGTATTCGAAAATAATAAGAGCGGGTAAAACATGAAACATTATTTAATGACAATCGCGGGTGAAAGCGTCAATAGTGAAAAGACGATTTCCGTATTAAATCCAGCGACAGGTGAAACATTTGCCACCTGCGCCCAAGGATCAGTAGAAACGGTTGATCATGCCGTAGCGTCAGCTCGACAAACCTTCCCCGTTTGGTCTGCGTTACCGGATGCAGAGCGTAAAGAAAAAATGCATCAGCTGGGTCACTTGTTGGAAGAGCATATGGGGGAATTGGCAGAGCTAATCACCAAAGAGACCGGTAAACCCTTAGGTGGTTTAAACGATGTGGGTGCCACTATGGAGCTAATGGGTTCCATAGGCTGGAGTCATGTCACGGCAGATATCGATCTTCCTGTGGAAGTGATTCAAGACAATGATGAGGCTCTGGTTGAGGTTTATCGCAAGCCTATCGGCGTAGTCGCCTCCATCACGCCTTGGAACTGGCCGCTGATGATTGCCATCTGGCATATTGTCGCAGCCATGCGTGTAGGCAACACCGTGGTGATCAAACCTTCTGAAAACACACCGATTGCTACGGCGCGTTTTGTTGAACTGGCTAATCAGATATTACCTGCAGGTGTTCTGAACCTAGTGGCGGGTTATGGTGAATTGGGTCATGCACTGAGTAGTCATCCTGACGTAGATAAGGTGGTTTTTACCGGTTCAACGGCCACAGGCAAAAAAATTATGTCTACCGCATCTGGTAATCTAAAGCGTTTGGTATTGGAGCTAGGCGGTAACGATGCTGCTATTGTATTGCCTGATGTGGATGCAAAAACCATTGCACCTCAGTTATTTGGTGCCGCCTTCCATAATAATGGCCAGACCTGTGCCTGTCTGAAGCGCTTATATGTGCACGAAAGTATTTATGACGAAGTCTGTTCGGAGCTGGCTGTTTTGGCGGAAAATGTCAAAGTAGGTAACGGGCTAGAAGCCGGTATTGAACTTGGGCCATTACAAAACAAGATGCAGCTAGAAGTGGTAGAGAAGTTGGCCGTTAGTGCCAAAAATGACGGCGGTCGTTTCCTAGCCGGTGGTGAACGTCTACCGGGTAATGGCTTCTTTTTTGCGCCAACCATTGTGGCAGATCTGACCAATGGCAGTGATCTGGTGGATAAAGAGCAATTTGGCCCTATCCTACCCGTCATCAAATACAGCACTGTTGAAGAAGCCGTACAATTAGCTAACGATAACCCTAATGGCTTAGGTGGTTCTGTTTGGTCTTCTGATGAAAAAGCCGCCGCTGAACTGGCGAAACGCCTGGAGTGTGGTACCGCTTGGGTGAATTCACACGGTAATATACAGCCCGATGCACCATTTGGTGGTGTGAAACAATCTGGAGTGGGTGTAGAGTTTGGCCGTTATGGTCTGGAAGAGTGTACAACCATTCAAACCCTGAAAATTCAGCGAGCTTAATCCTTTTCTGAACACTGCTTTATTATTCTCAATTCGGATAAATAAGTAATATTGCCCGGCTATGCTTAATCATGATTTATGAAAAGGGTTCTCGTAGCCGGGCCTTTTACTCCTCATCCAGCATCTCATCTGCTTTGGTCTGTAATTGGGCCAGCAGCTCCATAAACAGCATCTTTTCTCCAGGGCTTAAAACAGACGTTAGCTTTTCATTCCGCTCTATACCTGCCGTCATAATTTTTAGGAAAATAGCCTGACCTTCTTCGGTTAATAGCAGCTGAACCTTTCTGGCATCCTGCTTATCATCTTGTTTGATCAGAAGTGCTCGTTTTAGCAGGCAAGTAACGGATCGGCTAATCCAGGCTTTGTCGATACGGGTTTTATCGGTGATATCTCGGATAGATACCGGCCCATCTTGCCCGACAACCATAAGAATACGTGCTTCGGTTAGACCTAGATCAAACTCGCTGCTATAAAAGTTCCCCGTTACTTTAGCCAGGGTGTTAGCGATCAATGAGAGATTAAACCCCAAAAAATCTTCAAGATGAGCATCATGGTCGATAGGGGGTGTTGTCATGGGGGAGAGGTGCCAGTGGTTGACTAATCATTGAGATTTTACCTTTGCTGTATGCTTGGTCAAGAAAAGAGTCATTTAGGTTTGGCTGTTTCAGTGCGTAGAGTCTAGGTAACGTCTTGTAAATAAAGCAATAAAGTGCCATAAAAAGTGGATATAGTTGTTGTCGATCAGTTGATGAAATATGAATAACAGCATACTATCCTATACTGTATAAATACCCATGCTCTGACATGGGTGTGTTTTTACGGTATAAACGCTTTTCTGGAAATAGCTTTGCGGGTGAGGTTACGTGGAATCTGATAATAAGCAAAGAATGCAGGCTTACATTAGTGCTAGGAAGGAACATCCTGCCTGGCAGCTATTGGCATCGAATACAGCGCCTAGTGTTCTAAGTACGCTGCAAGGTTTATTTGATGAGCGCCATGATGGTGTTGAGCTCGAATCTGCCATTGCCAACTTGGCGGAAGTATTAGAAGCCCAGACCATGGCCAGCGATCTTAAGGTTGAGGGGAGCGATTTTACAGCAGAGGCGAATAAGGAGCTAAGGCAGTGGATTCGCAGAGGTTTAGTAGTTGAGCGTAAAGGCAAAATTATTGCTACGGATGCGCTACAAAAAGCTTTTAGCTTTGTTGATGGTTTAAATAACCAATTGATGACCTCAACGGCTTCTCATTTATCGATTGTTCAGCGTGAGATTGAGAATGTTGATGCCAATCTTAATCCAAACTCCTCCAGTCGTATCTCCCATATTGAGCGTAAAATCAGAGCCCTGGAAGATGAGTTAGAAGCGGCCAAGGCTGGTGATTTTGATGTGCTGGAAGGGGAGGATGCCGTTGAAAGCATTCGAGAGGTTTATCACCTTGCCACTAGCCTGACATCGGATTTCAGAAGAGTAGAAGATTCCTATCGAGAAGCGGATAAGAAACTGCGTGAGTCGATTATCAGTGAGCGTAAAAACCGGGGTGATATCGTTGATAAGCTGCTGGATAGCCATGATCAATTGCTTGAAACAGCAGAAGGCCGGGTATTTCATAACTTTCACCAGCAATTGGGTCGTACTATTGAACTGGAAGATATGAGTGAGCGACTTAAAACGATTCTGAGCCATCCTGATGCATCTAAGGCGCTGGATCAGAGCCAGCGTCAGGAATTGAGATGGTTGAAAACTCATTTGGTGGATGAATCTGAAGCGGTTATTAAAGCCAGAGCCAGAAGTGAGCGAGATGTAAAAGGTTTTTTAAAAGCGGGCCTTGCGGCGGAACATCATCGAGTGGGCCAGTTGCTACAGGAAATATTGAGTGTTTCCATTGATGTGGACTGGTCAAGCCAAGCCGTACGACGTTCAGATAGTCCGATCTCTCCTGTTGGAATTTCTGTTTCCAATCTTCCGGTTATTGAGCGTTTGCGGGTTAAAGAAGTTGAAGTTGATGAGACGCAAGAGCTGGATCTAAGGGATCAGTACACGGATCTGAATGATCTGGGAGCCGACTTCTGGTCTTCCTTTGATAGCCTGGATCGACAAACCTTATTGAATGAAACTAAGACATATCTGAGTACTCAGGAAAAAGGCGTTCCCCTGTCGGCACTGGCCAATCATTTTTCCCCTGAACATGATCTTGAATCGATTGCCTTATGGCTCAGTATTGCTAGAGAAGCAGAGATACCCTTCTCATCAGAACGTGAGTCATTTGATTTAGTGGCAGGTGAGGGTAAATCTTTTCAGTATAAGGTGCCTAAAGTGGTGTTAAGTGCCGAAGCGATACAAGATATAAAGATAGAGGATCTTGAAGGATGAGTAATGTATTTGACCAACAGAATGAGTCAAAAGAAGTAACCGACGAGAACGACTCTGTCCTAATTGAATTCACAGAAGAGCTGGAAAGTCCCCAGCAAGAAAACGACGATCCTGTGATTCATACCGCTCCACAAATGAGCTCAGAATCAGCTCCTGTATCTCAACCGGCTCAATACACCGCAAAAGACATTAAAGAGGTAAGTCAGGAGCTTTTGAGGTATGGCTTACTGGATGTGGAATCCAAGCCAAGGCTTTATCAAATAGCCGTGACTCATCAAAAAGCCATTAATGCCATCTTGGAACCTTTTGATCTATCCCTAAGAATTGATGATATCCGGGGGCTGGCCTATGTGCTGGTTGCTGAGGGAATTTATAGCGAGGGTGATGATGAGTGGTCTCATCCGTTGATACGCAAACAGCGTCTTAATATGGAACAGTCGTTACTACTAGCCATTCTTAGAGAACTTTATGTTTCGCACGAACTTGAGCACGGTGTTGGCAGCAATAATGCGGTGATACCTGTGGAAGAGCTTACTCCAAGGCTGCGTATCTATCTGGGTGAAATGGGCAGTGATAATGCAGAAGAAAAACGCACCCGCAATTTATTGGAAAAATTAAAAGGCCATGGCGTGGTCAGTGATGTTGATAAATATGACCAGGTTACGGTGCGTCCGATTATTACTCATTTAGCCAACCCTGAAAATCTGTCCCGTTTATTGGATGTGGTAAAACGAAAAGCGGGGTATGAGACAGAAGATACGAATGCAGATACCGGTTTAGGGGAGGATAAGTCATGACAGATTCCGTTGAGGTTCAGCTAAAAGATCTATTGCCGGATACCTACTCTCTTTCGGCCATCAACGTGTATAACTGGGGGCCTTTTAATCGACGGCATTATGCTGAGATAGATCCCAGTGGTACTGCGATTATTGGCCCTACCGGCAGTGGTAAGACGACACTGGTTGATGCCTTTATGACCTTGATCTGTCCGAAGCCTAAATACAACCTAGCATCCACGGGTGGTCATGAAAGTGATCGGGATCTGATCTCCTATGTTAGAGGAGTATCCGGTGCCGGTAACGAAAGCGGTGGCACTGATCATATTGCTCGTCCTTCAAAAACGATTACAGGTATTGAGGCCTGCTTTGATAATGGTGATAGCCGTATCAAAATATCTGCCTTGCTTTGGATCGACAGTACCAGTAATGCCATGGCAGATTTGAAACGGGTCTGGATTTTCTCTGATAGTACTGAATACGGTATTGATGATTATCTGGAGGTACAAAAAGAGGGCGGTATGCGAGCCCTGAAGCAGTTGGGGAAAAATACAGCTGGCTTGCGTATCTTTGACAGCAAAAATACCTATCTGGCTCACTTACGTCGCTTCTTTGAGGTAGGGGATAACGCCTTTACGTTATTAAACCGTGCCGCAGGTTTAAAACAGATAAACAGTATTGATGATCTGTTTCGCGATCTGGTATTGGATGATTGTTCGGCTTTTTCACGGGCGGCTGAGGTGGCGGCTGAGTTTGATGATCTTGCTACGATTCATGCAGAGTTGGAAACGGCCCGTTTACAGCAAACGGGTTTACAGCCTATCTCTGTTGAGTATGAAAAGCTGAATCAGTATCTGGATAGTTTGGATCGATTAAATAAGTTAAAAGAGATCCTGCCAGTTTGGTTTGCGACCCATGCTTATCAACTCTGGGATGGAAAAGAGCAGGATCTGGCCATCACGATGGCAGGTTATGAAGAAAAGTGTCAGCACATTAATCGAGTCGTGGAACAAGCAGAAGAAAATGTCGATACCCTGCGGGATATTTATATGGAGAGCGGTGGCGCATCCATTGAAAATATTGAAAAGCAGATCAAGGAAAAAGAACAGCATCTCTCACGTTTTAAGAAAAAAGTAGACGCTTATCTTCAGCTAGCAGCAGCACTGGGTTTTGAACAGGTCATTGGTTATGAGGCCTTCAACAAAAACAGGATGCAAGCCGCCTCTCGGGCAGATGAATATGAACCAAGGATTGAAGAGAAAAAAGAAGAGGTCTTTTCCCATGGCGCTCACAGTCGTAATTGCCGGAACCGTCTGGATGAGCTGGACAATGAATTAAGAAAAGCCTCTGGCAGTCAGTCCAATATACCCAGTGCTTATCTGGAGTTTCAGCATGAATTAGCCATGGAGCTTAACCTTAGAGTAGAGATGCTGCCCTTTGTAGCGGAGCTGATAGAGGTGAAAGCGGAAGAAACCAGCTGGCGCGGTGCCATCGAAAGAGCAATAGGAGGCCATAGAACTCGTTTATTAGTGCCGGTTAACGCTATGAAGCAGGCTTTAGCTTGGGTTAACAGTCGACATAATCGTTTAAACGTAAAGCTATTAAGAGTTGAAGAACATTATTCTCATGCCAACTTCTTTAATGATGGTTTTACTCGAAAGTTAAACTTTAAGAATCATCCTTATCGAGAAGCAGTAAAAAATCTTTTAGCGGGCATTGATCGACACTGTGTGAACAATCCTGATGATTTGCAGCATACGCCAAAAGGTATGACGCGACAGGGTTTGATGTCTGGTCGTTCTGGCTACTTCGATAAGCAGGATGGTAGTCGGCTGGATCAAAATTGGATGACGGGCTTTGATAATAGAGACCGTGTGGCTATGGTTGCCGTGGCACGACAAGAAGCTGAAGAGGCCTACCGTGTCAGTGAAGGAGAGGTGAAAAAATGTAAATCTGCTTATGCCCAGCTTGAACGAGAGTTAAAACTGGTGGATCAGTTTATCGCTTTTGAATATGAGGACATTGATACCCCAAGCCTGCAAGAAGGTATTGAGGTACTCAAGGCCCAGCTAGAAGCGATTCAAGATCCTAACTCTGATGCCACACTGGCAGGAGATAACTGGGAAAAGGCTAGGGATGAGTTACAAGTACTACGGACACAACAAAGAACTTATGCATCTGATTTAGCCGTTATAGAAAGAGATGTGGCAGAGGCGAAGAGTAAAAAAGCCATAGCCTTTACAGAGATAGGGGCAGGGTTAAATGATGATGAGATCTCCTTAGGCGATGCCAACTTTAAAACTCCCGATATTGATAACATGCAGGCTTATGAAAAAGCCGAAAGCAAAAATATTCAGGAGTTATTAGGCGAGTGTGCCAAATATATCTCCTCCTGTAAGGTCAGTTTGGGCAAGCTAATGATCAGCGCTAGGAAGCATGATACTGGGGCGTTGGCTGAAGCAGGAACCGATTTGGAAGACATTCCTCAATACCTTGCTCAATTAAAAATACTCAATGATGAAGCGTTACCGGAGAAACAGGCTCGGTTTATTGAATATTTGAATCAAAGTTCTGATCAGGGCGTGAATCAGCTCTTAATGAGTATCGAAAATGAAGTAGAGAAAATTAAATACCGTATTGAAGAGCTCAACGACACCATGCGGCGGGTGGATTATCAGGCCGGTCGCTATATTCGCTTGGAGCCTAAGCGAGTGGTGCATGAAAGCCTGAATACTTTAAAGAAAGCTCAACAACACCTTCGTTATGCTGCCACTCTGGATGACGGTGGTGAAAGCCATTATCAAGCCCTGCAAACAGTGGTTGATCAATTAAGAGATGCCAGTGAGCGGAAAAAAACAAAGGCAGCTCAAGCCCTGTTAGACCCTCGTTATCGAATGCAATTTGCAGTGGCGGTAGTGGATCGAGCAAGTGCGGAAACCATTGAGATCAGAACCGGTTCACAAGGTGGTAGTGGCGGTGAAAAAGAGATTATTGCCAGTTATATTCTTACCGCCTCACTAAGCTACGCGCTATGCCCGGATGGTTCATCATCACCACTATTTGGCACAGTGGTATTGGATGAAGCCTTTTCAAGAAGCTCTCAAGCGGTCGCAGGGCGAATCATTGCAGCATTGCGAGAGTTTGGTCTACACCCTCTATTTATTACCCCTAATAAGGAAATTAAGCTGTTACGCTCTCATACTCGATCAGCGGTGTTGATCCATAACCGAGGCATGAATTCCACAATGACCAGCCTAAGTTGGGAGGAGTTAGAAGAGCAGGCCCAAAAACAACGAACAAGGCCAGCGGAAGTGTCGGTATAAATATAAATACCTAAACATATGCTTTTTTGGATGAGTAGCAAGAATCTTAAATTTTAATTAAACTCAAGTTATTGTACGCCAAAGGAGTATGGCTGCTATGTTAACAATCATCGAATCACCGCTGTTTTCCAAACAATGGCGTGATTACTGGACTGAAGATGACCGACTAGAGTTTGCGAGTTACTTAGCTCATTCACCAGAAGCTGGAAAACTGATTCCTGAATCAGGAGGTTGTCGTAAAATACGCTGGATGAGAAAAGGTAAAGGAAAAAGTGGTGGTGTTAGAGTGATTTACACTGCTCGTTTGAAAAGTGGAGCGCTTGTACTGTTATTGATCTATGCCAAAAGTGCCAAAGACAATATTCCTGCGCATATTCTAAAACAGATTGCTGAGGAGATGGGGCATGCCACTGAGTGAAAGAGAGTTATTGGATAGAGACGCAAATCGAGATATCGGAGAAGAGTTGTTAGATGCAATTCGTGATGTAAAAGCGGGCAACTACGGCGATAGCTATAAACTAGAGGCTAACCAGATTGTATCCACACGAATGAAGTGTGGCCTATCGCAAAGCCAGTTTGCTAATGCCTTGAAAATATCACCTCGCACCCTGCAGCAGTGGGAGCAAGGGCGAAGAAAGCCTTCAGGTGCAGCAGAAACGTTGCTCAGAATAGTTGATAGGCATCCTGAGGTTTTGTTGGAGCTGATTTAGCAGTGATCGCAATACCCTCCTGTTCCATATTGTCCCCTGGTTTTGAGAGAATTGTTTTAAGCCAAGGATAAAATAAGGATACCTCATAATTTTTTTGCGACAAATAATGACGTACTATTTATTGTAGGCCTTATTAATAAGTTAATCGCACTATTTTGGTCGGAGAATAAGGTTGGATTATAGAAAAGTAAATACTTGTAATTACTGATTTTAGTTCTTTAATATGTATTGTTGTTTAATAAAGCGTAGGCTTGATTGTTTTGAATTGATTATGATTTTATCATCGCACTACTCGGGCAAGTTAGGTCGGTAGCAATAAATACAAATGAATTGAGCCTATTAATTATGTCCAAATTTAGGGTGAAGCAATGAACGACAACATCACAAAAATATGGATTGATCAAGATTGGTATATCCCTGTAGACGATCAAGGTTACTGTGCAGGTGTATGTGCAGAGGGTACTCTTGGCGTAGTAATCCAAATACTGATGGATGGCACAGATGGCAAAAGTCGCCAAGCCTTAAAGATACCTCGCCTTTTAGGAGATACTTTTCGGGAAAATCTGTATATCCAAGATATTATGGAATCAGAAATTAACTCTGTAGGAAATATGTGGCAACAACAAGCAAATATCGCTGGCGTGCTACCTGCTACTCCAAGTGGACGGGGTGTACTTGCTTCTCCTATACAAACAGCATCAGGGAAGTATGGTGCCGAAGAATGGAATGGAGGGATTATATTTATTCGGTTTGAAGTAGGGAAGAAGCCCAGATTTTGTTTGGTTAAAATTACAGATGAAGGGGATGATGTTCAATTTCTCCCGGAGAATCTTGAAGAGAAACCTATAACGAGTAAGGCTGAATTTGATTTAGTTCGAACTCATGCATCTGATAGCTATGCGTGGCAAGCGACTGTAACGGTTAGTGAGCCTCACCTTGCTGCCGGTGGTATGGAAAATTCTGGAAACACTATTGAAAGCCTTTCTAGCTCAACTGGCAGAGATTTAGCCAACCGGGTTTGGTTTACTTCGCTTCCGTCCATGCTATATACGTGGGCTGATGGAACATTACAGGAAGCTTTGGGTTTAAAAAAGTTATTTAGTTATTCAAATGAAGAGGATGATGTTAAAGACATTACATCTAATGCAAAGGGATACCTAACAGAGGAACAGGAACAAGAAAAGAAAAAGATAGAGGAAAGGAAAGAGAGGGCTGCTAGAAGATTGGTGCTGAAGACGGCATTAAATTTGACTAAGCAGATTGCTACAGGTGTTCAATCTCTTCACCAGATGGGAATATTACATTCTGATATTAGGCCTGCAAATGTTGCTTTCGCCGGGACTTCTCAGAGTCCAAACAGCTATTATCTAATTGACTATGGTGGTTTCTCTAAGTCCGATACTCCAGCACCGCATGCGAACGCGACCAATTCTTGTGCGACAATTTTTGGCCCAATAATAAATGGCGAAAGAACATCGCCATTTTACTCCCCTGAAAGACGATCTGGTCATGAAAGAGAAGACGGGGATTCGGCAATACTATTCACCCATAATCCTGCCAGTGATGAGATTGATTTGTTGATAGGATGGCGTGCATCGTTACTTGATGATGATGGTTTGTCGGTAAAAAGTACGGTCATCGAGTTTTTGAATGATGATGATTTTCAAGATAGGAAAGATGAGAAGTTAGCTGATAATCAAGTTTCATGTGGCGACATGATACAGATTCGAGAATATATCTTTGAGGTTAATTCGGTTCACAAAACTGAGTATGGCGAGTTGTTTCGGTGCAAGAGGCCCTATTGGAAAGTTTTTAACGGACGAGTAGTTGTGCTGCATTATGGAGAAGATGATGAAAATCCCAAATGGATGCCTATATCCAGATATATAGAGCTACCGAAGTGGTCTGCTGCATCAGACATTTACTCAGTTGGGGCAATGTTCTTGTATTTGCTTTCTTCCCTTGTTGGAGAAACAAGATATGAGAACGATACTCCAATTAATGACCGAGAGTTTGCAACCATGATGGCCCATATGGAAGCAGTGCCTTACTTTCGGGCAATTTGGCCTGAGATTAACAACTGGGTGGAGCAATGTGAGATAGAGTTGAATAAAGGGCACAACTTGTATGCTACTTCCTCTAATAAGAGTGATGAAGAATTAGTCGATGATGAATCACTGTTAGGGCTAGCTAAACGGTATCAACAAATGCTCTGTTATACTGTTCCTCATATCGACAAAATAGCAAATTATGTCAATAACTCGGCAATATTCGTTTTGCTAATACATTTTGCACTTGGATGTATCCATAGACGGAACGACCTAAAAACAGTAGAGACAACGCACTTAGATGAACAAGTCTCTTTGCTTCCTAAAATGCCTTTCTGCAGGAGTCGTCTGGATGATTTGCCGGATAACTCTAATGAACAATCTGAAGTTGCAGTTGTTGGAGTAGTAGAAAGGATTGGTGGTCTGATCGAACATTTGTCAGATATTAGGTTTGATCCATTCGCATTCTCTCATGAGATAACAATCAAAGGTTTTGATCCAACTCCTGAGGGGCTGGTGAAACAAAATCTATATAATTTTCAGAGGGTTGTCGAGGAAAATTCCGAGAAGCTAAGAGCACATTTTGATCGGGGGATACACTTTCCAGGTGATAGGGCCTTCGCGTGTGGTATTGCCGATACAGTTAAAGTTGCTGCTGATGAAGTAGTACTTAGTGGAGATAAGAAGGAAGAAGTAAGTGCAGAATGTAAAAGTAAAGATAAGAGCATAAAGACAGAAGACAAGAAGGTAGTGCAAGAATCGACCAGAGAAAAAGATATCGAGCATAACAAGGCCGAGCAAATAGATTGACAGGGGGGGGGCATGATCAAAGTTAAGAAAAGCAAACAGCCAGACTCAGTTACCGTTTTGTTAAATGATTCTGAAAGATGTATAGGGACTCCCTTGTGGAGCTTACATGATGTTAAAGAGACTATAAGGATAGACTTTAGAGGAAAGTGCGGCTTATGCGAGAAGTCCCTTAATGATGAAGATATGCATCCAGTCGGGCTTGATTTACCTTTCAGCTCTAATCGCCCAGGAGATTGGGGGCAGCTTCTACTTGCTTGCAAGGGGTGTTCTGATGCCTGGTCAAAAACTCTCAGAGAATCAAAAGAAATTCCAGAGGTACTTTCACCATGTTCTCAGCAAACGAATTTTTCAGATCATTTAACAAGTAATTTTAGTGGTCAGTTGATAGGGACAACTCTTATTGGCCGAAGAACAATTGATATGTTTGATCTCAACCGGAAAAAGCTTGTTATTGCAAGGCGTGAACGTTGTAAAAAAATGCTGATTAAGCACAGGCAAAACTCGAGGGCTTCTGGTCAACTCAAAGTTAATGGTATACCTGCAATAGGTGAAGATGAGGAGTTTAGCTTTTTCTTGAAATTTGTTTGTTCGCAATATATTGATTTTTCTATGATGTGTGATGTTGTGTTAGATGCGGAAAGGCAGATGATTGCAGATGAGTTTATTAATAATGAATTAAACTCTTCTACTAATTCTGAAAAGAATATAAAAATGGATAGGGCCAGCATTGCTCTTTCTGTTGCGAAGCGGTTGAACCGGTACTTGATGCTAACTCCGAATTGGCACGGTATAGGAATAGATGGCAACAAAGCTATAGAGGATCTTATTTCTATTTTAGAAGAATAGGCGTATCACACACATAGTGTAAGAGCTATTGAAGTCAAATAGCCACTGTCCTGTTCCCGCAGGGCAGTGGCTACTGTCAACTAAGCTTCCAAATTATTCAAATGGTTCAAGAACAGTGTAAAGATCTCCGACTGGGTTGAGGTATTCAATCGGCTGTGAATATTCTTCCGGTGTACCTTAACCGTGCCCACGCTAATACTGAGTTTATCTGCAATAGACTTCGATGAGTGTCCCTGCAGAATTAACCCTAGAATTTCTTGTTCCCGTTGAGTCAGTACGCCGCTGGCAAAGGTTTTCAGGGCCTGTTTCATTGGGCCGTCGGATTTTTCATATTGTACGTATTCTTGGGATTGAGCCAGCCAGAACTGATGAATTAATGATTCGATAACCGGGAAGATGCTTTTCAGTCGATTCAGTTCCGCGCGGGTGATACTACCCAAAGATGATTTACGGCCCAGTGTAATGGCGCAGGTAGTATCGTTATCCAGTTGAATGGTGAGATCAATCTCGTCTACCAGATCAAATTGTTTGTAGCAGGATTGGTAGTATTCGGTTTCTTCAAAGGAATCCGGTGCGATATCTACTAAACGGCAGATACCGGGCGTTAGCTGATTTTGAATAGCGTTAAATAGTGGGTCAAGAATATAGGCTTTATTGATATAGGCGTGCAGTGTAGGGCTTTGTTCTGCCGGGTCTCTTGGGTGCAGAATAATCGGCTTAAAGGATTTTTTGTAAGTGACCACTAAAATAGTATCAAAATTACACTGTGCGTTTAACACGTCTGCCAGTACGGTTAAAAAGCTAGGCACCCGTAGGTGGTGAATCAGTGAGGCAAGGTCCTTTGCGCATTGGCTGGTAATCAATTCCGGGCTGATTTTTGGCTGCATCATATAGTCTCTTTAGTGGCACGCAGAATTGTTGGCTTGATTGTGTCAAATTACTGTATCTTATTGTTATTATTTATATTTTTTATATGTAGGTGGTGCAGTATATAGGTGTTCTGAAGAGTAGGTAACGCTGTAACAGTGCCCATTAGCCAGCGTGGAATGCTTAGCTAATGGGCATACAGGCTTAAGTTAAAGCTTGTATTGGATCGACTTTAGCCTATAGATTGCAGTGTTAGGTCAAAGGCCAGGCGAACTTTTTCACACAGTTCGTCAACTTCTTCGCGAGAGATGATCAGTGGTGGCGACAGTACCATACGACTACCCACGGCACGCATAATTAGGCCGTTATTGAAGCAATGCTCACGACAGATATAGCCCACATCAATATCCGATGGGAAAAACTCTTTCTTCTCGCTGTCTTTAACCAGTGCAATACCAGCCACTAAGCCCATACCTTCAATATGGCCTACCAGAGGGTGGTTTGCCACCGCTTCGCGCAGCTTCAGCTGGAAGTAAGGGCCAATGTCGTTACCCACGTAATCAACCGTGTTTTCTTCTTTCATCAGGCGAATATTAGCCAGAGCAACCGCTGCCGCTGCTGGGTGACCTGAGTATGTGAAGCCATGGTTAAAGTCATCATCATGCTCGGTCAATGCATCGGCGATACGATCCCCCACAGCGACTGCAGAGATAGGCAGATAGCCAGAAGACAGACCTTTTGCCATAGAGATGATATCTGGTTTGATACCTAGAGCTTGGCTACCGAACCAGCTACCGGTACGACCAAAACCACAGATCACTTCATCTGCAACCAATAGAATGTCGTATTTGGTACAGATTCTTTGGATCTCAGCCCAGTAGTTTGCAGGTGGTACAATCACACCACCTGCACCCTGAATAGGTTCACCGACAAAAGCAGCAACGTTATCTGGACCTACTTCTAGGATTTTCTCTTCCAGTGCTTGAGCACACGTTAGACCAAACTCTTCTGGCGTTTGATCGCCAGCTTCACCGTACCAGTACGGCTGACGGATACGTTCAATGCCCGGCAGAATAGGCAAACCTTGTTTATGCATACCTGTCATACCGCCTAGGCTGGTGCCACCGACAGTACTGCCGTGGTAAGCATTTTCACGGCTGATCAGGATGTTTTTATACGGCTTACCCTTAATAGCCCAGTATTGACGGGTCATGCGGATAATCGTATCAATGGCTTCTGAACCTGAGTTGGCAAAGAAAATACGGTTCAGATCACCCGGTGTTACGCTGGCAATTTCTTGTGCCAGTTCAGCCGCTGGCATATGAGTGGTTTGGAAGAAGGTATTGTAGAATGGTAGAACTTCCATTTGTTTAGTGGCTGCTTCAACCAGTTCTTTACGGCCATAACCCATGTTGACGCACCACAGACCTGCCATGCCATCTAGGATCTTTTGGTCTTCGCTATCCCACAGATAAACACCTTCAGCATGTGTAATTACACGTGCACCTTTCTTATTCAATGCCCCTGTATTGGTAAAAGGGTGTAAGTGGTGAGCGGCATCAAGAGCTTGGTAATCAGCTGTCACAGCATTTTTTTTCTTTTCGGACATTTTATTCTCCTGGTGATGCTTAAAACTGGGCATCAAAGTAAATCACTGTCAAAAAACAAAACAGTTCTAAAATTTGTGATCAAATATCTGTTAACAAAATCTAGCGTGTTTTTGTTAATAACGCAATTTTGTGATCACAAAAAGAAAATGTCAATATACCTACTAGGATGTAGTTGGGGTGGAATGGCATCTTGGAAAAAGAGAGAAATCCCTTTAAAAACGGCAAGTAAGCCATGTATTTATAAGATTTCTAGAGAGGAAAAAATTGATAAAAAAGTTTCTAAGAAACAGAAAAAAGGCCAAATTTTAAGTAAAAATTCGGCCTTTTTTGCTTTTGACAGATCAAGAAATGGTTAGTTATGACTGGAGGATTGTTCTATAAAGCTATGCAAGAGCTCTGGTGTGCCTGCAAAAGCAAAGCCTTCTCTGATATCTGCAGAAATAGCCAGTTGCAGAGCTAAAGCATCTTTTTTCTCAATGGCTCTTAAGGCTTCATTATGGCGATCAATGGTGTAGTGCTCTTCTAGATAACTATTAGCCAAACGCATAAATGGCCCTAGTTGTAGCCATAGGCTTTCAATCAATGGCAGCGTGACCTGATGGGGATTAGCCGTATACATTGCCCGATGGAATCGTTGATTTCTTACCGTTATCTGCTCTAGATCCCCCGAATCCTGGGCCGCATCAATATCTTTATCCAGAATAATGAGTTGCTGTAAACGCTCGCTATCAATATAGGGTAATGCCCGTGCGGCGGTATGAGACTCTAGATGAATCCTAGCCTCACAGAGCTCATTAAACTTCATCGCGGTCATTTTGGGCACCATGACGCGCCGATTGCCTTGAATTTCCAGCGCATTTTCTGCTGCCAGTTGTCTTAGGGCCTCACGCACCGGCATAGGGCTGACATCTAATATTTTTGCCAGCTCTCGAATGGTTAAAGCCCGGCCTGGCAGTATCTGACCGGTCATAATTGCGTTCCTCAAAGTGCTGTATACCCACTGGGTGATAGTTACACTCTCATCACGCTTCGTTAATGTAATTCGTATTGGTGATTTCTTATCCATTTTGGCTATTTAAGTCCTAGATTGAATATAGAGTCACTGAAAGGGTGCATTTCATCTTAATGTGATCACCTTAGTGGTGCAAAACAATAAATTGATTATGTGTTGTTGACCATTTTTTTAAATTGTGATCATATCATTACATATTTTGTGATCACATTAATTAATTCTTCAAGTGATCAACGCACTGATAACCGGGTTTAGCTGTATTGATAAAAATATTGCAGCTGAACCGGCCAGTATTCAAGAGAGAGTTTATATGTCTTCCAGCTCAGACAATCAAAAAGAATTTGATCTATTTATTACGGATCTGAACGGCAACCTTCGCGGTAAGCGTATGCCTGCCAATTCCATTGGCAAGGTAATGGAAGAGGGTGTGAAGCTGCCTCGCTCTGTTATCGGTTTTGATTTCTGGGGAGATGATGTCCTGGAAAATGGTCTGGTATTTGAAACCGGTGACAGTGATGGTATCTGCATGCCGGTGCACGATGACCCTATTTCTGTGCCTTGGGCTAAATCTCCTCGTGATCAGATTTTAGCCATGATGTTTAATCCAGATGGCACACCGTTTGGGGCTGATCCTCGCCAGGCTTTATGCGGCATTGTTGATCGTTTTAAAGCGTTAGGTTTAACACCGGTAGTGGCTACCGAGCTTGAGTTTTATCTGATGGATGGCGCATCTGAAGAAACTCAGCGTCCACAACCTCCAGTGCTAAAAGCGGGTCATGGTCGTCGTTTAACCGCAACAGATTGTTACTCCATTGATGAGATGGACAATCTGGAAGAGTTCTTTGCTGAAGTCCGTGCGGTCTGTGAAGAGCAGGGTGTACCGGCTGACACGATTATCTCTGAGTTAGGCCCAGGGCAGTTTGAGCTTAACCTGAACCATGTGCCTAACCCTGCTTTGGCGGCTGATCAGGCGATTATGTTTAAGCGTCTGGTAAAAGGCATTGCTCGTAAACATGATTTCTCTGCCAGCTTTATGGCCAAACCTTACGGCGATAAAAGCGGTAATGGCTTCCACGTGCACTTTAGTCTGCTGAACGAAGACGGTGTCAATGTCTTCGATAACGGCGGCGAAGAGGGGACTGATGTCCTGAAACACGCTGTTGCCGGTCTGATGCACACCATGGCGGATAGCATGTTGGCCTTTGCGCCGCATATGAACTCTTATCGCCGTTTTATGGCGGGCGCTCACGCTCCTACGTTTGCCAGCTGGGGTTATGAAAACCGCACGGTAGCTATCCGTATTCCTGAAAGCCCGAACGTTGCTCGTCGTATTGAGCATCGTGTATCCGGTGCGGATGCGAATCCTTACCTTGTTCTGGCGACGATTCTGACTGGAGCTTTATACGGTATCGAAAACAAGCTGATGCCACCCAAGGCTATTGAAGGTGATGCTTATTCAGAAGGTAATCAGGATCTGGTTCTGCCTAATAAGTGGGATGAGGCCACTGAGATCTTTGCTCAGAGCTCGGTATTGAAAGAATACTTAGGTGAAGAGTTTGTCAAAGTATTTACGGCAGCAAAACGTCAAGAGCAAAGTAAATTAAATGCCCGTATTTCAGATGTGGAATATGAGGCATATCTAGGTTACCTGTAACCGATATAACCTCCTAAATCCGTTGTTACCAAGCATAACTATCTGATTTAGGAGGATTTAAAAAAAATACCCATTGAGGGGTATATAGCGACATAGGAGGCCTGGCGTACATTCGAGTAATGCTGAAATGATCAGCAAAATAGTTTTGAGTCCTTTGCTGATTTTCGCTTTAACAATATAGGGTTTTAACCCTAGCTGAATAATAAAAATATAGCTTAATGTCGCGATGACCGATAACACGGCGCCGACAAGAGCAAAACGGAGAAAATGCAATGCACCATAAAAAACTTGGTTTAGCCGCCGCAATTGCCCTTACCTTATCTGGCTCAGTGATCTCTAGTTCAGTAATGGCTGAAGAGCAAGTCTTGAACGTTTATAACTGGTCTGACTATATTGATCCTTCTGCTATCAAGCAGTTTGAACAAGAGACCGGTATCAAAGTGAACTACGACGTTTATGATTCCAACGAAGTTTTGGAGGCTAAACTGATGTCCGGTGGTACCGGCTATGATGTTGTGGTTCCAACGGGTTCTTTCTTGGAACGTCATGTTCAAGCGGGTATCTATGCTGAGATTGATCGTTCACAACTGAGTAACTACGGTAATCTTGATTCTGATTTTATCTCTAAGATTGAACGCCATGATGCAGGTAATAAGCATAATGTGCCTTACGCTTGGGGGACTATTGGCTTGGGTTATAACGAAAAAATGGTGAAAGAGCGTCTGGGAGAGATGCCTCTTGATACATTGGATCTGATTTTTGACCCTAAGATTGCGGCTAAGCTGGCAGATTGTGGTATCGGTGTATTGGATTCTCCGGCAGAGGTCATGTCTATTGCTCTGAACTATATGGGTGAAGATCCAAACTCAGAGAAGAAGTCCGTACTGAAAAAAGGCTCTGCCTTACTGAAGTCTGTACGTCCTAGCTATAAATACTTCCACTCCGGCAAATATATTTCTGATCTGGCCAACGGCGAGATCTGTGTCGCACTGGGTTATAACGGTGACATCCTTCAGGCACAAAGCCGTGCAGAGGAAGCCAACCAAGGCCATAAGATTGGTTACTCCATTCCAAAAGAAGGTACCTTGGTTTGGTTTGATCTGCTAGCGATCCCAGCTGATGCGCCTCACCCAGAAGCTGCTCATAAGTTTATCAACTATATCCTGAAAGCTGATATTGGCGCAGGTATCTCGAACTACGTCTATTACGCTGTAGCGAATAAAGCCGCTGAGCCTATGCTGAATGAAGATGTTCGCAGTAACCCAGGTATCTACCCATCACAAGCGGTGAAAAATAGCTTGTTTACACAAAATGCTCACTCAGCCAAGTTTGATCGACTGCTGACTCGCGCTTGGACGGGTATTAAAACTGGTCGTTAATTTGAAAATATGATCGGCTTAGGCTGTCCTAGTTATCTGGGGCAGCCTGACGATTCAAAGCAAAATACAAGAAAGAAAAAGAGTAAATAAAATGAAAAGAGAGTGACTAGATAAGTTTTTTAGTGGGTTTACCCATGGATTAAAAGGCTTATTTAGAGACTCCCTAGGGTGGTCTGGATCGTTTCTGATTGCGCGTATTGTGTGTTTTCAGCTAGCAAACAGAATCACTAAATAAGAATAAGTAACTGAGGGCTTGTTATGACTTCATCTCAGCAAATTGATCTGCAGAATACTGCAACTGTTCCCACCGCACAGCCACCGTTGTGGAAGCAAAGTGATGCGACACCTTTTTTAAAAATCGAGAATATCACTAAGAAATTTGGTGAGTTTACGGCCGTTGATAATATCTCATTGGACATCTACAAAAATGAGTTATTTTGTCTATTAGGCGGCTCCGGCTCTGGTAAAAGTACGCTATTGCGTATGTTGGCAGGCTTTGAATCGCCAACTAGTGGCCGAATTCTCATTGATGGCGTAGATATGGCCGGTATTCAGCCATGGAAACGTCCCGTTAATATGATGTTCCAGTCTTATGCACTTTTCCCTCATTTAACCGTCGCTGACAACATCGCCTTTGGTTTAAAGCGTGAAGGTGTTGATCGCAGAGAAGTAAAACAGCGTGTTCAGCAGATGTTGGATATGGTGCAGTTAGGTCACTTGGGTAAGCGTAAACCTCATCAGTTATCCGGTGGTCAGCGTCAACGTGTTGCTTTGGCCCGATCTCTGATTAAGCGTCCAAAGCTGCTGCTATTGGATGAGCCTCTGGGTGCATTGGATAAGAAGCTACGGGAAGAGACTCAGTTTGAGCTGATCAATATTCAGGAAGAATTAGGGGTTACCTTTGTGGTGGTAACCCATGATCAGGAAGAGGCCATGACTTTGGCCACCCGCATCGGTGTCATGAATCACGGTGTGATTGTGCAAACCGACGAGCCTCATGATGTTTACGAATATCCAAACAGTCGTTTTGTAGCAGAGTTTGTGGGTTCGGTGAATCTATTTGAAGGTGAAGTCGTACAGGATGAGCCCGATACAGTACGTATTAAGTCTGAAGAAGCGGGCGCCACCTTCTATGTCAATCACGGTATCAGCTGTGCGCCAAATCAGATTGTACATGTGGCGATTCGTCCTGAAAAAATGATTGTCAGTCACGAAAAACCGGATCAGGACGAAAACTTTATCCAAGGTATCATCGAAGATATCGCTTATATGGGTAGTCTGTCCGTCTTTAAGGTACGTCTGCCAAGCGGTAAAGAGATACGGGTGACTCAGCCTAACTTTAACCGTCATATGGGGGAACGTTTTACCTGGAACGATAAAGTCTTCCTGTCTTGGGACGTTGATAGCAGCGTGGTACTGACATCATGAGTGCATCACGTCTACCTTGGATTAATGATTCGTCATCATTAATGACCAAGTATAACTTTATACGACGGATTAACTGGGGCCGCTTTGCTGTTGTGGCTGTTCCTATGTTCTGGTTAGGGATCTTCTTCTTTGTACCCTTTTTAGTGGTATTTAAGATCTCCCTATCCGAAACCGCCATTGCCGTGCCGCCTTATACGGCACTACTGGAGATGGACTGGGAAGAAGCTTATATCAACCTTAAGCTGAACTTGGGTAATTATCTTTATCTGTTCGAAGATGCGTTTTATTTGGATGCTTATTTAAGCTCCATTAAAATTGCCAGTATCTCGACATTTTTCACCTTACTCGTAGCGTTTCCTATCGCTTATATGATTGCACGCAGTGATGAGTCCAAACGGGGTTTATTACTGGCGCTGGTGATCCTGCCTTTTTGGACCTCTTTCCTGCTGCGTGTTTACGCTTGGATGGGTTTCCTAAAGAAAAACGGTATTGTGAATGAGTTCCTGCTGAGTATGGGCATTATTGATCAGCCCATTACTATGCTGCAAACCGACTTTGCGGTGTATATCGGTATTGTTTACACCTATCTACCTTTTATGGTGCTGCCTCTTTATAGCGCACTGGAAAAAATGGATATGACTCTGTTGGAAGCCGCAGAGGATCTGGGGTGTCGCCCGGCCCAAAGCTTCTTCTTAATCACTTTACCTCTGGCTATTCCAGGTGTAATTGCAGGCTGTTTATTGGTCTTTATCCCTGCGGTAGGTGAGTTTGTGATTCCTGCCTTATTAGGTGGTTCTGACACATTAATGATCGGTCGAGTCCTCTGGGATGAGTTCTTCCTGAACCGTGATTGGCCAATGGCCTCTGCTGTTGCCATTGTTATGCTGGTTGTTCTGGTACTACCCATTATGTTGATCCGTAACGGTCAAGGTAAAGAGGAGGCAATCTAATGAAACGCAGATCTCTCTTTTTAAATATCAGTGCAGGTTTTGGTTTTGCCTTCTTATACGCACCGATTATCGCTCTGATTGTTTACAGCTTTAACAAATCCAAACTGGTAACGGTTTGGGGTGGTTGGTCACTGAAATGGTATACCGAACTGTTTCAAAACGATCAGATTATCGATGCGGCGTTATTGAGCCTGAAGATTGCCTTTATCAGTGCCACCTTAGCGGTGGTACTGGGCACCATGGCAGGGTTTGTTCTGAGTCGTTTTGGGCCATTTCGCGGCAAGATGGTGTTATCCGGTTGGATTACCGCACCTCTGGTGATGCCTGAAGTGATTACCGGTCTGTCTCTATTGCTGTTGTTTGTGGCACTGGAAGGCATGTTCGGTTGGCCGTCAGGTCGTGGTACAGGCACCATTATTATTGCCCATACCACCTTCTGTATGGCTTATGTGGCGGTGATCGTGCAGGCCCGTTTGACCTCAATGGATGAGACATTAGAAGAAGCCGCCATGGATCTGGGAGCGAAACCATCGTCATTGTTCTTCTTGGTGACACTGCCTTTGATTGCTCCAGCGATTATCTCCGGCTGGTTGCTGTCTTTCACCCTGTCTCTGGATGATCTGGTGATTGCCAGCTTTGTTTCCGGCCCAGGTAACAGCACCTTACCTATGGTGATCTTCTCCAAAGTGCGCTTGGGTGTGACACCTGAAGTCAATGCCTTGGCTACCATTATGATCGCTATTGTTGCTATTGGTGTCGTCGGAGCTATGTACCAGATGCGCCGTCAGACACGCTTATTGGCAAAACCCGAGTAATGCTTTAACAGAGATATTTTTGGCGTAGATTCTTGGAAGGGGACGACTTAACCCCCAATAAGATACGCCAAATAAAATAACTAGAAATAAAGCGGTATAGGAGGGCATTACCAGCCTATATCGCCATAGAAAATAACAGGTTACTACAATGAAATTAGGTATTTTAGCCACTGGCATCACCCCAGACGAACTTCTGTCTGAATACGGTTCTTATGCCGATATGTTTGTTCAGTTGTTTAATCAGGCACAAGAAAGCTTTGAATATGAAGTATTCGATGTGCGGGAAGGTCACTTCCCCGGTGGTGCTGAACAGTGCGATGGTTGGGTGATTACGGGTTCAAAGTTTAATGTTTATCAAAATCTGCCTTGGATGCTGCAACTAAAAGCGCTGATCGTTGATATTCACTCTTCTGGCAAGCCTATGGTGGGTATCTGTTTTGGTCATCAGATTATTGCCGATACCTTTGGTGGCCGAGTCGATAAATACCAAGGTGGTTGGGGTGTGGGTCTGCATAGCTATGAGCTAAAAGGCGCCTATGATTTTCTTCAATCTGCTCCTAGTTCTTTTACCATTAGTGCTATGCATCAGGATCAGGTGATTACCAAACCCGATAATGCAGAAGTCTTTGCCAGTTCCGATTTTTGTCAATATGCCGGTTTGGTCTATGACAATCAGATCATGACCTTCCAGGCACACCCTGAATTTTGTGTGGCTTATGAAGATGAGTTGATTGATCTGCGTAAGGGC
Source organism: Oceanospirillum sp. (assembly GCA_047518265.1). GTDB lineage: Bacteria > Pseudomonadota > Gammaproteobacteria > Pseudomonadales > Halomonadaceae > Oceanospirillum. The sequence goes on from JAKZRG010000097.1 coordinate 32,589, forward strand.
GAAGTTATTCCCATTGATGTGGCAGAGCAGGGTTTGAATACCGTGCGCGAAGACGATGCTGCAACAGACTCTGTGATGGTCGCTGGCTGGATGGCCCGTTTCCTACAGACACGAGCGGCATAATCGTTTCAGAATTATCCGCCGATAATACCGTTATAGCAGTTGCTCAGGATGCGGTGACTGCTTTCTCTTGATCCCCCAATCTGCCGTATGGCAACCGACTATCAGCCGTTATATTTTTTCTACTTATAACAGATGCTGACGGCCCCCTATTGCCTGCAGAATTAGCGGAGAACTTATGAATATTTCCGTCGGTCAACGCATCGCATTAACACTGGGCAGCATCTTTATTATCTTTTTGCTGACCTCTGTTGCGTCATACTACAGTTTTAATTCGGTCAGCCAACAGTTGGGGGTGGTGGTAAATCAAGCCTCTCCCAGAGTGGCCATCAGTGGTGATTTACGTGCCAATCTTGCCAATACTAAATACACGTTATTAGAGTACTTGTCTGGTAAAGGTCAGCAAGATGCAGAGCAAATTACGCAAACCTTGCAGAACCAAAACAAAGCCTTTTCAGACAGTTTTCAACAGTTAACAGATCTTGAACGCTTAGAACTTAAAACCATAGATCTTAAAGCTATAGATCCTAAAACCATAAAAGACGGGCAAAGCTCTAACTCTGCTTTAGAGAGGATTCAGCAGGTCACGGGACAAATTTTCAGTCAATCCTCCGAGATCGTCACGCAAAAAAGTCGTTACTGGGCCGAACAGGCTAATATCGAGGCTCAGGCGGAGGAGTATAAATATCTATCCAGCGAGATCGTTTATACCCTGAGTGACCTCCTTCACGAAGAGTTCCGCTATGAATATCTAAAGGTACTTAAACCGGTTCGTGATGATATTGCTTTTTTAAGTTCTAAAATTACCCGTACTCTAGATGAAACTTCTTATGAACAAGCGCAAACGTTATTTCTCGATCTTCAAAAGACATTGAAACGTATCGAGAAGGGCATTGCTGGCGCGAAAGCTCTGGATCAGGAAGCCTATGAAACCATTCTGGAAACCTGGCAGCCTTTTAAAGCCCAATTATTGGATGAAGATTTGACTCTGAGTTCTCATCTACAATCTTTGCAAGCGCTACAGAATTCTGAGCAGTTGTTACTGCAGATTGAGCAATTGGTATCACAGAATGAAAGCCTGATTCACGAATTTATTCAAACCGCTAAAGATCAGCAGGCGGCGGTAAAAGAGGCCACTGCAGAAACTATTTCCACGGGGACAATCCTGATTGTTTCAGGGGCAGCTCTTTCAGCCCTTTGTTCCTTATTGTTTGGTTTTCGTTTGATTACCTATCTGCAAACATCATTAAACCGTGTGGTTTCGGGTATGGCCCGTATGGCTCAGGGAGATTTAACCACTGAACTGTCAGTAGACGGGAGTGATGAACTGTCCAAACTGTCAACAAGCACTAACCAGTTATCACAACAGTTAAGACACTTGATCGAGCAGATTGTTGCTACGGTCAACGAAGTGCATCTAACTGCAAAGACCAGTCGGGATATCAGTAAAGAGTCCTTGCAGGGTGTTGAGCAACAAAGCTTACAAAGCACTCGATTATCCGCCACTGCCACAGAGATGGAAGCCAGTGCTAACGAAGTGGCTTCTCATGCAGAATCTACCTTGTCTGATGCGGTACAGGCAGATGATATTTTAAGTAACAGCAATCAGACATTAAAAGAGAATAGCCAAGCCATTCATCTGTTATCGCAACAAGTGACAGATTCCATGACCAAGGTACAGAGCCTTAAACAACACAGTGATTCTATTAGTGAAGTCGTGGATGTTATTCGTGGTATTGCGGAGCAAACCAATCTCTTAGCCCTGAATGCGGCTATTGAAGCGGCTCGTGCCGGTGAAACGGGTCGAGGATTTGCAGTGGTAGCAGACGAGGTGCGCTCACTTGCGACCCGCACTCAAGGCTCTATCAGTGCTATCGAAGATATGGTGCATAATCTTCAAACGGGGGCTGAGCAGACGGCTAAAACCATGTCATATTGTTGTGAAGAGGCGACCAGTTGCAGTGAACAATTAAATCGAAGCACGGATGAATTGGAGAAGGTTTCTGCAGCAGTACAGCGTATGCGAGAGATGAACTCTCAAGTGGCAACGGCAACGGATGAGCAGCGTAGTACCGTCGTCGATATCAGCCAAAGTCTGGGCGAGATTAATTATATTATGCAGCAGACGACAAAAGGTGCTGAACAAGCAGCAAAACAGAGTGAATCTTTACTAAATCTGTCGGATAATCTGTCGGAATTGGTACAGCGGTTTAAAGTATAATTGTTGTAACATCCTAGTCGAAAATAACGTATAAATAATTAGTTACAGGCAGAAAGTAATGAAACTGGGTATTTTAGCAACGGATATTGGCCCATCTCCATTGGTTGAGCAATACGGTAGCTTCGCAGATATGTTTGTTAAGCTATTTGATCAAACGGATAGCGGCTTTGAATACACTATTTACTCGGTGATAGATGGTGTTTTCCCTCAGGATCTAGACCAATATGATGGTTGGATTATCACGGGTTCGGTACACGGAGCCTACGAAAATCTGCCTTGGATGCAGCAACTTAAAACTTTAATTGTACAGTTACACGAAGAAAAGCGTCCGACAGTGGGTATCTGTTTTGGTCATCAGATTGTTGCTGAAGCTTTAGGCGGTAAAGTAGAGAAGTTTGACGGTGGCTGGTGCTTAGGCCCACATCAGTATCAACTGCACGGAGAGCACTACTTTATCCCAAAAGAGATTGACGGATTTGCTATTAATGCCGTGCATCAGGATCAGGTGATTAAAAAACCGGAAGTTAGCGAAGTCCTAGCATCGTCAGACTTTTGTCCCAATGCAGGTCTGATCTATGGTGATCACATCGTCACACTGCAAGGACACCCAGAGTTTAGTCGTCAATACGAAGAAGCTCTGCTAAGTTTAAAAGAAGGGGTGAATTTCCCGGAAGATATTAAAAATGATGCTTTAAGCGCATTAAAAGATCAGCCTTTAGATTCTGCTGCTGTAGCGGTCTGGCTAGCGGAATTCTTAAAAGCAGGTCGAGTTTAATATCTAGGGAGCCTCTATGAGGCGACTACTTTGTCAGAGACTCCCTAGTCCAGTTACATAACGTAATAAAGTGCAGTGAATTGACACTCATTGCATCTTTACTTGTATCGATTCATCTAATATTTTGTGTGTAATAGCTTGTAATAAAAAGAAAAAATGTAAATAGGTATACTTCAGGCTTGTATGGAATCAGGGGTGAAATTGCTTAAGGATTAGCCAAGGATGAGAGGCTCTGAAAAGAGGCTCGCAATAGCAAAAATAGATCTGTATTTTTATGCATCCTCAGGACTAATCGATATGAGTACTGGCTATATATGCCTTTTAACATTGCCACAATACACGGACTCCGTGACATTATTTGCGACCGAATACTATCCTGAATACGCCCTTTCTCTACTCAATAAAAAACTAGATGCTAAATTCCATCTAAGATTCTCAATGCTGGTTGAAGAACCTATTCTTAAAGGTCGCCTATTGAGAGATAAGCTGAACAACTATCCGCAAACTCAGGCCCACCACAAAATACTGTACCAGCTCCCAGAAGAACGTGTTTACGCCATACTGCAGGACGATAGTTTTGGTGTTATTCATCATCACCAGATAAAGGCGGCTCTTTTTTAAAGAGCAAATCCTTTTGGAATCTTTAAGAACAACCGCCAAACCAAAACGGAAATCAAAAGATAAAGAAGAAGCCGTTGCGTCTTATGAGCAAACGCTAGCCTTACTGGGCCGCCAAGGTTGCCCTCAAGCTATTAAAGAACTTGCGCTTATTTACGTCACAAGGGATATCAATAGCCTTAAATTTAAGACTTACTGGCGTGAATACTTAAGCTTATCACTGCAAAAGAATGAGTATTACAATCGTAAACCCAACTCACTAGGTTGCCCAAGAGCAGCTTTTGCGGGCGATATAGTGGAATACTTCTGGCAGTTAACCCGGCAGGGATGGATAGACACAGCAGATATTCGTTTTGTAAAAAGCCTGCTTAAAAGCACAGATCGTTTTACCACAAAGAGCTTTCTGGATATTTTGGGTAATAACCTAGAGCTTGGAGAGGTTAAAAAGCAATTCGGCGTCACAAAAAAAGCAGTTGCTTAGAAAACTTAAGAGTCATGCTAAGCATCTAGACAGAAGTTTCTCTACTAAAATTCCCATACTTTTGTTCAAGTGCTTAATTAGAGGCAAATATAGTGGGCTTTATAGGTGCTGATATGCGGTATTATGGTTATCTGTCGCATGCCATTGAGGCTACATTGTTGCAACCGAGTTCGTTCCGACTATGGCAGCAAAAGAATTTGAAGCAATCAAAAGTTGCATATAACAAGCGCTTACAATTTGATTCTAAATTATGTCGTATTTTTGCAAAGACCCGCAAAAAATCGCTATAAATTTTTCACCATTTGAGTGGGCGTTATGCAATAGGGAGAAAATTTAGGATGAGTACTGAGTTTAAAGGTTCATGTTTATGTGGAAGTGTACGTTTTTCTGTTGATGGATTCAGCGAAAAGGCAGCCAATTGTCATTGCTCTATGTGCCGTAAGTTTCACGGTGCAGCTTTTGGGACGTTAGTTGGGGTTCAAGGTCTTAGCTGGCTTTCAGGTAAAGACTTACTCAAAGAATTTGTTGCCTCAAATGGGACAACTCGAACATTTTGTTCTAACTGTGGCTCAAGTTTAGGATTTAGAGTCAAAGATGAGGCTCTAGAAAACATTGAGTTAGCTATATCGACATTTGACGTTGATATTCCCGTAAAAATCGATGCTCAAATCTACGCTAGCTATAAGGCTAATTGGTGTGGGTTACAGCCAGAATTACCGGCTTATCCTGAAGGGCGAACTAGCTAGTCGAAAACCTGAAAACTATTGTATAACAAAGTGATTAAGACGGAATCTCAACGCTTGGCATCTTCGACTTACTTCAGTTTAAGTGTTTATGAATGTAGCCAAAACACATAATAAATTGCTCAAGTATCATTCCGGTCTTTGGCCCGCACTGGGTAGCTAAAGCGCCATTCTTTTGTCTGCCGCTTAGCAAAGTGCTCAGACTCATCAGTATAATGGAGACATCATTGAGTTCTTATCAAGAAAATAATAAAGGGAGAGTTGCACTTATAACTGGTTCAACCTCAGGGATAGGTAAAGCTATCGCACAGCAACTTGCAGAGGATGGATATACTGTTGTTTTTCATTCTAGAACATCTGTGGCTGAAGGCGAGAATCTAGCTAGATCGATACCTAGTGCAACGTATGTACAAGCTGATTTGTCTGTGCAGTCCCAAACTAAAAGATTGATATCCGAAGTCTTACATCAACATGGAAGGTTAGATGTTTTAGTCAATAATGCTGGAATAAATGCGATGATTCCACATTCCTCACTAAAAGAAGCATCGGCACAGGTATGGCGCGATCTTTATGAAGTAAACGTCATCGCTCCTTGGATATTAATTTCCGAGGCGGAACAAGCTCTAAGAGATTCATCTACACCAGAGCGCCCCAGTAGTATAATTAATATTAGCTCACATGCTGGTGTACGGCCCAAAGGGGCTTCGATTCCTTATGCCGCAAGTAAATCTGCTCTTAACCATATGACTAAGCTTTTGGCTTTGACTCTATCTCCAGAAATTCGCATCAATGCTATTGCTCCTGGGTTGGTTGATACACCTATGACTGCCAGCTGGGTTGATGCACATAAACTTTGGAAAGAGAAATCACCGATGAAACGTGGAGCTAAACCAAATGAAATTGCCCATACCGCATCGATGCTTGTTTCGAGTAGTTACCTAACGGGCGAGGTAATTTTATCTGATGGGGGCTTGAACCTAACATAGTGGAAAAGAGCCTCACAAGCACGTTAAGTTGGAACAAAAATGGTTGGCTTTGTTCCGCTTTTCTGCACAATATAGCCCACTACTTTTGTCCGGTTAGTGCAGTGTTAAGCTCTTGAGGAATATCAATGCTGATTAGGAAAATCAACTCACAGGATTTAGACAGAATTAGTTCGGTGTGCATTGATGCATTTATGGAATCAGTCGCACCAACGCTCCAAGAAAAAGGCATTATGACATTTCGCAGTATTGCATCCATAGAG
>JAKZRG010000098.1:0-11796 GCA_047518265.1 Oceanospirillum sp.
AAAAAGTTAAGGCCAGAGTAATCTGTTCACCCACAAACACGACCCCCCCTAAAGCAGCAATTAGAGGCACAGACAACTGCAAAACCCCTGCCTGTGTTGAAGTATAGTATTTTAAAACGGCATACCAAATGGCATAACCCACACCTGAAGTAATAGCACCTGATACAACAGCGTAAAAAAGACCTTTACTACTTACCTCAGCCCCTTGCCAAAACAGCCAAACCACGAGAATGAGTAGAAATGGCCAAGTGCGGAAGAAATTATATGCGGTATCCGCTAGAGGATTCTGTGAACCACGTCCCATCAAGGTATAGCCACCCCAAGCGACGCCAGCTAACGTCATCAAAACAAAGCCAAAAACAGAAGGAGTGCTTAAACCAGGTAGTACCAAATAAACAAAACCAGAAAAAGCTAAAGCTAAGCCGCACCATTCAACAGTATGCAACCGTTGCCCAGTAAAAATACCTACGGTAATCATCGTTAGCTGCACAGAGCCAAATAAAATCAGTGCACCAATACCGGTATCAAGATCCAGATAGGCAATTGAAAAAGCAATAGCATATAAAAACAACATGCCTGCCGACTTATAACTGCCAGCAGGTACCCCTTTCTGTTTATTCTTAAGGTTTATCCCCCACAATAAAGCCATCAATGCAAGAACTCCGGAAAGTAATCGTACAAGAGTAAAGCTTACTGGATCCATCGCCTCTGCACCTAAAGCCAAACGGCATAATACCGAATTAGCCGCAAGTGCAATAAGGGCTATGCTGGTTAACAAACTGATTTTTAACATAAATGATGTTCTTTTTTTGTTGTAAACTTATTTAGAGCTAACATCTGGAAAGGCTTTTCCTGAAGACTTAAGCTGGTTAGACGACTCTAACATCTGACACCTTTTTCAGTTATCTTTTCCGTCAGAATATATGTAAAAAAACCTTAAGTACTATAAACAAAAATTATGAGAATCATTACGAGAGTTTTTCTATAGGAGCGTACAATGACCCATCAAACCTGTTTTGAAAAAGCACTATTCTTAATCGATCAAGCGAATAGCGAAGATCCCAACAAAGAAGAGTGGCAAGGCAAAAACTATCCCAAAGAACAACTTTACGCGGAACGAATGTTTTCTCAGATGCAGCTTTTTTGCCCAGATGCATCAGAGGTCCTTCAAATAGCCGCTAGAGCCCAACATATACAGCGCTGGGTCTTAAAACGAAAAGACTTCCCCGAAGGGCCTGTAGGCTACAAACATTGGCGCACGACACAAGGTAAATTCCACGCAGAAACCACAGCAAAATTGATGTTAGAAGCGGGTTATCAACAAATCGATGCTGACAGAGTCATGGTATTACTGCAGAAAAAGCAATTGAAGCGTGATCCAGAAGTACAAACGTTAGAAGATGTTATCTGCTTGGTTTTCTTAGAGTTTTATCTAACCCCTTTTGCAGCCAAACATAGCGAAGATAAAATGTTGAGCATCATCCAAAAAACTTGGAAAAAAATGTCCACTAAGGGCCATGATGCCGCTTTAAAATTACCTTTTACCGATGACATGCTCGCTTTAGTGAAAAAAGCCCTGTCCTAGGGAGTCTCTGAAAAAGGCTATCTTTCGTCTCTGCGCGATATTGAAAGCGGCGAATACACGAAAGATCATGCATGAAGTGCTACATATCTTTTTAAATCAGCTGGGAATATAGGCTTGAGAAAAATGAGCTCAAGCCTAATAATTCAAGCTTGCAAAAGCCTTGGTCATAATAAACCAACGCTGTTGTTTACCTATTCTTTATCTGTTTTTGTCAAATTTAAGGCGCTAACCTAATGGAACAAAAGATCCGCGAAGAGATGCATGTTTTACCTGAAATAGACCCTGAGTTTGAGATTCGCCGCCGTGTAGATTTTATCAAACAGAAGCTCAAACAGTCCGGTTGTAAATCTCTGGTATTGGGCATCAGTGGCGGCATTGATTCAACTACTTGTGGACGTTTAGCACAACTGGCTATCAATGAACTGAATGAAGAAACCCATACAGCTGATTTTCAATTTGTTGCTGTACGTCTTCCCTACAGCGTACAAAAAGATGAAGATGAGGCTCAACTGGCTCTAGGTTTTATCCAGCCGAATCACTCCGTGAGTGTGAATGTAGAATCTGGTGTCAATGGTATCCATACGAGCACTTTGAGTGCATTAGACGGCACAGGATTAATACCTGAGAACCCAGCTACAGTTGATTTTGTGAAGGGTAATGTTAAAGCTCGAATGCGTATGATTGCTCAATACGAAATCGCAGGTTTAGTGGGAGGGTTAGTATTGGGTACAGACCATTCTGCAGAAAATATCACCGGATTCTATACAAAACATGGTGATGGGGCATGTGATCTCGCGCCATTATTTGGACTCAGTAAACGTCAGGTGCGTAAGCTAGCCATGACACTTGGTGCACCAGATCTTCTTGTACACAAGACACCTACAGCTGATCTTGAAGAGTTGGCACCACAAAAAGCCGACGAAGATGCTCTTGCTCTAAGTTATGACCAGATTGATGACTTTCTAGAAGGTAAAGCCGTTTCACCTGAAGTGAGTGAGCGTTTAATCTACATCTATAATGCGACCCAACATAAACGCCAACCTATCCCCACCATTTATGATGCTGAATAGTTTATAGCGGTTGCTCTAGAGATTAAGTGCCACACTCTAGCCCCTATTTATGAAGTGACCCAATGTTGGTTATCCAGCTATTGGGCACCACTTCACATCATGTCACGTGACAAATAAAAGCTTTTTATCATCTACAGCTCAAAACAAATGATAACAATTACTATTTGAATTGACAGCCATCAACTCAAAATAGATAATAGGAATAATTATCATTAAATGAGTAAGCCATTATGTTAAAAGAAGTTTTTAGTGGCATAGATAACTTCACCCTGTATGACCTTATCCAAAACCAGAGATTTGGTGTCGAATACCAACCTATTATTGAACTGGGCTCCGGTGAAGTGATGGCATGGGAAGGGCTCGCTCGATTTTATAACCCAGAGGGACAATCCCTTAGACCCGACATTGTTTTTGAAGCACTGCATACCGATGAATTAAGTCTATTTAATACCGAATATCAGATGAAATGGCTACAGCTCACCTCCGCCCCCCAAGGAGATAACCTATTTTTAAATATAGACCCCCATGCCTTTGCCTTATTTGGTGGTGATGAGCGTAACCCTTTACTGGAGTTACTTAAGGGTAAATCTCATCTTGTGGTAGAAATTATTGAAAACACTGATGCCAGTGATGCTATCTACAGCAGTGGTATGGGTAAGGCCTACCGAGATCATGGTCTGAAGATTGCCTTAGATGATATTGGTGCCCCTGACAGCATGCTCTCTTTCGATATACTTCTCAGTGTTGACTACCTAAAGCTGGATCGTTCCTGGATTAAAAACCAGCGCAAAGAGAACTATGAGCACCTATTACGCGCCCTGTGCAATTTTGCCAAAGCCAGTGGTAAAAAGCTTATTCTTGAAGGCGTAGAAAACGAACAGGATCTGATGTTTGCCCATCACCTTGGCGTAGATTACGTACAAGGCTTTCTTTATCGAGATATGTTTCGGACAGAAAGACATTAAAACCAAATATTGGAACTCAAAACTTTAGCCAAGGAAGGCTAGAAAAGACTCCTCTACAAACAACCTCCTATTTTTTCTTACTACAGATCAAAGATCACCCGATAGGCTCGTTGAATAACAACATACCTTTCTTATCCATAACGCTATATGATTCGGTCATAAGTTTACTGACAAATGATTGATAGGATTAGCGTTTATGCCGTGGCTCGACACTTTAAGTGAACACTTACATATCGATACTTGGGTCGTTCAAATTATTGTTGTTCTGTGGGCAATGGTTTTAGCCAATTCATTACAAAAGCGTATCTTATCGAAGCTACATCAAGTCGCTAAACGTACCAGAACATTATGGGATGAAGCGGTTATTTATGCTGCTCGACGTCCTGTATCCTACCTGATCTGGGTGCTCGGTATATCCTTCAGCTGTGACATTATCGGTCAGCATGCCGGTAATAAATTATTCAGTGCTGCGATAACACCTCTTCGAGATATATTTGTCATCAGTATATTGACGCTTTTTTTGATTCGATTGATCCATCGAATGGAAAAAAACCTAATATCAAGGCATCAAGCTGAGGGTAAAAAGTTTGATAAAACCACCTTAGATGCTATCGCAAAACTTCTGCGGCTAACTGTTTTTATTATCTCTTCTCTAGTTGCCTTACAGACGTTAGGTTTTAGTATTTCCGGTGTTTTAGCTTTCGGTGGTATAGGTGGCATCGCCGTGGGTTTGGCAGCGAAAGACATGATTGCTAACTTCTTTGGTGGTTTAACGATCTATATGGATCGCCCTTTTGATGAAGGTGACTGGATTCGTTCACCGGATAGAGAGATCGAAGGCACAGTCGAGCGCATAGGTTGGCGGCAAACAATTATACGTACATTCGACAAACGTCCCTTATACGTCCCTAATGCCAGCTTTACCTCTATTGCGGTAGAGAACCCATCACGGATGTCCAATCGACGTATCCATGAAACCTTAGGCATTCGTTATGATGATGCCGAAAAAATGCGTATTATCACGGATCAAATACATCAAATGATCTCATCTCATCCTGAAATCGATACAGAGCAAACCCTAATCGTCAACTTTAATAACTTTGCTCCATCATCTCTCGATTTTTTTATATATTGTCATACAAAGACAACAGACTGGCAGGAATATCATCAGGTAAAAGAAGATGTCTTACTAAAAAGTATGGATATTATTCTATCTCAAGGGGCTCAATGTGCATTCCCTACATCAACGCTGCATATTACCAATGAACCGACAAACCAACCGCCCCTACATAAAATAAACAAAGAACGAGATGCACAACTGAGTGATAACAACTAACCTATAAGCTAATATTTACAGACCAAACACAGTATTATTAGGCGCTTTTACTCTGCTTATCATCTCGTTTTTTATTAGCACCCTAAAAAGAAACATTAAAAAACTAAGGATCTGATCCAATGCCAAGACTGGAAATCGCCCGGACCATACTGGTGGCATTTTTATCTCTTTTCAGTATGACAGCATTTGCCATTGAGAAAATTAATGTGCAACTTCATTGGACACATCAATTTGAGTTTGCAGGTTTTTATGCTGCACTAGAGAAGGGGTTTTATCAGCAAGAAGGTTTAGAGGTTACCATCAAGCCTGGCGGCCCCGGAATCAAAACACTGAAAGAAGTCGTATCAGGAAATGCGCAATTTGGTGTGAGTGGCTCAGAGATACTCTTAGCGAGAAGCAGTGGCCAACCTTTAAAAGCCCTAGGAGTTATATTTCAGCACTCTGCAGCCGGTATTGTGACCTTAAATGATTCCAATGTATTCACTCCTCAAGATTTTTCTGGCAGACGTCTAGAGATCGGTGAGCTTTCCTCTGACGCCGAAACCTACGCCGTATTACAAGCAGAAGGCATTACTCCACGCCAGTATGAACATATCCCCAGTAGCTTTAACATGCAGAAGCTCATCAGCAAACAAGTGGATGCAACATCTGTTTACGTTACGAATCAACCCTTTTATCTAGAGCAACAAAACCTACTTTATCGACTCATTCTACCTCGATCCTACGGCATTGATTTTTATGGCGATACAATATTCTCCAGTGACGCCATGGTTGAAAATCATCCTGAGACAACCAAAGCCTTTATGCGGGCCACTCTTCGTGGCTGGAAATACGCCTTTGATCGCCCTGATGAGATCATTGAACTTATTCTAGAAAAATACAGCGACTTCCCTTTTGCCCATAGCCGTAAACATCTGGAGTATGAATACCAACAAATGAAACAACTTGTTTTACCGGATTTGGTTGAACTCGGGCATATGAATATTGAACGCTGGCGGCACATGGCAAACACCTTTGTCTCCCTGGGCTTATTACAGCCAGACTATTCATTAGATGGTTTTATGTGGAGCCCTAACCTCAATCAAGATAGCCCGGCAGAACGATATTTTCAGGTCGGTATTATTCTCGCCACCAGTATAGGGCTAATGTTATTGCTGTTGTTTACCTATAACCGCAAGTTACAAGATCAGATAAAGCAACGTCAGACCACAGAATTGGCATTAAAAGATGCCGAGATGAAGCAAGAGATGACCTTATGGGCTGCAAATTCAGGTTACTGGCGCTGGAACCGTAATGACAATGCACTGTACCTAGATGAGAAGGGTGCCACCTATTTGGGAGGTCAACACGAGGCTAAAGTATTCTCTCTAAAAGATGTGCCGTCAGACTCAAATATGCTCTCAGTGCGTAATTTCTTTAGCTATTTTAGCGATCAGATCAGACAGAAAAAAGAACGTTTTGAACTAGAAGTTGAGCTGCTGGATGAAGAAAGCCAACCTCGCTGGGTGATCTGCCGTGGAGAGGCTATTCAATTTAACTCAGATGGAGGGCTACAAGTTGCCCACGGCGTACTGATAGACATTACAGAACAACGTAAAGCCAAAGAACAGTTAGAACAATTAGCGATCACAGACGCACTAACAGGTTGTCTCAATCGACGATACTTTATGAGTCGGCTGAGTGCTTTTATGCAACGGGTAAAATTCGGCGAAGGACATTTTGCCGTCGCACTCATCGACATCGATAAGATGGAAGATATTAATGCGGAATACGGGGAACACACCGGCGAACATGTTATTGAAACCCTTGCGGATATTATTCAGCAGCAGGTGCGCCCCATGGATTTGGTTGCCCGCTATAGTGGGCAAATTTACGCAGTTTTGATGCCTAATACAGATACGGTAGATGCCTTGAAGGCCAGTGAGAGAATCAGTAGCTACATAGCCCACTATCGTTTTGACACCAGCAACAACAGCTTCTTTGTCACCATTACCGGCGGTATTGTTGATACAGAAGAGTTTTCACTGACAGAGCTCAACAGCAAACAACTCTTATATTTAGCTGAAGAACGGGTCAAACAGGGTAAGCTACAAGGCCGAAATAGATTAATTACAGGTAGTAATTCACTGGTTTAATCTTTTATTTATAAAAATATACCCCCACATATCTAACCTAAATACTTCGATACTCTCTATCCAGTGGATCAGAGAGTATGGCTTTTTTATAGCGATTTTTTTGTTTAGGAAGTTAACCGCTGAGAACAATAGACCGTAAGGTATCCCCATTGATGCAAAAACAAAAATCAATTTTAATCACCGGTTGTTCCAGTGGTATTGGTCATCATGCAGCACATACACTACAAGGATTGGGTTATCGGGTATTTGCCTGCGTCCGAAAGACAGAAGATGTCGAGCGATTAAAACAACAAGGTTTAAAAGATGCCTATCAACTGGATCTTGATAGTAGTGAATCTATTCAACAAGCCGTTGATTGGATACTGGAACAAACCGGAGGCACCTTAGATGCACTGTTTAATAATGGCGCTTATGGTCAACCCGGTGCGGTTGAGGATTTAACCCGTGATGTTTTGCGCCAACAGTTTGAAAGCAATCTATTTGGCTGGCATGAACTGACCTGTAAGGTACTGCCGATTATGCGTAAACAAGGCCATGGTCGAATTATTCAAAATAGCTCAGTACTCGGTTTAATCACCTTGAAATATCGCGGTGCTTATAATGCTTCTAAGTTTGCTTTAGAAGGTTTAACAGATACGCTACGCCAAGAGCTACACGGTACAAACATTCATATTAGTCTGATCGAACCCGGCCCTATTACCAGCCAGTTCAGGGATAACGCCTATCAACAGTTTAAGGCGAATATCGATCAAGAAAATAGCGCCCACAAAGCCACATATCAAGCGGTCGATCGTCGATTGGCAAAGAAGGAGGGCAAAAGTAAAGATCCTTTTACTCTTGGGCCAGAAGCCGTTACCAAACGCTTGATACATGCCCTAGAACACAAGCGGCCCAAAGCCCGTTACTACGTCACCTTTCCCACCTATCTATTTGGCGGGTTACGTAGACTACTCTCCTCTTCCATGCTGGATAGGGTTTTGCTTCGTGTTTCCGGTGATGAAAATAAATAACAATACAAAAAATAACAAAAATATAAACAATTACTTCCTATAAGCAATCTATAGAAGAGTAATTACAGGGGTAGCAATATCACTCACTACCCTTTAAAAAACCCTGTCGTTATTTAGACTTTCCATGTCGTTTTTAAGCCATAATATGTTGTGTATTTCATATTCCCCTATTTCTTAATCTAGTGTTAACTCACCTATTCCCTTGCTTGATAAAAAAGATAATAAGCTCTGCTTATTAGCCTATAAAAAATATAAATACCTGGACCTTTCCATGTTAAACAGCATCCGCAATAAAATAGCAGCAGCATCCGCTTTATGCTTGCTTGCCGCACTCAGTACTATACTGCTTTATTCTGAATACTCCGGTGAAAAAACAGCAGCCGAAGTTAGTTTAGTGACCAGTGAAGAACTCAGTTTAAAATCGGCCACGGAACTACAAGCTGTAGCCGAACTGGAAGCAAGCCGGATTGCGGCTGAAATGACTCGGGCAATGGATGTTACACGAGGGATTCGCAATACTATAGAAAGTCATATTACAGCCAATGATAAAGCGGCTCTGGACCGAGATAGAAACTCCCGTCTGATTCGGGATATTTTATCTGCTAACCCTAACCTTCTCGGAGCTTATGTTAGCTGGGAAGCCAATAAAGTTGATGGTGCTGATCAGCAATATTTAGATAATATTCCTTTAGAACAACAGGCTACTTCTCATACCTATAAAACGGGTTTATTTGCCCCCTACTGGACACAATCCAATGGCAAGACGGCACTGAGACCATTAAACCTAGACCCTGTCTTTGCAGCACCAGAAGACAGCAGTAATTATTGGTATATCTGCCCAGGAAAAGAACGTCGTATCTGCTTAATGGAACCCTATACCTGGACAGTACAGGGCAAACTCACCATAGGTACCTCCATTACAATGCCATTAATGGTTGATGGTGAATTTTACGGTATGGCCGGTATTGATCTGGCACTAGCCTATATTCAAGACATCGCCACCCAGGCAGCCAGTCACCTGTACGATGGGCAGAGTCGAGTTATAGTCGTCAGCCAGAAAGGCTTAATTGCAGGTCATTCAGCTGATGCAAAGCAGATCGGTCAGCAGATGAGTGGCAGTGATACGGATTTGGTACGCCATGAAGTCTCTAACGGTTTAAATGGCGTTAAAAGCGATAATGTGGACTATGTAGGCGTGGCAGCGATTAAACTGCCTAATGTCAAAGAAACTTGGTCAGTGATTGTGGTGGTTCCCAAAGACGTTGCTCTCGCCGGTGTGCTAAACACCCAGAAAGTGCTTGAAGGCAATTTTTCTGAAGCCATGACCGAGCAAATTATGATCGGTAGTTTAATCGCCTTAATCGGTATTACTGTTCTGGCTCTATTAGCCCGCGGGATCGCCACGCCAATCACAGAAACCGCTCAGAGAGTAAAACAACTGTCCTCCAGTGATGGCGATCTAACCCAACGTTTAAGCTCCAATCGTCAGGATGAAGTAGGTGAATTGACTCAAGGTATCAACGCTTTCATCAGCAAAACTCACGATATTGTTAAAGATATCGCCGCTGAGATGAATCAGGTAGAACACTCTGCCAATCAGACCGCATCTATCTCACAGCAAACGGATCAAAGGGTTCAGCGCCAGCGAAAAGAGATCCAAACCGTTGCCACAGCTGTCGATCAGATGTCAGCTTCTGCGACTCAGGTTGCCCAAAGTGCCTCTGAAACTTCTTTATCGGCTACTACAGCCAAAAAGGCGGTTGAAGAAGGTTCCAGTAATGTTTATCACAGTGTGGATGCCATTCGTGAGCTGGCCAATGAGATGAATCAAAGCAGCAATATTATGAATCAGCTGGCTGAAGATAGTGAGGGTATCGGCCGGATTGTCGAGGTAATCAGTGGAATTTCGGAACAAACCAACCTTCTGGCTCTGAATGCTGCTATTGAAGCCGCTCGGGCAGGTGAGCAAGGCAGAGGTTTTTCTGTCGTTGCCGATGAAGTACGTAACCTAGCTTCTCAGACTCAACAGTCCACCGCAGAAATTCAAAGCCTGATTGATAAATTACAAAGCCGTTCCAGCCAAGCCCGTAACGCCATGAAAAATGGCCAACAATACACCCAAACCTGTATCGAACGGGCAGAAGCTGCCGCCGGACGCTTAGATGAAGTGGTTAATGCCATTGGCAGTATCAACGAAATGACCAGCCAAATTGCAGCCGCCGCCGAACAACAAAGAGGCGCATCTGAAGAAATATCCAGAAGTATCAGTAAAATCAACGATACCACGACAGAGCTGTCTGACGGTGCCAGCGAGGTGAACCAAGCCAGCGGTAAATTATTCCAGTTAGTACAGGCTTTGGATAGTAAGCTAAATCGTTTCCGGTACTAAACATTTACGGGTAAACCATTACAAAAAACAAGATTTAACCGCTATAAAACAAGTCCTTATTCTACAAAAGCCTTACAAAAAGCTTAGGGTTGTTAACAAATAAATTAACAACCCTAAGCATTCTAATAGAGCAAAATAACATACTTAAAATATTTACTATATCATCCAGTAAAAAATTAAAAATTTACTTTTTCCAACAAAAAACTGTGCTTAAATAGGCTATAAGAACAGTTGAAAAATAAACATCTAAGAATAGAACCCTGCATAATAAGAATAATCTAATGATACTAAAACCTGATAAAGATGGTGTATTTACTCTATCCTTCTTGCTTGTTCCTGAATATGCCATGGTCGCGTTATTATCAGCGATTGAGCCTATGCGAGTGGCTAACCGCTTTGCTGGACGGGAAGTATTTCGCTGGCAGTTATTATCAGGAGATGGTGGGACAATTGAAGCGAGTAATCAACTGGCCTTACAAAAAACAGAGTCAATTAATAATATAGAAACACCAAGAAACCTAATTGTGTGTTCGAGTTTTAATCCAGAACGTTATATCGATCAACATACTGTGACTTGGCTTAAAAATATTAGCCGAAAAGGCTGCACTCTGGGCGCTATTGATACAGGTTGTTATTTACTCGCTGAGGCTAATTTACTTAAAGACCGTTGTATTACTTTACACTGGGAAGCCTTACCTGCTTTTCAGGAAGATCATCCAGAAATCAAGATCAGCAATGAGTTATTTGAAATTGACCAGAATCTAATTACTTGCGCCGGTGGTACATCATCCATTGATATGATGCTGTACCTGATTCAAGCTGAACTGGGTCATGAACTGGCTATTTCTGTCTGCGAGCAATTTATTAAAAGCGGCATCCGACAGAAGTCCGATAAACAACGCATAGGTTTAGCCGCACGCTTAAAGATCCATCATCCAAGGTTATTAAAAGTCCTGGCCCTGATGGAAGAGAATATCGAAGATCCGCTGTCTCCTTCTATCCTAGCGGAACATGCCCACTTATCCGTACGTCAGCTGGAACGATTGTTTCGTAGCCATCTCGATAACTCTCCCACAGGTTACTATATGCAGTTACGGTTAGAGCGGGCTCGACAACTATTAAAGGAATCGCATCTAAGCGTAGCCGAGATTGCTACCGCTTGCGGCTTTAGCTCCGGCCCACATTTTACCCGAAGCTATAGAAACCAATTTAACTGCAGCCCAAAAGAAGATAGGGGGTAACATTAACCTCTTACCTCTGATTACCTTCTAATTGTTCTTCGTAGTGAGGCTAGTGTAGGTTGGGC
>JAKZRG010000099.1:0-11052 GCA_047518265.1 Oceanospirillum sp.
GCTACATACCATGTATTCAGAAGGCGCTCAGGTATGGACCACCAATCGATCCATTCGAACCCCTGAAGACTTTAGTAATTTCAAAATGCGCGTGATGGTTTCCCCTATCCTTCTGAAAGCATACGAAGACTTAGGAGCCAGCCCAACACCTCTGCCTTTTGGTGAAGTCTATGGTGCCTTACAGTTAAAACAGGTGGATGGACAGGTTAACCCTGCAGCCACTATTGAAGAGATGAAGTTCTACGAAGTAACGGATTATCTGATTTGGGCAGGAGAACAACAGCATATTACGTCTGTACTGTCTGGTACGGATTGGTACGACACCCAGTCTCCTTCTCGCAAAAAGCTAATTAAAGAAACTCTGGCCGAGCTGGATAGCTTTATCTTTAAAGTCGTGACACGTTTTAATGAGGAAAAGCTGGCTAAGATCAAGCAGGCTAAACCTGAGATCAACCTAATCCACCTAACTGCAAGCGAACGTGAAGCCTTCCAAAAGCGCAGTATTGCTACCCGATCAGCTTACACAGATATTACTGGAGACCGAGGCGAAGCCCTACTGGCCTCTCTACTGAAAGAACTGAATATCAACTAAAACGCCCCAGTAACAGGCTGACAGTTCTCCTGTCAGTCTGACCTTTCCCTTATCGCACCGAATAACTTGCAACGAACAATAGCCTTGCAAACAACTTATAACAATAAAGGGTGAAAACAATGAGCATACCCGATACCGCACCGCACCGATTGTTTTCTGCTCTGGACAAATGGACGGGCCAGACTGAAATTTTTATTCTCAGCTGGGGCGTCATCATTATGGCAATCAATACCATTGCCAATGTGTTTGGACGTTACCTGTTCTCCCAGAGCATCTATTTTACCGAAGAGCTTAATGCCTTCCTGATTGTAATCATCACCTTTATGGGACTGGGTTACGCCACTCGAAAAGGCCGTCATATCAGAATGTCTGCTTTTTATGACATGCTGCCAGATCGGGGTAAGAAACTACTCATGATCTTTATTGCAACCATCACCGCTATCACTATGTTTATCCTTGCTTGGTATGCCTTTGAGTATGTGGCCAAAATCGCTCGACGAGGCAGAGTCACACCAGCACTGCAATTTCCTCTTTATCTGACCTATATCTGGGTAGTCGTTGGATTTGCCATTACAGGGATTCAGTACTTACTAACAGTAATTAAAAATCTTAATTTAGCCGATTCTCAAGTGTATATCTCCTATACCACCATCGATCAATACGAAGACCCAGAGATCACAGAAGTGATGCACTTGTACGAGCAAGACCACAATCTTGAAACCACGGAATTAAATAATTCCTCCGAGACCACAAAAGCAGATAACGCTATAGATAACACAACAAACATGCAGAGGACTCAACCATGACACTTATGATGCTGGGAGTTATGATCCTCCTATTGTTAATGGGCTTTCCTATGATGATGCCATTACTGGCAGCCACTCTTTTAGCCTTTATCGTTTACCTACCCGATCTTAATCTACAACTAGTCGTACAACAGATGATTGGCGGGGTAAAACCAGCCGCTCTAGTTGCTGTCCCTATGTTTATTCTGGCGGCAGATATCATTACCCGAGGCCACTCTGCAGATCGATTAGTCGACTTGGTAATGCGTTTTATGGGCCATATTCGTGGCGGACTGGCGGTATCCGTTACCGCTGCCTGCGCACTTTTTGGAGCGGTATGCGGTTCCACTCAGGCCACTGTAGTGGCTGTCGGTGGTGCCATGCGCCCCAGAATGTTAAAGGCTGGCTATAACGACTCTTTTGCTATGGGACTGATCATTAATGCTGCGGATTTAGCCTATCTGATCCCACCATCGATTGGTATGATCATCTACGGTGTGATCTCTGGCACCTCTATCTCCGAGTTGTTTATTGCAGGTCTAGGTCCAGGCTTTTTGATTATCGGTTTATTCTCAATCTACTGTGTCTATTATGCTAAAAAACATAATATCCCTGTTGAAGAAAAAGCCAGCTGGAAAGAGCGCTTCCAAGCCTTAAGACGAGCACTATGGCCTTTGGGTTTCCCTGCTATCGTAGTAGGCGGTATCTATGGCGGAGTCTTCAGTCCAACGGAAGCGGCGGCTATCTGTGTACTCTATGCACTGCTGTTGGAAGCCTTTGTATTCCGCTCAATCAAATACCGAGATATGATGGATATTGCACTTTCCACAGGTGCCATTACCTCTGTCGTCTTTATCCTGATTGCCGCCGGGGCTGCCTTTTCCTGGGTGCTGTCCTATGCTCAAATTCCACAACAAATCATTGCTGCCATAGGCTTAGATAATGCTGGCCCCATAATGACTATGGTCGCCATCAATATCGCCTTCTTTGTCGGCTGTATGTTTGTGGACTCTGTCGTGGTGATCTTAATTCTGGTACCTATATTTGCGCCTCTGGTAAAGGCTGCGGGATTAGACCCCGTATTGGTTGGCGTAATGATCACCCTTCAGGTCGCCATTGGGGCAGCAACACCGCCTTTTGGTTGTAATATATTTACTGCTGTCGCGGTCTTCCGTCGCCCCTTTGTAGACGTGATCCGTGGTGTACCACCGTTTCTGATCATCCTTTTGTTCACAACGATACTGATGGTTTTGTACCCACAAATAGCGCTGTTTTTACGGGATATTGCCTTCCGTTGATTTTACAGACGATTATGGATCTCTTTTTAAAGGAACGGGCCTCTTTTCAATGAAAGGAGGCCCTTTATACTAAAAAAGAGATTAAATGAACTCAACACCATAAGATGTAGTCTGATGTTTGACCATAATGATGGAGAGTTTTAATGTTTCGAGTACGATCCCGCCTAGCACTTTTGGCTACTATGCTCACCGCTGCCTTTTTAATGACAGGTTGCAGTACGTTAACGGATCAACAAACGGATACTATGCCAGATGAGAATCTTGCATCCCTACAGAATACCTACTGGAAGCTCATCACTCTTAATGGTCAACCTGTTCAGATGAGTAGCGGCCAACGTGAAGCCCACCTGATTCTTAAATTAGAAAATAGAGTACAAGGGTATTCCGGCTGTAACGCTTTTAGAGGGAAGTTCAGCCAACAGGCTGAAACCTTAAGCTTTGGTCCTATTATGATGACCAGACGGGCCTGTCTACCGGATAATCACCATGAATCCGTTCTTATGCAGTTAATGCAGGGCGATGTGAGTTGGTCAATTAGCGGTGAGCAGCTGGATTTACATAATCCAACCCATAAGCTTAACGCAACGTTTCAGGCCGTTTACCTACAATAATACCAATCCCGATAAGTTATTTAATATCGAAGTATTTTTCAGGATTGGTATAAGACAATGGATCTTCTGAAAAAGTAGTTATTCCATCAAAATAAGCCCTACGGGGCTTTATTAATACCCTCTGTAACAAGAGTTGCAGTCAACATCAGTTCTAATGCCTTCTCACTATTTATTTGCCACATCCTATTTGACCTTTAGCCAAAACCTACCAGACTGATATCACTCACAAGTGAGATTAGAATTCATCAGTCGAAATATCATTTGATTGAGACCGTTAATAGAAGGAGATAGCGAATGACTTTAAGTATCGGGTCAGTAGCCCCCGACTTTACTGCTGAAACGACTCAAGGTTCCATTAACTTCCATGAATGGATAGGTGATGGCTGGGCTATATTGTTTTCCCACCCTAAAGACTTTACACCAGTGTGTACGACAGAACTGGGCTATATGGCAGGCTTAAGCGCTGAGTTTGAGCAGCGTAACTGTAAGATTATTGGCCTCAGTGTCGATCCCGTTGATAATCACCATAAATGGGCAAAAGATATTGAAGAAACCCAAGGACATATGCCCACCTACCCTATGATAGGCGACGGTGATTTAGCGGTAGCCAAGCTCTACAATATGTTACCCGCTGATGCAGGCGAGACATCTGAAGGCCGTACCGCTGCAAATAACGCAACCGTCAGAACCGTGTTTGTGATCGGGCCGGATAAACTGATTAAATTAATGCTGCTCTACCCTATGAGTACAGGGCGTAACTTTGATGAAGTATTACGGGTCTTAGATTCTATTCAGTTAACCGCCAAGCATCAGGTGGCAACCCCTGTAAATTGGAAACAGGGTGAAGATGTCATTATCGTACCGGCTGTATCGGATGAGCAGGCAAAAGAGAAGTTCCCCGATGGCTGGAAAGCCCCTAAACCCTATCTGCGCATCGTGCCCCAGCCAAAGTAGATTTCGGTTAGAAATCTTAGAGCGACAATAAGCACGACCCAGGCCCCTAATTCTATAAAATATTAGGGGCCTTTTATGGCCTAGTAATCCTGAATAAAGTAATCGGTTACACCCTAGAGACTGTCCTCTGCACTTCTACTGCTTCTTGTCTCGAAGATTCATGCCCTTGAGACTCTGTTCCCATCAAAAAATTAATCATGGAATATCTGGACAGTGAACTGGAAGACTGGGAGTACAAACTTGATAACGATGAGCAACCAAACCTAGGTGAAGTGCATAAATTGGGCAAAACAAGTCAAAAGATTTACACCGCATTAAAGAAGAACAATCTGATTGAGGACGATGGCGAAAAAAGGTCTCAAGCGCAATAGCAGACGATAGCCTTCAACTCTGGCCTAATCTTCATAGTCACAGCGAACATTTTTCACAAATAACATGAGATTTACTACATCAGAAACCAAAACAGGCCCCGTAGGGCCTGTTCAGAACGACAGCGTATCTTTATTTTTCGTAAAAATAAAAAACACTTCAACGTTTTGCTGTACCTGTAATCACTCTGTTCCGATCATAACCTGATAGCCATGGCCGAAGAGTCATTAAAATTAACGGTACTGACACAAATAAGCAGTAGGCTCTTCGACTTTAAGATCAAAGCTTTGGTTAGCATCCACTTCAAAACGCTCACCTGAGTTATAGGTTACCCACTCATCGCTGCCCGGTAACTTAACGGTCAGAGCACCTGATACTACTGTCATCGTTTCATGCTGACTTGTACCAAAAGTGAACTCACCAACCGCCATAACACCAACACTTAATGTACCTTGGTTGTTATCAAAACCAATGGACTTTACATTACCGTCAAAGTATTCGTTTACATTTAACATTCACGACTCTCACAAAGATGCCCGTAGGCGTTATTTATTACAGTTTACTGTCTGAGGTTAAAACTCCTCAGGGATGAATTTTAAACTATCAATAGGCGGACGAACATAACCAGTATCAGCTTGACGAGGTGGTAGTTCAATCGGGTCTGGTGTTAGATCTTCATAATTGATCATACTCAGCAAGTGAGTAATGACATTTAAACGAGCCCGTTTCTTAACCTCACCATCAACCACATACCAAGGCGCTTCTGGGATATCTGTATGCATAAACATGGTATCTTTGGCTCTTGAATACTCAACCCAACGGGTACGGGATTCAAGATCCATTGGACTTAACTTCCAACGTTTATGAGGGCGGTTGATACGATCCTTAAAGCGTCTCTCTTGCTCCTCATCTGATACAGAGAACCAGTACTTGATTAAAATGGTACCTGAGCGTACCAACATACGTTCAAATTCGGGACAAGAACGTAAAAACTCCTGATATTCATCATCCGTACAGAAGTTCATAACCCGTTCAACACCTGCACGGTTATACCAACTGCGATCAAACATCACAATTTCACCGGCAGAAGGAAGGTGTTCAACGTAGCGTTGGAAATACCATTGAGTCTTCTCACGTTCGGAAGGGGCTGGTAAGGCAGCAATGCGACAAACACGCGGATTCAGGGCTTCTGCAATACGTTTGATGCTTCCCCCTTTACCGGCAGCATCACGACCTTCAAAAACAATAATGAGCTTTAGCCCTTTATGCTTTACCCATTCCTGAAGCTTAACCAGTTC
Source organism: Oceanospirillum sp. (assembly GCA_047518265.1). Lineage (GTDB taxonomy): Bacteria > Pseudomonadota > Gammaproteobacteria > Pseudomonadales > Halomonadaceae > Oceanospirillum. The sequence goes on from JAKZRG010000099.1 coordinate 5,908, forward strand.
CATCTGCAAGCGTTCAAGCTCTGCTTCATAGTGGGCTTTAGCAATTTTTTTCTTTTTACTTTTCTTTTCTTCAGCCATGGAGACTTCCTTTTCCAGTGTTAAATCAATACAAAAAGTATGAGTTAACACTATCCACAACTGCGTCCTAAATCACAAGTATTAAGCGTTATTAGAAATATATTTTTAACTTATAGCAAAGCTTAAAAGGAAACCTATTAGCCTTTAGTTTAACCAATAGCCTTAATGTGATTAACCGTTCTCATCCAAGAGATATCACAACCCAGAATGAGATAAAGTCAGAACCTTCATATGGCGCTTAACCGTCCACCATGAAATACCACACATCAATAAATTGCCCACAACAGCGCCGATAAATAAGCCATAAAGACCATACATCCAAGCTCCAAGCGCACAAATTGGCACATAAAAAATAAACAAGCGCAAAATACTTAATTTAAGTGCAACCATGGGTTCATGCAAAGCGTTCATAGTAGAGTTAGCCAAGATGATTACCCCCTGCATCCCCAAACCAATGGGCACACTCCATAAGAACCAATGTAAGTTAGTCGCCATTTGTTCATTATTACCCGCAAATGCAGAAACAATCGGGTACTGGAAAATAAGCAGAAGCAACCAAACAATAGCCTGCCAAGCAAGAACAAAGCGGAAACTACCAAAAACCCCTTTCTCTACTCGATCATATTGCTTAGCCCCCAGGTTTTGACTGACAAAAGGAGGCACTGTCATAGACATAGCAAAAACGACAATCAAGGAGATAGATTCAATACGGCTACCCACGCCATAACTCGCCACGGCTTCATGACCAAATTCTGAGATAATGCGTGTCAGCATGGCCGCACTAATCGGCGTTAAAATACTGGAGACCACAGCAGGTAAGGCAATTTGTCCTATTGTTTGCCAGCTCTCCTTAACCTCTTCCCAACGAGGTTTAACAAAACTTAAAAGCCCTTGACGCACGTCTTTTAAACTAAAAATACCGATAGTCAGTAGCATCCAGGCAATCAGCGTCGCCAAAGCAGCACCCTGTACTCCCATCGCCGGAATAGGCCCCCAACCAAAAATAAGGATAGGGTCGAGTATTCCGTTCACTATACCCGATGCGATCATGACTAATCCGGGTACTAAAGTATTACCGGAAGCCCTTAAAGCACTGCTGACAGCACGGGGCAAAATGACAAATAACGCTCCTAGATACCACACCGACATATAATCATGGATGTAGGGCATCAGATCATCACTGGCCCCCAAAAAGTAGAACAAGGGATCTATGGTGGAGAGACCTAATACAGTTAATAGCAAAGATAGAATGGCAGCTAATATTGCCGCGTCCGTAGTTCTTCGTTTTACTAGCTGAAAGGATTTTTCTCCCAGTAAACGTCCGACAACTGCTGACGTACCTATGCCTAAGCCTATAGATAGGGAAATTAGCGTAAAAGTAACGGGAAACGTGAAGGTAACTGCCGCTAGCTGTTTTGTGCCTAACTGGCCGATAAAATAAGCATCAACCAAATTAAACAGCATTAAGGTAATAATGCCCCCCATGACAGGCAGGGTCATGCGAAATAATAAACGTCCAATAGGGTCTTGTAACAGATCAGGCTTAGATTTGCCCTTTTTAGAGGGAGACGGATTTAACGGGGATTGGCTCAACGGGGAGTGACTCCTTCAACTCATGGGCAGAACAGACTTGATTTCGGCCACTTTCTTTTGCTTTATATAAAGCCATATCAGCTTGCCGGATTAACTCGGACATATCCAAATCAGTAGCAGGCTTCAAAGTGGCCATGCCCAAACTAATAGTAACATAAGGCGACACTTTAGAGGCTGCGTGTGGTAATTGCTGTTGAAATACTTTTTCACGACACTGATCTGCTAGTGCAATCGCATTTTCATTAGTATCAGGCAGTAAAATAGCAAACTCTTCTCCCCCATAACGTGCAGCAAGATCCATGGGGCGAGACATCATATCTCTCAGGCTTTTCGCTACCTTACGGATACACTCATCACCTTCTAAGTGTCCATAAAAGTCGTTGTAAAGTTTAAAACAGTCCACATCGACCATAATCAATGTCAATGATGTATTGTTTCGAATAGCTCGTCTCCATTCTTTCACCATAACTTCATCAAAATAACGACGATTGGCAATCCCGGTTAAAGCATCGGTACGAGAGATTTCAGCCAATTCTTGGTTTGATGTCATCAAATTTCGGGATTCAATACGCATACGCTCATTTTTGGCACCAAAACTGAGAAACAGGCGCATAATGATGATAGTCGCTGCGATACCAACAATAAAAACTAAATGAGGTAACCAAGTTTGTTTATTTTCAAAATAGTAGAAGGTAGGCACCGCCTCAAGTTCCCATTGACGCATACCAATAGGGTTCAAAGCTTGAAAAAGGGAACGGCTTGTATCAGAAAGCAAACGTGTTCGACTAGGGTGGAAATGCAATAGGTAAGGTTTAGTGGGATGGGTTTTATCCCAAAGCCTCATATCTATGCCGCTAATACCAATCTTGCTCAAAGCGTCATTAAAGGTATTGCCTATATTCAATACAGCGACGACATAGCCAATCACTTGAAACGAATCCATATCCTTATACACAGGCAATACGGCTTGCAAGAATGTTTCACTTTTTGATTCTGTGGTTTTCATCGTCCCCGCTGACAACATTGCCTTACCACTAATGCCTGCAGCATCAAGCAATCGATCCCATTCTGGGTCAACCGATAGATCCAAACCTAAAGGAAGTAATCCAGACAGCTCAGGTTCAAGATAAAGAACCGGCCGATAACTTTCACGGGAACCTGCAGAGATTAAAGCACGACTTTCACTATGCTGAAGAATTTGAAAATCTTGTCTACCCAACCGACTCCGTACTTTATTTTCAAAGAGCTTACGTTCAGGTTCAGAGACATTAGCCACCCAGTAAAAGGCTTCTATATTAGGATGTCGGGCTCGGCTTTGTTGAGAAAGAGCTGAAAAAAGTTCAAAGCTCGGCATCTCACGTTCAATAAAGAGCGCCCTTAACGTATACAAAGCTTCAAAAGAAGTGGTTACTTCACGATCTAAAGCCGCAGCACGGTCTGCCACGTCTTTTGCAAAACGATTATTTAACTGGGCCTGCTCAGAAATATGCAATAAACACGCTGAGCCCGAGGATAATATTATGCCTAAGGCGAGAATCAAAAAAGCCCAAGATCGACTAGTAGTGTCTTTCATAGCACAGGCCAGAAAACGCGACATACAAAGTCGCACTATTCCTGTTTAGCTCCACAATAAAAACGGGCCGCGATTATCCCAGATACGGCCCGCTAAAAAAATAACAAACAAGTTATTTTTAGTTACCTTTAGCTATTTAACGTTATTACCCCAGATATTTGGCGCTCCACACCCTATTTTTATCGCCCTTTAAGAACTGGCTCACGCTTTTCTAACATAGCAGCAACCGCTTCAGCATGATCATCCGTATGATGAGCCAGTGCCTGCATAGACGCAGACAATTCCAACAAACTTTCCAAAGATTGTTTTTGTCCTTCACGCAACAACTTCTTCGTCATACGCAACGCTCTTGGAGGATTAACCGCTATGCGTTGAGCCATTTTGTTTGCAGCATCCAATAAAGCTTCTGGTTCAACCACCTCTGAAACCATCCCCCACTCCAAAGCAAGCTCCGCACCAACAGCTTCTCCTGTAAATGCCATCTCGCTCGCTCGGGACATACCTATTACACGCGGTAAAAACCAAGCACCACCATCTCCAGGAATAATACCTATTTTGGCAAAGCTCTCAGCAAAGCGGGCTTTGGTTGAAGCAATCCGAATATCACACATCATTGCCAGATCGCAGCCCGCACCAATTGCAGCGCCATTTACTGCGGCAATCAGTGGCACTTCAAGGTTATGCATAGCCATAGGAATACGTTGAATGCCTCGACGATAACCCTCACGAAGCTCAACGGGAGAACCACCAAACATACCTTGTTTTTCGTGCATGTCCTTAACATTGCCACCGGATGAAAAGGCTTTGCCTGCGCCAGTTAGAATCACAACAGACACCGTATCATCTCGGTTAATACGCCTCGCTGCAGCTTCAAAAGCATCAATCATCTCATCACTGGAGATAGCATTACGGGTTTCATCCTGATTAAGTGTCAGAGTAACTACTCGCCCTTCTTGCTTGTACAATAAACAATCTGTCATATCTATCTCCTCAATCATTTCTAGATAAAACTATTTCTGACTAAAATCATCTTCGACTAAAAGGATTTCTGATTAGAATGATCTCTGATTAAAATAGGTGCAATGCCGTATCTATAAAAGCGGTAAAACAACACCAATAACCAAGGATCATAAAAAGAAAAAAAGCCTGCACAAAGTACAGGCTTAAACAGGCACAAAAAGCACTACAAAAAATATTGAAGCAGGTATTAATTAAAGTTCTTTTTCATAAACTTCTGGATCTCGCCTACGATACCACTACGGAACAGCAGTACACAGATCACAAAGATCAGACCTAGGATCACAGGTACCCAAGAGGACAATGGGCCTTGTGACAGGTAGTTTTGCAGTGTTACAACCGTTGCGGCACCTACGATAGGGCCAAAGATAGTGCCTACACCACCTAACAGAGTCATCAGGATCACTTCACCGGACATATGCCAATGAGCATCGGTCAAAGACGCCAACTGGAAAACCAGACTCTTAGTAGAACCCGCCAGACCGGCTAGACCGGCTGACAAGACAAACGCTACCAGCTTGTATTTATCTACGTCATAACCCAGAGAGATGGCACGAGGTTCGTTTTCACGGATCGCTTTCAGAATCTGACCAAACGGCGAGTGAATCGTACGATGAATCAACGCAAAGCCGATCAGGAAGATGGCAAAGACGAAGTAGTACATCGGCATATTGTCATCAAGGTTAATCAGACCAAACAGGTTACCACGAGGGATACCTTGCATACCGTTTTCACCACCGGTGAACGGTGCCTGTACGTACAGGAAGAAGACTAACTGGGACAGTGCCAGTGTAATCATTGCAAAGTAGATACCCTGACGACGAATCGCCAATTTACCAAAGACAAATCCCATACCGGCTGAACACAAGGTACCGATAATAATA
>JAKZRG010000100.1:0-50051 GCA_047518265.1 Oceanospirillum sp.
AGTAATGCCTTCTTCCAGACGGATACGATCCCGAACACCCTCTTCATCGATATCGATCAGTGTATCGTAAGCACTGTTGTAGCCTAGAATAATGGTATCCGCACCATAACCGGCATGGATGGTATCATTTCCTGTACCGCCATCGATGACATCGTCCAATTCTGCGCCATAGATTGTATCTGCCTGACCAAGACCCATAATGAAGTTGGTTTGGCCTTCTTCACCGTAAATAGTGTCAGTGTCAGGTGTGCCATAAATGATATTTTGCGCTGCTAGGATATCCGCAACTTGTTGCGTTGTACCGTCCGCAAAGACCAAGGTTTCAATACGTGCTTCTGCATCATCCCAAGCACCCTTAACAATAATGCGATCCGCAGATTCAACACCGTCGGTCAGTAGGGTGATCACCATATCACCGCTAGATTGAGCGATGCGGATATCGGTCATGGTGATGCCATCACCAAAGATAATACGATCCTGACCACCAGCATCGATGATGGTGTCAACACCGTCTTCTCGTCTGAAGTAGAAGACATCATCGTCAGAAGAGGCGGTTATCTGATCATCGCCTCGGCGACCAAAGTAGATACCAATTTGACCTTCAGCACCGGATAAATTATCCACGCCATCTGTGCCGATATGATACATGCTACTGATAGGAAGGCTATTGCCGTCGGAGAAATAAATATTCTCAAAGACGACGTCATTAAAGACCGCATCCACCAGAATAATGCTATCACCGCTGTCGACACCGTCTATCAGTATAGTCAGTACAATATCAGAGCCTACAATACTGGCTTTAACATCATTGGAGCTGATTGAGCCGCCTAAAACGAGTTGATCGTAGTCTCCGGTATTCACATAAACATTGCCTGATATGCTATCAGGGTCTAGATAATAATGGCCGTGGGCACCAAAGGCATCGGCGATCTTCGTGATCAATTCATCTGGGGTGCCTGCTTGTTTGCCAATAACAAGATTTTGTAGAATTTCAGTATTATGAACGGCATTAACTAGGGTAATTCGATCACCTTGATCCACACCGTTTACCAGTACCGTCAGGATCAGGTTGTCACCATCAAACTCGATATTAATATCGTTATGGGTAACGTCATTACCAAAGACAATTTCAGTGTAATCACCGGCATTAATGATGATGTTTTCACCACTACCAGGGGTGTAGTGGAAGCGAGTACCTTCATTGAGCAGTGTATTAATCAGATCCATCATGTTGCCCGGCGTGTTGTAACTGTCGCCGTCAACAAAGATCAGATTTTGCAGTATGGTGGTGTTATATACTGCATTAACCAGCACGATTTCATCACCGGTACTGCCCGCATCACCCAGGATATTGATAATGATGTCGCCGCCATCGATGGAGATAGCCACATCGTTATAGCTGATATCGTCATCAAAGATAATTTGGGTGAAATCACCGGCATTGATCACCGTTGGTATATCTAGGCCTGTGGCTTTGTGATCATGGTAATAAATACCGACATCCGCCAGAGCCATCATAATTTGTATCAACAGGGCCGGTGGCGTTGAGATATAACCCGGGAAGATCAGTTGATCCAATAGGGTTGGATTGAATAGGGCGTTCACAATGGTGATGCTATCACCGGAAGGTTCGCCATCGATCAGAATATTCAGAACCAGGTTGGAGCCATCGATAGAGATATCGATATCATTGTACGTGACATCATTATCAAAGATGATCTTAGTAACATCACCTTCATTGATAATGACATTGCCGCCGCCATGCTGGCAGTAGTGGATACCTGCAAATGTTAAGATCTGCGCTACGGTGTACTCTGTACCGTCAGCAAAGATGATGTTTTGAATAATATCGGTATTGTGCAGAGCATTGACCAGCGTGATTTGGTCACCATTGTCCGCACCATTCACCAATACATTAAGGATGATGTTACTGCCATCAATCTCAATATCGATATCGTTAATGCTGATATCGTTATCAAAGATAATCTGCGTGAAATCACCGGCATTGATGATTGGGTTGATCTCATCGCCTGCAATAAAGATGCAGAAGCCCTGAGCTTCAATAATTTGGATCAGAGTGTAGTGATCGCCATTACCGAAGAAGAAATTCTGAATCAGAGTGGTGTTATAAATGGCATTGACTAATGTAATGCGGTCACCGGAAGGTTCACCCGCGATCATAATGTTCAGGATCAGATCGGAACCGTCTACTGTGATATCAATATCGTTATAGACCACATCATTATCGAAGATAATCTGCGTATAATCCCCATCGTTAATAACCACATCACCGCAGCCAGGCTCACAGACAAAGAAGCCTTCCATCTCAAGCAGTTGTACAACTGTGATGCTATCGCCGTTAGCAAAGATTAGATTTTGTACAATGTCGGTATTGTATACTGCATTAATCAGGGTGATTTGATCGCCATTGTCTTGCCCGGCAACCAGAACATTAACAATGATATCGCTACCATTAATAGAGATATCAATATCATTAATACTGATGTCGTTATCAAAGATAATTTGCGTGAAATCACCATCATTGATGATTGGATTGATCTCATCTCCAGCAATAAAGATGCAGTAACCTTGAGCTTCGATGATTTGGATTAGAGTGTAAGTATCACCGTTACCAAAGAAGAAGTTCTGAATCAGATCGGTATTGTAGATCGCATTAACCAGTGTAATGCTATCACCGGAAGGTTCTCCGTTGACCCAGATATTTAGAATCAGATCAGAACCATTCAATGTGATATCAATATCGTTATATACGACATCGTTGTCGAAGATGATTTGTGTGAAATCACCATCATTAATAACAACGTCGCCACACCCAGGGGCACAAACGAAGTAACCTTCCTGTGTTAATAGTTGAATAAGTGTGATGCTATCGTCCTGATCGAAGATCAGATTTTGCACGATGGATAGATTATGCACAGCGTTCACTAACGTGATGTGATCGCCGTTATCAACACCATCGACCAATACATTGATGATGATATCGCTGCCATTGATGGCGATATCGATATCATTATGAGTAATATCGTTATCAAAAATAATTTGGGTAAAATCACCATTATTGATGATTGGGTTGATATCATCTCCGGCGTGGAAGAAGCAGAAACCTTGAGCTTCAATAATCTGAATCAGGGTATAGGTTTCGCCTTCACCGAAGTAGAAGTTTTGAATCAGACTGGTGTTATAAATCGCATTGACAATCGTGATGCTATCACCGGAAGGTTCTCCGTTGATTTCAATGTTCAGAACCAGATCGGAACCGTTCACCGTCACATTAATATCGTTGTATACCACGTCGTTATCGAAGATAACTTGTGTGAAGTCTCCATCGTTAATGACGACATCACCACAACCTGCAGTGCAAACGAAGTAACCCTCTTGTACTAATAGCTGAATCAGAGTAATGCTATCGTCTTGATCGAAGATTAGGTTTTGAATAATAGAGGCATTATTGACAGCATTGACCAGAGTAATGTGATCGCCGTTATCCACACCATCGACCAGAACATTAATGATGATATTGTCACCGTCAATAGTGATATCGATATCGTTATGTACAACGTCGTTATCAAAGATAATCTGGGTGTAATCTCCAGCATTGATGATAGGGTTGATATCATCCCCAGCATGGAAGAAGCAGAAGCCTTGAGCTTCGATAATCTCGATCAGGGTATAGCTATCACCGTTGCCAAAGTGGAAGTTCTGTACCAAATCCGTGTTATAGATTGCATTAATCAACGTAATGCTATCACCGGATGGTTCGCCATCGATCCAGATATTCAGAATCAGATCAGAACCGTTTAGGGTGACATTGATATCGTTGTAGATGATATCGTTATCGAAGATAACCTGAGTAATATCACCGTCATTAATAGTGACGCCACCACAGCCAGGTGCGCAGACAAAGATACCTTCCTGCTGCAGAAGCTCAGATAATGTCAGGCTGTCATCCAGATCGAAAATCAGGTTTTGTATGATATTCAGATTATTTACGGCATTAACCAGAGTGATATGGTCATAGTTGTCGACACCATCAACCAATACATTAATGATGATGTCACTACCATTGATGGTGATATCAATATCGTTATGCACAATGTCGTTATCAAAAATGATCTGAGTGTAATCACCCACGTTAATCACGGGGTTGGTAAAGTCACCTGTATGGAAGAAACAGAAGCCTTGTGCTTCTATGATCTCTACCAAGGTCATCTGAGTACCATCACCGAAGAAAAAGTTCTGTACTAAATCAGTGTTATAAATGGCATTGATCAGAGTGATGCTATCACCGGATTGCTCATTATTGACCATGACGTTAAGGATCAGATCAGAGCCATTTAATGTGATATCAATATCATTGAAAACGACGTTGTTACCGAAAATACCATCGGCAAATATGATTTGACTGTAGTCGCCATCATTGACCGTGATATCGCCACAGCCCTGAGCACAAACAAAGATTCCTTCCTGTTGTAGTAGCTGAATTAATGTTAGGTCATCATCCAGATCAAAGATCAGGTTCTGAATAATATCCAGGTCATAGACAGCGTTAACCAGAGTAATATGGTCACCGTTATCGATACCATCGACTAAGACATTAATGACAATATCACTGCCATTGATGGTGATATCAATATCGTTATGGACAATATCGTTGTCAAAGATAATCTGAGTGTAATCACCGTAATTAATGACAGGGTTGATGTCATCTCCGGTGTGGAAGAAGCAGAAACCTTGGGCTTCGATAATTTCGATCAGAGTATAGTGATCGCCATTAGCGAAGAAAAAGTTCTGAATCAGATCCGTATTATAGATCGCATTGACCAGCGTAATGCTATTATCGGAAGGTTCGTTATCAATTAGAATATTTAGGATCAGATCAGAGCCATCCAGAGTGATATCGATATCGTTGTAGATAATATCGTTATCAAAGATCACCTGTGTGTAATCTCCATCGTTGACTACCACATCGCCGCAGCCTGGGGCGCAGATAAAGAAACCTTCTTGTTGAAGTAGCTGTACCAGCGTTAAATCATCGTCCAGATCAAAAATTAGGTTTTGCACAATGTCTAGATTGTGCATGGCGTTGACCAGAGTGATATGGTCGCCATTATCCACACCCTCGACCAATACATTAATGATGATATGACTGCCATCAATGGTGATATCGATATCGTTATGCACGATATCGGTGTCGAAGATGATCTGAGTGTAATCCCCATCCGTAATCATAGGGTTAGTATCATCACCGGTGTGGAAGAAGCAGAAGCCTTGATCTTCAATTAACTCTATCAGAGTGTGGTGATTGCCATCGCCAAAATACAGGTTCTGAATAATATCAGTATTATAAATGGCATTGATCAGAGTGATGGAATCAGTAGAAGGCTCGTCATCTACTAGAATCGTCAGAATCAGATCAGATCCACTCAGGGTGACCTTAATATCGTTATATACAGCATCGTTATCAAAAACGATCTGAGTAAAATCACCATCATCAATAATAACGTTGCCGCAACCTGGTGTGCAGGCAAAGAAACCTTCTTGAACCAAGAACTGAGCAAAAGTCTGCTCGGGGTCGTTTACAAAGATGAAATTTTGGATAATGTCCGTGTTATAAACGGCGTTAACCAGTGTAATTTGATCGCTGGTATCCATACCGTTTAGCTGAACATGGATAATGATATTTGTACCGCTTACGCTAACACGCAGATCGTTGTTAGCGATGGAGTCATCAAAACGCAGGTCGTCCCAGTCACCGGCTGTTGTGATGGTGATATCACCATCGCCCCGGTGAACGTTGTATGGAGAGTCTCCATTATCGATCGGATCATCGGGGTCATTGGGATCTTCTCGGCCACTGCCGTTGTGGCCACCCTTACCACCATTTTCAGTATCATCATCTTTGAATTGATCCACGGTATAGATCTCACCATCGGAGAACTGTACCCATTCAATGGCCATACGGTCGCTCAGTAGAGCATCCTGTATACGGATAGAATCTGTTGTACCGGCAATCTCTAAAATGACATCACTTAATTCTTCTTTGTAGATAATATCTTCAGGGGTGATGCCTTCACCAAACACAATGCGGTCGTTGATGGATATACCGGTAAAACCCACAAAGGTTTCAATATCACGAATCGTATCCTGACCATCACCCAGATTGAAAATATAGCTATCTGCTTGACCTTCGCCGCGCATATGGTCATTACCCTGACCGCCTTCAAATACCGCGGCATGACCATAAACACCGGCCAGAAAATCATCACCGGCATCACCGACAAAGTGGTTGACGCGATCAGTCGCAGCGATCATCCAGTCGGTACCTTCAGTACCGTAGCGGTACAGCTCAAGGGCCGAGTACTCTTCTTGATTGCCATCGATAAAGGTCAGATTATTAAGATGGAAATCGGTATTAAACGCATCCTTTAGGATAATGCGGTCTTCGCCTGGGCGGCCACCATCCTGAACCACGTTGATGATATAATCGTTACCTTCCAGGGTTAAACGAATATCATCAGCATCGATATCGATACCAAAGAGAATCTGGTCATTAACACCGGCTTCTGGATTGAAGGCTTCGTCAATGGTTAGTTCAACGGTACCGTCGCCACGGTTGTAAACGTAATCGCTGTTTTCACCGATTTTCAGCTGCTCAATACTGCGCACTTCCCCTGAGGCAAACTCAAACAGTTCAACCTTGAAGCGGTCGTGCATCAGCGCATTTTCTAATGTCAGGGTATCCGTGGTACCGGCAACTTCCAGAATGATGTTGTTGCCTTCTTCACGGTAGGTGATATCGGCAGGGTCAATGCCTTCACCGAAGAATACACGGTCCTCACTTTCACCGTCTTCTGCGCCAAAGTCACGGATTACATCCTGACCGTCACCGGCATTGAAGTGGTAGTGATCCACACCCGTGTCACCAAACAGGTAGTCGTTTCCGGCACCACCATGGAACTCACCAGCCATGCCCGGCAGAGTCGTCAGGTAGTCATTACCCTCAGTACCTGCACGGTAAACTGGCATTTCGGAAAATGGAATGGTCTGCTCACCCAGCGAAATATCATTGACGCGCAGGTTCGGGTAGAACGCCGCCTGCATCATGATCAGCATATCGCCGGATGGTTCACCATCCTGCAATAACACCAAAACCAGATCCATACCACGTAGTTCCAGTCTCAGATCATTTTGGCTGATCTGATTACTGTCTAAAGCAATGCTGCCAAACGTTCTCTGATTACCGGTGTTGTCATAATCATTGATTAAGACAATGCCACTGCCGTAGCCAAAGTCTGTGTAGATAGAAGTTGATTCTTGCATAAGATATCCGTTCTTTTCCTTTGCTTAATATAATTAAACATTCCCGCTGCTTATTAGCGCAGTACCTAGGAATGAGTCATGAAGCACAAAAAATGGATAAATGATCTGGATCAAAGTATTAATCAATAATTAATAACTGAATTGATGAAAGCGTTAACCAAAAAGTAAAGGTCTTTTCTTTACTTTATGTTAATGGAGTGTTCTGAATATTTAAGCAGGATAAGAGAACCTATCTATGAGGCTTTTTACTCTTACAGGTACGTAGGGAATTAGATGAAAAGCTGTTTGATATCAGCTTTTTTATAGCAATTCCATTGCTTAAATATATCCATATTTGCATCAACTAGTCTTGTTTCTGGTATTCACTTGTTTGGGACGGGAAAATGCTTTTTAAGACAGTGCAAAGGGGGATTACATTATATTTGCTAATGCAAATATAGATGTTTATCCAATATGTTGTCTCAATTTTAAAGTCTAATTTTCTCGGAGAATGGTGAAATACCAGCTTAGCTAATTATTGATTATAAGTACCAGGTCATTTACCCCATTTGTATTGTGTTGATATGCGATTATACATTTTTTGTATCGCTGTCATAGCCTGTTGATTAAAGCGACACTATATGTCACGTCTATGGATGTCGTAATTGTGGCTAGGTCTTTGGTTTTATCAGGGGTGAGGTTAATACGTAATTTTTTGTTACAAGTGTACTTGTGTGTGAATTTATTCTGAGAGAATAAAAATATTCTTTTGATTAAATAAGGTTGATCGTTAACTATTTTTCATTGATATTCATTTTTCTCTAGTCAGAGGAGATATTGGCTGAGCTGTAGATTTGGTGGCAATTTGGCAGGATGAATAAATTATTAAAGTTACCCATTTGTCAGCCGATGGTAGTACTCGGTGTTTGATTTTTTTGTTTTTTATTTTGGTGCTTTGTTGTTGTTTTCCTGATCGAATTTGATTTTTTGATCGGCTACAAAGTGTCGTAAATTTGTTTTAAAATTTTTTTTAAATAAAATATGACTTCTCTGGATTTTTCGATGAGACATTTATTGTCTCTAGATGTTTTTGTAGGCCATTGATTATATCTTTCACTAAGAATAAGGGTTGTCTAATATTTTTGGTTTGATAGTAAAAGTAGAGAGAAGTATTTTATACAAAAAATTCTATCGGTTTTATCAATGTAAGGCACTGTAACCCGTTGATAGCGGTTTGTTGTTGGTTTTGTAAACATTTTAGCTTGAAAGCAAGAGAGTTCCATTTAGGTGTAAGGGTTTATCTGCTTGTTTTATCGATTTTCTCTGGCGGGGTAAGCTATGTTTAAATGTTTTTATAGAGCATCAATATAATGATATTGAATGATTCGAGTGTTTTATTTTAGTGTGTATAATCTAATAATTGACTGTTTAGACAAACTTGAAACAGGTTTTTATATTAAAAAATCTCCTCCCCCCCTTTCTTAAAGCACCCTTAAGGCTATTCGCTCTATACCTAAAATATAAATGTATTTATCGAATGGTATTTGGTCGATGATTTTATCAGATAAAAATAAGCTTTTCTCTTTGTTATTATTTCTCCTGAGCGTACCATTTATCCTCTTTGCTTTCCGCGATTTGATTGATTACACTATTTAGTTAACATGTTAACTAAAGTAGTGATTTCCTATGCTCCCTGCTCTAACGTCTTATGTCCGTCATTCGTTACCTTCCATGAAAATGACCGGCCTTCTGTTATTTGCCATGTGCTTGTTAGCGTTGTTGGATACGTTCCAGCTGGTATCCGCCGCTGAGATTGCCACTGTGCTGGCTTGTCTGTTTGTTCTGTTTGAGTTGCCTCGGTTAAAGCTGGGCCAGCGTAAGCAGATCTCGATTCTGGCAGGTATTGGTTTTGCTTTTGCGTTATGGGCTTGGTGGCAGGGCAGTGATTTGGCTTTGTTGGATCTGTTGGGGGAGCATCTTAAGTTATTGATGCTACTGACGGCGGTCAATTTTATCAGTCTGGCAACCCGGTTAGAGCGCAGTGGTGAGATGCGTGGGCTGAGCAGTTTCTCGTTTACCTTGGGTGGTATGCATCTATTTTCTGCTATTGCTAACTTCTCATCGGTGATTATGGTGGGGGATCAGGTTAAGCGTAATGAGCGGGTGGATGCCTTATCCCAGATGATTCTCTCACGGGGTTTTGGTCTGGCGGTGTTGTGGTCGCCGTTTCTCAGTATTCTAGCTTTGGTATTGGAGCAAGTGCCGGGGGCGGAGTTGTATAGTATTTATCCGTATTCTATTTCTTTGGCGGTGCTGGGGTTGTTGTTGTGTCTCTTGGAGGCACGTTTACGTTATCCACAGCAACTGGCTCGGTATGATGGTTATCCATTAAAACCCTCGACCTTGACTCTACCGATAGTGATGATGGTTTGTGTCTTGGCGGTAACGGCTTTTTATCCTGATTTGCCCACGGTGGCGGTGGTATCCAGTATTGCGATTTTGACTCCCTTGGCTTTGGTGTCGTTTCAGCAGGGGCCGGTGTCCAGTATGGGGACTTTGGGGCGGCATATCACCACGAAACTGGCGGATGCTCGGGCTGAGATCTCGCTGTTTCTAGCGGCAGGTATTTTGGCCGGTGGCGTTAAGGCTTGTATTAGTGTTGGTTTGATCGCACTGCCTTTTACCGAAACCAATGCTTTTGTGGCGTCTATGGTGTTGTGTGCAGTGGTCTTTCTGGCCCATGTGGGGTTACATCAGTTGGCCGTGGTGGCGATCTTTGCCGGTTTGTTGGCAGATGTTACGACAACTCCTACGTTGATGGCGGTGGCTTATGTCTTGGCTACGGCACTATCCATGTCCGGTAGTACCTTTAGCGGTTTAAGCTTTATTTTGCAGGCCCGTTTTCATACCAAGCCACGGGATATCTTATCGGTTAACTTGGGTTTTACTTTGGTAATGGTGGCTACGGGTTGTGGCATACTTTATCTGATGGAGTCGTTAGGTGTGCAATAGGGGTTAAGCGCTATCTTGTATCAAATAGGGCAGAGTTTTGGGAGGACGCGTAAAGCAGACCCGGAAACAAAAAAACAGACAAACCTCTCGGATTGCCTGTTTTTTCTCTAACGATTAGCAAGCTAAACACCCAAAAATTTCTCTACAAAAGGAGCGATATATACTCTGGCCGGGCAGGCTTAGTGTGTATCGAAATTTTTTGTTTGGCTCTGTATTAGTTCATAAGATCTCCTCTTGATTGGATCGTCCCATTGCGGCTGATATCGATTTGGTAGGGTGTCGCATGGACACCGTACTGTTCAAAAATCTGGTTATCTTGGTCAAAAATCAGAGGCAGTTGCAGCTTAAACCGCTCTGCAAAACCGCTGACGAAGTCTTGATCAACATAAAAGGAACTGACGATTCCAATCCATTGGCGATTTGGCGATGCAGATATATTCTTGTTGAGTTGAGCGAGTTTCTGTTCACAGCCGGGGAAGTGAGGCATTGGGCATAAGGAATCGACAAATACCAGACTGACGGGTTTGTTATCTAAGCTATTCAATGGTTGCTGTAAGTCGATCGTTTTTCCCTTAAGTGTCGTGCCCATGAATTTGGGGGCAATATCTCCGATATTCAGTTTCTGATAGGTTTTATTGGCTTTGGCAGATTTCTCCTGTGCCTCTGAACCCTCAGTGGATTGTGTTATCTGATTATTTGTACTCTCTGTCCCTTCGGCAATATTCAAATAACGCTTCAAACCGGAGAAGTCACCGGCATATAGGGTTTTATCCCCTTCCCGCAATACGTGATAAGGAGATTGCCATACGCCATTAGCGCGCATTAGTTTAAAGCTTTTATCCAATACAAAAGGCGTAACCTGAGGGTAATAACCTTGAAACTCCGCCATTTGAGCGGGGGTGACATTTATCTCGGGTTGAACCCATATTTGTTGGCTGCGTTTAAGAAAGTGCTCTGGTAGTTGAGCAACGTCTGTTTCTGCACCTTCACCGCCATAGCTGGCCCAAATATCCATAAAGACCAAGTGAGAAATTTTGTTCTTTTGCAGTTGAATCGTATCGCCTTGGAAAGTTTTAAGTTCAGCTTGCTCATTAATATCTTGGTGATTTACTCGTACAGATAAGGTGCTATTCGCCTCAACGCCAGCCTGTTTTTCAGGGAAGTTATCAAGCGAGTTGAGCCTGCGCTCATATTGATCGTTTATTACGGCTGCTAAGGCACTATTTGCCTCGACGCTTCCTTGTTCCGATATCTGCGGCAGGTTGTTACAGCCTGTTAGTAAAGCAGAAGCCACTCCCAGAGCCGTTAAATATTGCAATGAAGATGGGCGGGTCAGAGGGATGATCATAGTGTCGCTCCTGTAATCAGAGATTGCTGTGCAGGCGCTGAGTGCCATAAAGACGTTGTTTTATCGCTTTGGTTGTTAGGCTTGTTTATCGGAGTCACTCTCACCAAATCATCCTGATATTTTGTGCTCGATATCCCATTAAATGAGACCTTGTTGTTGGCCCAGTCCTTAATTTGTTGATCCAGCTGATCGGTGGCCAGAAAGGTGCGGTAAGCGATCTTCCCTTCACGATCAATCAATATATGGTGAGGGGTTCCCACAACACCATAACGGCTGGTCAGCTCACCTTTTTGGTCAAATATTGTCGGTAATTGATAACCCTGGTTTTGGAAAAAGTGGTTAATATTCTTGATTGAATCGTTCATGCCAACATTAATGGTGACGATCTGAATATCATCACCGTAATTTTGCTTGATACTGTTCAAGTGAGGCATTTCTGCTTTGCAGTAGCTGCACCAGGTCGCCCAGAATTTTAGATAAACCGGCTTTTTGCCTTTATAGTCCGATAGATTAAAGGCTTCTCCGGTAATCGTGGTTGCGTTGAAATCCGGTGCGGCATTCCCTAGGCTGGTACTTCCAGTGACTGGGCTCCCCGCCTGAACATTGACCGCAACAGAAGCTAATAGCAGGCTGCCAGTCAGATGTTTTATGCCTGTAAGAATGGTTTTTTTCATTAGTATCTCCAGATTAAATTGCTTGATAAGTTGGTTAAATTGCTTGATAAAACAGATAGAAAGCGGCTGCAAACATCAAAGAAGCCATTAGCCATTTCGTAATATTGAGCCAGTGTCCCGAACGGGGCAGAGTAGAGAGGGTGCCGGATATTGAGCCAGCGATAATCAGTAGTGCACTCATGCCAAAAGCAAACACAAACATCAGCAGAGCGGCCCATAATTGATCGCCTTTTGCCGCGACATACATCAACAGCATGCCTAGTACTGGAGATGTACAAGGGGCCATGACCAAGCCGGATAAACAACCAGCAATAAAGACATTCAACCAAGGGCGAGAAAACGTCAGATTAGGTAAAGCAAGGTTGCCAGAAAAGCTCAACCACCCCAGCATCCAAGCCGCCATTAATAAACAGAAAATACCCACGATTATGAGTGTGACTGGATGACTGGCTACGGTGCCAAACAACTGGCCAGTACTGGCTGCGATTATGCCAAGCAGGCTGTATACCAGTGCCAGTCCTAAGACATACACAAACGAATAACGAATGCTCTGTGGTTTGTTTTTTGCCTGACTACTAATAACCGAAACGGTAATGGGTAGCATGGGATAAACACAGGGTGTCAGACTGGTGAGCAAGCCCGTGACAAAGATAACCCCAACAATAAATAAAGATTGTTGGTCTGCCATCAGTGCGGATTGAATGATTGATTCCATTATGACCTCTGCCATGAAGGCATGTTTTAAAAGCACTCAAAAAGTGGGAGCAGTTATACCCTGGTAGAAAATGACAAATATGAAATGAGGGTAAAATCGAGATGAAATCAAAGTGAAATTTATATTTTTCCTTTGATATCAATTAGTTACTTCGTTGTTTTAAGTTGAGTGTTTACTGTAAGTCTGAGTGTATTTCACGTAAAATTTCTTATGAATTTATGCGCGAGCCCTCCGTTATAGTCAGTACTAGCTATTGATTGGATCTGTTCAGCATTTTGCGGTTAATCGGTAATCAGAAGACTCTTATGCCCCTGTATCAGTTCGCTCAATTCCAGTTTGATAGTCAAAAAGGTTGCCTCTATCTGGATAATCCAACCTCAGATTCTCGGGGAAATCGGCTACAAAATGAAATACAGCTGCGGCATAAAGTGGCCAATTTGCTGAGCTATTTACTGGAGCATCATGATCGGATTATCAGTAAAGATGAGCTGTTAAGTGAGTTATGGGAGCACGGCGATTATCGGGAAAATGCTTTGACTCAAAGCATTAGGGAATTGCGCAAAGCTCTGGGAGATAAAGCGCAACAACCGATATTTATTCGTACCTATCCACAACGGGGTTACCAGTGGATTTGTGAGTTGCAAGAGCTCAATCCTGCTGAGCAGAACGTACCCTCGACCACGGCGTTTATTGAAAAAGATAAATTGGATGAATCAGGTGCGTCATTCGAATCTCTGCCATCGGAGATAGCGTCAGAACCAGAGCCAAATATCGTTGCTGAACCGATTAAAAAAGAAAGCGAAAGTCAGAGTACGAAGCAAAAATATTTCCCCATACGTACTTCTATTCTATTGGCCATTGCGGTCTGTATATTAGCCGCTGTGATGATTGTTTTTTTACCGGATAGGCTGATTTCTGATCCTGTTAAAGCAAGCTTACCCAGTGAAAAGCAGAGTAAAAATAGCCAATCAATAACCAAAGACTCCCTGTTAGTTTTGCCTTTTATTAACGCCACGGATGACAGCAATATGGCTTGGCTGGAGTTAGGCTTATCGGATATGTTGGCGATAGAGTTGAAACGCCGTTATCCCTTACAGATCGTTTCTCCTGCAACGGGCAATCATCTGCTATTAACCGCAGAACTGACTTGGCCTGCACTGCCGGTGCATATCCGCAGTTTGCTCAACAGTCATAATTTAAATGCCGCCTTATTTGCCAGTGTTCGGTTGCACAAGGGGCAGCAAGTCTTAGATTTTCAGCTTATCTATGGGGATGGGCGTACTCAACAAGGCAGTATTAGCTATTCTTCTCTACCGGCTGCGATACCCTCTGTGGCGCAACAATTGATTTATCTGCTACAACCGGAACAGAAAAAATCTGAGGACAATATAATCTATCAAACGAAAGATCCTATTGCGGCTCAAGCAATGGCGGAGGGTATCCATAGCTTACAAACCCAAGGGGCTGTTCAGGCGCAAAAGTATTTTCAGGCGAGTTCAATTTTGGAACCGGATGCAGCTTGGACACAAGCCTGGCAGGCACAAAGTGAGCTTTTGTTAGGGCGGTGGCATAACGCAGAACAACAATTGGCGGATATCTCTGACCAGGCCCTGAACCAAGATGCAGGCTTGAAAGCGTTTACTTCTTACTGGAAAAGCGAACTGGCTTTTCGGCGGGGAGCGGATGATAGAGAACAGCGGATAGAACAAGCTATTGTTGACGCAGAAGCCTCTGCTGATAGTAGCCAAATGGCTCGCAGTTATCGGCTTAGAGCGAGGCTGGCTTGGCAAGAAATGCAGTGGCAGGAACATCAACACTGGTTAGTTAAGGCTGATCAACTGGCTGCTAATAGCAGTGAGCTACAAACTCAGGCCGAAAATCTATTTTATTTAGGTAACCCTACCAATGAGGGGCTAGAAAAAAGTCCAGAAAATGACCTGCGTAAAAATCAGAAGCATCTGCAAAAGGCGCTGAATTTTTACCAACAACTGGGGAATAAACCCATGATCGCGGCCACTCAGCTGGCGATTGCGCAGAATTATATTTTACCCCTGAAACAACGTGAACAGGCTCTGGAACAAGCGATTACCCTGTATCGACAATTGCAGCAACCCTATGAGCTGGCTCAGGCGTTGATATATGCAGGCTTTTACCAGATGCAACTGCATCAGGGGGAAATTGCCCATCACTATTTTGCTGAAGCGGATCAACTCGTAAAACAACTGGGAGCGAATAATCTACTCAGTTATACCCGCTTTTATTTAGCATTTTCGGCGTTGGATCAAGGGTTGGATCAAAGTGCTCTGGGTCGTCATGGTCAGAATAAAGCCATGTTAGAGCAAGCGATTGTGCAGCTAAAAAATGTCATCAAGCAACAGTCGGAACCTTTACTACGAACCAGTGCGCTGATTTTTTTGGGTTGGGCTTATAGTGACTTACAAGAGTATGACGTAGCTTTGGATTATCTTGCTCAGGCAAAACAGTTGAACCAAGCCTTTGAGATGCCGATCACCTTTGGTTATGCCAGCTATTCTATGATGCGTATTTATCTGGAACAGAAAAATTACGCCGCCGTTATCGCTATGGAAGATGAGCCCTTGAGTACCCGTCTGCAAGCCAGCTATCTTGCCAGAGCCTGGTATGAAGCAGGCCAACCGGCACAAGCGGTTCGTGTATTACAGGAGTTCCGTCAGCAACTGCCAGCACTTTGGCAGCAAGAGGATAGTCACCGACTAGCCCAGTATATGACGGCTAAACCGGGTACTCCGCTGCTGTTAGAACAAGAACCTGCTGCACATCTGGTTTATTGCGAATCGGATTGGAGTTTATAGGTTTCCTAGGGAGCCTTTAGAAACCTGAGCCATAAAGTACTTCTTCAGAGTCTCTCTAGGTGTGTTTAACTTCTAGACATTCCCTTAAGTAAAGACAGTAGGCCTTTCTTTGAACATGGTATGATCTGCTGTTTTGACATTCCCTTAAGTGTTTACAATTTTGATTGCCGGAGTCCCCCATGAGCCAACATTATTCTGTTCAGGATCTGACCTATCTAATGGCCCGTTTGCGTGACCCTGAAACCGGATGCCCATGGGACAAAGAGCAAACATTTGCCACTATCGTACCCTACACCTTAGAAGAGGCTTATGAGGTAGCGGATACCATTGAGCGGGAAGATTGGTCTCATCTAAAAGATGAGCTGGGTGATCTACTGTTTCAAGTGATCTATTACGCGCAAATGGCCGATGAAAAGGGCTGGTTTAAGCTGGATGATGTGGTGCATGGGCTGGTGGAAAAAATGGTACGTCGTCACCCCCATGTATTTGATGATGGCCAGCTTTACCCCGGTAAACCTGCGGATATGGCTGAAGGTGAGACTGATAACTCTGAAGAAAAAACTGAGGTCAGTCAGCAAGAGGTCAAACACCGTTGGGAAGAGATTAAAGCTCAGGAAAAAGCGGAAAAAGGCATTACCGAGGAAAACCCTTCTATTCTCGCCGATGTACCCACAACCTTACCGGCCTTGAGTCGAGCCGCTAAGTTGCAGAAACGCGCCTCTAAAGTAGGATTTGATTGGCCGGATATCTCTGGTGTATTGGATAAAATCCATGAAGAGCTGGATGAGGTAAAAGAGGCCCTAGCCGAAGGTGATCTGCAAGCGGCGCAAAAAGAGTACGGTGATGTGCTCTTTGCTGCAACCAATCTGACTCGTTTCTTAAAACAAGATCCGGAAACGGCTTTGCGTGGCACGAATCGTAAGTTTGAATCCCGCTTTCAGTTTATTGAGCATAAGCTGAGTGAAGCGGGTTTAACCTTTGATGATGTTTCTCTGGAGCAGATGGATGCCTGGTGGGATGAGGCTAAGCTGTTGGAATCCTAAGGCTGTATTGCAAATGAACAGGGGTTTATGCCGGTATATTTGAGATACCGATCTGCTTAATTTTCTAGGCGATTAATTTTGCAGAAAATATTCAAAACTCATTATGTTGTACCTCTGGGCTAGTGTTTGTTTTACCCGTTACTTGGTTTGTTTGTGATAAGTTGTTTGTAGAAATAGGATCGACTCCCTTCGATCCATTCCGCTATACCGGCCCGTGATTAATGGTTGTCAGAGCTGAATTCACATCAAATATTTTGCCTCGTACTTCGGGTATACCCATCTCTTTTAGTCTTGCAGTATGCATATTCAAATAAGCATTGGCGGTTACCTCATCTTCAAAGAGGTAGATACCGCCGCCGAGTTGATTGATCGCATCTTCTGTCCAGATTTTCCAGATCATTCCTGGTTCCTGATTAATGGATTCAGCCAATCCTGTTAATGCTGAAGCCATCTCTTGGCCAAAAGGCCCTGGAAAAGAAAAATCCACTTGTAGTAATTTTTTGCTCATGGGGATACCTCTGTTTATCTTGATTAAAGGGTTTTGGAAATAACGGTCAGCTCTGCTTATATCTATCGAGTGGGAGACGTTTTCCGTAATGAATAGCCACTATCTTATCTCTAAAAAATTGAGATAAAAGTTCAAAAAATCACGATAAACTGTGTAAAAAATTGACTGTTAAGTAACAGGTAAGGCTATGAAGCTAAAAACAACATTGGAACAATGGCTCACGCTTCTTGAAGTGGATAAGGCGGGTAGTATTCAAGCGGCTGCTCAAAAGTTGCATAAAAGCCATACCACTCTCTTATATGCCGTCCGCAAGTTGGAAGATCAAATCGGTGTGCCTTTAGTGCGTATTCAGGGGCGTCGAGCGGTACTCACAGAGGAAGGGAAAGCTTTACTGCGTCGAGCCACACCTATGCTGGAACAGGCCAGAGGTCTGGAAGATATTGCCCTGCAACTGTCTCAAAATGTGGAGTCGGATATCACGGTGACCATTGACCATCTCTGTAATCGTCAGTGGCTATATAGCCCTCTGTCAGAATTTATGAGCCACAACAAAGGCACTTCGGTTCATATACGGGAAACTTCTTTATCGGGTACTCAAAGTGCTGTGACAGAGCAAGAGGCGGATATCGCTATTATCAATCTTCCGGTGACGAACCATTTAGCCGAAGCCTTTGGGACTGTGACCATGATTCCTGTAGTTTCTGCTCAGCATACCTTGGCCCATAGAGAACAAGTGTGCATGGAAGATTTATTGGTAGAGACACAGATTGTGATTCGAGATTTGGGGGAGAATGAGGCTCAGGTCAAACAGGATGTAGGATGGTTAAAAGCTCAGCGACGTATCACGGTGGATAATTTTGATCACGCCATAACCGCTGTACAAGCCGGGTTAGGGTTTTGCCGATTACCTGAGCATATGTTGGCTGAATTAGAAAAACAGCACTTTAACAATCCATCTCAAAGCAGCCAGTCATTGGTACGCTTGCCCTTGGAAGGTGGTTCTCAATATCAGGTACCTCTGCATATCACCTTACCTAAAGCCGGACTCACTGGCCCTGCTGCTAAGGCACTTTATCGTTGCCTTTTAAGCGAAGCTTCAACCCGTGCAGATTAAGAGCCCTCTTAAAGCCTCGTAGAATGTTATCTGCAGAATTTTTTCTTTTGGTTCATAAGGTTAATGTCTTTTTGCCTTTTTTGTTTAATTAATTATTGTTTTTCGATAATTAATGGCTGTTTTTTGAGTCTTCAGTCTTGTAGAGTTCTGTTAACCGAATAATAGATAGGAGTGAAAAACGATGAGTCAGGAAAATATGCTCAAGATTCAATCAGGTAGTCGGAAGTTACGTATTCTTTTTACTGGACTCATCTGGCTGATACCTGTTTTTACCGTGTTGTTTTGGTTGATGTTTAATTCTCTGCCAGAAGGTTTCAAGGTTGAATTACCTGCGCGGAATCAAGCAGATTTAACGGTTATCAGTATAGGATTAGGCATTTTGATTAGCATACTTCCTTTAGGGGCGGTGCTTTATATTCTGAATTCCTTGAAGCGTTTATTTACTTTATACGAGCAGGGAACTGTATTTGCCCGAGATAATGTTCAATGTTTCCAGCAGCTAGGGAAAGGTTTGATTGGTTTGGTATTCGCCAATCTGCTGTTTACGCCATTATTAAGCTTAGTGATCTCTTTTAGTAATCCTGAAGGGCAGCGTGTCATTGTTGCAGAGATGGGTTCCGTTGAGCTGGGGAATTTATTGATCGGTATTGTGGTACTTTTGATTGCTAGAGTGATGAAAGAGGCTGTTGAATTGGAAGTTGAACGAGCTTTGACGGTTTAATTTCCGTGAGTTAGAGGGTTAAGACGGACTATGGCGATTGTAATTAATCTAGATGTCATGCTGGCAAAACGTAAAATGCGCTCCAATGAGTTAGCTCAGCAGATCGGCATCACAGAACAAAACCTATCAATTCTGAAAACGGGTAAAGCTAAAGCGGTTCGGTTTTCTACTTTAGAGGCCATTTGCCAAATATTGGATTGCCAACCGGGAGACCTTTTGGAATATCAGAAGGACTAATTTTTAGCCTAAACAGGAAAGCCTCTGACACGATATTGTCTCAGAGGCTTTCTTGTTTTATGCATTCAAGGATGTTTTTTGATCGATGATTATGCGATCCGTATTTATTCCACTGCCAGTGTAGCCTTGTCTCCCGCTTTTCGACTGGCCATAAAGACGCCAATAAATATTGCCAATGCTGCCAAGCTAATCAGCAAATTACCGTGTGGCCAGAGCAGACCAATCGTGGCTACAGCGGCTAATAGGCGCAGTACAATATTCAACGGGCCTTCCAGATAACCCTCCATCACACCCACAAAGGCATACAAGCCAAAAACTGCAAAGATAAAGATACTCAGTACTTCTGCTGTAGTACCACCAATAAAATTGGTATAGGCAAACAGCAACGGCACGATATACAGGCCTTTAGCGATTTTCCAAGCGGTAAAGCCCGTTGCCATTGGCGGTGTTTTAGCAATAGCGGCTGCGGCAAAAGCGGTCAGACAAACCGGTGGTGTGACATTAGAATCCTGAGATAACCAGAAGATAATCATATGAGCCGATAACAGCAGCATGGTCAGGGTTTCTGCTGGCATGGCCTGATCCATCAACTGGCCCATAAAGTCTGCGGGTACCAGGGCGAGTAGATTAATAGCATCCGCTTCGCTCATAGGGGCGGATAACAGGCTGAGCTTTTCCGGTGCGGCCAACATAAAGATCATATGAGCCGCTTCTGGCAATTGACCGGAAACGAGTAGATCAATCAAACGACTTTCAGCCATCAGGTTATATAATGCTGGAGCGGATAGTGTCGCCAATACGATATAGGCGGCTGTTACTGGTAATCCCATACCCAGAATCAAAGAAGCCAAAGCGATCAGGATAATTGTGATCATCAGGCTACCACCGGCCCATTCTGTCACCATCAGGGAGAAGGTATTACCGATGCCTGTCATAGCCACGACGTTAACGACTAATCCCACAGAGATCAGTAACATAGCCGTAGTTGCCATATTTTTAGAACCCTGAGATAGGGCATCTAAAATCTCTTTAATGCCCATAGGGTTACGGGATAACCAAGAGGACGCGATCACAGAGATAATAGAGATACCTGCCGCATAAGTCGGGGTAAAACCATAAATCAGCAAGCTAACCAGCACCACTAATGGCAATAGGAAATGCCAGCCTTCTTTAAACACTTCACCGATAGGGCGAGAATCAATTTCAATGGCATGGGCATGACTGCGTTTAGCTTCCACACGAACAAAAAAGCCCACCGAAAGGAAATACAGCAACGCAGGTAGTGCCGCAATGGCAATAATATCCAGATAAGAGATCTGAGTATAAGAGGCCATAATAAAAGCACCAGCACCCATTACAGGAGGCATCAACTGACCACCGGTAGACGCAGCAGCTTCAACACCTGCGGAGAAACGTGCGGGAAAACCGGCTTTACGCATCAGTGGAATAGTAATCACACCGGTTGAAACCGTATTAGCTACGGATGAGCCGGATACAGACCCCATCAAACCCGAACCTAATACCGCTACAAAGCCGGGGCCACCCACAAAGCGGCCCGCCGCACAGCGGGATAGCTCAATAATAAAATCCCCCGCCCCTGATTTGACCAAAAAAGCGCCAAACAGGATAAACATAAAGACATACGTCCAAGAGATACGGGCGATCTGACCAAACATCCCTTCGGAAGAAAAATAAGAGCGATACAGCAGGGTTTCCAGGCTTAAACCGGCAAAACCAAAGATGCCATCAATATAAGGCCCCCACCAAAACACATAGGTCAGTGCTGTAAGAATCAGGCAAGGAATAAACCAGCCAGTGGTACGTCGGGCCATCTCCAAAGCGATAAAAATGGCACAGACAGAAAACACCCAATCCCACTGGGCAAATTTTACCCCCCGGTCATATAAGGCATCTTCAAAACCGATCAGATACAGGGCGCAGACAATGGCCGCCATACCCAGCAGAATATCCAACACTAAGGCCAATTTTTGCTGAGCGGCGGTGCCCTGTTTGATCATAGGTACCATCAAGGCACACATCAGAGCAAAACCACCAAAGTGGATGGCTGAGACATACAGCTCAGACCAAGTGCCCAGAGTATTAAAATAGATATGTGCAATGGCAAACACCACACCAGCCCAATAAACAAAACGGCCAGTGAGAGATTGCTCAGGGCGTTGGGTGAGTTCCAGACTTTTCAGTTTCTGGCTGACATCCTGATCCGATGCCGAGGTTGCAGTCGTCATTATTATTATCGCTCAGTGGGTCATGCAGAGAGTTTCAGGCTGTCTTCAAAGGCGCTTTAAACTTTTTAAAACGTATATAAAACGTCTTCGAAGTCATCATTTTCAGAACAGCAGCCTAAAAGCGTGGGTCATCAAAAATGATAAACTCTAAAAAATAGACTGAGCCTGCAGGCGATTGAAACGTAAATAATACCATTCCCGATAAGTTGTTAATGATAACAACCTACGAACACACTTAGAGTAATCCGCTTTTTCCTTATTTTTCATCTATAAGGAATTATCGGGATTGGTATAAACAGGCTCAGAACATAAAATTGGCAGCCGGTACAGCATCAGACAAACGGCACGCAAGCCGATACCGTACCGACTAAACCAATCTAGTTAGCGATCAGGTGTGCAGGGATATTAATACCCTGTTCCTGATAATAACGTGCCGCACCTGAGTGCAGAGGCACAGGCAAACCGGCAATGGCTTTTTCCAGAGCCATCGCTTTAGTGGCCTTATGAATACCATTTAGGAAAGGTAGGTTCTCGTAAACGGTTTTGGTCAGCAGGTAGACATCGTTTTCTGAGACATCATCACGGACTGCCAGAAAGTTAGGCTGGGCCATGGTCTGAATATCTTTGGTTTGACCTGGGTAGGTATTGGCCGGAATGGTATAACGTGTCCATAGCTGATAATTACCATTGGCCTTTTTGATCTGCTCATCGGTAAAGTTCAGTACTGTAATATCGCTACCCAAGGCCGCATGGGCACGGGTAATAGCGGACGTCGGTACACCAGAAGGGATATTCATACCCTCAATGGTGCCATTTTGCAGAGCATCCGCAGAAGCACCGTAACCCATATGGGCTAGATTAAAACCATCGGCATTTACATCTAGATTGCCTAGAATAGTACGACCGGAACCTTCTGTGCCTGAGTTCTTCTTACCAATGGAGAACTTCTTATCGGCAAAGGCATTAATATCGTCGATAGTACCGGTTTTCGCGTAATCGCTTTTAACCACAAACTGCTCAACGTTCTGCCACAGCATGGTCACCGAGCGTAGATTCTTCTGTGGGCCCGTATTTTTTAAACGACCCTCGCCATTCCAAGCCCAAGCACCGTATAGACCTTGCAAAATAGCAAACTGAGCCTCGTTTTCGCCCAACAGCTTAACGTTCTCACCGGAGCCTGCCGAGTTAATAGCCGACATAGAGATCTTATGTTTAGGCTCCAGCTTTACCTTACTTAGCGTCGCCAGCGCCACACCCACAGGGTAATAAGTACCACCCGTAGAGGCCGTTGCCAAAATATAAGAGCGCTTCTCAGCCGCCTGAGCCAAACCTGCCACACCAAATGCAGTGCTCATCGCCAGAGTAAGACCCAGGCCCTTAATGAAAGTACGTTTTGTTATTGTCATCGCTCGTACCCTTCTGTAATCAGAGGTTGTTATAAAAAGTGTCCTCTCTCTAATTGCAAAGCCAATGCCAGAGTTTTATTTTTATTTATCTGTCTGATTTTAAAGGGATTTATTTTTTATTAGACTGATTTTTGTCGCGAAGTAAGCAAAAAATGGCTTACGAGCCTTTTTAAAGCATAAGCAAAAAATAGCCTATTTATAGAAAGTGCTTAAGTAGAAAAAGCTAAGGGCAAGACAAAGATACAGCTAGAAGGGCAAAGACAAAGCTAGAAAGACAAATCGATCAGATTAGAGCCGATATATCAGACTGAAAGAAGCCATCTCCACAACCAAAAGCCGTAAATAAAGCACAGATACAGCATAAGCAAAAAAGTGCCGATTGGTTTAGCTTGGGTGCTTTTACTGAAATGATGAGAACTAAAAATAGACTTAACCCATTGATTTAAATGTACTAACCCAATGGCATCGCTTTTGTAGGTTGTGGTAGAGCGGCTCTTCAATCGTGCTGATAGCTCGGTAAAACAAACCGCGAAACCCAGCGCTGAATTATTCTAATCCCAGAAGCTGTCTTTATCCCAGTCTTGTGGAAAACCTGCAGCCTTAGCATGTTGCAAAGCGATAGGATATTTACTGAATAGAGTTTGTAACTTATGTTTCAAATCAAGTGACATACCAAGGTTATTATCAATGTGATGCATCATTGCAATACATAGGTAAATCCGGTTTTTATGGGCAGGTAGGTAATTATTATTCAACATTGTAAAAGCCAGTACCAAATAACCCTTTATCTAAATACCAAAAAGGGTTCTGTGTATGAGAACAGACAACCTGATCCAATTTTGATCGTAGTTTAATCTCAATACGGCCAATGGCAGAGAATAGCAGATCCCTTAACTCATCATCAAAACGGTAGAGCTGTACGGCATCTTCAAATACCGCATTAGGCTTAAATATTTTCGAGCCACTGTTCTGTAAAGGGACAAGATATATTTTGAAGCGATAGTAATTGATATCAGCCAAGATACGCTCAGCTTTATTCACGTCTTTGATGCGTAACCCTTTAGCCTGTAAATCTTTTACAAGATCAGCTGGAGGTCTAAAGGGTTTTGAATAAAGGCTATAGGACATAATCATTTTCTGCAGGCAAAAAAAAGCCCGATGACTTCCTTAAAGGAGTACCGAGCGTTGTTAAAAGTATTCTAGCTTTAGGCTCACTGGAACGTCAAGCTCTTAGTGATTGTGGAATTTATACTGCTTTTATAGATTGCGGTGGAGGGGCTTGTAATCTTGACGTGATTGATAATCCCGCATGTTGGGTTTCGCGAATTCATATTTTGATGCTGGGCGGTTGAACCGAAGAGTCGCTCTACGGCCAACCTACAAAAGCCTCATTTCAACTCAGGCATCCGCGAATATCCGTCACTCCCTAAGTATCCTGCATCTTTAGTTCCTTTGGCTGAAGGGAAGCCATATGAATCTCTTCAATCATTTTCTGAAACAGGGCAAGCTCCTCAATTAAATCCCCAGCATATAAAGAAGCCCCTAATGCAGAAGGCTCTCGGTTAGGGAACTCGTCATCAAAGGCCATTTTTTCCAATGCAGTTATCACAAATGTACAGCGATACATAAAGCCATCAAAACGCTGATTCAACTGGTGAAGCGTCGCTTTTTCAGGCACATCATTTTGATCCGTAGGATTAACCATTAGTGAATCCCCCGTAATGCTGTTGCTCGCAATACAGCCGCTTGTGATTTCGTTGCTTGTAACACCGTTTCTCGTAATGTTAGAGCCCCTAACGCAAGACGCGCGAGATCTTGAACAAAGAGAAAAGGAAAATCCGTTGGGTTTAAGTGAGAAGTGCTAGAACAAGCACCGAAATTAGGGACAGGAAAAACCGAAGCTCTGTAAATAGAATTACAGTTCTTAACTTGATGAAAATAAAGAAAATTTTCTTTAGCCGAACAAAGTTCTGGCGTACTATCGACGTTAGCCATTATTGATACTTCCGTTATCGATTGTGGTTAGCTGCCGCTGGGTGTTACGAGCACTCAGGGGTAGCGCGTATTAATCTGCTTAGTTAAATCTTTACGATAAAAACTCTTCTTTTTTGTAGTGACCCATTATTTATAGAACATCAAATACAGATACGAAACAACTAATATTTGGTGTTTTTACCCGCAGCACTTCCAGCTTTAATAACCTTGCGACAGTATCTGTTACGAGGTTGGAAGGTGGTTTTTTGTGGGGCAAATCACGCCAGCATCAACCTGCTTATTAAATGCCAGCATAGCCGCACTGACACGAGCGGATTCTTTCTTATCGAGAATTAACTCGCCACAAGCCGGGCAAAACTTTCCCGTAACGCCATAAACCATCGTGTGCATATCCTTATAGGAATAAGGCAAATCACGACTGTCTTGAATGACGTCTGCTGTAAAACATGCAGGACACTGGGTGGGTGTTTTTAAAGGTGATATTTTTTCCATAAGAGAAAGCTAGCCGATTAGATTGATTAGGGAAAGTTAAAGTTTAGATGGGGGGCAGGTTTTGGCATTGAAAAAAGGGGGGGTAATCATAAGAGCATAATTATCTACAGAGTAACTGATAATGTAGCGTGGATAAGCCAGAGGCGCATCCGCGAAAATCCAGCCACACCTGAATGAAAATATGTTTTTTTGTTTAACTGACGGATCGCAGTTTCTGAGTGTGCTGCTTATATCCTTTAGTATAAATATGACTGATATTGGGTGCTATATTATTTTTATAGCGAACTTATATGTCGCTACTTTGTGTTTCCTTATTTCAATAAATAGTTAAATCATTGATTTAACGTATTGATGTCTAAGGTTTTCATGTTTAATCTACTTATCCGTCTATTAAGTTGCAGGGAATAATTATGTCATCAGATTCTGAAATGTTTATTTCTCTAGCGGATGTAGTGAAAGAGATTCGCTCAGAGTTGAAAAAGGCCCATGAAGAAAAAGATCCTGAATTTAACCTTAAAGTAGAAAATATTGAGGTGGAGCTTACGGCTGCTTTAACTAAAGAGGTAGGAGGGAAGGTATCAGTTAAAGTCCCATTTTGGGGCGCTGGGGCTGAGACAAATGGAAAAGTTAATGCTATTAACACCCAAAAAATTAAGCTTAGTTTAAGTGCGGAGCACATTAATAAAGAAACAGGTGAAAAGGAGGATCTAAATATTAGTGCGAGTCGAAGGAAATCTAGATGACAGAAGCATACTTAGCCGCAATGACAGCAATGGTAATCTCAGACTTTGGAACAGATAAAGATGAGATTGGTACAGGTTTTCCTATTTTTTCAGGAATGGTTGTTACAGCTAGACATTGCCTTTTTCGTGGTGATAGTAAGCGACAATCAATTCAAGTTGAATGGCCAGAATTTAATATGTTAGTCGATGCGGAAATATATTTTGATTGCGCAGATGCTGATATAGCTATTCTTTCTTGTGATACACCTATAGTTAAACATAAAAATATTATTTCTAATAATCCCCTATCTTTTTCAAGTAAATGGTGTTCTTGGGGGTATCCAAAAGCTTCTTATAAAAAAAAACAAAATACATCTGAATTAGGCAGTGCATCAGGAACGATTCAGCCTGATAACGCAAGTATAGAGAGAAGGATTTCGATCATTGGAAACGTTGTAGAAGATAGGCTTTGGATGGGATCATCAGGGGCTCCTGTATTTGAATTTAATGAGGAAAGTAGGTCGTATAGTTTTATAGGTATTAAACTTAAAGTTCTAGGTAATTATCAGGATTCATTGAGTATGCTCTCTATACATGAGGCTTTAAAAAATAAGGAGTTAGAGAAAGCCTTTGAGAATTTTCACCCTTTAATAGATCAATTTATTATCCCTGATCCTTACTCCGATGATAAAACAAAAGAAAATATTATAAAAAGTATTGTTGATGTTTTTAAAGATCAAGATGATTTGATTGTTTTACCATTTCTATTTTCTCTGAATGAGGGTAGTAGTATCGGGTCTGATTTTGAAAAAACGGCTAAATACTTAGTAGATCAAGATCCCAAGGATGCTATTTTACTCATTGTTGGTACGGTTAGAGGTTTACTATCATCTAAAAGAAATAAAATAGTAGATGGAAATAGATCTGGTTTGATTTTTTTTGTTGAGAAATTAGTGTCATATTTACCTATTCTCAGTATCGATTATACAGATATATCAAAATTATCCCCATATCTATTATCTTCATCCTTTCCTTCCCTGTATTTTAAAATGGGAGAGGTGCGAACTATATCAGGTGTAGAGATTGTCCTATCTCGTAGGTTTAATAGATTTCCTTCTTTTAAGGGTGGACCTAAAAAAACTCTGAAAGCAAAGAACGGAATTAATATAAATGATTTTAACCTCAAATGGAATGAGAGCGAAACAGTAGTTCGTTGGAAAAAAATTATTTGGAATAAATTTTTTGAATATGATGCTTTAGATTTAAATGATCATAATTTGAAATTCGATATTAGTAAAAATGGCGAGCTAAATTCAAGAATTAAAATAGATAGAACAAACAAAAAGGAACAAATGTTTTTAAGTGTTGATATTTCTAGTGTACCTTGTGGTGAAGAGTTTAAGAAAGAAATATTTAATGCTTTAATGCAAGATTTAAATCAGTTGACATTTGTCGAGTTTAATTATGAGGGAGATGACTGTATTTATATCGATAATGAATATGATCTAACTACTATCATATCTGATTTTTATAGGGATTGTTATTAACCTATTAAGGATGCGCAATGAAAAAAATATCGATTGAGAAAAAATACTATCTAAATAGCTTTGGAACAGATTCTAGTAGAGTCCATCAATTCGACCAACAAAGCATCAATGCTCTAACCGCCGCCTACCATTCGGGTCGTCCTTTATTAGTCCGTGGTGACCCCGGTACAGGTAAAAGTCAATTGGCCCGTGCAGCAGCAGAGGCTTTAGGTTGGCAATTTCTTTCGACTGTTGTGACGGCCCATACAGAAGTACAAGATCTCTGGTATCACTTTGATACGGTGAATCGCCTTGGTCGGGCACAGTTAATGGGGGCGATGTACTCCCATGCCAAAAAAAGTGATGATGAAAAAAAGAATGAATTAGAAGAGCAACTTTGCCCGAAAAAGTTTATTAGTCCCGGTGTGCTTTGGTGGGCCTATGATTGGGACAGTGCACTTCGCCACTGCCAAGGTTCAAAGCATCGTCAATATGCACCAGAGTCCGTGCATAAATTTGGTAATGAGTTTTCAACAACAGAGAAAGAAGATTTACCTGAAAAAATCAGAGATCCTCAAGGTGTTGTTCTATTAATCGATGAGATTGATAAAGCAGACTCTGATTTACCTAACAGTTTACTAGAAACCTTGGACTGCAAACGATTTGATGTGCCTTGGATTAACGAAGCTGTTGGCGGTAAAGACAAATCAAAGAATCAGTTGGTGATTATTACTACTAATGAAGAGCGTCAGCTCCCCCCTGCATTTTTGCGTCGTTGTTTAGTATTAAACCTAAACTTGCCGGAGAAAAAAGAAGCGTTGAAAGAGTTGCTGATAGAGCGGGGCCAAGCCCACTTTGCTGACAAGGTTGAGCCGGATGTAATGGCATTAGCAGCAGATCAATTAATTGAAGATCGTCAGCTATCAAAAGATTATGGCTATAAGCCACCGGGTCAGGCGGAATATCTGGATATCTTACGGGTACTTCAGTCCGTTGATGGGGAAGAGGCACAACGTAAAATGCTAGAGGATATTCAAGATTTTGCTTTGCGAAAGCACCCGGAAATGGAACCTTCTGAAAAGAAATCGGATTAGGGATAAGCGGATATGACCGATCATAGTCGCGCTGATTTACTACGCTTTGAACTGGCAGGTATAGACCCGGAGCAACTGTCGATACCTGTTTGGTTTGAAAAAAAGGCAGAAAAGCAAAGCCCAGTCCCTAAATCAAGCCGCTCTAATGTTGATATGTCTGGCTCAGGAGCTGGTAAGTCAGATGCCAGTGCAACGGCTTCTGTTGATACTCAACGACCGCCTGAATACTTCTGGACACTGACTCATAAAGAACAAAAGAAGCCTCCTGAGTTATCTAAAAAGAATGCTCCTGAAGATCTGACTGATTTAATCAATGCCAATGCCATGACGAATGAGCCTATTCGGGAGTCTGATAAACGACCAAAGAAAAAGCCTCTAGTGCCTTGGAGTCGTTTGTGGCCCGTACTCCAGTCTGCACTCAGCTTAGATATTCGTAGTCGAAGAACGGATACCGATAAACTTGTCCGACAAATATCAAAAGGCCAGTGGCCGAATAAAATCCCCGTTAAAAATAAAAAACACTGGGCGGCACAAGCTTGGGTCTTGGTGGATCTGCCGGATCGGTTGTCGCCATTAAATGATGACATTCATCTTCTATTAGAGGATTTGGATGAGCTAAGAGGTGGTCAGGGTCTAACGATACAGTTTGTGCAGGATTATCCCGGCCATCGAGTACTGGAAAAACAGCGTTTTTTTAAACCCAAAAGTTCCATCGATTCCCCTTGGGAAAGCAAGCCCTGGCGTATGCCGGAGCCGGATATTCCCTTGATTATTATCAGTGATATGGGCTTGTATGAAACGTCTTCTCCCATGTTTTACCGTTGGATAAAGCTAGGCAAACAGCTTAGAGCTGCTGGAATAAAACCGACGGTTTTAGCGCCTGTCCCGGAACATTGGTTGCCAAAGGAGTTAACCGATTTATACCAATGTATCAGCTGGGACACAGGTAGTAGCCTTAACTCTGTAAGAGGGCGTTTTCCGTTTGATCAGATTGAAGGGCAATTAAAGCAGGCCCGTCAAGTGATGGGGTTTGAGAAAGAATCAGAAGCATCAAATGATAATGATCAGAGTCATTCGGAGCAAAGCAACGCTAAAACCACAGAAAACAGAGTTGTTGACACCGCAGCAGATAAAGCCAGAAAAGAATATCAGACATACCTATCCGCTGCGGTAGAGATGGATAGCCATACCCTTAGAGCGGTACGTATCAGCTTAGGAAAACCCCTTTCAGTCGCCGATGAAGTTCTATTATGGAATTCCGACCGTACCAGCAATAGTTCTAACCTCTGCTTTTTTCATACACAGGAACATGAATACTGGCGTGATTTGCTCGTTAAACAGATCAGAGAGAATCCAGACAAAGCCGCGAGAATATTTAGGGCTTTACGCCATACATTACAAACCCAACTCTCCATTGATTACTTTGAGGCCCTGCTGTTTTTTAAAGATTGCCCAGAACTCATGGCTGATGATATCGACTTAATTAAAAAAGCAGAGTTATACACTAATCAATTTATTCAGGCTTTAGCGGTAGAGCCATCGGGTACTCGGCACAGTGAATACAAGGGGATTCACTACTATAGCCAGCGTATTTTAAATCGACAGAGTAACGCAATTAAACAAAGTGACCGCAGATATTCCTACTGGTGGTCTTATTGGCATAAAAACCATATGGGAGATCGAGATAAAGTCGCTATGCCTGAATGGATTGATCCTAGTGTTTTCCAAGCGGTGAATAGTCAGAATAGTAAGGCTTTTGAGATTGAAATAGCCATTCAAGGCAGTGATCTGGTTTTATCAGAAGGCGGAGCTTACCAAACGCAATTACCACAAAACTTGGATAACCAGTGGAAACCCATTATCCAGATCAAAACTAATTATGAACAGGTGATTTATAGCCTATCCGGTAGTAATAAAAGCCAGCAAGAGCACTTAACACTTTCTCCCGGCTTTTATAAGCGCTTTCCACTGAGCCGATTTAAGGAACAAGAATATCAGTTTCAAATTGGTGACCAGAGTTTCAGTTTGGCTTCTTTTAAAAAGCCTTCTTGGGCAGCCTCTGTGCAATGGAAAAAGAACTTAGTTTCCGCCAGCTTAATTCTGAATGGTACTCATCAATCCGTACCTTTAATGGGTGTACATAAAGGCAGTCGAAAAGGTCAACCTAACTGGGTCTTTTCTCGGTCAGAGCCTGATTCGGTTATTCGTGTGGTGTCTGAAGATCAATACGGCCTTTACGCAGACCTTAACTTTTTCGGTATCACTCAGCGCTTTCGCTGGATAGAGCCCGGCACCTTCTTAATGGGGTCTCCAGAGAGTGAGCCGGAACGAAGCGATGATGAAAAGCAGCACCAGGTCACATTAACCCAAGGTTATTGGTTGGCCGATACCTGTACCACGCAGGCGCTATGGCAAGCGGTAATGGGCGAAAATCCCAGTCGCTTTCAAGGGAATCAAAATCCTGTGGATACTGTCAGTTGGCAGGATTGTTGGCAATTTATCCAAAAAATTAAAGAAAAGCACCCGGCACTAAAAATTACCCTTCCTTCAGAAGCCCAGTGGGAGTACGCCTGCCGGGCGGGTACAACCACACCTTTTAGTTTTGGCGAACAGATTCATTCGGATCAG
Organism: Oceanospirillum sp.; assembly: GCA_047518265.1. Classification (GTDB taxonomy): domain Bacteria; phylum Pseudomonadota; class Gammaproteobacteria; order Pseudomonadales; family Halomonadaceae; genus Oceanospirillum. The sequence continues at coordinate 31,633 of JAKZRG010000100.1, forward strand.
GTGAATTTTCGAGGTTCATCTCCATATAACGGAGGTGAAAACAGTGAATATCGGAAAAAAACAGTACCAGTAAAAAGTTTACCAGCGAATCCTTGGGGTCTTTATGAGATGCACGGTAATCTCTATGAATGGTGTCAGGATAAAGGCTTAAGGGATTACGAAAAATCGATTACCGACCCCGGCCAAGAATGGTTAGAAAGGCCTGAAGACAATGACAATCAGTCACGCCCGTTGCGCGGGGGCGGCTGGAGCACCCGCGGCCAGAGCTGCCGGTCGGCTCACCGTCGCAGGGCAGGGGCTGACCACCGTTACCGCGGCGTTGGCTTCCGTTTATCCATAGGTCCTGAGCAACTGGGCGGCGAAGCCGCAAAAGGGCCGCAAGCAGCGGTTCAGGCCGGTGATGAAGAACATGATGGTTTTTATGAATACTTTTTTAGTCCCATTGAAGAAGGGAAGGAATAACTATGTCTCATCATCCCTTATCTCCCCCCATTTTTCCCGCCACTTGGGCCAGTGAATGGGGGGAAGACCAGTACGGTTTATGGATGGCCTTTAGTTATCAGGGCAACCGCCATGCGTTCCGTTGGATTCCACCAGGAGCGTTTTACTTTGGGCGAGATGAAGCTATTAGAGAAGGTGATGAGAAAAATAAAATCACGTTTGAAGAGGGCTTTTGGTTAGGTGAGTTTCCGGTCACTCAAGGTTTATATCAAGCGGTTATGGGAGAAAACCCTAGCCACTTTGAAGATAAATTAGAAAGTGAAAACCTACCTGTAGAGCAAGCTAGTTGGCATGATGCACAAAAATTTATAACTGCTTTAAATGAGTTACATCCAGAACTGAATACTTATCTGCCTTTGGAAGCCCAATGGGAATACGCTTGCAGAGCAGGCACTACAACGCTGTTTTGGTTTGGTGATCAGATTGATTTGGAAAAGGTTAATTATAATGGAAAGTGGAGTTGGAACGAAAAAACAGATGGCGATAATCCAGAGGGAGCATTAAAACGGACTAACCAGCAAGGCGATTATCCCGCTAACCTTTGGGGGCTATTTGATATGCACGGTAATGTCGATGAATGGTGTTTGGAGCCTTGGCAGGAAACGCACAATGAGATGCCAGTGATTATCTCTTTAGCTGAGGTGTTACCTAAACAGATCGAGCAGAGCCTACAGTTAGCCCAGGATGATAAAGAGCAGGTTTTCCCGTTGCGCGGGGGCAGCTGTTACGGCCGCGGCCAGGGCTGCCGGTCGGCTTTCCGTCGCAGGGCTGAGGCGTTCTACCGTCCCCACGGCTTTGGCTTCCGTTTGTCCATAGGTCCTGAGCAACCGTAAGCCGGAGGCGCAAAAAGGCCGCAAGGCAAGGTGGCAGGCCGGTGAGCGTTGCGGAGCAGCGAGATAGCCTGATACCGGTCGAAGCGGCGAAAATTTTTCGAAACGTTTGAGATTATCCGTTTGGCACTGCTTGTGTAGGTTGCGGTAGAGCGGCCCTTAAAACTGGCTGATTACTCGGTAAAACAAACCGCGAAACCCAACGCTAGACCATCACAACCCCTGTATATCGACGTGGGTTATTATCCTGCATGTTGGGTTTCGCGAATTCATATTTTGATGTTGGCGGATAAACCGAAGAGTCGCTCTACGGCCAACCTACAAAAGCCTCATTCCAGTTTGAGTTTTGATTGAAGATTTGGCATTGAATGCCCCTGGCTATGAGCTTAGATCCCCTTAACTATAAGCCAAATATCACTCCCCTATTACTCTTCCTTTATTCCTCAATAAACTCTTCCCTCTTTATGCCATACCGTATCATTTTTTGGTTCAGTGTCCGTCTGGGTAGATCCAGTGCTTCCAGTACGGCTTTAATATTGCCGTTATGTTTGGTGAGGGAGCGGCGGATCACTTCGGCTTCAAAGGTGGCGACTTGTACGGCGAGGGGTTGTGATAGGTCGGTTTTTAGTTCTGAGGCTTGCAGGGGTTGTTCGTCGGGGAAGAGGATATCCGCAACCGATAAGCGGCCATCCAGTGCGTAGCGCATGGCGACGTTTTTCAGTTCTCGCACGTTACCGGGCCAGGGGTAGCGCTGTAGGGTGCGGGTTTCCTGCTCCGGTAGATGGCGGGGGTCTTTGTTATGACTGCTGGCGGTTTGATTCAGGTAGTGTTCAAACAGTAGGGGCACGTCTTCCAGTCGATCCCGTAGGGCGGGGATATGCAGTTGGGTGACGTTTAGTCGGTAAAAGAGATCCTGTCGGAAGCTGGCTTCGTTTTTAAGATCACATTTGGCGGCGGCGACCACTCGTAGGTCTACGGGGATGGGTTGGTTGCCACCGAGGCGTTCGATGACCCCTTCTTGCAGGGCGCGCAGTAGGCGGATCTGCAGGTTGGGTGGCATGCTTTCGATCTCATCCAGAAACAAGGTGCCGCCACTGGCGTATTCAAATTTGCCGATGCGGCGTTTATTAGCCCCAGTAAAGGCTCCGGCTTCGTGGCCAAAGAGTTCACTTTCGATAAGGGATTCTGGAATGGCACCACAGTTAATAGGCACAAAGTGTTGTTTATTCCGGCTGCTAAATTCATGCAGGCATTGGGCGACGAGTTCTTTTCCGGCGCCGGTTTCGCCGTAGATAATCACATTGGTATTCAGATCCGCTAGGGTGAGCAGTTCTTGTTTGAGATGTTGTGCTGGCGCGGAGATACCCAATAAGCGGCGGTCGATGCCGCTGGAATCTGACAGATGTTGCTGTAGACGTAGGTTTTCCAGCATCAGGCGGCGTTTGTCGCAGGCCCGTTGTAGGGTTTCGGTTAGGCGCTCTGGGTTAAAGGGTTTTTCGATAAAGTCGTAGGCGCCGCTGCGCATGGCATCGATAGCCATATTTACATCACCATGGCCGGTAACCAGTACGATGGGCAGTTCTGGAATCTGTTGCAGTAGGGCTTTCATTAGCTCTAGGCCATCCATCTCTGGCATACGCACGTCACTGACCACAATACCGGGGAATTCTGGCGTGATCTGTTCCAATGCCTGTTGGGCGTTGTCGCAAGCGATGACATGAAAGCCTGACATCTGTAGCCATTTCTCGGTGGATTGGCGTACTAGGGCTTCATCATCCACCAGTAATACGGTGCCACGGGATGGTTTATCCACAGGAGGAATCTGGCTTACGGGTGTTTTCATGCTGGGTTGGCCTTATCAAGTGGACAGATGGGCAAGGTAATAATAAAACGAGCGCCGTTGGTTTTGTTTGTTTCGTTGGTTTTGTTTGTTTCGTTGGTTTTATTGATTTCTTGGGATAGGGGGGATTTTTCTGTGTTATCTAAGGGTTCGGTGGTACCTGTTAAGCGGTTTTCTGCACGGATATTGCCCCCAAGATCCTGAACGATGGAACGGACAATGGCTAAACCCAAACCTAAACCCTGTCCGATGGTTTTGGAGGTCACAAAGGGATCAAACAGTTGGGGTAGGAGTTCCGGGTCGATACCACAGCCGTTGTCTTCTATGATCAGGGTAATCTCTGATGCTATTTGTATGCTGATATTGAGGTTTTTTGCCAGAGGCTTCCCTGTGTCACCCTTATGGTTATGGTCTGTTGTATCCAAAGCGTCCAGAGCATTTTTAATCAGATTGACCAATACCTGTTCCAATCGGGCGCTATCTCCTGAGATATAAACACTCTCGGAGGGCTGTTGGATATTCAGATTAATATGATCGTTTTCGATGCGTTGTTTAAACAGCAATAAGGCTTGTTCTATGGCGAGGTGCAGGGAAACCGGTTGAGATTGCTCGGGTTTTTTATAGGCAAAGGTTTTTAACTGAGCGGTGATCTTGGCCATACGCTGGGTGAGATCGTCCATGGTATGCAGGCTGTCTTCTAACATCTCAGGTTGTTGTAGCATCTGTTTGCAGATGGCGACGTAGTTGCGTAGGGCAGTGAGCGGTTGATTCAGCTCATGGACTACGGCGGATGACATGCGACCCAGTGCGGCCATTTTTTCTGCTTGTACCAATTCCTGTTGGGCGGCTTTTAGGGCTTGGGTACGTATCTCGACTTTATCTTCTAAGGACTCGTTGGCGCGTTCCAGTGAATGGTTGGCTTCTTCCAGAGATTCATTCATCTGTTCCAAGGAATGATTAGCGTCTTCTAGGGAGAGGTTGGCTTGATACAGTTCCAGTTCTAGATTTTTACGTCGGGTGATATCGATGACGGTGACAAGGTAGAGGCGATCTTGCTTCTGTAGATGGTGTTGTGGTTGTGTTGGATTTATCTGCATTTTTCGAATGGAGATCAATATAGGGAATTCCGATTTGTCTGCCCGTAGACCGATGGCCTCATAACCGATAAGTGGGGAAAAGCCTTTATGGCTTAGGCGGCTAAGCACTCGGTGTACTGGGGTGATGGTGTCACCGGCTAATAATTCGGTCACGGCCTTGTGCATAATCAAACCCGTGGAGATGGCGAATTGCTGTAAGACCATCTCGTTGGCAAAGGTGATAGCACCTTGTTCATCGACCAGTAATAGGCCCACTTGGGCATTGTTGATAATGGCTTTCTGTTGGGCTTCGCTGCGGGCCAGCGTTTGACGAGTCTCATTCTGAGAACGTAATTTTAGCTGCCGCTCCCGCCAGAATAGGGCGATTAAGCCTAGGGCCAAACACCCACCAAAAGAAAATAGAAACCCGGTTCGCATATTACGATTAACAATATCGGTACTGTGCAATACGGTCACCTGCCATTGAAGATCATCGAGTATTACAGAGCGTTCCAGCCATTGTTGCTGGTTATGGCGCCATAGAGTGGCGGTAATATCGTTGGATAGTACTTCATTGCTGGCGCTAACCTGTGGTTGTAGGGCGGTAAAGCGGGTAAAGCCATTGGTGGTAAAAAACAGAGTGTCATCCGCATTACGAAAGAGCACGGTGCCGGTGGAGCGCAGTTTTCGCATAAGGTTGTTAATCTCGATCCGCACTACGGCTGCACCGGTAAATCGGGTGCCGTTGTAGATGGGGGAGGAGAGAAAATAGGCCGGACTTTGACTGTCTGCATTTAGACTGAACTGTCTTCCTCGGTGCCCTTCGCTGGCTTGTTGGTAGTAGCTTTGATCTTGATGGCTGCGTAGAAAAAAATCTTGTTCATCCCGCCAATGGCTGTAGGCCAGTGCCTGGCCGTCTGAGTTTAAAACAAACAGCGAGGAGGAACCGGCCACTAGATTGATCTGTTCTAGATAGAGGCTAACTTCTGAGCGCAGATCAAAAAAAGGCGTGGCTAGTAGATCGTTTACGTCTCTATTTTGTGAGATCAGAAAGGGCAGATACCGATATTCTTCTAAGGCAGAGCGTAATTGACTGACCACCTGCAATAATTCGTCGGAACCCTGTTCGTGTAGGTTTTGTAATGTCCAATCTCTGGCGGTATTAACAACTTGCCAGATCAGCAGGCTAGAAAATAGCAGATAGGTTAGGGTGACAAAAAGGCGTCGGTGTATAAAAAGTGGCATAAAGGATTGAAAGCTCAAAGGTTCCAAATATACCTGAGAGTAGCAGGCTTATAAATTTAGGGAAAGGTTGCGGCGTATTGTGTCGAGTAGGCTTGTTAAATATGAGGATATGCTTTTATGTGGTTCTTAGTGGGGCGTTTTTCGGTATTATTTTTTGTTTCCCCTAAGACAAAAAATGACCGCCAACTGGCGGCCAGACATGGCAAGCTTCCAATTGCTAGCTAGGAAGCTAAAGCCGTTCCCAGGGAGTTGGAACGTACTCTTGAGGTAAAATTTAAAAATACTTACTTTTCCAATTAACGTACGGATTAAACATAACGACTACTGTTACAACACGGCTTAAAAATTACACTTTAAACGAGCTAACTTCACATCAGTTGGGTAAATGACGATGGATACTTGATGACTCGCACAAGACATCTTGTTAACCATTTATGCAATTGTGTTCACGCTCTTTTGTCACTGTTTTTACATGCTAATGGTGCTGTGTGGCTTAGTCCTTGTCGGTGTTATGAGTTGTGTATGTACGTGCTATTTGTGTACGTGGTGTGGTTTATTTTCCTCCCGGTATCTGTCGTTTGGGATAGCTGAGACTTGTCTTGTTTGGTTTCTGTTTTTAATCTTTTTCTAGGGGGTTGATCTTTTTAGAGTCTTTCCATTTTTAGGATTTAATGCGCCTGTTTTCTAACCTACTTGTTTTAGTTTAGTCGAGTTTTTCAAATGTTTACGACTTAATTCTAAAAATCGTGGGGTGAGGCCTTCATCTTCATAAATGGGGTCGCCTTCTTCATCAACTGCTGCGACCTTGTTGCCTTTTTCGTAGGGGAAGCTGCCTTCTACTTCATCCAGAGCCACTTTAATAAGATCCATGAGTAACAGTTCTGGTGGTCGCCGTGGGAAGAGTTCTGCTAGGGCTTGGAGGCGAGCAGCATCTTCAACGGGAAGGTGGATGCTGTATTGCTCTTCGGTGATATCACCGGTTTCTTTACTTTTCCAGTTCTGTACAAGTTGATTGAAACGCATGGGGTGCACCTCGCTCTAAGTCAGCTGAAACCTGATGTCGCCAGAAAGTTCGGTATCAACTGGCTGATATTTGTAAATAAAACCTATACTTCATACTGTAGCAACAATTTGCTAGCGTCCTTATAAATGTGGTCGAAAGTGATTGAATAAACCAGTGTCAAATCGTTTTCAATCGTAGTAAAACATTATTTAGCTGTTGCAACTGTGTGTTGTTATCGTAAGCGAAGTTTGCTGTATATCATGGAGGTGACCTGTGAACCGACTGCATGAGTCGTTGCGTGAGAATGTACGTGAACTGGGGGATTCCCTAGGGCAAACCATTAATCATCACCTAGGGGCAGACTTCTTAGAGAAAATCGAAACCATTCGTCATTTAGCCAAAGCAGACCGTTTGGGTGATAACTCGGATAATAATCTACAGGATTATCTCAGTGGCTTGTCGGATGATGAGTTATTGCCGGTCGCTAGGGCGTTTAATCAGTTTCTTAATTTAGCCAATATTGCAGAACAGCATTATCGGGCACGTTTTCGCAAGACCGAAGACTATCAGTCTGTTGATCAACAATCCCTATCGACCTTATTCAGCCATTTAACAACTCAGAATGTTCAACCCGATGATATCTGGCAAACCATACGGGATATGCGGATTGATCTGGTGATGACGGCTCATCCTACAGAGGTGAACCGTCGAACGCTGATTCAAAAGTACGATGCTATTGCCGAGGGGATTAATCAGCTGGATAACGGAGATCTGTATCTGGATCAGCGGGAGAAGGTTCAAAACCGTATCCGTCAGTTAATTGAACAAGCCTGGCATACCGATGAGATTCGTCATCAAAGACCAACACCTGTGGATGAGGCTAAATGGGGTTTTGTGGCCATTGAGAACTCCTTGTGGCAAGCGGTACCTGATTTTTATCGTCATCTGGATCTGGCCATGCGTGAGGCGACAGGTCGTCCTTTGCCGTTGGATTGCTCACCTATTCGGTTTTGTTCTTGGATGGGGGGAGATCGAGACGGTAACCCTAATGTCACCGCGAAAGTGACGGATGAGGTTCTGTTATTGGCCCGCTGGATGGCTGCGGATCTTTATCTTAGAGATTTAGATCAGCTATTACATGAGCTTTCCATGTGGCGTTGCAGCGAGATGTTAAGGGAAAAGGTAGGAGATACCCCAGAACCCTATCGTGTGCTGTTACGGGCCTTGAGAAAACGTCTACAGATCACTCAGACTTGGGTCGAAGATCAGTTAGAGGGACGTGCATCTGATGAGCAACCAGAGGGTGTCCTAACCGATAGTAAAGAGCTGACTGATCCGTTAAAGCTTTGTTTCCGCTCGTTAAAAGCCTGTGGTATGGAAAATATCGCCCGTGGCCCTCTATTGGATACTTTGCGCCGTGCAAGCTGCTTTGGTCTGAATCTACTGAAATTGGATATTCGTCAGGATTCCAGTCGCCATGAAGCGGTAATGGTAGAACTCTGTCAGGCTTTGGATATTGGTGACTATGTTGGATGGAATGAACAGGAGCGTCAGCAGTTCTTATTAACAGAATTGCGCAGCCGAAGGCCTTTAATTCCTCAGGATTGGCAGCCCTCTGCTGAAGTACAAGAGGTGTTGGATACCTGTCGTGTCATCGCTAAACAAGCGCCGGAAACTCTGGGCAGTTATGTGATCTCTATGGCTCATAGAGCTTCAGATGTGATGACGGTACATCTCTTATTGCAAGAGTGTGGTTATCATCATCCTATGAAGGTGGTGCCATTATTTGAAACACTGGATGACCTGAATAATGCGGCGGATGTCATCAGTAGTTTGTTGCGCATAGAGTGGTATCAGGATCGTATTCAAGGCGAACAAGAGGTGATGATTGGTTATTCCGATTCCTCTAAAGATGCAGGCCAATTGGCGGCGGCTTGGGGACAGTACCGAGCTCAAGAGGAGCTGGTGCAGGTCTGTCGTCGTCATGGGGTACACTTAACGCTGTTTCATGGTCGAGGCGGTACCGTTGGAAGAGGTGGTGGCCCGGCGCGTTCAGCGATATTGGCTCAGCCTCCGGGGTCGGTAAATGGCAGTTTACGGGTGACCGAGCAAGGGGAGATGATTCGCTTTAAGTTTGGTATGCCAGAAATTGCTCAGCGAAGTATGGAGATCTACGTATCGGCGGTACTGGAGGCAACTTTGCAGCCGCCTCCTGCGGTACAACCTGAGTGGCGAGAGCAGATGAATCGCTTATCAGAGCGAGCCTTGGCCAGTTATCGGGAACAGGTTCGGGAGGATTCTGATTTTGTGCCTTATTTCCGAGCGATTACCCCAGAACAAGAGCTAGCCAAATTGCCTTTGGGTAGCCGCCCTGCAAAACGTAAGGCCAGTGGCGGAGTGGAGAGCCTGCGAGCAATTCCATGGATTTTTGCCTGGACACAGATCCGTTTGATGTTACCTGCTTGGTTAGGCAGTGATAAGGCATTAGCGGAGGCATTGACTCAGGGTGAAATGGAGCTGATGCGGGAGATGATGGCGCAATGGCCATTTTTCAGTACCTATATGGATATGCTGGAAATGGTATTGACGAAATCTGATGAAAATGTGGCTGAGTATTACGAACAGAAGCTGGTGCCTAAGCACTTAAGGCCCTTAGGTCATCAATTACGGGAGCGTTTAAATCTTCTAAAACGCACTGTGTTACACATTCGTGACCAAAAACATCTGCAAGAACACATGCCATTAATTGCAGAAGCGGTCAGAGTGCGCAATCCTTATATTGATCCTCTTCATGTTTTACAGGCGGAATTGTTGCTACGAGACCGGGATAATCCCGGTAACCCTCAGGTCGAGCAGGCTTTGATGGTAACGATGGCAGGTATTGCCGCCGGTTTGAGGAATACCGGCTAGATCTGATCAAAACCGGGCATGTCCCGGCTAGGGAGGCGTTATGTCTGAAGCAGACTCAGTTATGAACCACCCATTAGTCCAAAAGGCGCGCGAGTTTGCTTCTGATGCTCATGGAAGGCATGAGCAGGTTCGCCGTTATACCAATGAGGCTTATATTGTACACCCGCAAGCTGTGGTTGAACGGGTGGCTATTGTTTTACCCGATCCCGTTGTCTTAGCCGCTGCTTGGCTACACGATGTGGTGGAAGATACGGATGTTGCTCTGATCGAAATTGAACAACACTTTGGTGGTGACGTGGCTTTGTTAGTGGAGCAGCTCACCACTGGTCCTCATCCAGCACATTTGAGTCGGGAGCAACGCAAGCAAAAAGATCGAAAACAATTACAGGACGCCTGTCAGGCGGCACAAACCATTAAACTCGCCGATATAATCGATAACACCTACACCATTGCTCAACGTGACCCTGAATTTGCTTCTTTATACCTACCGGAGAAAAAATCTATGCTGCAGGTGTTGATTCTGGGGCATCCCAAGTTATTTGCTGTGGCAGAAAGAATTATCGAGGAAGGGTTATCGGAATTGGATATCCTGGGACAGAGCAGTCCTTACGAAGACAACTGAATTAGAGGGAGACATAAAGGTGATAGGCCTTTAAGCTTGGACATCATCTCCTCAAGTTCTTTTATAAGGGACTTGAGGGGATGACGCTTATGCTCAGTTTAGATATAGAGGCGGTGATTAAAACGATGGCTACAAGATACTCATTTAAAAGGGGATCGTTTACAGGGCATCTGCACTATGGAAACGCTTTAGTACGGCATCATAAATCTTTTGATTTTCTGGTGCTGGAATACCCAGAGCTTTGGCCTGTTTTAGCAGGTAACCGTTAATATATTCGATTTCAGTGCTCTTCCCCTTCTGGATATCTTGCAACATAGAGGAGCGATTCTTGGCTGTGCCGTTAATAACATCTTTAACCAGTCCAAAAAGGCCGTGTTCAGGAATCTGAAGTTTTAGTGATTGCATCACTTGTTCGGTCTCTTGGCAAAGTATCTCCACATGAGCAAGACGCTCAGGATCATTCAATTCACCATTTAGGCACTGATCCAACGCGGTTAAACCGTTAATACCAATGTTAATGGCCAGTTTATTCCACAGGGCCTGATTGATATCAGGACAATGTTCGATGACCAGATCCATCTGCTTTAGTTGCTCAACCACTGCGGATTCCACCGCTTTTCCTTTGGCATTTAAAGCTCCAACGCGACTAATACCTTTACCGGCGTGAATAACATGGCCGGGTTCAGAACGAAAAGCACCATCGGTAATACAAGCCGCTATAATAGCGTAACGGTCATACTTTTCAGCGACCGCTTGTTGTGCTCCCATACCGTTTTGCAGTACTAAAATAATCGCATCGTCTGCCAAGGCGTGTTCAACACCAGCTACAGCAGTTAAAGCATCCTGAGCTTTGGTGGCAATAATTAATTGCTTAATGGAGCCTGGGGCACATTGTTCAGCACTTTTTAGTTTGGCCTCAAAAGCGACTTCTTCTGTTGCCTGGAAGGGCGTCAGATATAGGCTTTCAGGGGCTGAAACACCGCTTCGATGCAGTAAGGTTACACTGAATCCGGCGCGGTTCAGATACCCGCCCCACAGGCAACCCAGTGATCCCGCACCTAATACGGTCCATTGTGTTTGACTCATTCAATTAATCCAGTTGGCAGAAACAGGGGCGCAAGTATAATGCTTTCAAAGCAATTTATTAAAGGAGACATTAGATGCCATCGTTCGATGTGGTTTCAGAACTAGACAATCACCAGGTCACTAATGCGGTAGATCAGTCTAACCGTGTTGTCGGAAATCGCTTTGATTTCAAGGGTGTAGACGCGAAGTTTAAACGAAAAGACAATATTGTAGAAGTGATTGCAGAGTCTGACTTCCAAGTCAGGCAGATGGTTGAAATGCTGCAAGCGGAGCTTATTCGTCGCGAAGTAGACGTAAAATGTATGGATATTGGCGATATTATTGAGCGTGGTAAAACCGCCAGTTGTATCGTAACGCTGCAAGAAGGCATTGATTCTGATACCGCTCGTAAGATCGTTAAGCTGATCAAAGGTGCTAAATTAAAGGTTCAAGCGGCAGTTCAAGGCGAGCAAGTACGTATTACGGGTAAAAAACGTGATGATTTACAGCAGGTTATCGCTTTTCTGCGTAAAGAAGATATGGATGTTCCGCTTCAGTATCAAAACTTCAGAGATTAATCGCTTATTTCTTTGATTTATTTAGGGATCACGCTGAGCTGAGAATAATCTTTTCAGAGGCTCCCAAGCTCTGGTTTTGCTGGAGCTTGATCCCTAAATTAAAATATTGACATAGGTTAATCTTTGTAACTTTATGTTATCTGGTCTTTTTCCTTTAAAAACAATTGGTTAATAGGTTTTTCTTATAATAAGAGAATCAAATACCTGTTTAAATCCTTGTGAAGCCTTCCTTTTATATTTACAGTATCAATATTAGTTTTATCTTCTTAAGGACGTTGTACGTCGTAATTCAAAGTTGATGCTGTATATGCCTAATAAAATTATTCCTAGAGACAGTGAAGTTGTGCTTGATGACAACGATCTTATTGTGAGTAAAACCTGTACTAAGGGAAAGATTACTTACGCCAATAGGACGTTTATGTCTATTTCCGGTTTCCCTGAACAAGCCCTTTTAGGACAACCTCATAATTTGATTCGTCATCCAGATATGCCAAAAAGTGTTTTTCGCTTTATGTGGAAAGCGTTACAGGATGGCAATGAGTTTTTTGGTTTTGTTAAAAACCTTTGCTCTGACGGCTCTTATTACTGGGTTTTTGCCAATGTGACACCTGACATTGACCAGCAGGGACGAGTAACAGGCTTTTACTCTGTGAGGCGCAAGCCGAAGAAGGAGACTGTTCAGCAGATAATTGAGCCCTTGTATAAGGAGATGTTGGCGCTTGAGGCTTCGGGACAGGGAGCTTCTGCGATGGATCAGTCTACGATGGTTTTACAAAAATGGTTGGACTCTGTTGAGATGGAGTACTGCCAAGCAATGATTCATTTATATCAAAACGGCAAAATATAGACTGAGAGTTCTTCTATGTCAGAAAATATTAGTGAAACCAGTCATGGTATCCCTTTTTTACGTACCCAATTTGTTTGGGGCACCTTTTTATCTTATCTCATTATTACCATTACATTTGCTTATTCTACGTGGCAATACGGTTTAGATGTCTGGCATCTTGTAGGCGGTGGTTTGGTATCTGCAATCATGGGTCTGCAGATCTTTCAGGCCTTACGTATGATAGAAACTTTGAAGCGTTTGCATATTACTTTGAAGCTAAGTACTCAAGGAGAGCTGCACCACAGGGTAAGCAATACCAAGGGGTTGGGAGAGCTGGGTAAGGTTGCTTGGACGTTTAATGACCTTTTAGATCAGGTGGAGACTTATTTTAAAGAAGTGGATACCTCCTTTACCCAAGTTTCAAAAGGGAACTTTAATCGTCCGCCATTAGGGGCTGGTTTACCGGGGCGTATGGGAGACTCTCTGCAATCGATCTCTAAATCCATTGATGCCATGCGAGAAAATGAAAAGCTTCTTAATAGTAACTGCCTTGCATCGCAGCTACACAAATTGAATACCAGTAATCTCATTAAAAACTTGAAGCAAACTCAAAAAGATTTATTACAAATAGACGGTGATTCTCGTCGAGTCGGTGAAGAAGCCAGCCATAATGCGGAACAATCTCAGCAGTCGTTAGGCTCGGTTGAAAGTATCCGTGCAGCGATTACGGATATTTCTGGTACGGTGACTCAGGTCGCAGATGTTGTTGAGACTTTAAGCAAGGATAGTCAGGAAGTGACGGAGTCCTTAATGACGATTAAGGATATTGCAGATCAGACAAACCTGCTGGCACTTAACGCATCGATTGAAGCCGCACGGGCTGGTGAAAATGGTCGGGGCTTTGCGGTGGTTGCAGATGAAGTTAAAGCGTTATCTCATAGAACCAAAGAAGCGGCAGAATCTGTAGGCCGTATTTTGGAAGGCTTTAGTAAACGAGTTGAGGAAGTGAGTAAGGTCTCTGCTCACTCGCAATCTGTGACACAAGATATGGAGCATATGGTCGAACAGTTTGAGGAGCAGTTTGTACAATTGGCGAAATCATCTGAGGATTCCGCTTCTCAGGTGGAAGGCGTCTGCACGGTTATTTACCACTCTTTGGTAAAATTGGATCACGTCATTTATAAACAGAATGGTTATGTGGCCTTGAGTGAACAGGATAAAGGCCCAGAATATGATGCGGTACAGGTTGATCATAAGCACTGTCGTTTAGGTAAGTGGTATCACGAGAGTACAGAAAAGGATCTTTATTTAGGGACGAAGGCTTATCAGGCTCTGGATAACCCTCATGAGAGAGTACACTCTTCAGTTCATCGAGCTTTGAAGTTAATCGATGAAAATTGGCATAACGATGAATCTATTCGTGATGGAATTGTCGCAGCTATGCAGGCATCAGAAAACGCCAGTGAAGAAGTGATGCATTGGATTGATCTGATGACAGAAGAGAGAATGAAACAACTGAACTTGGTTTAGGCTGATCATTAAAGTTAATTAAATCAGGTGTCTGTTTAAATATACAGTGCTGTGTCAGTATTCTTTTATTACCCTCTATTGTGATTAGGTATGATGCGATAGAGGGTTTTGTTTTCTTAACTCCTGCACAATTTCCTCTATCAATTTAGCCATAGATTAAATTCTTTGTTTGCAGTAAATGTTATGTTGTAACATATTGGTTTTCTAGTATGGCTTGGTTGATATATTATCGACTCAATAATTTTTGATGCTAGGTAGATAAATGCTTGCTTCTCTATGTGTATCTTTCTTTTCTGTGCCACGCAAGATATTCGCTGTAGTGGTTTTGTGGTTAATGAGCAGTTTAGCTATTGCTCATCCTCATAATTGGATTGATCTAAAAACAGAATTGCTTATTAACAGTCGCTATGAGCTGGTTGGTATCAAGATGCGTTGGCAATTTGATCCTTATTATTCCATGACAGTGGTCAGCGAATTACAGCGGTCTGGGCAGGATATGTCTCAGCAATTGGCGGGTATCGGTGAAGAGATGGTGTTGAATTTGACAAAGGAAGATTACTACAGCCAGATTGAAGTAGGAGAGAAACCGCTAAAGCTGCCTGTTCCTAGGGAGTATAGCTTGTTGGCTGAAGGGGCAAGTTTAGTTTTGTCTATGGATTTTGCATTACCAAAGCCAGTCTCTCTCTCTCATCAAAAGATCACTCTTTCTACATTTGATCCTACCTATTATGTGGCTATGAACTACCGTGACAGTCATGATTTGATCTTGCCTGCTACTATCAGTGCCAACTGTCAGTGGCACTTAATTGTGCCAAAGCCTGATGAAAAGACCATTGAGTATGCGTCCAGTCTAGATAGAGAGCAGAAAGATACTCAAGGGTTAGGTCAGTTGTTTGCAGAAACTATGCAGCTGGAATGCTTACCATGAATCGTTCACATGATTCTGTATCGGATAAAAAAGTTATGAAGTTGATACGAGGTGGTTTGCTGTTTTGCCTTTTGCTTTTATTTACCGTTAGTTTGTATTTTTTGTTTATAGATCAGTCTCTAATGATCTATCTAGTACAGACTCAGCAAAAGCTGCACCGTGAATTGGCAAACCTGTTGCAGCAAGTACAAAGTGATAGCAGCCGTTATGGCCCAGCTTTGCTTCTATCTAGCTTCTTATACGGTATTTTTCATGCAGCAGGGCCTGGGCATGGTAAGGCAATTATTGCGACTTATATGGGGACACAAGTCGCATCATTAAAAAAAGGAATACAGCTTTCTTTTTTAGCGGCTTTTTTACAAGCCTGTGTGGCGGTTCTATTAGTAATGGGCTTGGTAAAGTTGCTAGAACTCTCCATGAGGCAAAGCCAGTGGGTTAGTCAGCAGCTAGAAGCGGTGAGCTATCTGTTAGTGATCGCTATGGGGATTTTATTGTGTTTTCGCCAATGGAGGTCTTTAGCTCGGGCTAGACCTTTAAAAGAAAAGAAGTTTGAGGATCAAAATAAAACAGAAGCGATAAAAACACTCTCCATTACTGGGGGGAAGTTAGATATTAATGGATTTAAACCCGTAGAAAAGAAAGAAGATTTTCGGAGGGGAGCCTTAAACGCAACACACTCTCTGCATCAGATCCAAGAGGATGGACAATGCAGCTGTGGCCATAAACATCTGCCTTTACCGGACGAGATTAAATCAGGCGGTTGGCGAGAGCATCTTGCCATCGTAGTTTCTATGGGGTTACGGCCTTGTACAGGTGCAGTGTTAGTCTTGATGTTGGCCAATATGCTCGGTTTGTTTTGGTATGGTGTTTTATCAGCCTTGTTAATGGCTCTAGGGACCGCTATTACAGTGTCTACTATTGCTTTGCTGAGTGTTTCAGTTCGGCGTTATGCGGGAAAGTTGATGCAGATTTATAAAAAAACAGAAAGCAAAGGGCAAGGGTTACATTATTTGTCATTTATTGGTGGGGGCTTGCTGATTATTTTAGGTAGTAGTTTGTTTTATAGCTTCTTGCAGATCAGTCAACAAAACCGGCCTTTTTGATGAGTGGCCGGTTTTAGTTGCTGCGTATTGGTTTTCTAAGATCTAATTAGGGTCGTCAGTTACTGGATTCTGTATCTGTTTGGCAGCTTTGGCAAAGGCCATGCAGTTCCAGTTGTTTGCGTACTAAAATAAAACCGGATTGTTCAATACCATTGTTGAGTTCATTCATAGCTTGTTGGCTTATGCTGAGTTCTTTTACCGTGTGACATTGATCGCAGATTAAAAACTGCGGTGGTTCATGCTGGTGTTCGCAGCAGATATGGCGACAGGGCAAAAATTGATTGGTCGTTTCCAATTTATGTACAAAGCCATTATCCAGCAGGAAAGTCAGAATGCGATAAGCACTCATGGCTGGTAGGTTTTCACTAAAAGCTTCTTTAAACAGGTCAACCACCTCATAGGCTGAAATAGGTTGGTCTGCTTGCAGTAACACTTTTAATACTTTTTCTCGTTTAGGCGTTAATCGAACACCATTTTTCTGGCAGTCGTGTCGTGCCTTATCAAGGGTATCGTCAATGCTGAGGGTATCGGACATATAAACGCCTTAAGTCTTTTCTTCTATCGTCGAAGGAACAGGTAGCATCTGGTCTGAAGCTTTATTCTGTTCATTATCATTGTGGCTATGCCAGTTGGAAAAATTACGCAATAGCCATAGACCAGGTAATGCTATTACTGTGCAGAGAATAAAAAACTCTGTCCAGCCCATAATTTCAGCCAAGTAACCACTAGGAGCTGATATTAGGGTGCGAGGTACGCCCATTAAGCTGGTCAGTAATGCATATTGTGTGGCGGTAAAGCGTTTATCAGTTAAGGCGGCCATAAAAGCCATATAGGCTGCGGTTCCCATGCCTGCGGTTAAATTTTCAAAACCAATAACCGCAGCAAGCATATTAAGGTTGTAACCGACTTCGGCTAAAACAGCAAAGCCTGCCGTACTTAACATTTGTAGAATACCAAATAGCCAAAGAGAGCGATAAATTCCTAGTTGTAAGATTAATGCACCGCCTAGAAATGCACCTATTAAAGTAGCCCAAAAGCCAAATAGTTTGACTGTAACGCCGATCTCGCTGCTGCTAAACCCCATATCGACATAAAAAGGACTGGTCATAGCGCTGGCAAGAGTATCTCCTAGCTTATAAAGAAGAATAAATAGCAGAATGGTCCAAGCAGAGTTACGGGTAAAGTACTCTTTAAAGGGTTCAACGACTGCAGCTTTTAAAGATGTCGGTAAATTGGCTGGTGTTTGGGGCTCAGGAGCTAATAAGGTTGTTACTATGCCGATAGCCATGCACATGCCCATCAACATAAAAACTGCTGCAAAACCTATACTATCTGCAAGAACTAAACCGCCACCAGAGGCTAATAACATTCCACTACGATAACCGTAGACATATAAGCTGGAGCCCATACCTAGCTCGTTCTCGGTTAAGTGTTCCCGTCGATAAGCATCAATAACAATATCTTGGCTGGCACTGAAGAAGGTTACAAATAAAGCCAATAAGGCTATGAGCCAAGGGGAAGAGACAGGATCCGATAATCCGATACTGGCAATAGCGAAGCCCAGTAATACTTGAATGAGTAGTAACCATCCTCGACGTCTCCCTAAAAAGGGCAGACTGAATCGATCAAGAAAGGGAGCCCAGACAAACTTTAGAGTATAAGGTAAACCAACAAGGGCCATTAGGCCGATAGTCGATAAATCGACACCCTCTTGGCGCATCCATACTTGCAATACGGAGATGGTGAGTAATAAGGGCAAGCCGCTGGAGAACCCCATAACAAAGGTAATCAGCATACGTAGGTTAAAACAAAGCTGAAGCCAATTAAGCAGGCTTTTTTTAGTGATGGCCAAAACAAAATTCCAATAACGAGAAGCTAAGTGTGGATTGTACGCAACTCATCATGCTTTTCCGAGATAAGCTTTCCTTGTATAGCTATTAAGCTATCGTCATAGGGGTGGCAATGGAGCGTTATCTCGGTCTTTCCTCTCGTATGAAAAAATCGCTTTAATATCACTTATAGGGGTTGTGCTTTGATTCTCCCTGCGTATAATACGCCCTCGCTGTCACGGACAAGTTCTTCGGCAGCACGTTAACATCTTGTTTTTTCAGTACTTTCTTTTGAAACTTCTGAAAAATATTTAAAATAAAGTGTTGACGGCGAGGTTTGCTTCTGTATAATATGCAGCCTCAGTTAAGCGAGACGAGTTTATCGCTTAGCACGCTCTTTAAAAATTCAGTCAGATAATTCGTGTGGGCGCTTGCCGTGATGGTCTTGGAAAAGTCACAAGATTATCAAGGTCGCAAGCATCACGCGAAATAATTATTCGTAATTGTTTTTGTGTTTTGTCAGTACACCTTGA
>JAKZRG010000101.1:0-50823 GCA_047518265.1 Oceanospirillum sp.
GTTAATAGGGATACGCTGAAAGGAGCTAGCTGCTCAGGCATCTGTGGATTGCTGGCTTGATCAAAAAAACTCTGGCTCTGAAAAAATGCGATGGCACCAGACAGATATTTGAGTCCCTCAGTGTACTCGCTAAAGTTGGCAGAAATTAAAAGCTCTAGACTCAGGATCACCGGGGGACGGAGCTTTTCCAGCTCCATGGCAGATAGTGTTGGCCTGTGCTCGGTTTCAGAAACCCTGTCTTCCATCACCCGATATAGGGTGATGCCCAGAGTATTATTAGGAATTGTGGGTTCACCCTGTTGATTAATAATACTGGTCAGAATCACCTTTTCTTCAATCTGATCCTGATTGAGCTTCAGACGTAAAAACTGTCTTAACCCGTCTCTAACAATAATCATCGTTTGGTCGATCATGCTTTTTCCTTAAGACTCGACAAAAATCCACACGGAGGCGCTTACACCAAGCCACTGAAAATCAGACTCAGCATCTGACGGAGAAAGGGTTACAGTGACGATTCCATCTTTTACTGCCTGAGTTACCGTGGCGCTTTTGCCCAAGTCCTGGGTTTGAGGATTGATCAGAGTCGATGCCTGTTCTCCTTTTCCTTGGTCTTGTAGCAGCATGGCACTTAATTCAGAGTTGATAGGGCCGAAGTTGCTGCATCCCTCAACAACAATCCGGTACATCAGGTTGGACTCTGCCTGCTTTTCTTGGATCAGGGGCACTGGAATATCAATAGAAGGGGTCGCTTGCCAATGCTGATCGGTGTAAAAATCGCGCACAATATTGCCACCGTGAGAGTGCAGTGCACTTTTACTGGTGAGCTTTGGTACGGTAAAATCCAGGTCATCATCGGTATGAATGGCCCTGGCGTGTAGAGCCCCTTTGATGGTGAGATTACCCTGAGCGACAATATTCTCTTCTACCGTTAACCCCTGAGTAACCTTCAGAGATTGTGCCGTCAGGCTATTTTGCACGGTCATATTCTGACCAACCGTCAGATAACCACTGGTTGTGATGTTATTCGCGTTTAATTCATCATTAAATTGAGCATTGCCTTCAACAGTCACGCCTTGTTTTGCGGTAAATGCCCCCTGGATATCCAACTTGGATTTAATGGCGGCGCTGTCTGCCTGAAGCGCATCACTGACACTCAAGCTTTTAAAAGTGGGACTGGCATTGCTGGCAGAAAAGTCTTTTGAAGCGATAATACTCTGACAATTAATATCTCCTTTGTTGAGGGTCAAATTACCTGTCGCCTGAATATCTCCCTTATTCAGAATCACGTCACCGGCTGTAATCTTTAGATCGCCGGTATTGATGGCGATGCCTTTTTCGGCAGTGAACTGGTTTTGTACTGAAAAGTCTTTTTTAAGATCCAGAGTTTCACTAACGATGATGTCTTTTGCTGTGATGGTGCCATTATCAGCCGCTAATGCGATACCTGAACCGGTAATAGTGGCTGTTACGGCGGAAAGACTTTGTACTGTGCTGATTACCCCAGCTACGGTCAATCCTCCTTGTACGTCCAGATTTCCACTAATATTCACGCTACTCTTTGCGGTCAAATCACCCTCAGTTGTCACTGTGCTGGTATATAAACCACCCTGAATTTTGACTGCATCGCTTGTGGTAATACTACTGGTATTGCCTACATTAAGGGCCTTTGTCGTTAATCCTCCGTTCAGACTCAGGTTGTATTGCAGATTGCTTGTGTCATAAGCAATATCAAATATTTGATTAATATCATAAATATAGTGATTGTCAGCGTAGTTGAGTTCAGGCGTAGCCCCCGGTGTAATCTTGCCCAATAACACACAGGTTTTATCGTTGTTATTGTAGCTGGATCGACACTCAATCAGAGGCTCTTCTACCAAGTGAATAGGATCAGGCCCTTTATCAACATCAGTGTAATCTTCTTTTTCCTGATAGCAGATAACGATATAGGAGATATCAGTATTGGAAGCGGTTACCGTTTGTTTTTCGGGTAAATAAAGTCCAACACAATAATTTTCCAATCTGTCTGTACTGATCTGACACTGAGCAAAACCAGGAGCTACTTCGACCACATATTGGCCTGCGTTGCCTGTTTTATTGACAATATTGTTGGGTGTAATACTCAGCGTGAGTCCTTCGGCAATCCCATAAGCCTTATGGATATACTGGTTGTGCAGACTCAGTGCCTGCATGCCATAGACTTGTTCGGTGATAAAGTCACTGGCTTGCAGAAACAAACCGTCGTAATAGTTTAAGCGGGTTGGGTAATTGTTTGTGCTCATCTTATCTTCCTTAAACTGATGTTTCTGCTATATGTAACGAAACAGAAGTATTTCGATACTCTACGGTCTATAGCCGGAGAATAGGGTGTTTGGTTATCGCGACGCTTTGGTTTCGGTACTTAGTTCTGGGTGCCAATCAGCTGTTGCAGTGTTTCAGTCACCGGTAACCCGCTATTGATGGTGCGAGTGGTTTTTTTCGTTTCCAGAGTGGTATTCACTCCTAGAGTACAAGAGCCTCGTGCTCCAACTTGGAAAGGTGTGGTGGTGAAGTTCAGCTGAAACTGACTCTGTACTGGTTTTTCTTCGTTGATCCACTGAAAGATATTCAGCACACGGTAATACAGAGAAGTATCGCGTTGGTTGTAATTACCGCTACAGCTGATTGTCAGGTTGATAATAAAAAAATTACCGAGCATTTCTCCGCCCAGTTTCATCTCATTCTCGGGACGTTGACCGACAACAGTACCGATACGTCCAGAACAAAACTGAATATCGTGTGCGGGATTGTCATTAGAGGGAATCTGTTGGCGATAAAAACCGATGCCAAAATCCCCTAAAATTTCGACTACCTGCGCGGTATAGGTGGTCAAAATAGCGAATAAATATTCCATACCGAATGCGGTTGTTCTTATCCGGTAGATAGGCAAAATCTGTTTTATAAGCTGCTTTAACTGGTAATAGCTCCAGTCTTGCTGTGGAAGTACTCCCAGACAACGGGCAATCCAGGGAGCAATATCAGGAAAAACACTATAAGGGATCACATCTGGGTCAGAATAGGCTTGGGCATTATCAATTAGCTGGCCAAAAGAGATCACATCCTCAATGCCTTCCTCTTGAAGTGTTTCATCACTGGCTGTTAGCAGAGATTCGAAGATCTTCAAAAAGTTATCTAGGTCAGGATTGGGATTACCCTGAGCTTGGTAGGCTAGATTAACCGGTAATAACTCAAGGTAGCTGCTATGTTTCACTGTAACCTCCTATATTATTAGGATTTGCCCTGTGGCAGGAGATAGAGGCGTTATTATTTTCTAACGCTGAAGGCTTCAGGGTGACATCCACTCGGCCTATCAGTTCTTCTATGATGAATTCATCAAAAGTGATCGTATCGTCCGGTTTGATCTCTTTTAACTCTGTGGTGCTTGCTTTTGACGCGACGGCTAATGCTATATTCTGCGAACAGGACGCTATAATCAGCCACTGTTTTTTGGGAAGTTTGCCATTAGATAATGTCTGAGTAATCAGCCACTGATCATCCGCTAATGATTGAATGGGTTTATTGTCAAAGGGACCCTCGACTATTTGATAGCCTTTCAATTTCAGCGATATCACAAACTCCACATTATCGACTTCGCTGATAAGGTGAATCAGATCAAAGCTGACAAGCGCTGCTCCCATTGGCCAGCCATCACCGTTACGACCTCCTGTAACGGAGTCAATGTAACGGTTAACGTGCTGTTGAATAGCATCGCTGACCTGTTGGCTTTGACTGCCACTGGATCGTTGCACTTGAACTTCAAGATTGATCTGGGTGTAGTGTGCCAGGCGCACCTTGATCAAAGTACCTACGGGTCTACGTGGGACAACAAAGTTTTTTATTGCCGCTAACAGACGAATGGCCTGAGGGTTGTTTTCCGGTTTGTCCTGCAACAGTACATAGGGCAGATCTGCAGCGATATTGACGATAAGTTCGATCCATTGCTGTTGTTTCAGAGGCTTGTTGTTTTCCTGCAGGTCCTGGATTTTATCCTGTGCTTCTACTACCTCATTGAGTTGTGTCTTATTTTGTTGTGCCTCGTTTCGTTGTTTGGGCAGCAGAGACGGATTTAGTTGCACTTGATCATTTGTACGGACAAAAAGGCGTCTGAGTTGTTGTAGATGAGATAGGCTTTGCTGACGGTATTGCAGTTCTTTATTGGATGTTTGACCTGTGATCAATACCAGTTCATTGAAGTAGGCTTCAAGTCCCAGTGCGTAATAGTCAACCTCCGCTATCGCTCGATTGTTAACTTGCCAGTAGGCTTGGGCAATAGCTTCGATTTCATTTATCTCAGCCTGAGTACGTGCCTTAGGCACTTTATGCGGTTGACCGTATTGATCAGTGCCGGGTGTGCTCTCCATAGGCCAGCGGTGTAAGATTTCTAATAGAGCCAGTTGGTAACTGTCTACCGGGCGGTACAAACCTTCACCAGCCAACAGTTGTAGATAGTTGTAATAGCTCTGATCTGAGATGGTATTGGCCCGGTAAAGCAGAGATTGACCTATCCAGCTAAGCATCTGCAACAGGGTGATACCTGGATCAGAGGGATTAAAGTCTGTCCATTGTGCCGAATATCTGGGGACAGAGCGCACCAACTCGTCAATGAGCGCTTCATAAGTCAAATCATCCAGATTAGGAATATCAAGACTCATGATTGGCTTTCCTCTTGGTTGTTCGCATTAATCTGGATAATAAAATTACCCGGTATAGGTAAAGCGCGTTCATCTAACTTAATCTGACCCAGTTCATCGGTCGACGTGGCAGAAATTAAATCGGTAGAGATTGAGCTTTGTGGTGTTGATGAAACCTGATCGCTATCAGATTGATCGTCTGCTTTGGGTTCAGAGGAGGTCATCTGCAAAAAGTTGATCTGCTCGATGCCTTCTTCATTTTGAATTTCAGCACTGACCTGAGAGGAAAAAATGACTGAACCAAACGGCCAACCGTGACCGTTAGATTGACCCTGTACAGGATCAAAGAAGCGGGTTAAACGCTCTTTCAAAGCTGCTCTAACAGCTACCGGTGTGAAGCCGATGTTGATTGTGATCTCTGTGATAATGTTGATGCCGACATATTCAGGGGCATGAATTTTGATTGATTCGCTGAGTGTGGGTAAGGCCCTCTGCTGTAGGTACAGGAGTACACTTTCACTCAGATCAGCACCTGGATAACGATTACCATAGTTATTATTGGGCACAATAATAACGTTAATCGTTTCGGGGTCATCTTGGATTTGATAGCTCTTGGCGCGAGCGATAAGATTGCTGGCCTGTATGGCTAAAAACTGGAAATCGTGTAGGGAGGATGCACGATCACGGGTTTTCAGACTTTCTGGCGTACGAACTAAGAACTGACGCTGGCTTTCCTGCTGTTTTTTCCCGATCGCAGCTTCGTAATTGGTGGCGGATTTAACACCGGACTGCTGCTGTACCAGTTTATTGAGCTCTCCTGTAGCCGCTAGGTCGGTGCTGCTATTCCCTCTGCGATAGAAGGTTGCCATGATGTTATTTTTCAAACCAGGAGGAATCATGCCTTGAACACCATCACCAAAGGTAATGCTGCCGGTTTCATAGTGGATGGTGTAGTGGCGTGACTTTGGCCCTGACAGAGCGAGATTGGCGACAGAGCTCCAACGAACCCAGATCTCTTTTCCGTTTGCACCATCAATTTCCCGGATGGCATCCTGTCCTGACTCCAGCTGAATGACCTTTGCCTGTTCGGGATCTGGGTAGGTGGCTTCACGAATATCGATCTGCTGTCCTGAGTAGACCAAATATGGCGTTATCTGGAATGTCTGATCGGCGTTTTCATTGCTGGAGCCAATAACTTGATTGTAGTGACTAGTATAATCTTTGGCCCAGGCCGAGTTCGGATAGATGCCTTTCATTTCAACCTTGGTATAGCTGACGCGCTCATTTTCTGCACTGCACTGGTCTCTGAGATCTATGATTGCTTTTTCTACCTGTGGCAGTGGCTGGCTTTTAACCGCCGTAATAGCAGAGCAAACCTCTTGTAGGCGAAACCGAGTCCAGTAACAGGCCACATCACGATTAAACAGGGTTCTTAATTCACTATCGTGAGGCAGTTTCCAGGCGATCATGCCACTTTGGCTCAGGTTGCTTGTTTGGTCTGTTTCTAGAGACAGACTCAGCCAGAGCCCCTCACTTAAATACTCCACGACAACACTGACACCTTCCATCTGTTGCGTCGTTGGAAAGGGGACTGCAAAAGAAAACCAGGCATTCCATTGCTGTTGCGTAGCTTGTTGTTCAAAACCCAGATAAAAACAGGGCAGACCGGTGACTAGGTAAAATGGGAAAAAAGGTGTGAAATCACTGGCATTGGTATAACTGATATTCTGGCTGGCAACTGTAAAGTTGTTATCTGTACAGACACGGCTGAAGGTGGCTGCTTGTTTGTTATAGCTTAATCTGAGACCCGCCATATAGGGAGGGATACAATTGCCAGGACTACTAAGAGTCCAGCCCTGTTCGTTTATAAACTCCATTACCGTCTTTGCTTGTAGATTACCACTCAGATAGTCATACATGTTGTCATCAAGGCTTGGATCTATTACATCCAGCCCTGAGTAATGAATAATCTCTTGCTGACTTGAAACCTGAACAGTTTGTATATTAGCGAACCAATCCTGAATGGTTTTAATGATTTCGTTAACAATGGTTTCGATCTCGCTTTCTGGCAAAGTCTCCGTGGTAGAGTTCTGTATGAACTCAAACAATGCCTGGCGGATTTTGTCGATATCTACCGGGTTATCGCTTTGAGAGAGCTCAATTAATTTGGCCAGGAGAAATTCGCTTTGTGAGGGGAACACATCATCTGTCCAGCCCTGAGACAGGGCTTCGGAGGCTTCGTCCAGAGCGTCCTGCAGAGTTTCTGACTCTTCTAGGCTGATAGGAGTAAGGTGATAGCGTTCGCCGTAGTTACCATCAAGAATTTTAACCCTAATCCAGTAGCTACTGATCTCATTAATAGTGCTGGGTTTAATATCCTCAGGGCAGGTGAAGGTCAGGGTCATATTGATTTGAGGACTCTCATCACCAGAGCCTTCATCTTCTGTATCTTCTGTATCATCTGTGTTCTCAGCTTGTAGAATCTCTGCCCTGTTATCCCCCCCGTTATTAGCACTATTATCAGATCTATCAGTGGGAGCTACACCAGCGAGCTTCCCTGGTTTTGTGAAATCCAATGTTTCACTGTCGAGTATTTGACCGTCGATTACTTGCTCAAATTCGTTTTTAATATCAAAAGCTTGCCACCGAATACCATCCCAGTACTCCCAGGCGACCTCTAAATCATAACTGCCGACACCTGGGTTAAAATCTATCTCCAGTGTGACCTGAAAACCAGGTTTAAAGGCTTCCAGAGAACCCAGATAAAAATTGTCGTTGGTCTCAGGGGTTTTACCAAAGATATAAAAGCCTTTTTCAGCACTGACTTGACTATCATTAACAAATAATGCATCCCAAGGCACATTATTGGCATTCAGATCAAAGTTCATATTGTGTACTTTGCCGCAGATAGCACTTTCCTGACCGATAAGGTTTCCGGGGGGGAAGTAATCTAAGTCTGTATCTATTGGCTGGCTGACCGCATTAAGACCAACGGGATCAAGACGGATACCCAGCCAATAGTTTGTGCATTCATCAATACTGCTGGTATGAAACAAGACGGATTCAAAGCTAACCGTTAGCGTATCTTGATTTGTTAGATCTTGTTCTTCAGTGCGTGCTTTCTCCGTATCTTTCTGGCCTTTGCTTACATTGGTCAGAGTCTCAGCATCCAATTGAGTGTTATGGCTCTGTTTACAGTTGTCTTCCTCAATAAGCCCATCATTAATCTTAAAACTGCATGGTGCCAAAGGCGTTTCATTGCCTTGATCATCAAATATCAGCCATTGCCAACGGTCCTGACACTGCAACGCACCCGGTAACCCCTCTGGCGGCCCTTCACCAAAGACCAAAGTAATTGTCAGGTCGGCCGGAGTATTAAACTGAAATAATTCGCTGGCCAGATACATTTCATGTTTGAGCTTGACCGGGCAGGGATCTGTGTTGGCGTCATAGCTGGGCACAAACATCTTAAAGGGTTGGGTTCTTCCCAGTACTTTTGACGAAATATCCAGATACTGATCGGTATCGCTATCAAGGATATAGGCACCACTCATGGGTACATGGCTGGCATTCAGTGCACTGGTGGTTTCGTAGACGACTTTTTGATCCTTACCTGAAGCAACCTGAGTACCTGTTGGGATCGTCACTATGTCATCGGTGTCAGCATCCAGTTCAAAAGACAATAAGGCCTGAGCAGGTGTTGGGGTCAATAGATCCAAACCCATAAACTGGTAGAAACTGAACAACTGTTTCTGGGGCAACTGGTCTGTACGGCGAGCCAGAGTGTGACCCAATTGAGCGAAGAGTTTGAGTAGTACAACCCCCAAATCCTGCTCATCAATATTCTGTATATCATTTTGCTGAATATTGTCCCAATCTGGGCAGTAGTGCCGGGCCAGTTGTAGTACCTGGTGATAAATATCCTCTGTGGTACGAGGGTCCAGTTGTGCCAGTGCTTGTGGCAAGTTGATCGGCATATTGCTCACGATGCCGCTCCTTGCAGATAAAATGGGTACACCAGATTCTGAGAAGAGTTGATATCTTTGATATTGTAACTGATGCCAATATTCAGGCAGTTGGGTTGTAGGGGCTGGGGTTCGACGGTGATGGATAATACTTCAATTCTGGGTTCGTATTTTCCTAGAGCATCTCTAATCTGATACTCGAATTGATGGGCCACAGTATCGCTATTGGTTTCAAACACCATGTCGTTAATACCGCAGCCAAAATCTGGCAGCATAAGTCTTTCCCCTTTGCTGGTGGAAAGGATCTGAATAATTGATTGCTCGACCAGTGCGTCATCGCGGGCAGCTTGTAGCTGACCATTAGAGAATGTAAAGGGATACCCCACACCAAGGCCTAAAAAGCTCTCAGCCATATTAGCCTCCTATCAGCACGCTGCTGGTGGCAATCACAGTACCTATTGGTGTATCCATTGGATCATTACAGGTCAGAACTTTGTCTCCGGCACGAGCGGCCATTTTTTTATTAATAAAAACAGTCGCGCTGCCTGTAAGCACTGTGCCTCGATTACTGGGATTTTTTTGAAATGGGCCTCCTTGTGGGATATGAGGCGGAAGATTATTGGCAACCGAATTAACCGTAGCTGCAGACATGCCCGATATCTTGACATCAGGACTGAGGCCTTGATTAATCGTGCCATAAAATGGATTGGGCAGCGGTGTTGGCACAGGACCTGCCGGAGTTGGAATCATTACAATGTGGATATCCACTGCTGTCACTTTATCGCCTAGTTTTGCTGCAGGTCTGCCCATGATTAATGTCCTTAAAAAGATTCCATTTATGTGTACTTTATTGTGGTTTGTACCTTTCAGGTCAATCCGTTTGTATCAGTTCAGATTAATAGTGATACCCTTGATGGAGATGTTGGCACCGGCTTTGATAGAGGTAGTGCTACCTGCTTTAGTGGATAGGCTCGAATCTGACTCGATATCAACTTGCCCTCCCTTAATTTTTACGGACTTGCTGCCATTGAGTTCCAGGTCTTGAGCATTGACTTGTATCTTGCCTTTCGTGGCATTCAATTCGATATCTTGGGCACTGGTCACGCTGACGGTGTTAGCTTGGCTATCTATCACAATCGTGTTCTTGCCTGTCTTATCCGTGATTTCAATTTTTTCGGCAGAGGACTTGTCATCAAAACGTATGATGTGACCGCTGCGAGATTTGATTTCCCGAATATTGTTTTCACCGTTAGTATTGTTCTGTGGCGGTGTATCCATGCCGTTATACAGAGCCCCAATCACAAAAGGCGTGTTGATATTGCCAAATTCAAACGCGACTAGAACCTCATCTCCGACCTCTGGCAGAAAGTAACCACCACGATTTTTACCTGCCATAAACGTGGTCATACGAATCCAATCAGATTCCAATTGATTCGCCAGCAGAGGATATTTCACCTTGATACGGCCAAGGTTTTTGGGATCTCTGTTATTAGTGACCAACGCAATGACCACACCTTGGATCAGTGCGGTTTCGGTGTTATTTGATGCAAGTAACTCGTCCATTGTGCTTCCTAAATCGCGGTTTTTTTAACGGAAAACGAGGTGTAGTAACCCTGAGAATCCAGGTCATGAGTGACTGAGCTAAGGTAATAAATACCACTGAATTTACTGCCAACACCTTCTATTTTTATATTTTTGCCTGCTTTCATTTTATTATTGCCCAGGCACTGTCCCTGACCTGTCATAAAATCCAGTAGGAGCTCGTTGTATTTATCTTTGGCGATGGATTTAGCATTGTTCAGATCTTCTGGATCACTGGTTTGTATCACCGTGGCTGAGGATTGACTGGCGACCTTAAAGCCGGTATCCGATTTTCCCATCTTGCTATCTTCATCACCACTACCTGCAGAGCCAGCAAAAGCCTGCTTTTTCATCATGTCCCAGCCACGTACTTCGACACTGCTGCCCTGATCTAGGTTGTTAATAGTGGCGCTGAAATCCATCAAGTTGATGCCAAAATTTAAGGTAGCAACTGATGCTCCGTCTTCTTTGGATTGTTTGAATATCAGGGATTTTTCGGTGGCTGACAGTTCGTAACCGATGCGTTTAGCCCGTGACAGCAAGAATTGAAAATCACTCTGGTTATTCTGCGTGACCTGTGGATAGCGGGTTGTTGTGGCGTCCACTTCAGCAGAGAGGTTGTTGCGTCGGGCGACGGCTTGTGCGATATCACCGTCACTAATATCTTGGTAGACCTGAGTCTCAGTGCCAAATGTCAGAACATGCAGCCAGGAAAAGCCACTAACAGTCAGTGAAGATTCATCCCCAAAACGGGCACTCAGGTTATCGATCTTGCCAGAGAATATTCTGGCGGTCTGATCCATACCCAAGTGAATATCGACTTTATCACCAATATCAAAGACTTCCAGATCAATCCCTATCCACTTACCCAGTTTTAGATCGACGGTATCAAAACTGAAATTAAATGATGAAGGTGCATCCAGTTCATCATTGATACTTATGCTGGAAACACGGCGCTTCAGTTCATTAGCTATCTTGCTGCCATTAAGATAGATATCAAAATTGGGTACATAAACTTGTCTGTCCATCACCTAGTCTCCATCAGTCCAGAGGCTCCTGGTTCGCAATATCGGGGATGATGAGCCTTTTGCCTATGTCTGCTTCCTGAGGAAAGGTTAAAGGATTGATAATTCGATTCTGATCCGCAATCAGACGCCAGTGAGAAGGGTTGTTTAAGGCCTGATTGGCGATCAGATCAAGGCGATCGCCAGCTTTTACATCCCAGTACTTAACGCAGGCTTCTTTGCCTGAGTAAGCGCTTTCATCTTTGTCGGTAAGCCAGGAAGTAAAAGTCACCTGCAATTCAGCACGTACGGGGATCCCGCTGGGGAGAAACAGGGTGAATTTTTGCTGTATCTTGTTGACCAAGCCTCGATAACTGAAGCCTCCCCAGCTGAACATACATATGGGAGGGCGCTTGGTATTGGTGCCTGCGACGGTTGGAATAGCCAGTTTAGCAATCTTACTTGTCTGATCTCGGATATCCGTGCCTTCCACGTAGCTATCAAAAAACAGAGAAACCGTAAAATCTTCCAGCTCACTGCGGTTGTATTGCAGGTTATTGTCTTTTTCTGAATACAAAGCGGAGGTGATGATTTCATAATCCTCGGGATTGAACATCACTTCGATTTTTTCACTGCTCCGATCAAGATCGATAATGGTGGCTTTACTGACCATCAGCCTAATCCTCGACGACGTTTCTCAAAGCGTATTTTCTGGTTAATCAATTGATACACTTCGTCTGCAAGCTTTTTGGTCAATTGCTTGGAGAAACCATGATCTGCGCTTTGGGATCGGTTTTGCTGAAGCGGATGACGGGCATTGAGGGCCGTGTCTGCTGTAGATTTTTTCTGGTGTACCCGTGGTGTAGCCGGTTCCGGTTGTGTCCTGGTATGGCTCTGCACTTTGTTTGCACTCTGAGCGGAGACTTGCTCAGGTGTGGGCTTCTTCTGGTGTACTAGAGGCAGTGCCTGTATCGCAGATGAAGACTCCTTCCACTGGCCTGTCAGGGCTTTTAACGCAGGTAATTTATTCGTTCCCTGTGCTTTGTTATTCCCATTTTTCTGGCTATGTATTGATTGATGTTTAAGCCGCTGATGTTCCACTAAGGCGGGTAGCAAAGAGTGGTTAGTGAACTGATTTAACGAGTTGTTCTGGTTGAGATTGTGGTTCTGGTTGAGATGACTGTTCTGGCTGAGAATAGCGTTTTGATTCAGGGTAGTATGCCGATTAAAAGAAAAGCCCGTTGTTAGATTCTGATTGAGCAGATTAGAGACCTGATAAGGTAGAAACTGTCTGATCGTGTGGTACTGGGCGCTGTACTGCTGGATTGAATCCTTATTATTTCGGAGCTGATAACGAATGGCGGTGACGGATGCAGAGAGCTTTTGCACACGATTAGCTCGGTAAGAGGCATCATGCGTGGTATCCGTATTAAGGGTATTTAAAATAAGGGGCCTGCTGACGATTGTTGGCTCATTGGCTGCTTGTTGCTGATGAGCGCTCTGGCGTTGCAGGTGACTGAGAGATACCCTCAAGCGCTCCGCGTCTTTAACCACAGGTGAGAGTGTGGCTAAAACGTTGTCGTTTACCCATTCCCATGCAAAAGAGGTTAACAGTGTCTTGTTCATATTAGGAACAACGTGTTGTAAATAACGATTAGCAATGGCGCCATTCAGTCGCGTTAATAGAGATAAAGAGTCGTTTATTTTGTTTTGTTTGGTTTCTTTCGTGCTGAACCTTGTTAATTGCGTACTTGCTCCTGCTATTTCAGATTGAATATTAAACTTCTGAATAAGCGGTTGTAGAGCTTTCCAAGAGGGTATGTGGCTCAATTGAGTGCGTAGTCTATTGAACCGGGTGTACAGGCTCCCGGGTTGAGTGTGCCGCCGAGACAGTATGACAGGAGCTGTAGTCGCCTGTGTAAAAGGTAGCAAGTGTACATATTGATGTTGCTGATAAAGTGGGTAGATATGCTTATGCTGTTGTTGTACTAGGGTTTGGCGTTGCTCAATACGGGTTTTATGGATTTGAGTAATACCTGCAGAAGGTAAATTCTGGTGATACAGTAATTGAGTCCCAATATCGGCCTTTTCAGTGGTACAACCAAAGCCCAGCAGCCCCAGGCAGAAGGTTTTATTCGCTTCTGTCGTCGCGGCAATTTCCTGGTTTTTTCTGAGGCTTGCAGGCAGGAAAGTCAGGGCCACCGTTGTGCGCATTAATGAATTAACCAGAGTATGTATCAACTAGATAATTCCTTTCTTCAGTTGTTGATAAACTAACGTGGTACTGTGAGTCGCTACTTCGTTACCTTGAGCGTTTAACGAGGGGCCTTCCCATTGAATAGGATAGGCCTGATAGAAATTCCAATAAGTTAATGTTTTAGAACCCAGGTCATACAGATAGATGCTGCCATTGCGGGGTTTGGGCTTGCCCTTAACGGTATCTTCAAACCACTTCCACATAAAATCGTACTGTGATACGCCGTTTTTCAGTACCAGATCACTGTAACTGGCCTGTTTGATAAAACTGTATTGCACATCGTTTTCGCCGCCAAAGTGTCGCTTTTCAACTTCTAACTCTATGCCTAGCCCATTCACTTCGGAATAACCTGCTGCCAAGATGCCATCAATCTCAACTATAAAATTAAAGTTACGAAAAGGATCCAATAAATGGGACAATCCCTGATTAAGCAGGCTTTCAATCATGGTATAGCATCTCCAGTCGTCTTATTTCTCGGTCAGTGTTCAAGTGATGGATAGTATGGATTTCTCTACACGGGCTGGAGTTGTGCCTGTATTCACCTTTTGATTAATCGCACTGGCCTGGTTTATCCAGTTTTGGCGTTCACGGTGTTCCATATTCATCAACGACTCGTAACTCCAGTGCAGGTAATAGCCTAAAAATGCTATCTCCTCATGCAGGCGATCATGGGGATAGCATATTATTCCCCCTCGAAGGACAACTCCGTTTCAAACTCCAGGTTACACTGGGGACACTTGGCTTGGGCATTTATGCCATCTTTGTGATTGATGCGATTGTAGGCATCCTGCAAAAAAGCAAAATCTGCGCTAAATAAACTTTCGATAACCTGGGTGTTAATAACGTCCAGCGCTCCCAATCGGGTAATCACCCTGGCAAGTAGAATGACAGACAGGTAACCTGGATTTTGCTGTACCCTAGGGTCGCGCATGGGTTGGATTTCATCTCCGGCAGTAGCCAGGCGCATGGTTACTTCTTTATGCAGGTTGCCGTTTTCGTCCACGTAACCACGAGGTAACGTCATCTGGTATTCGGTTTGCAGCATAGGGTTATCTCTTTATCAGGTGATTGTTGAGAGAAAAAGAAAATGTCATATGTATTACGCTGATCATTTTCTCTTCCGCTATTCTCTGTGCGCTTATCTCATATCAGGGTTATTTCACCCGCGTAATACCTTCATGGGTGATTTCAAAAGTTTCGATCAGTACATCGTTACCCTTGGCATCTAAAGACCCTGATTCATATTTAGTGGGCCAAGCGAAAGTGATATCCCAGCGGCACTTATCGGCACCGGTTTCATCAATCAAGATGATGGAAATATTTTTGCGGGCGCCACCTGCACCTGTACTTTCCACTTGTTTCTTCCAGTTATACAGATCTAGGCTATCGGTAATACCGCGCTTCAATGTCATGGCTCCCGAACTGGTCAGTCCTGACAAATGGCGGGTGCCTGGTGGGTAAATCCCCTCACGATATTCGATATCTGCGGTGGTGGAGTCAGGAATATTGACTTCAGAAAAGCCTGCAACCTGTATCCCTTCAATTTCGACCCTGAAACGGAAATTCTGATAAGGATCGATTCTGCTTGTGCTCATAACGTTCTCTCCAGTGTCAGGGTGATTTATTCAGCAGGAAGCACTTTCTGGCCAATTTTGATGATGATAAATTCCGCCGGGAAAACAGGCGCTAATCCGACTTCAATGGTCAAATTACCTTTACGTCTTTCCGCTGGCGGGTTGTTTTCTGCATCTACTTTTACAAAAAAAGCTTCTTCCGCACTGGAGCCAAATAAGGCACCCTCACGCCATAAAGAGGTCAGGAAAACCGTGAAGTTTCTGGTAATAGTCCCCCACAGTTTTGGCGTATTAGGTTCGAATACTGTCCAGTCGCTGCTCTGTTTGAGAGACTGTTCCACATAGATAAACAGACGACGTACAGCGATATATTGCCACTCACTGCCCTCACCTGCATTGGTACGGGCACCCCAGATACAGACACCTTTACCTGGCAGGGTACGAATATCATTCACGCAGTTTTGGTTGAGTAAACCCAATTGGGTCTGAGTGACTTTGGTTTTTTCTTGTAAGGCAGAAGGTAACAAACCATCTGCTGTACCTGCAGCAGATTTAAATACTCCACGAGAGGCATCGGTTGCTGCGTAAGCGCCGGCTACTGCACCAGAGGGAGGGATGTATAGAGGATCGCCAGCAGGATAGGTGATTTCAGGATTACTGACTTTAATCCAAGGGTAATAGAAAGCCGCAAAACCTAAAGCATTAGTCAGAGTTGGAACGGCATCCTCGTCACCATCGCCTTCACTGCCCTGAACAAAAGTTATCGCATCCTGATAACGGGTCTCTTCTCCTGGAATATCGCCAACAAAGAAACAATCCCCTCTGTCGGTACAGTAGTTCACGACATCCAAGTAAGCCGCTGATATTTCTTCTTTCTTCAGCAAGCATAAATCAGGAACCAGAATAAGGTTCACATCATCAATTACATCAAAAGCATGCAAGCCGGTACCTTTTGTCTCATCACCGGTTAATAAGGTTGAAGAGAGATCTGGATTGTTGAATTCATGTTCTGGTTCTGGTTCTGGTTCTGGTTCTGGCTCTGGCTCTGGTTCTGGTTCTGGTTCTGGTTCTGGTTCTGATGGGTTAATAATAGTTTGAGTACCATGAGCATCATCGGTTACATCGGTAATATTGTTAAGGGCCTCCAAAGTCACATCGGCACTGTCAAAGTCGTTAATGGTGATACCAGTACCAGGCGGAAGTTGAGCTGAGTTGACCGCGACACAAGGATAGTCAGTGGGGCCGCTTGCTCCTGTCACTTTTACGCTAAATAAATCTACACTATAGGGAGTCGATTCACCGACGGTAACTTCAATATCACCGCTACCTGCCGTTTTAGCCGTAAACTTGAGCTGTTCATCACCCGAAGAAGGGAAGGTTGCTGACGGTAATTCTGGCTCCGGCTCTGGTTCCGGCTCTGGTTCTGGCTCTGGTTCTGGCTCCGGTTCCGGTTCCGGTTCAGGTTCAGCTCCATTGATATTCACGATATAACAGAGGGTGCCGCCTCGTTGGAAAAAGGCATGAACAGCGTAAGCTAGGCAACTTTTAGGGGTAAAGGGGGTGCCTTTTTCATCACTGTAATATTGGGTAAACTCACTAAAGTTGGTGATCAGCTTAGGGTCGTTGATATATTTCTGATTTGCGGCCCAGCCGACAAAACCAGCGGTGGATGTGCCAACCCCAGTAATCATAGGACTTTGCTGTTGCTCCACGATGTAGACACCGGGGGCCGTTCTCTGGGCTGCCATATATTTTCTCCTTTAATATGTAAACTGCACCGGTACTCTACTGGTCTTTCAGTGACTAATTTGAATTTGCTGTCTTCGGGGTACAGCCAGAACCACAGTTGATATCCGTTAATCGAAAATAGGAATCCTGTGTTGGGGTTATAGAAGCATTAATGATTTGCAGAAATTGACTGTGTTCAATAAGTAGGATGTGATAGTTTTTATTTGTGCTGATATGGTTATCAGATGAGTTATTGCTCGTAGCCCTTACGCTGTACAGGGTAGAACCTTTATCCGTTGTCACAAGAAAATCGGTCACAATATCAGGGGCCCACAATTCAAGATGGTAATAGCGTCCACTCAGGGTCATGGCCCGGCTTTCCAGCTGATTTAAGTCTATGTTGCTACCCAAAAACTCTGGGTGATCATCAATATTCGGCGCTTGATTGTTTGGCGATAAGCTGAATAGGGATAGTCCTAGTTTGGCATCCGGAGACAGACTGATATTGGTAACAGACAGGCACTCCTGATGCCAGTCACCAATAATCCGTTCGAGAGTATTAACTCCCATCTTAAACTCACTATTAGTCAATGCTTGGCATTGATCTTCATTATTAACATCACTGCAATCTTGTGACATGACATATTTTGCTTCTGCTATGTAGGGCAATTCATTAAAAATCATTAATGCCATAGGCCCTGAAGTCATCTGCGTTAGGCTGGCCTTTTCACTTTTAGCAAGGCTAATGGTCGTGCCATTCTCAGGTATAAAAAAGCAAGCTTGTCGCGCAGAAACAGGGGAAAGAGCTGAGACATAAAGCAGAATAAAAAATGCTACTCTTACAACCATCGAGTTGGGCCCTTGTTCTTGTATTATTTCTGAGATGGTATGGCATTCACCATAATCTGACTTTCTGAGTCAGATGAAACATTAACCATAAATAGAGCATTACCTTCCCAGTTACCTTCAATCGTCAGGGCCTGTTTAACATCGGCTTTTTGTGACGTAGATGATGCAGGTTTTAAGGTATAAGGCGTTGGTATTTTTCCTGGCTCAAAGAGATAAAAGGTTTGTGGTGTTTCATTTTTACTGAAAAAATTCAGACAGATATTTCGGGGCTCTGTAACAATTAACAATGATTGTAACTGACCAATGCTGGCTGGATTATCTCCTACAGAGATATATCCTTCACTGGCTTCACCCATACCAAATAGACTAGCGCCAACAATACTGCTTGGATTAATACTGGCATTACTCACATTAAACGCATGACTGTTTCCATCTAGGGCTTCGCAATGCAAGTCTTCATCTGATTTAAGCAGCTGTATCTCACCTAATATCTCAGTTCCTAAACCATAGAGAGCTGTTGCAGGAAACTGTGGAGCTAGGTTTTGTACGACAAGCAGTAAACCTGCATCAGGGGCAAATTGCATTGTGGCACTGTCTTTGTAGCCCAGTGAAATAAGGGGAGCGTTCAGTTCGAGTTCCATACCTATCATCCTGATTTTTATTCTGTCCAGTCGAGGATTGTTTCAGGTGATGGCCCTGAAACAACCCGCTATACCTTAATCAATCATCTGTGATGAAAAAGATTAAGCATCAACCAGAGCAACATTTACACCCAGATTGTCGGCGTTAGAAACGTTGATCAGGAAGACAGCATTACCACCCCAGTTACCAGTGATTTCATACTGGTTGCCAGAGGTAGTTTCAAACTCAGTGTCGCCACTACCTGTGTAGTTCAGTACATAACCTTTCGGTTTTTGGCCCGAGCTAAACAGATAAACGACGGTTTCTTTATTGGTAGTAGCAGCTGTCAGGCGAACTTTTTGCCAAGTAGGCTCAGTTACTGCCAGAACAGAACGGTACTGATCAATACTTTTGTTCTCGTTAGTCTTGATATAACCGTCGGTAGGTTCACCCATACCAAATACACCCGCTGTAATTTCAGCGGACGGATTATCACTTCGATTAGCCAGGGTAATATTGCTGCCATTACCAGATACAACCGCACTGGACGGGATCAGCTGACCTTCGTTCATCTGAACGTACTGTGGCTGAGCACCACCTTGGGCATAGCTACCTTTTGCAGTGTAGGCCAATGTGGCATTTTCAAAAGAGACCAGAAGATCCGCTGCAGGAGCAAAAGGCAAAGTGGCGCTCTCATCGCGTTTCAGCAATACAGGGGCTTGGTTCAGTTGCAGTTCACATGACATGTTAAAAACTCCATTAATGTCTATATTGTAGAATTATCAGCAGCGAAGGCATTATTTGATTGATTGAATTAATTGCTTAACCAATACAGATAACGTCTTACCAACACTGCTTGTTTCCATACTAGCTTTATTTCAACTCGGTATTTACCGGTCATAAAATCAGCAGTGGTTACAACGCAATAAAATTCTAACAAACAAAACTCTGTTATAACTGACAAAGCCTGAACAAACCTGACAAATACTGATAAAAGCTGACAACCCTAGTGGTATTAAGTACAAATGGAGCGATATTAAAAACAGATACACCAACCTTCAACTTGAGAATTGGTGCAGTTAGTTAAAAGGTATAGTCTATAGAGATATTTTGGCATTTAGGGTAATAAAAAACTGTAAAAGCTCAATCCAAAAGGCTTCAGGCATGTATGGACAAGTAAGAAAAACGAAAGAAAGTAAAAACAATGGTATTAGTAACTCTGTTGCTTATGCTAAAAATAGCATGAAGCAATACTTTGATATTGTAGATAATAGGAATGAAAGACAGTCTCTCGAACGTAAAATTGTTCAACGTATACCCGTTGAAGTTGGAGGAAAAAAAGTAGAGTTAGACGAAATGACCAGTGAACAATTGGTGGCACTTTATGAACACCAGAAAGATAACATATCAAAAGTAGACTTAGATAAGATATATGGTGCAATTAAATATAGAATTTCTGATGAAGTCCGTCAAAACCCTAAGTATATCCCCGTCACTCCTTCGGTCTCAGGAAGAGATCTGGCAAATATTAAAATTTCACCGGAACTCGTCAAAATGCTCACCCAAGGGAAAAAAGACAGCAGTGATAAAATAAAAAATGCCCGATTTAAGAAAGCCGCCCATAGCGTAATGGATGGGCTAGCAGGGAGGCGAATTTTTATGGATGGGCCTTCCAGAAAAAGAGATAAAGAAACCCGCATAAAAGAATTTAGCGACAAGGAACTCGAAAATTATACGGCTCATGTAAATAAGGAAAGTGGAAATCTTCATACTTTAGATAGTAAAGGCATAGATACCAGTACATATTTATCGCACGAAAAAAATGGCTTTGCTGCGTTCGTAATGAACAGCGAGGGAAAGCTACTACTGTTCAATCACAAAGATGGAGATGATGGTGTAAAGCATTCATCTTTCTCACAAGGGAAACCGGTTATAGCCGCCGGAGAGCTTCGTGTTGAGGACGGTAAACTCACTCATATCACTACTCATAGTGGGCACTACAAACCGAGACCTGAAGATATAGGTAACATGCTGAGAACTTTAAAAAGCCAAGGCGTAGATGTAAGTGCAATTAAAGTACTAATGCCACAAGCTGTAGCTGATCCTTCAGGTGTTAAGAATAAAGTTAATCCCGATCCAATACAGGGTGCTTCAAAGTATACAAAACCAGATAATCTTATAGCTTTACAGAATATCGCAAAAGAAGAAGCAGAATATACCGTAAAAGATGCAGTAAAAGCCGCTCAGAAAGATGGCCGGGAATTATCAGAGTCAGAAAAGCATAATATATTTATGAAAAAATATGAGCAAGAGATGGAATACTATACGGGAGGTGGAGTGCATCAAATGTTTGATGTACAGGTTTCTGGAGAAGCTTTGATGGTGTTACCTGTTCGTCCACCATCTGATGAACGTTTAGATATGCAGGGTTTCTCCAAATCGAAAGATAAAGGGGAAGTTGAGCTGGATGATCTTATGGCACGGCTTAATGATTTAAAAGTTATAAAATAAAACTAATACATAATGGAATAAAAAACGATGCCATCTACACCATGATTTCAGATGGGAATGTATCTATTGCTCTGCATATTTATTTCATTACTTGTGATTTTGTAGATGATAAGTGCTCAAAGAAAATTGCAATAGGCCGCGAATAATAGCTTACAAATTAAGCAATTAAGATCTTTTCAGGAAATGGCCAATAACCGTTCTCAGGCCCGGCAAACAACTCAATTTCAGGCAACTCCTGAGAAAGCTCATTCTGCTTCAGATAAGAATGTAGTGCAGCGTGCAATTGAGGCTGAGTCTTTCGAAAATTGGAAGGTATCCGGAAAGTGGGCAGGGGACCTAGGTATAAATCTA
Source organism: Oceanospirillum sp. (assembly GCA_047518265.1). Classification (GTDB taxonomy): domain Bacteria; phylum Pseudomonadota; class Gammaproteobacteria; order Pseudomonadales; family Halomonadaceae; genus Oceanospirillum. The sequence goes on from JAKZRG010000101.1 coordinate 21,109, forward strand.
TTAAGGACACAAAAAACGCTTTGGACTCCAAAGGCAAAGTGGACCTTACCAGTGATAATGGCAATCTGACTGCTGTATTCCCTGCCTTTGTCTAACAGGTGCTAAGATGCGTAAAATTGATAGAAGCCTGAACCTATTTAATGAGAGGTATAAGGGAGATAGTGGTCATGTGTCAGGGCCTACTGTTCAGGAATGGTTTGCTTCCATCACAGCACCAGAATTTATGCTAGGAGAGTACGCGAAGGGGAATATCGAAATACTTTTTTCAGGTATGTAGAAAGTTGCTGAAGAAATGATCGAGAGATAATTCTGAATACATCCAGAATAAATTCCACGGAAACATTTTGGCTGTTATAAAACAGATCAGCCTCTGAAAGGAGACAAACATGAATACTTACGCTGATAAGACAAAAGATAATAAAACCTCGTCGGTTGCGGTTAACTCCAAGATGCAGAGTAGTGTCGGGGCTGTTTTTCAGTTTGTAGATAATTGCCCTGAAGCTGCTACTCAAAGAAAACTACAGGAAATGGTAAGTAACAGTTCACAAGTCTCTCGGTTAAAGTCTTCTCAGGACGTGATACAGCATAATCTGCAAGCCAGAAAAACGACTCAACTTCAGGCAATAGATGACAATTCTTTTGATAAACAGCAGCCCATTCAAAAGAAAAATAACAACACAGGCTTACCTGATAATTTAAAGTCAGGGATAGAAAGCCTTTCAGGCTATTCATTCGATGACGTGAAAGTGCATTATAATTCCAACAAACCGGAAGAACTAAAAGCCCATGCTTACGCACAAGGTTCGGATATATACTTAGGACATGGTCAGGAAAAACATTTACCTCATGAAGCTTGGCACGTGGTACAACAGAAGCAAAGAAGAGTGAGTCCTACCATGCAGCTGAATGGTGGCGTTAATGTGAATAATGATGCCGGTTTGGAGAGAGAAGCAGATATAATGGGAAATAAGGCAAATTCAATACAAAAAAAATCTCAAACTAATGTCAGATCTGATACATTTCATTCCAACACTGTTCAAAAAATAGAATTAAAGAACGATGTTGTTGTAAGTTCATTTGATCCGTCAAAGATTGTGACTGAAGAAAACGCTATCATTACAGCCGCTGCAACAAAAGATTCTTTTGACGGTGGTCATGCCATGATGTTCCTGGAAATATTAGGTGAGGATAACTTGGCTAAAACTTACCTGATTCATTTAGGCACACCAGATGGTGAAGCAATCGCAGTTGAAATTAAACAGTTACAAACCGAGTACCAACCTTCAGGATTTTCTTCACTTTTCTCGAGTCGAACTATTGAAGGCGAATTGAGACTTCCTGCCAAATCCCAATCATACGTCATTGGTCGTCAAAAAGGGTTCACTGCAATGGCACTTGCCCGTCAAATTGGCGCTAATGAAAATATTAAGTATTCGGTTACTGGAAATAAATTTTGGAATCTCAATCCATTTTCAAGCATCACTTATATGAATTGTTCTGATTTTGTTGAAAAAATACTGACTTCCGTTGGTGTTTCTACAAGTGGCGGAATAGCGAGCCGACCTGCAGCAGTAGCAGAAGAAGATGCTAGAACAAATGAACAAATTTACGCAGCTGGTAGACAATAACCTTATGAATACAGTTATACCATTTCATCTACAATTCTCACTAATTGGATATTTCATAAGCCGCTGTACTTGACTGCATATCAGATCCCGGACAATTGTTGTCAGAAGCTCTCACTCGGTGACCTTCTCCCCAAATTAAACACCCTGTAGATCTAATACCTAGATCTACAGGAGCGGGCAGGAATAACATTTAGAGGGATTAAAAATCAGGCTTTGAAAATCTCTACGGTCTTATGAAGACTCTTGGCTTGTAGGGAAAGTGCTTCGCTGGCCTGTGAGTTTTTATGAGCGGATTCTGTCGCTTCAATCGTGATATCACGGATCGCTACGACATTTTTATTCACTTCGGAGGCTACTAAGCTCTGCTCTTCAATAGAGGCTGCCACTTGTATATTCATATCGCTAATCTGATTCACGTCCAAGCTAATTTGGGACAGTAAATCTCCAGTGGAAGACACCTGAACGAGACTATCAGATCCTTCCTGACAGCAGGCTTGAATCAAGGACACCATGCTATCCACTCGGCTCTGCAAGCTACTGATAATACTATCGATTTCTTGGGTCGATTCTTCGGTACGAGACGCCAAGGTACGTACCTCATCGGCCACAACAGCAAAACCGCGTCCTTGTTCCCCTGCTCTTGCTGCTTCGATGGCTGCATTTAAAGCTAACAGGTTCGTTTGTTCTGCTACACCCCGAATAACATCAAGCACAGAACCAATAGCGGCACTGTCGTCTTTTAGCTCTGCAGCTTTTACGCCTGAGCTCTCAAGACGCTGGGATAACGCCTGAATTTTTTCGATGGTCTCATCCATCTGTTTTTTGCCATTAATGGCATGATTGGTGGTTATTTCTGCCCGCTTAGCGGCTTGCTCGGTATTGCGGGCGATCTCTTCAATAGTACAGCCCATTTCAGTCACCGCAGTGGTTACCATTTCAGCCTCTTGGCTTTGACGCACCATATCCTCTGCCGTTTCCGAAGCGGTTGCAGAAAGTACGCCAGTAGAGGTATTCATATGAGACACCGCATTATTGACCTCCTTAATCACCTGTTGGAAGCTATCCAGCATTTGATTAAAATCTTTAACCACAAAGGCCAGCTCATCCTTACCTTGCACTTCGGCCCGTAAGGCTAGATTTTTTTCTTGTCCGATACGGGAGATAGAGGCTCTCAGACTTGTAATTGGGCTAATAATGGTGCGACTAATGCTCAGAGTCGCAGTAATCACAACCACCAATATTACGACAAAAAAGACAGTGCCTAACCACGCCACTTGGGAGATCTTCCCAGTGAGAGAAGCCTTTGTTGTCGCCAACGTTTCTTTTAACAGGGCATTCACTGTTTGAACCGTTTCACCGACTTGGCCCCGCAAACCCTCTTCATTGGTTAGGCCGATACGCTGCTGCTCCTCGACCAAGGCTGTAAACTGTTGTGCATAGATTGCCAGACCCGCGTTTACTTTTTCCAACAAAGCACGATCAAGATCCTCAGCAATAACATCTTCTTTCAACGTCTCAATATTGGCCTTAAAAATCGCCAAATATTGAAGGTCTTGTCGTAACATAAAGTTTTTCTCATCTCGTCGAAGCTGCAACATGCTGGACATAGCCATAGAGCTATAGGTCTTTTTAAGCAACGCCTCGACTTCTTGCACGGCACTACGCAACTGACCGTATAAACCCAACGTTGAGTCTAAGCCTATTCGTTCCTGTGCCTGTACAAGCCCATGAAAAGTAGACTGGTATAGATCAAATTTCCTTTCTATCTCTTCAAGCTGAGAAACATCCATATCATGGGCAGAAAATATCGTTTTCAGTTTGATAAAGTGCTGATTCTGCCGTGTCATTTCATCATCAAATGCTTGGCTATATTGTAGATCGTGGGAAGAGAGGAAGCGCTGACCATAAAGGCGTAAACTGGTCATTCCCGCCTCAATCTGAGTGGATGTATTCATTCCTTCAGCCAGACCCTGACTTACAGAAACACTGTAACGTAGCAAACCAAACATGGCAGCCATCGACAGTAATACCATCAATGCATTCAACATCAGCTTGTGTTTGATCAGCATAAGTCACCCTTTTATCAATTATCATCACTATACTTACTTGGTCTATACCAGAAATACAAAGCCAAATGGTATAGACCAGAACATTGCTCTGTCAATAAATCATTGGGGCTTGGTAGATGACGAGAGGGTTTTACTTTGAGTAAAAGTATTTTTGGGGGAGGGGCTACCCTTAAGACTCAGATAGGATCTCTGCCTTAAGGGGATCTCTTAAAGGTCTTTATCTAAGGGGATAGAATCATTTTCGTCTGATACCGATGGTACGACCGATATTTTCAGGTTTAGCAAGATGCTGTTGTTTATCAGCCCAAGCTTGAATATTCTCGCTAATATCCGCCGGGAAGGCGCAACTCTTACGAGCCTTTAGATCCACACACATGGCCATCTGTTCCAGAGTGGATGCCAGATATTCGGTGCCATCTTCATTTTGTCCGTACATTTCAAAATAAAGGTGGATACGTTTGCTATCGCTATCAATCAGCTGAGCACGCACTTCTACCGGTTGACCCAGCACCACTTCATTGTTGTAGGTGATATGGTTCTCTAACACCATCCAAGAGATACCGGTTTCCTGGATTTTCTCTTCATTTAAGCCCCAATCTTTCACCAGATCATCTGCCGCGTGATCAAAGATCAGCACATAGTAGGCAACATTCATATGATCGTTATAATCGATCCACTCTTTTTTGATATTGGTTCTATGGACAACGTCAGGTCTGGTCATCATTGAGGTAGCTCCCATTATTAAAAATGGAATCATAGCCTTAGAGATAACTTAAGGGAAAGCTGTTTTATAGCGAGAAGCCCGTCAGTATTGTTAACGGTCTAACAAGGGGAAGAAAAAGTGTCGTTATGAGGCAACCCTTTACATGAGGCAACCCTTTAAAAGTAAGCCCCGTTATTTTACAACAGGACTTATCTTAATACGTTCAGGTCGTTTGTATGCCGAATCTTTAAATATCCGCTTCAGCCAATTTCAGATCGACCGTTGATTTCAACAGTTTAAACAGGCGAATAGAGGCTTCAATTTCTTCTTTACGGTTGGTCAGACTTTCAATATTCAAACCAATGGGAATATTCAAAGGCATGACGGCTTCTAGAATCTGCTCTAAATTATTGCGACAGATACGGATAGATTCTTGCAGCGGTTTCTTGGCGTCCATAATACGGAAGCGAGTCGCTTCCGGTACGGAAATACCCAACCATTCCATAAATTCCAGAGTCTTGGTGCTGCCACAAGGGGTAAAGGTCAGAATCACACGTTTAGGTTCAGTGCCATCTTCACGACATTTACGTGCGTAGCTGCTCAGCATATCAATGGTCGCTTGAGCGTTATAAACCGCTTGGGAAACAAAGAACTCACAACCCTGCTCGGATTTAGTGATTAAACGCTCGTGTTCATTGCCCTTAGTGGCATGGCGCTCCGCAATAGTCACACCACCCAGTTGGAAATCAGCCGGGTGGTTTTTCATCACTTCATAAGCGTTGTTCAGGCTTAGCTTGATATCACCGTCAGAAGAAGGACTACCGACCAGTACCGTATCTCGGATACCGTATTCGTTCCACGCTTCATCCAACCACTGGACAAAGGATTCTTCATTACGCTGAGAAACACTTTTATAGGTAATAACCGGCTTTTCCGCTTTTTCACGAATCAGCTTAGAGTAAGCACGAGGATCTAGGGTTTGCATATAAGGGAAAGGGCGGGGTTTATCAATGCGGCTGCTTTCGTCTTGAATGTCATAAACAATCAGACCGTCAAACTCCACATGCTCTAAACGCTCTAGCAGTTTATCTGCAATTTCTGAGGTCGCTTCAGGAGTAATACCTGCTTTTGGTGGTGTGGTACCAAAAAGGTAAACACCACGGCGACTGTCGTTAAACTTACTTCTAAGATCCTGTTTCATGAGACTTGCTTCTACCTGAACTGTAATTACTAATTATTATAACAGCCAAGAGAAACAGAGTAATTAGGTTATAAGTTGAAAGTTTTTTGACCCAAGTTGAGTAATATTAATAATCAGTAGGTAAAACATCGAATCAACTCATAATCTAGCCAGACACCGCTAATCCCAAAACACGACTAAACCCAACATGCCGCACGAAATGTAGCGCTGCATGTTGGGTTTAGTGTTATATCAGGGGTACACGACTAAATCTGAACTATACCCGAAAGCGCGACACGAGCTGTTTCAAGCCGTTAGCCGTTTGGCTCAGATCATTGCTGGCAATGGTAATCTGTTCTGCGGCAACAGCATTTTGCTGAGCAGAGTTGCCAACATTCACAGCCTTTTCATTCAGGATCGTAACCACCCGGTTTTGATCTTCAGATGCTCTGGCGATACGGCCACTAATATCATTAACGATATTCGCCACATTGCCTAGAAGCTTGCTGACATCCATGGATTGATCCACCACGTTTTCGGCTTTAACGCGGCTCTCTTCCATACTGTTAACGGCCTTGCGGGCTACATTTTGCAGCTGCTCTGTAATGACATTAATCTCTTCTGTGGATTCCTGTGTACGGCCCGCTAAGACACGTACCTCATCGGCAACAACCGCAAACCCTCGTCCAGTTTCTCCTGCTCGTGCTGCTTCAATGGCAGCATTTAGAGCCAGTAGGTTTGTTTGATCGGCAATGCTACGAATAACCTCAAGGACATTGGAGATTGTATCAGCCTGATCTTCTAGTGCCGTGATAGCCTGCGATGAATGCTGTAGCTGACTGGATAGATCACCAATATGACCGACAGCCGTTGTCATCAATTGATTACAGCTACGGGTTTCCTGATTCGCCTCGTGAGTGGATTCAGATACAGAGTGAACACTTTCAGCCACCTGATTCACCGTTTCACCAACGGTTCTTAGGGTCTGAATCAGGTTTTCTGTTTCTTGTTGCTGTTCACGGGTGCTGGTACTGCTGTCCGCCATAATCTGTGCCAGCTCGTCAGAAGATCCTGATAGTTGGCCAATAACGTCATCAACCTTTTGTACCATCGTACGCAGATTTTGCTGCATCTGGATCATGGTTTCTTGCAGATGAGCAATCTCATCCTGACCCTCTGCCTGAATATTAGCAGTAAGATCGCCATCAGCAATTTTATCCATCTCTTTACTGGCCGTTTCAAGTCGAGTCACAATATTGCGGGTGACCAAAAAGCTCAGGACAAGACCAATAGCCAAGGCAATCACAAGACTTAGCATCTGAGCACTTAATGCAGCTTGTTCATGCTCTAAAGCACGTTCAGACGCCTGTAGGGTAAAGTGTTCGATCTCTTTTAGCAGGTCTTTCAGAATCTGATCCAGTTGGTCTTCTTCTTTCTCAACCTTCTCTGCCAGTTTTTCACCCTCAATAACCTTTTCTTGCTGCAAAAGATTAAAGACCTGGTCAACGTGCTGTTCAAAGACTTTATGTTGTTGTTCAATACTCGTTAACTGCGACAGGATAGAGCTAAACTCCTGCTGTTCCTCTGAACTGTGGGCTTTTTTAACCCCTATCTCTGCAATGCTCCTGGCTTGTTCAAACTCCTGCTCCATCATCGGACTTAAGCTAGAAAAACGGGATTGCTCTTTCTGGAAGTGCTGTCGAATATTATTTTCATCAAGCCCTTCTCCTATACTTAAGCGGCTTAGCGGTAGTAAAACACCGTACTTAACTGCCCGTTCAAAATAGATTGCCTGTTCTAACTGATGCTCAGTCAACAGGGTAATCTTTTCTGTCAGAGGGATATCTTGTTTGGTTATGGACTCCATTTCACTGCCAATTTCAGCCATCGCTAAAATGGCCTGCAATGAGGTGGCTAACAAGATCAGTAATAACAACAGCGTACTACCCATAATTTTCGTACGGGTAGATAAATTATTGAGTAATGTATTCATAGGTATATTTTCTAAGCTAATGGGGGGCGTAACGCATGCGCTACTAGCCTAATGATCAATTGATAAATTAGAGTCAATTGAATCTATTAACGAACTGTAACAAAAAAAAACATATTCAGTAAACCATTTAATATCCATCAAAAAACAATGGTTATACTTTGAATTAGAGCGGCCGAACAGTACCTTTTTCGCATACTAAACCATACAATCTATTAACCTTATTATATGTAAGCCAATGGATATCCAGAGAAAAAATCGGGATATAGACCAAACACTAAAACAAGAAATATTCTACAAAACCTTCATCCTTTCTGCTCTACTGCTAAAGGATGTCTGCTTTTAACATCCAGTTATATGCAAACAACAAATAAAACCTCACTTACAAACAAGTATTAAAATAATATATAGAATCACGATATTCTCTGGCATCTAACCAGAGAATATCAAAAGATTTTATTTGAGCCGCAAGGAAACGTTATCAGTTCCTTTAAACATGAAAACGTGCCACCAATTGTTTTAAACCATTGGCCATTTGGCTCAAGTCATTACTTGCACCTGTGATCTGCTCGGCAACCACTGCATTGTGCTCTGCAGAGCTCCCCACATTAATCGCTTTTTCATTAAGAACACTAACCACTCGATTCTGATCTTCAGCGGCTTTAGCAATGCGGCCACTGATATCATTTACGATACTGGCGACATTAGTGAGTAGTTCACTGACATCCATCGACTGGTTGACGACACTTTGTGCCTTAATACGGCTTTGATCCATACTCGTTGCAGCTTGACGTGCCACACTTTGTAGCTGTTCTGTGATGGTGTTAATTTCTTTTGTAGATTCTTGAGTACGGCCCGCAAGTATACGTACTTCATCTGCAACGACCGCAAACCCTCGACCCGATTCACCCGCACGGGCTGCTTCAATGGCGGCATTTAATGCCAGTAGATTTGTTTGATCGGCAATACTTCGAATCACTTCTAATACATTGGAGATGGTATCGGCTTGCTCTTCTAGTGCCGTTACATCCTGAGCAGAACGTTGTAACTGATTGGATAGATCACCAATATGGCTGACAGCGGCGGTCATTAGTTGATTGCAACTATCAGTTTCTTGATTGGCTTGATAAGCAGACTCAGAAACAGAGTGAACACTTTCAGCCACCTGATTCACCGTTTCTCCAACGCTTTTCAAGGTAACAATTAAGTTCTCTGTTTCCTGTTGCTGTTGTCGACTGCTAGTACTGCTATCCGCCATAATCTGCGCCAGCTCATCAGAAGACCCTGATAATTGGTAAATTACAGCGTTCACTTTTTGCACCATCGAACGCAGCCCTTGCTGCATCTGTATCATGGCTTTCTGTAGACGAGCAACCTCATCATCACCCTGCACTTTAATCTCAGAAGTCAGGTCCCCCTCTGCAATTTTATCCATCTCCTGACGGGTTGTATCAAGACGGGTAACGATATTGCGAGTCACCGACCAACTCAAGATTAAACCTATGGTAAGAGCAATGAATAAACTGATTATTTGGGCATTTAGCGCATTTCCCTCATGTTCTAAGGCTCTGGCTGATGCTTGTTGAGTGAAGTGTTCAATTTTACCCAATAGGCCTTTCAAAAGACTGTCTAATTGATCTTCTTCTTTCTCGACCTTTTCGGCTAATGTCTCTCCCTCAACAATTTTCTCTTGCTCCAGTAGACCAAACACCTGCCCCACATGCTCTTCAAACACCCGATGTTTCTGCTCGATTGTGGTCAGTTGCGACAAAATAGAGTTAAATTCCAGCGTTTCCTCAGCAGTATGGGCTTGCTGAACGGCTTCCTCTGCGATGCCTCTCGCTTGATCAAACTCCTGATCAATTAACTGACTTAAGCTAGAAAACTCAGACCGTTCCTTCTGGAAATGCTCACGAATGTTATTTTGATCAAAGCCTTGGCCTTCATCAAAACTGACCAAAGGCAGTAGAATGCCGTATTTAACCGCTCGTTCGAAATAGACCGCTTGTTCAAGCTGATGCTCTGTTAGTAAGGTGATCTTTTCTGTCAGTGGGATATCTTGCTGAGTAATGGAGGTCATTTCTCCACCTATTTCAGACATCGCCAAAATAGCCTGCAGTGATGTTACTGACAAAATAAGCAGCAACACTAATGTGCTCCCCATCACTTTTGTGCGGGTAGAGAGTTTATTGAGTAATGTATTCATATTTTTCTAAGCCAAAGAGAGCACGTAAATGTGCTATACCAGTCCATTGATCCATGGGATTGACTTAATTAACCAATTAAATAAACAAATAATTAATTAAGACAATCAAACGATTAATTACAGGGAGTTACATTTGTTACAAATGAACAACGTTTCATTTTACACCCAGCCAGTCATTTATATCCATTAGAAATAAGCGATTAATACTCTGTTCAGAAAGTCATAAATATTTCGATTAAAAATTAATCATTTAAACAATTTATATACGAACCCTTGTTATATTATCTGAGTATGTAATAGCAGGGTTTTAATAGACCCTAAGACAATAAAGGGTTGAGAGACATGAGGGACTGAGAGACACCCGGTGTTTAAGTGCAAGTTTCTGTCGCTTTTAGACCTATAGTGAAATGAACCTATGATAACAATGTTAAGGAGAGATTTTTTCTCTTCACTCGTTGGCTAAAATACTAAAAGTCATTAACCTTGCACGGCCAGAAACCTTCAATATTTGGATAGCAATAATGCGGAATTTCAGACAAAAACTGCCCCCACTGGATCCCCTTGTTGCCTTTGAAGCCGCAGCCCGGCACCTTAGCTTTACCCAAGCCGCCCATGAGTTACACCTGACTCAGGCTGCCGTTAGCCAACAGATACGTTCATTGGAAGAGTTTTTAGGGGTACAGCTTTTTAAACGAGAGCATCGATCCGTCAGTTTGACTCAGCAAGGCCGAGACTATCAGCATACCGTTGCAGCCACACTGATCCAGCTGACCAATGCAACCTTAGAGATTAAGGTGGTGGATCGCGACAATACATTGACCATCGCAGCGGATCAATCCATTGCCTCTCTCTGGCTAATGCCCAAGTTAAATGAATTCCGTCTACGCCATCCAGAAATAAAGCTTCGCCTGATTGCCTCGGATGATATTGAGGATTGTCTGAAAAAAAGTGTCAGTGTTGCCATGATTTTTGGTAACGGCCATTGGAAAGGCTACGATTGCCACAGAATATTTTCCGAAAACGTTTACCCCATCTGTAGCCCTGAATACATCGAACAACACGGCCCTATTGAAAGCGTACAAGATCTGGTGCATCACAACCTGATTGAATTAGAGGATGAAAACTGGGACTGGATGAACTGGCGGCGTTGGTTAAATGCCCAAGGGGTTGATCTACCCATTGAACGGCTCTGCATGTCACTGAACAGCTACCCTTTGGTCATCGATGCCGCTAAGAATGGGCAAGGTGTAGCATTAGGCTGGAAACATCTGGCCAATACAAAACCAATCAGCGATCACAAGCCCACAGAAAGCCGCCAATTGATTAACCCTATCGGTCTAAATGTTGAAACAGAGCATGGCTACTATATGCTCTGGCATAAGGAACGTCCTTTATCGCCGGAGGGGCAAGTATTTACTCGCTGGATTCAGGAGTATTTAGAATAGAGTCTCTACGTACTCTGCTCTCGCATGGCTTTTGGTGTGATTCCCGTCCAGTTCTTAAACGCTGCCCGGAAGTTAGAGACTTCTGTATACCCCATGCGTATGGCAATCTCTTCCACAGTCAGTTGTGTTTGGCTCAAATACTCAACGGCCATGGATTTTCGAGTGTTATCCAGTACCTGTTGAAAGCTTAATCCTTCTTTTTTTAGCTGTCGGCTCATACTCCTTGAGGATAGATTGAGCTGCTTTGCCACTTTCTCGGCACTGGGAAAGCGTCCTGCTGATTTCAGAAAAATATCGGCGATCCGATCCGATAGCTGATCGGGTCTAGATATTATTTTTAATAATTCATCACAACTTTGAATACACATCTGAGCGGTTAGTGTATTGGCCTTGGGAGACGGAGTACTCAATATAGAGGGATCAAAAGACCATTGTAAAACCCCGGAATCAAATTCAATAGGGCAGTTAAAAATTTCGTGGTAACGGTCAGCATAATCAGGGGCAGGATAGGGTAAACGAACACATTTTGAGGGAAAGGACTCGCCCAATACCTCTTGGCATAGGGCATTAATGGCGCTGAACCAATATTCAGTACAAATCGGTAGCAGTTCACCCAGAGATAAAACATCGATGCCTTCAAATAAGGCCGTGTCATTCTCTAATGTAATTTTTTTCTGCAATACCGGACTTGCCAGCCGGATATATTTAATCCCCATGAGAATCGCTTCGCCTACGGTAGCACTGCTGATAATAGCGTAGCCGTACAGACCAAAATCACTAAACCCGGCCTTTGAACCTAAGCGTAATCCGATATCGGGATAGGGGGAGTGTTTTTTGATATTGGAGAACACTTTCAACTTCTGGCGAAAAGAGATCAGCGTATGATGATCCTGTACTTGAGCCAGTGTGAGTGCAGTACCTTCCAATAATGTATTAACCTCCAAACCCTCTGCTACCCAGTCTTGCAGCATCTGATTGATATCCATGGTTGAATGCACGGCCAGATCGATATCCGGTTCATACTCGGCAATAATTTCCATACGTTACCTACCTTTTATTCGGTTATTTATCGGTATCCAGCATCAACCCAAAAGCTTGCCTGTGCAGAATCAAACACACGTTTGTCCAAATTTAATATAAAACTGGCCGGTAATCACCTATTCATAGAGGCATAAAAGGCATTTACTACAGGCTTATACAAAAACATTTCGGGGTAGATTTATTATGCAGCAACACTCAGTCGTCGATGTCATTAACCCTTCATTCGATTCTGAAAAGCGAAGCCCTGAAAAACCAAGCTCTGAAAAGCGAAGCCCTGAAAACTTAGCATCAAAAAAGCCTGCATCGAATAAATCCACAAGCTACCCCTCTCTTACGGAGACATTTAATCGTTTACAGCAAGCGGCAACATCTCAACCTTATCCCTCTTATGGGGAGCGTGTAAATTATCTCCGTCAGTTAAAAACTCAGATTCAGCGTTATCAGGATCTGATCGCAGAAGCGATTGCCAGTGACTATGGTTGGCGCGCACCATCAGAATCTAAAATGATTGATGCCATGGGGCCTGTGATGGAAATTAATCACGCTCTGCACAGTCTTAAACGTTGGATGAAACCGCAGAAACGCCGTACCGAGTTACTGTTTCTTACCAACAGCCTGAAAGTAACTTATCAACCGAAGGGGGTTGTGGGCATTATCTGCCCATGGAATTTCCCTCTCTATCTCTCCCTTGGGCCGTTAATTGCCAGTTTAGCAGCAGGTAATCGGGCTATGATCAAGATGCCGCCTAACTGCCCCAAAACCACAGTATTGTTAACCCATATGCTGGCAGAGATTTTCCCCAGTGATTTAGTTTATGTATTGGACGGTAATCACCCTGAAGCCATGGAGATCAGCCATCTGCCGTTTAATCATCTGATCTTTACCGGCTCGGCCAATAGTGGTCGACATATAATGGCCAATGCCTCTGCCAATCTAACCCCCGTTACTTTGGAGCTGGGGGGGAAATCCCCCGCCATAGTGACCGATAACTACCCATTGGAAGACGCTGCAAAGCGTATCGCTCATGGCAAAGCGGTTAATAGCGGCCAAGTCTGTGTTTCTCCAGATTATGCTCTGGTACCAGAACAGAAGATCCCAAGCTTTATCGCTGCGGTGAAAAAATCCTTTTTAACCATGTATGCCTATACCGCCAATAATGAAGATTGCACCGCGATTGTCAGCGACATTCAGGAGCAACGTTTTTTAGATCTGTTATCCGATGCGAAACAAAAGGGAGCAACTGTTGAGGTTTGCGGGGCCGTGAATGATACCACTCATGGTCAAGCCTACCGCCAATATCCTCTGCATATTATCAGCGGTGTTACGCCAGATATGCGTGTGGCAAAAGAAGAGCTGTTTGGCCCCATGCTGCTGGTGATGCCTTATGCCACGTTGGAACAGGCTGTTGACCATATCAAACAAGGGCCTCGTCCTCTGGCCTGTTATATTTTTAGTCATAATGCTCAGGATCAGGAGTATATTCTGAAAAACAGCCATGCCGGAGGTATCACTATTAATGATTGTGCTTGGCATGTGATGAATCATGACGCTCCTTTTGGCGGGATTGGTGATTCAGGGTCTGGCAGTTACCACGGTGTCGAAGGGTTTAGAGAATTATCCCATGCCAAGACTGTTTTTAAGCGCCATCGCTTTTTCCCTACTGAACTGTTTTATCCACCCTATGGTAAGAAGGTGCAGGAATTGGCATTAAGCTGGTTTCTGGGCAAGGCCGATCCGAATCTTAAATTATCAGACTTAGATAAATAGCCCTGTTATTCACAATATTTTATACGATTGATAAAACCCAATAACAATAAAAGTAGCCAGAGTTGAATTATGTCGATAGAAACGTTTGATTATATCGTTGTAGGTGGTGGGTCGGCCGGATGTGTTATGGCCAGCCGACTATCAGAGAACCCAGATATAAGGGTGTGTCTGTTAGAAGCGGGAAAAAAAGACAGCAATGTGCTGATTCATGCTCCGGCAGGTGTGGCGGCCATGTTACCCACCAAGATCAATAACTGGGCCTTTAAAACGGTACCTCAGGAAGGCTTAAACGGTCGAAGAGGCTATCAACCCAGAGGAAAAAGCTTAGGAGGCTCCAGTTCATTAAATGCCATGATGTACGCTCGGGGGCATCGCTGGGATTACGATCATTGGGCCAAACTGGGCAACCCCGGCTGGAGTTATGACGAGATATTACCCTACTTTATTCGTGCCGAGCATAACGAAACCATTCAGGATAAATACCATGGTCAGAACGGCCCCTTGAATGTCACTAATCTACAATCCCCCAGTGATTTGAATCAGGTGTTTATTAAAGCCTCGGAAGAAAACGGTATTCCCTTTAATCCAGATATCAATGGCGCAGAACAATTTGGCGTAATGACTACTCAGGTGACTCAGATAAATGGCGAGCGTTGCAGTGTGGCAAAGGCCTATCTGACACCTAACCTTGATAGACCTAATCTGACGGTAATCACTCAGGCATTAACTCATAAAGTATTATTTGAATCTCATTCCAACCCAGCGTCCGATCAGAAAACCTATAACCAGAAGCCCAAAGCCATAGGCATTGAATTTAGCCAAAGCGGTCAAGTCCGTCAGATTCATGCTCGTAAAGAGGTGATTCTCAGTGCCGGTGCTTTTGGCACGCCGCAGATACTTAAACTCTCCGGTATCGGCCCAGCTAAAGAGCTGCAGCAGCATGGTATTGCTCAGGTATTAGAGCTGCCCGGTGTGGGTGAAAACCTGCAGGATCATATTGATCTGGTGCATTCCTACCGAGCAAAAAGCGATGGCGATACCTTTGGCTTATCTCTCCACTGCAGCGCCACCATGGCTAAAGCCATTCCTGAATGGCAACTAAAACGCCAAGGGCGAGTCACCAGTAATTTTGCTGAAGGTATCGGTTTTGTAAAATCTGATCCTGATCTGGAAGTACCGGATTTAGAACTGGTATTTGTGGTGGGTATTGTGGATGACCATAACCGCAAAATACATATAGGTCATGGTTTTAGCAGTCATGTAACGGTATTGCGCCCCAAAAGTAAGGGCCGAGTCACCTTAGCCAGCCGTAACCCCAAAGATAGCTTATTAATTGATCCGGCCTTTTTTCAGGATGAAGCAGATCTGGATCTAATGATCAAAGGTTGGTACCTGCAAAAGAATATTCTAGAAGCCCAGGCCTTTGATAGTTATCGCGGTAAGCCTATAAACCCAGTGGATAGCGATAATAAAGCGGCTGTGATTGAAGATATCCGTAACCGGGCAGATACTCAGTATCATCCTGTGGGCACCTGCAAAATGGGGCCAGACAACGACCCTATGGCCGTGGTGGATAGCCAGTTAAAGGTCAGAGGGATCGATGGCCTGAGAGTGGTGGATGCTTCTATTATGCCGACGCTCATCGGCGGCAATACCAACGCTCCTACCGTGATGATTGCCGAGAAGGCCGTGGATATGATGGAAATAAGGTAAATTCTGTCTTTCATCGTCCATCACATTACCCCAAATATTTCAGCGCCTTGATTTTTCTTGTTTCTTAATTCTGCCCTTTGAGATCCTTTAGAGAAAAGAGCATAACCATTGGCGCTGATTAGGCCACCCTAGGTGGTCTGTTATAATCATTTCGCCCTCCCTCTTCTCAGTCTCATCTTCCAATAGCAGTAGTGCCTGTCAAGCTTCAATACACAATTGGTCGTCATTAACAATGACGTTATCTGTGAACTATATTGATATATATCAAAACAAATAGCGCAAATACAAAATCGTACTTTATTTACTGTTTTAAATCAGTATGTTAGGCCGCTCAGTAAACAAATTCTATATTCTGTAGATATACTTCTAGCTATTCATGCTATCTGTACAGTTTATTCGTAGAAATAATTTATGTTCTGGTGCTGCGTAAAGCGCTTTATGGATGATGTTTTATATTCCCCATCACTCCTTCGGTTTGAGATAAAAAATAATGAGCATGTCTGAAAAAATATGGCAACGTTTGCCCAATGGTCTTCTCTGGCTGAGCCTGATCATACTGTTGGTATTAACACCCATTGTCTTTTATACCGCCCAATCTCAATCCAGCACTCGCCTGCTAGAAACCAAAGATAGCTTGAATGAGCATCGTGAACTGATGAATAGCATGCGAATGGAGGCTGCATTACTCCACTCTGGTTATAAAAAAAATCCCGGCGAAACACTGCTAAAAAATATACAGCATTATCATAGCAGTGCAGAAAAGATATCTGAGGCCCTAGAGTTTTACTCCAGCAAGTTAAAAGAGGTGATGCCTTTATGGCATACCTATGAGAAACGTCACCATGATTTTCAAACTCTAATTCAAAAAATCTCGGCTGACTCTGCGGCCTATAATGAATTGTTGGCACAGTCCCATTTTGTTTATAACAATGCCAAACAGGAATTGCTTAATAGCGCTCTGTCTTTGCCTGAAATATATGAATATCAATCGATGCTGTCTGATGTATTCCTGCACAGTCTTCGTTTTACCTCCTTGCCTGATGGCAACGCTGCCATGGAGCTGTACAGCTATATTGATATATTAAAAGCGAGCGCCCGTATTCAGGAAAATCAAGTCTCTGCGGCTTTATTTCAGCCTGTTTTTATCTATGAAAAACAAGTACGAGAATCCGCCCAGAGAGTCCATCAATCGATCAATGAACTTGTCAATCTACCGGTTTATTATTCCTTCGAGCAATTTGAAACCGCTTTTGAGCACTGGCTTAGCAACGAATATAAAAAGAACAGTAGCTATCTTCTATTATTGCTCAAATTCATTGTTCTTTTGTTATTTGTCGTAGCGGGTGTGACTTGGTACCTGAGAAAATCGAAAAAAGATTTGGAGCAGTCCAATACACAACTGGAAGGTTTTACAGATGCCTTTGATGAACATGCCATCGTTAGCATTACCGATAGACAGGGCAAAATCACCTATATTAATAAGAAATTTGTTGAGATCAGCGGTTATCAATCTGACGAGCTGGTAGGCAAAACCCATAAGGTGATCAACTCAGGTATTCATCCTAAGTCCTTTTTTGCTGAGCTATGGGGCTCTGTACACCGCAATGAAGTTTGGCATGGCTATGTATGCAATAAAACAAAAGCCGGGGATTATTATTGGGTTCGCGCAACCGTTTTGCCTATTTATGACAAATTTGACGAACTTGAATCCATTATCTCTGTAAGAACCGATATTACTCATCAGAAAAAGATTGAATCGGCTCTACTGGCTGAAAAAGAAAAAGCGGAAGAAGCTAACCAAGCTAAAAGTAGCTTTTTAGCCAATATGAGTCACGAAATACGCACTCCCATGAATGCCGTTATTGGTATGAGTCATCTGGCAAAACAGCACAATAAAGATACCAAAATCGATGGCTATGTTGAAAAAATACAAAGTGCTGCTCAAAATCTCTTAGGCATTATCAATGATATTTTAGATTTCTCTAAAATTGAAGCAGGGAAACTTGAGCTTGAAAGCACGGCATATCGTTTAGACAACGTACTGAATCATTTAGCATCAATCGCTAATGTTAAAGCCTCAGAAAAAAACCTTCCGTTAATATTTAATTTACCTGATAACGTTCCTCTACACCTAGAAGGCGATTCACTAAGGCTAGGTCAGGTCCTGCTTAATCTCGTCAATAATGCCATTAAGTTTACAGATCATGGCGAGATCCGGGTCGATATCACGCTTATCAAACAAGAAGGGGATGATATTGAACTGCGTTTCTCTATTTGCGACACAGGTATAGGTTTATCCAAAACGGCACAGGAGAAGCTCTTTCAGGCATTTTCACAGGCTGATGTATCCACCACCCGTCAATATGGCGGCACAGGTTTAGGCCTTGCAATCAGTAAGCAATTGGTTGAGTTAATGGGGGGAGAAATTGGCGTTTTTTCAGAGCAAGGCAGAGGCAGCGAATTCTTCTTTACTATTAAAAATACCTTGCACTATACGGATAAAACCGAAGCAGTTGATCTCAATAACATACGCGTTTTGTATATTGATGACGATAGCGTCGCCTTAAACTCTACTCTGGAGATTCTGCGCTCTGCTGGCATTGATACTGTTGGTGAAACCAGCTCTCCTAATGGGCTCAATCACTTGGTGAATACGTCATTAGCGGATACGGCAGAATTTGATGTTGTACTGGTAGACTGGAAAATGCCGATTATGGATGGCTTACAAGTGGCCCAATCGATACGCAATAACTCGGCACTCAGTAAACAGCCCGCGATTATTTTAATTACTGCTCATGGAGGGGAAAACTTACAGGCTCAAATTAACCATCAAATCGTTGATACCGTTCTTTTGAAGCCCTTATCAGGTTCTCACTTGGTGGATACCATACAGGAAGTTCTCACCAAGCGTGCTAAGACCACCCCTTCTATCGGCATTGGTTTTGCTCATAATAATTATGATGATATTTACTGCCGCATGGGTGCGAAGGTGCTCATTGCAGAAGATAACAAAATCAATCAGGAAGTCATTATGGGGCTAACAGACCCCTATGCTTTAGATATTACTCTGGTAGACGACGGTGAAAAGGTCGTTCAGGCCGTTCAACAGACTCAATTTGATCTAATTCTGATGGATATTCAGATGCCTAAACTGGATGGTATGGAGGCTACTCGTCAGATACTGCAGATGCAATTACCTAAAACGCCAGCCATTATCGCCATGACGGCTCATGCTATGAAAGAGGATATTAAAGCCTGTCTGGATAACGGCATGTCCGATCATATCTCTAAGCCTATAGACCCCAACCGCTTAAAAGAAGTTCTGATTCGCTGGATAGAACCAAGGGTTATTGTGGGGGATATTTTAGGCTCTCCAATGCCGGAGCCGGAGATACATGAGGTGCCCTGTTATATCGAGGGTGTTGATTTAAACCTAGCACTTCGTTCTACCGCGGGTAATCAAGAACTGCTTCAGCGTCTTATGCAGCAGTTTGTCAATGACTATCAAAATATGACAATGACAACCGATGAGATAGTAAAGAAGGCCGATTGGGAGTCACTAAAAATCTGGCTACATACACTAAAAGGCTCATCCGCTACGTTGGGGATGACGGCTATTGCCTTATCTGCTGAAGACGTAGAAAAAGAACTATTAAAGCAAACCTTACTGCAACCCGAAGCCTTACTGCCTTTACAATGCCAACTAAGCGAAATTATTAGCAATATTGAAGCCTGTATGGAGCAGCATGCATCATCGAATACAACGGATGTAAAACCTTCAGCTGCCAGCGATTTAGAATTCCAAGCTTCGCTAAACCCCATTGCAATAGTCGGTCTATCAACGACAGCAATACAAGATCTATTAGACCTTATGCAACCCATGTTAGAAGAAGGCGACGCAGAAGTTCTGGATATAGCACCTAATCTTTTGGAATTATGCCAACCTGATAATATTCTGATGAATAAATCAGCCAATTTGCTGGAAGAGATAGAAAGCTATGACTTTGAAGCAGCCCTTTCCCATCTTCTCGAAATAGAACAAAGATTAAAGGATCTAGGGAGTCTCTGAAGACCTAAGCCAGAAATAACTTATTTTAGAGGCTCTCTGGGATAAGCCGTCAGCCATTAAAATATACGTTAAAATAAGGAGTGGCTAGCAGGGAAAGCGATGTGGTTTGAATAGACAATTTTCACATGAAAATGCAGAATGCCGTGCGCTGAACAGAATATTAGGACTCCTTTATGCTAAAAATACTGGCTGTTGACGATACTCAAGCCAATTTAAAACTACTAGAACTGTATCTGAAAAAGATGGGGCATGAGGTGATCACCGCCAAAGATGGACAAGAAGCCGTAGACGTTTACCGTCAGGAGAAACCCGATCTTATCCTTATGGATGTGATGATGAATGTGATGGATGGTTTTGAAGCAGCGGAGCATATCCTAAATCAGCACTCTGACCACTGGGTGCCCATCATTTTTCTATCGGCAGCAGCAACAGAAGAGTATTTTTATAAAGGTATGGATATTGGTTGTTACGACTATCTTTTCAAGCCCATTAACCAGAAACTACTTACCGCAAAAATAAATAATGCATCCAAGATTATTGAACGACAAAAGTCCTTGTTGGATGAAAATGCACGCCTTAAGTCTCTGCTTAAAGGGCAAGCCTAGTAAACCAGTTCCCCACCCTATCACATTGATAAAGCAATAAGGCTGGGATCTGATTTGATCAGCACTTGCTACTGTACGGCAATAGACCCAAAACTCGGTTCAACCTTAGCACTAAGTAAGGCTACTTTTGCTCGGTCTGCACTCGATAGCATACCCACTTCGATTAAAGCATCAGGTATCGCATCAGTTAGGCTGACACTAAACTCTGTTTTCCTCTCATCTCTCGGCGCAACACCAATATGTTTGCGGTAACAGCGACTAAAATGCGGTGTAGAAATAAAACCACAGGCTGCCGCAATTTCCACAATGGACATATTGGACTGCTTCAGCAACTGTCTTGCTCGATCCAAACGCAGTCTCAGATAGTAGCGTGATGGGGAGCAATGCACATATTTTAGGAACATTCGTTCCAATTGGCGTCGAGATACATCCACAAAGCTGGCTAATTCATCCAGACTAATCGGCTCTTCCAAATTATTTTCCATCAGCTCAATGACATCAACAAGCTTAGGTTTAGATTCACCGCATTTGTGTACCTGACGTAACGGAATACGCTGTTGATCTTGATCACTACGAATGCGGTCACAGATAAACATATCGGATACTGCTCGGGATAGATTAGAACCATGGTCACGAGAAACCATACTCAGCATCATATCCATAGGCGCATTACCACCAGATGATGTCATACGTTTACGGTCAATGGTAAATAAACGGTTATTACAGTTAACTTTAGGGTAGCGTTCTTGCAGAGCCGCCATACATTCCCAATGCACACTGCAATCGTACCCATCCAACAAACCAGCATGACCCAGTACATAAGACCCTGTACAGACACCACCCAGCATAACCCCTTTGCGGTTTAGTGACTGTAACCATTGGATCTGATACGGAGTATAGCTGCGTGTAATATCAACACCGCCTACCACGATGACCAGATCCAGGTCTCCGGATTCTGCAATTGAAAAATCGGGATTAAAACTCAAACCGTCGCTGGCATGAATTGCGTCCCCTTTTTCGGAAATAATATGCCAACTGTACAGCTCCTCCCCGGACAGTTGGTTGGCCATTCTCAGCGGCTCAATGGCCGATGCTAGAGCGATCATCGTAAAATGATCCAACAAAAGGAAGCCGATACGGGAAGCCTTTTGTGATGCCGAAGCATTTCTTTGGTTTGTAGTTGTCAACATTCTTGTGCCCTCGTCAACGTTTACCTAGCTTAGGCAATAAGTGAGCCAATAAGAGATGCTAGGGCGTTGCTACTTGTTATTATTCAGGACATTACGTCAGGTTATTATGCCGTCATATCACTCTTGGAACCGTCAGATTTTTTTACATTAGAATGAGACCGTTCTGGAGGTCAATCATATGGTAGTCAACAAGTGGCGTCATTCTATAAACGACTAGAAACTTGCCTAAAAGCGACATTCAAACCATTTGATCATTGACGCTTTTAGCTATGAAGCAGGATGGTGGTTTTTGATATAATTTTTAGATCTGACTGCTGAGTCGATTAGGCTTTTTAAGCCTAAAGCCTTTCCATATTTCAAATCTTTTTAAAAGAAAACGATTTATCCGATTTGCACCATCATAATCCCTTTCTTTTATTTTTTGCCCAAACTGAACTGTTTGAATTTCTTGTACTGGTTAGCACCATAATTCAGAGATAGGGCTATCTTCTGAATACCGATGTCTAATCTGAGCCTGCAGTAACTCTGCCGTAGCAATAGAATCCGTTAATGCATGATGCTGACTGTATCTGGGTAAGTTATATCTTACCCGACTATCGGACAAACGTATGGATAGAGGTTTTTGGCCAATGATGCGCTTTATCATGCGAACCACCCCTTTACGATGCACCTGAGCTTCTAGCTCCATGGTATCCACAAGAGGAAAGAGGACACCAGCACCCAGACGCTGCTTTAATGCTGTATTTAGGAATTGTCGTTCAATATTCTGATAATGCACCACCACCACTCGACCTGAAATCGCTTCCAATACTGAACCGATACAAGCGGTCAGATCAGGAGCATTACTAAGATCCGTGTGAGTAATACCGTGATAAACCACGGAGGATTCAACAAGATCATGCCGGGGTTTTAACAGCCAGTAACGAGACTCGGATAAGCGTACACGGTTTAGATCAAAGGGCACTAAGCCAATGCTGATAATCTCATCCTTCTCAGCATCCAACCCTGTGGTTTCAAAATCCAGCGCCACAAAAGGCGTTTCATTTAAAGGCGTATCAGCTGCGACGCATCCCTGCTCGTAAAACAGCCGTAACTGATCATCCGTACTGAGCAGGGCCTGTTCTTTAAAATAGGCAGGCCAGTTTATTGGCTTGCCGGTATCCCGTTTTATCATTTTTGTTTCCGGGTATAGGGGTAACGAAATTTCAAAAAGCGCTGACTATTGCTCAACACTTGGAAGGCTTCTTTTAGGTTACGACGTTCAAAGTCAGATAGATTTTCCGGTTCAATATTATTATCAGGAGTACGGCCCTCTTCAATATCCAATACCTGATGGCGAATACGCACCATGGAGATAAATTCTAGGGCATCCTTTATGTCTCTCGCCCTATTCTTGGGCAAGATATCGGCTTTAACAATATCATCTAGACGTTCAAAGGAGTTCTGGGCCCGAGACCCCACGGCTAATGCATGAACTCGAATCAGATCCGCTGTTGGTGCTGTACCTCGACGCTTTAGGTTCATGGAGTTACGATGTTCCCCATCTTGCTCCATAACAAAGTTTTTAAAGAAACCCAGAGGCGGTGTACGGCTCAATGCATTTCGGGCCAAACATCCGAGAAAATGCGGTGATTTTCGCGCTCGACGTACAATAAAGGTGTTTAATTGCTCAGCCCAATGAGTCTTACCCCAGACGCCATCCAGATCAAAAAAGATAGAACTGTTTAGTAAGGCTTCAGGGTCTGGCTGATCAATCCACTGCGCAAAACACGTCTCCCACTCTGTACGTGTTTTTCGCCAAGTGGGGTTCGTGGCCATAATATCCCCTGAGCAATAAACATAACCGCAAGCATTTAAACCATCACTAACCCGTTGGGATAATTGTTCAAAATAATCGCCATGTTTTGACTTGTTATAACTATTATCCAGAATCAGGGCATTATCTTGATCGGTAACCACCAGCTGTTCATCCCTGGCCATAGATCCT
Organism: Oceanospirillum sp.; assembly: GCA_047518265.1. Lineage (GTDB taxonomy): Bacteria > Pseudomonadota > Gammaproteobacteria > Pseudomonadales > Halomonadaceae > Oceanospirillum. The sequence continues at coordinate 44,702 of JAKZRG010000101.1, forward strand.
AGGGCCAGAAAACAATAAGGGATAGGCGGTGGCCCAAGGGCTTCCTCTGCCAACTCCAAGAGACGCTGTTTAAAACTCCGCCCGATAACCGACATGGCACTGCCGATCATATGAGAATTGGCATCTTCGTGAACCATACGCACAAAACAGGCATTAATATCTTTGCTCAGCTGCACCAGTTCTTCCACGTTTTGTCGACGCAGAATATTACTCACCATATACAGGCTACTTTGGGATTCATAGCGGATAATATCCGAGGTAGCCAGTACACCCACCGGACGTGAGTTATCCAAGATAGGGAGATGATGCAGGTTATAACGCAGCATGGTTAACATGGCCTCAAAGGCGTAAGCATCATCATCTAAGGTAATAGGGTCTCGGGTCATCACCTCTGTCACAGGGGATTCTAAGTCTAAACCTGTCGCTACCACACGATTACGCAGATCCCTGTCGGTTAGAATACCAGCCAATACCGATCCAGTATTAACGGCATTGTTCTGCATTGCTGAATGGTCAGTTGAACGGGTTATAGAGTTAGTCGCAGAGTGAGTTGTGTGACCTATGGAGCCCGTTGTCGCTGCACCACCAAAGGCTGTCACACCCAATTCAGTATCGTCTGCCGCAGACATAATCAAAAGAGAAGAAACGGACTCTTCTGACATTTTTTGTGCCGCTTGACGCACTGTGGCGCTATCTTCAAGGCATATAGGCTCACGGCTGATCAGCGCCGTAACCTTGGAGATCATCAATTCATTACTTTCTTTCTGTTGAGATACGGCACTGCTCAGGCGAGAGATATCGTCCACTTCAACAAAATCAGAGAAAAAATCAAACTTGTCACATAGCTCGAAAAACAGCGCTTCTGGAATAAAATAGATCAGAGAGTCTTCAATGGTACGAGAAGGCAGGCGAATTTTATTGCCCATCAACAAACCTAATTGACCAAAGAGATCTCCCTCACTTAAACGGTTATACAGATCGCCATCACGGCGATAAACCTCTACGGCACCGCTTCGGATCACACACAGTTCTCGAATCTCAGCTCCAAACTGATAAACATCACTACCGGCACGGTAGTAACTGATCTCTACCTGACAAGCCACTTCATTGACGACCTCTTCTGGCAGCTCATCAAACGGTGGATACTGAGCCAGAAAACTGGCCACTTCTAGCTGTTCCGATTCCATATCATGATCCTAAAAGCGTTTATGGTGTGGGTAAAAGAGGATTTAAGAAGGTTTAGTATTCAGTTTAGGTGGCTATGAGCCTATTTCTGTCACTTTTAAAAGAACAGAAAAAAACTCCCACTATGGGATGCGGGAGTCTTTTGCTATTGATGCTTAATATTCTACTACAACATCACCTTCAGGCACGCTACAGCAAGACAGTACATAGCCTTCTGCTACATCATCATCCGTAATACCACCATTATGCTCCATTGAGGCATTACCCTCTTTTACCAGAACTTTACAGGTACCACAGATACCCATACCACAGGCTTTTGGAATATGGATATCCAACTTAGCCGCTGCAGAGTGAATAGTATCTCCCGGTGCAATCTGTACACTTTTACCATTATTAAGGAAGCGTACCTCATTCATATCAGAATGAGTCAATGCATCAGCCACTTCCTGAGCGATCTCGGCATCTTCAATGGCCTTCTCTTCAACACCCGCAGGGGCTTCACCAAATGACTCGTCATGGTAACGGGTCATATCAAAGCCATTTTTCTCCAGCAGGCTTTTTACTGCATTCATGTAAGGCGTTGGGCCACAGCAGTAAACTTCACGCTCCATAAAGTCAGGGGCCATCATTTCTAACTTGGCCTGATCCAGATAGCCTCGATAACCGTGCCAGCTCTGACCGTTTTCAATACGCTCACAAAGTAGGTGCAAACTAAAATTGCCAATACGGGAAGCCATATGTTCCAGCTCACGTTTAAAGACAATATCGTTTGGTGTTCTAGCACTGTGAGAGAAGACCATATCCACATCTGCATTGGTATCAAACCACCAACGAGCCATGGACATCACAGGAGTAATACCCACACCACCTGACAGTAGCAGTACTTTATCAGAAGGGGAGTCAATACAGTTGAACTGGCCCACAGGGCCGTGTACCGCAAGCTCACTGCCCTCGTCCATATTGTCGTGCAGCCAGTTTGAAACTAAGCCGCCTGGGTTACGCTTCACGGTCACGGAGAAACTATAGGGTACAGATGGTGAGCTGGAGATGGTGTAGGAACGCATCACCGTCTGCCCATCAATTTCTAGCTCCAGCGTCACAAATTGACCGGGCTTAAAGAAGTACATCACCGGCTGCTCAGCCATAAAGCAAAACGTTTTTACATCCTGAGTCTCTCGGATGGTTTTAACGCATCGCACCAAATGGCGTCCATTAACCCAGGTTTGAGTGTTAACCGGAATAAAGTTATCGGATTTAGTAGTCAGGGCAGTGTTAGTTGTCATTTTAATTCTCTCTCAACAAAGGCGGCTTAAACCGGCAGGGTCTATTTTCTGCTCTCCTCTATTTTCTGAATTAACCATTTACGACACTTAATTGCTTAATACGACCATCCCTTTGCTACACGTGACCACGAGGTCGATTTATGTACATTCTCATGTCGTAATTGGTCATTCCAGCGACCTTCTCTTGAGCAAGAATGGCTCCACTGACAATGCCACACGGTTTATAAGGCAATGTTAGTAAGGACTAAAAAACAAACGTTTTAAGAAGCACTTATAACCGCTCATTTTAATAACGGCTTTAACGCTTCTTTATAAACATTTTTGACCAACGACTATTAAAGCTCGACACAACAATAAGGCCTGAAGTGAATCAGGCGCGTGAGGATGAAAAAGATGAGCAAAATGAACCAGATTGACTTGCTGAACACCACCAACCCAACAGTGGAAGATGCACGGACGGAGATGTCTAAGCTGTTAGAGGAAAGACCGCATAATTATTCATTGCCTCAGCCTCTTTATAACGATCCTCATATGTTCCGTATCGACATGGAAGAAGTTTTCCAAAAAGAGTGGCTGTTTGTGGGCATGACCAGTGAAGTGCCGACTAAAGGCGACTACTTCACGGTAGAAATCGGTCAAAACCCTGTACTAATCGTACGTGATGCGGATGGCAGCATTAATGCTTTCCATAACAGCTGTCGTCACCGTGGTTCTCGCGTTTGTTTTGAGCATCGTGGAAAAACAGCCAATCTGGTATGTCCTTACCACAAATGGACTTACGATCTGAAAGGTAACCTACTGTTCGCAGGAACAGAGATGGGTGACTCTTTTGATATGAAAGGACATGGCCTGAAAAAGACCCATGTTAAAACTGCAGGCGGTTTTATCTTTGTATCTCTGGGTAAAGAAGAGCCAGAAGGTGATTTTGACGAGTTCCTAGAAACGCTTGAAGAATATATGGCACCGTATGATGTGGAGAATACCAAGCTAGCGGTAGAATCCAACATGTACGAACAAGCCAACTGGAAGCTGGTTATCGAAAATAACCGCGAGTGTTACCACTGTGATGGCAACCACCCGGAACTACTAAATACGCTGCTGGAATGGGATGATACCAACGACCCTCGCGCATCCGATGAGTTTAAAGAGCATTGTGCCGCTCAAGCAGCAGAATGGGATGAAGAAGGTATTCCACACGAGCACCGTGGCTTTGGCCCTGGTCTACGTAACCGTATCGTTCGTATGCCGCTGAAGAAAGGCACCAAGGTAATGACGATTGACGGCGAAGCGGGCTGTAAGAAGCTGCTAGGTCGCGTCCAAAATCCAAAGCTGGGTTCTATGCGTATTCTGCACCTGCCTAACTCTTGGAACCACATGCAATCGGATCACTTTATTGTTTTCCGTGTATTACCAATCTCTGCACAAGAATCCATCGTAACGACTAAATGGTTTGTTCATAAAGATGCTGTTGAAGGCGTCGATTATGATGTAGCCCGCCTACGTCAGGTATGGGATGCCACGAACGAGCAGGATCGTATTCTGGGTGAAGAGAACCAAAAAGGTATCAACTCTGTCGGTTATGAGCCTGGGCCTTACTCTGAGACTTTCGAATTTGGTATTGTTAACTTTATGGAATGGTACTCCGATACCATTCAGAAAAACCTGAAGAAGTAAGGGGCTTCCAGTATGCGTGCAAATAGCTTTATTTAGGGGGTGATATATTAACCTCTTCGGTACGCATTAAGCAGTAATCCCGAAAGCTGGCAAGGCAACTTGCTGGCTTTTTTCTTTTGTTATAGAACGGTGTAAATGGCCTGCAGCTTCCTGACTTATCCAAAATGATCATTTGAAATATGAGTTGAAGCGTCCATCCAGTCTGGCCTCATGGAGTCACTTGTTCTGCAGTGAATCTCATAGGTAATTATAATGCTTAGCTTAGGAATTTTAGGTGTGGGTCATTTGGCCCGCTATACGGTTAAGGGTTTACGAAATGCTGGGGATCAACGGACGGTCATCCTTTCACCGCGCGGACAGAATACCGCACAACAATTAGCACAACACAGCGACTGCAGTATTGCTGAAAGTAATCAGCAGGTTATTGATCAAGCAGACATTATACTGCTGGCCGTACGGCCTCAAGCATTACCAGAGCTATTGTCTGGCCTGACCTTTAAATCAGAACAAATAGTAGTCTCTGTAATCGCAGGCCTTTCGCTGGAGCAACTGAAAGACTATATCAACCTACAAACCTGTACGCTGATCCGAGCCCTACCCTCTACCAGTGCAGAGGTTAACTCTGGCCCTATCCCCATTTATCCGGCTAATAAAGTTGTAGAACAACTGTTCTCAACACTTGGACAAGCCGTCCCTCTAAGCTCAGAGTCTCTTTTTGATATCGCTCTAAGCCATGCTTGTTTGCACGGCTGGAGCTATTTTCTGGTACAGCGTTTGATTGACTGGAGCACAGCCCAGGGCATGGATGAGCAAACAGCCCGACAGATGGTCGCCCACTCTATTGGTAGCGCCATTGATTTTGCTGAATCACAACCAGAGCTTAGCTACGGAGAGATTGGTCGATCTATCGCCACAGAAGGCACTTTTACAGAAACCGGCCAGAAAAGGATTCATGAGCATAATGGTTTTGATGCCTGGGCCAATGCAATGACGGCAATAAAAAATATTAATAATCGATCGAATAACGACAGCTCAACGAAACGACCGGTTATTAATGAGGATAAGCGCTTAGAAGATTCTATCGCACCTAATGAAATAGAATGAGGAGAAAGGGTTTTAAAGGTATGCGATGGATGTAATATGAAGACCCATAGCCTTTAATTGGTCAAATAACCTTTGTGAGACCCGAGGTTATTTGACTTCCGTTGAATACTGACAGAGCTATTTCTACCGAAATCTAGTCTGTTTCTCCATCTTGGAAAAGAGCGTTATTGACGCCTTTAGAAAAAGTGACCTCATCCAGAAATTTTTCGACTGTTGAGTTCGATTCAACGACATCTTTTCCTGAATCAGACACCCCCTCCGACGTTTGAGCAGCCTTAGCAACACTCGCCTCTTGCTTAGCTATTTTTTTCGATTCTGTAATATTTTGTTTTGGCTTTACCACTTCCTTCGACTCTATACCTGTCTCAGCAGTTTCCGAGTCTTTGTCCTTATTAAAAATCGTTAAAGGTTTCAGAGAATCGTTTGACATATTTCCATGCTGGGATTGGCCTATAGGCTCCATCGCTGCAAAAGGGTCTTTAGCAGCCATAACCTGAGTTGAAACTGCCGCCACAGCAACAATCATAAATTTTGCTAGAGTACTCATGGTTAACTCCTCAGAAACCAATACACCGTTACTTAATGACGGCTAATTGTAATAGCTTTGATTTTTTTAGAAACCCCTCAGCGGTCTTATTAACCAGAATATTCATGAAAGATAGGAATCCCCCTACCATTTGGTAGGTCGCATACGAGAAAGCCTAGATTCATACCTAGTGTGACAATTCTTTTAGACATCGAGTAGGGTGAGGCGTTACCGCCTCAGCCCTCTCACAGAACCGTACGTACGGACCTCGTATACGGCTCCTGCACTCTTCACTTCCCTCCCTTCCTATACTGGTTCACTGAAGGAGCAAGCCATCCCGTTCGTACTTC
>JAKZRG010000102.1:0-28359 GCA_047518265.1 Oceanospirillum sp.
GGCTAAGCGATGAACTCGTCTCGCTTAACTGAGGAGCGCATCTTACAGCAATCTACCTCTGGGTCAACACTTATTTGAAATTAGATTTCAAAGGATTTTCAAAAAAACATTTAAAAATCAAAGTGTTACCCGACTGCCTCGAAGCTTGTCCGTGACAGCGAGGGCGTATTATACGCAGCAAGAACCAAAGCACAACCCCTAAAAGCGAAGTTTTGTAAAAAACTTTCAGAACGGTATTTCAACAAGAGAAAGGTAGAGCGATGAAGCAATGGTTAGAAAAAAGAGATATGCAGAAGACCGGAAGCACCTATCCAAAGAGAGCACCTATCCATGAACGCAAAAAGCCTGAGCAAAGCTCAGGCTTTTTCAGCATCGGCGAACCCATGCTTATGTCTAGCAAAGAAGCTTAGCCTAGGATTTCTAGTAGCTCAACTTCAAATACCAGTACGGAGTATGGAGGGATTGCACCCGCGCCACGCTCACCGTATGCCAGATCCTGAGGAATAGTCAGGCGCCATTTAGAACCGGCAGGCATCAGTTGAAGTGCTTCAACCCAACCTTTGATTACGCCATTCACTGGGAACTCAGCTGGTTGACCACGCTCTACAGAGCTGTCGAATACTTCACCGCTGATCAGTTCACCATGGTAATGAACACGTACTTTATTGGTTGCCGCAGGGATTTCACCTTCACCAACAGCCAGCACTTCATACTGCAGACCAGATTCAGTAATGGTAACGCCTTCTTTCTTAGCATTATCAGCTAAGTAAGCATCGCCAGAATCGATAGCAGATTGGTGTTGTGCTTTTTGCTTCTCACCCAGACGCTGCTGAATTACTTCAAAAGCTTCGTGTAGCTCCATATCACTCAGGCGACTTTCCGTACCTTCAAAAGACTCGCGCAGACCCAGTGCAACTTGATCCAGTTCCAGACCATCGATACCACTGCTAGCCAGCTGCTCACCCATTTGACGGCCAATGCCGTAACTTACTTTTGCTTCTACTGTCGCCAGTTCGCTCATTGTTCACTACCAATTGATTTCATTGAAAAAAGTATTTTACCAGCTTATACAGCCATTACCACCACATCTCAATCAGTAATAACCACTAGGATACCGATATCACCAGTTAATAAACCTGCCTTTTCTTTTTTTAACAGAAATATAAACCAAATAAAGTTTACTTTTCCGCAAACCTTACATATAGTCCGAATTATCGGAGCGTGACTTTGCTGTGTTTTCTGTCTATAGCTTCATATAGATAAAAGACGTTCCGCTTGTCGGTTTACCGACAGACTCGTTCAGAGTACAGGCTCAGAGCGCAGATAATAGGACTATCCTGAATGACACATTCTTGATAGTTCAGCCGACACAATCGGCTTCTATTTGCACCTCTGACACAATCAGATGGCTTAGACAAAAACAATAAGGGAAGCTTATGAGCAGCTCAAAGCAGTCCGAAACTCGAGTTGTACATTCGCCAGTCTTTATCGACGGCAATGACCTTGAGACCCCAACGCTAAAAATCCTACGTCAGGACGGCACCCTATACGAAGGTGCGGAACTGCCCGAGATAGACCAGACATTAGCTCTGAAGATCTACGATACCTTCCAGTTTATTCGTGCACTGGACGAACGTATGGTTGCCGCTCAGCGCCAAGGCCGTATTAGCTTCTATATGACCCAAGTGGGCGAAGAAGCAGCGGATATTGGTAGTACAGCAGCACTGGCCGATGACGACATGATCATGGCTCAGTATCGTGAGCAAGGCGCATTGGCATTCAGAGGTTTTCCTCTGCAACAGTTTATGCACCAGCTATTCAGTAATGAAAACGATCTGGGTAAAGGTCGTCAGATGCCGATTCACTATGGCTCACGTGATCTGCACTACATGACCATCTCTTCACCTCTCGCAACCCAGCTGCCACAAGCGGCCGGTTATGCTTACGGCTACAAGCTGGAAGAGAAAGATAACTGTGTCATCTGTTATTTTGGTGAAGGTGCAGCATCGGAAGGTGACTTCCACGCCGCTATTAATATGGCTGGCGTGTATAAAGTGCCTGTGATCTATTTCTGTCGTAACAATGGCTACGCAATTTCTACACCTTCTAGCGAACAGTTTGCAGGCGATGGTATTGCACCACGGGCCATCGCTTACGGTTTAAAAGCGATTCGTGTGGACGGCAATGATGTATTGGCAGTATTAAAAGCCACTCAAGAAGCCCGTCGTATGGCTGTAGAAGAAAACCAACCGGTTCTGATCGAAGCGATGACCTATCGCTTAGGCGCTCACTCTACCTCTGATGATCCATCTGGCTATCGCAGTAAAAAAGAGGAAGAGAAGTGGCAGGAGAAAGACCCTGTACTGCGCTTTAAAAACTGGATTATCAACCAGGGCTGGTGGACTGAAGAGCAAGATGCTGCTGAGATGGACGTGAAACGTAAAAACGTTATGGCAGCTATGAAAGAGGCCGAAAAAGTCTCTGCTCCACACCTAAACGATCTGATTACCGACGTTTATGATAATCCTCCGCCGATGCTTCAAAAACAATTGGATGATTTAAAAGCGCACATCCGTAAGTACCCTGAAGCATATCCAAAAACGGCTGGGAGATTAGACAATGAGTAATATGAATCTACTTCAGGCCATTAATAATGCCCTGGATATCGCCATGGACAAGGACAAAAAAGTCGTTTGTTTTGGTGAAGATGTGGGTCACTTTGGCGGTGTATTCCGTGCAACCAGTCACCTGCAAGAAAAATACGGTAAAAGCCGCTGCTTTAATACACCACTGACCGAGCAAGGCATTATCGGTTTTGCCAATGGTTTAGCCTCTGGTGGCCATAAGCCTGTGGCAGAGATCCAGTTTGCGGATTATATCTTCCCGGCTTTTGACCAAATCGTAAACGAAGCGGCTAAATTCCGTTACCGCTCCGGTGATCAGTTTGATGTGGGTGGTTTGACCATTCGTTCCCCATACGGCGGTGGTATTCATGGCGGCCTGTATCACTCTCAGTCCCCTGAAGCTTACTTTACCGGTACGCCAGGCCTGAAAGTCGTTATGCCACGTAACCCGCATCAAGCGAAAGGCTTGTTGCTAGCGTCTATTCGTGATGATAACCCGGTTATTTTCTTTGAACCTAAGCGCCTATACCGTGCATCTACCGGTGAAGTGCCTGATGGCGATTACGAGATTGAATTGGGTAAAGCGGAAGTGGTTCAGGAAGGTAAAGATATTACCATCGTGGGCTGGGGCGCCCAGATGGAAGTACTGGAAAAAGCCGTAGAGATGGCGGCTAACGACGGTATCTCCTGTGAACTGATCGATCTGCGCACCCTATTACCTTGGGATGCCGACACGATTGCAGAGTCCGTGAAGAAAACCGGTCGCCTGCTGATCAGCCACGAAGCACCCATCACAGGTGGTTTTGCCGGTGAAATCGCAGCTACGATTCAAGATAAGTGCTTCCTTTACCTAGAATCACCTATCGCCCGTGTCGCAGGTTTGGATACTCCATTCCCACTGGCACACGATAAAGAATATATGCCTGATCACCTGAAAAACTACGAAGCTATTAAAAGCAGCGTAAATTTCTAAACCCGGTAGGAGCGTGTCATGATTCAAGAATTTATCCTGCCGGATATCGGTGAAGGTATTGTAGAGTGCGAACTGGTTGAATGGCTGGTTCAGGAAGGCGACATTATTACAGAAGATCAGCCCGTGGCTGATGTGATGACCGATAAAGCCTTGGTTCAAATACCATCGATGCATCACGGCAAAGTCGTTAAGCTGCATTATCAGCAAGGCGAGATCGCTAAGGTTCACGCCCCTCTGTTTGCAGTAGAAACAGAAAGCGGCGAAACCGTAGCGATTGAAACTGTAGCCAATAGTACTGCCGAAGAAACCGCTGCGCCTGTCCTTGCACAAAAAGCAGCACCTGCAACCTCTGACGGTAAGATCATTAAAGATTTTATCCTGCCAGATATCGGTGAAGGCATTGTTGAGTGCGAACTGGTTGAATGGATGGTTAAAGAAGGCGACATCGTGGTTGAAGACCAACCCGTTGCCGATGTAATGACCGATAAAGCCCTTGTACAGATTCCGTGTATGGATCATGGCCGTATCGTTAAGCTGTATTGCCAGCAAGGCGAAATTGCCAAGGTTCACGCGCCTCTGTTTGCCATTGAGATTGATGCGGAAGAAGGGACTACCTCTTCTACCCAAGCTGAAGCTCCTGCTGTTCAAGCAGAAACCACTACACAAAAGGGCGCACCAGCACAGGCAGCTAATCAAACCGCAGCAGCTTCCGCAGATATTGCTAACCGTAACGGTAAAGCGCTGGCTAGCCCAGCGGTACGTCGTATTGCCCGTGAGCACAGCATTGATATCGCCCAGGTACACGGTTCTGGTAAGAACGGTCGTGTATTAAAAGAAGATATCCTGAGCTTTGTGGCGGGTGGTGGTCAAGCCGCACCTGTTGCTGCACCAGCACCTGTAAAAGCAGAGCCTGCCAAAGCATCGTCTGCAGCAGTCGCAACCGGTGAAGATCGTGTTGAAGCGATCCGTGGTATTAAAGCCGCTATGGCGCGCCAGATGATGAACTCTGTCTCCACTATCCCGCACTTTACCTATGCGGAAGATATGGATATCACAGATTTGGTTGTACTGCGCAAACAGCTAAAACCACGCCTAGAAGCAGAAGGGATCAAACTAACCCTGATGCCATTCTTTATGAAGGCGATGGCGCTAGCCGTACAGGAATACCCGGTACTGAATAGCCGCGTTAACGATGATTGCACCGAGCTGACCTATTTAAACCAGTGCAATATCGGTATGGCCGTTGATACGCCAATCGGTCTGCTTGTGCCTAACGTGAAAAACGTACAGGCGCTGAGCATTAAAGAGATCGCACAAGAGATCAATCGTCTGATCGATGCGGCTCGCGCCGGTCGTGTCAGTCAGGAAGATCTAAAAGGCGGCACCATCACCATCTCCAATATTGGAGCCTTGGGTGGCACCGTCGCGACACCAATCATCAATAAGCCAGAAGTGGCTATTGTGGCTCTGGGTCGCACACAGTCTCTACCGCGTTTTGATGCTGCCGGAAATGTCACCGCCCGTGACATTATGCAGGTAAGCTGGTCTGGTGATCACCGAGTGATTGACGGTGGCACCATCGCCCGCTTCTGTAATCTCTGGAAGCAGTTCCTGGAAGATCCAACCAGTATGTTGGTCGACCTGCGATAAAGATAAAGGCGTAGTCAGCAATGACTGCGCCTTTTCTCTATTGAATGGATACCGCACTAACAGGACAGCGCTCTAGGATCAGGAAGCAGCCCCATGTCTAATTACCCTTCCCGGCTTCAACACTTTTATATCAACGAAGAACAATCCATCTATCTGATGAGCCACCAAGATGCTCAAAAGATAAAAGACTGGGTTAGCCTCTGTGAAGCCCAGCTGGAACAACACGGCTTCTCCAATATCGAATTTATTGGCAAAGGCGCCTACGGTTTTGTCTTTGGTGGCATATCCACCTCTGGCACACCTTATGTTTTTAAATTTTCCCGCATAAACCTGCCCCAGCATGTGCAGGATCGACTGGAAGAAGAGGCCTGGATGCAACAGCATCTGGATCACCCCAATATTCCCGTCGTTAACGAATATACCCGCATCAAAAAACAGTCTGTACTGATTATGGAACGGGCCAAAGGCATGGATTTAGAACAATTCAGTCTAAAAATGGGGCCTCTACCGCCACGCCTAGTGGTTAAAATCGCCGCACAAATGCGAGATATTCTGCTGGCTATGCGGGAGTTTCAGCAAAACGACAGCCCAAAGCCCATCGTACACGGGGATATCAAACCCTCCAATGTGGTGATAGATCCCGAAACCGAAGTGGTCAAACTGATCGACTGGGGCTCCAGCGTCTTTGCCCAACTGGATGCCCAAGGGCAATCCGTAGGCGATGCAGGTATCAGCATGATGAGTGCCGATCATCAAAATACTAACGCCAAACTGGGCGACGTATACTTCATTGGCGAAGAACAACTGAACGGTGCACTCTCCTCCCCACGGTTTGATGAACAGGGTGTCGCAGGTACACTTTATGCTCTAGCCTCCGGCCAGTCCTGTCGTTACGGTAATAAAGCCATTCCACCTAACTCCCTAGGCTTACCGGTGGAATTTGCTAAAACCCTGAATACCATGCTGGACGACGACCCGCAGAAACAACAGCTTGCCGGTGACTACTTTATCAATCATATGCAAAGCATGCGTCACCTAGTCTTTGCTGAAGATGTTTGGCCAGAGTACAAACACCTGATCCCTATTTGGGCTCACGACACAGACCAACTCATCGATACCGTGGTTTATAACTCCCGCAAAACCTTCCTACGAGAAGAGCAGGAAGATCATTATCTAATGGATATTGATGATGTGGAGCTGGAGAAATACTACAAAAACTTTATGCACGGCATGGGCAAAACCGAACGGGCCTTTCTTGCCAGCATCAGTCGATTAGGTAAATATCCTTTAGTAGGCGGTCTTGCCATTCATTGGGACGATGAAGGAGTTCATATCGACTCCAGTCTAAATATGCACGCGCCGGAATTGATTCACGCCTTTACAGCCTCGGTCAACAACATGGTTAACCTCGCCCGCTCTATTCAGCGCGTCGGCACCTTTAAATGCTGTATGTTTAACGCCCGAGTCACCTTGCATATCGAACGAGAGAATCAGGATCAGCCTTTTATCGTACCCAAATGTATGACCATCCCCTTCGAAACTATGCACGCTCTACCCGTCGAAGAGCATGACCGTATGCACTCCTACTTTGAAGATGGTGAAGATCCAGAAGAACTCCTAGAACTACCGCAGATCATCCGGCACGAAATCGAAAAACTTAACGACATCCGCCATACCGGCTGTATTATTTTCGAGAGCTTACCGACACACCTGAAGATTCACAGTTACTACGTATTGCTGGATGAAGAGAAAGAACAAGACTTTGCCGATGCCCTAGCCAAAATACTGGCTAACGTGCACCTGATTGACGAACTGGGTATTTCCGGCTTTATGAAACTGCCCTATAAAAATACCCGAACGTTTGAACATCTGGAGCACCAGCCGGATCATTTTTATCCGAGAAATCCGAAGGAAGGTTAGTAAAAAGATAATCCTTATGCCTAAAGGAAGCTGAGCCTGCAATGATATTCCAATCAAGATTCTCATAAGGGCTTAGCTGTTATCCGACTATTTCTGGTGGACAGAACGGTGATGATGATGCCTTGAAACCAACAAAGCTACGGTACTTCTGCGGGATAAGAAATCAGAGAGAAACGTCTTGTCTAAGAGCACGAACCTCTGCCAGCGTTAAACCGGAAATATCTGCAATCTCATCATCACTCATGGTGCCAAGGGCAATCAACTTAAGTCCAACCTCTCTAGCGTGCTCTTTACGACCTTTTTCTTCGCTGAGCTCAGCCCAGTTTTGTAAGTTTTCAGCAATCATATCCTGCTCCTCTACCAAACTGTTCACTTGTTCTAGGCTGACGTCTGCATTCAGCCTTTGTAGATGCCGCTTTAGCCAACGGGTAATCACCCGATCCAGGCGCTCTTTATTGGGATCATTACGAATAATAGCAACGATGCGGTTTACCGCTTGCTGCAGTTTTTCTGGGCTGACGGATGCCTTTTCAATACTAAAGACACCACTGAGTGCACTTTGGTTCTGCTCCAGCTCATCGTCAGGTATCGCCCCTTCATCAATTAAATAATACCTCAAATGAGGCTGATAGGGTTGCAAAAATACCGGTGGTTCAGGGGTTATCATATCAAAAATGTCTTGCTTGGCTGACCAAGGTTTCAAACCGTTATAGAGGACGATAGGAAAGATTAGAGGTAAACCCTGCCTTGGGGTGGTTGTTTTATTTTTCAGCAGATGATCATAAAAGCAGGCCACATAATGCATTAATCGAATAGGCATGGTGTTGTCTATGGTGGATTGGAACTCCAGTAATAAATACAGGTAAACCTGCTGTTTTCGCCCTTGCCACTGAACATCCACAGACCAAACCAGATCTTCCAGTTTTTCTTCAAACAGGGGCGTAATGTAATTACCACTATGGAGCTGTAGCGTGGAGAAATCCATCATCTGAGCTATCTCTGGTGGCGCAAAACCTTCTATCAGTTGCTGTACCAGTTCAGGGTAATTGAAAAGTTCTTTATATCCCGTATCGTGATGATTCACCGTTCTGCATCCTTGCATGGTCTAGTAGATTTAACTCAGCTTAGTATAATGACAACTAAGCGCCGTCAGTACTGAAGAATTACCTCCTTTCACTCCAATCATTTAAGACTACTTAGATTCTCCCGCGATTGAATTCGCAACCGCCCCTATCACCAAGCGCCCGATCCATTGCCCAAGCAAAACGTGTTTGCCGCAAAATGCAATCTCTTCCGGGCCGTTGCCGCTAACAATAGCAATAGAATCTGTTCCTGTGCCGGTGGCGATTTGATTGGATACGGGACTTAAAATACCCGCACCCTGTAGGGCGGCAGCTTTGGCTTCTGTTGCAAGCATGATGGCTTCTAACATTGCGGCATCTGTTAGCTTGGCAGAACAGATCAGAATCAGGTTAATGGTGCCAATTTCTTTGGTTTCAGCTAACAGTTCCTGCACGTCGGCTTTATCTCCGGCACGGCGGGCGTTACCTAATCCCGTTGTAACGATAGCCGCAAGATCGACACCTTCTATATTAGTTTGTTCGATTCTTAGGGAGTTCATGGAGGCCGCAGTCATCATACCAACTACCTGCCCCTGCCAGCCCTGAGCATTGGCATAGTTTTGCAGGCTAATATCAGGGGCTTCACTGGCGTTTAGAGATGTAGGCACCTTTAAGTTTACGATATGATCCGCTTGAGTAAGTCCACCGTTTAAAATAGCGGAACTGATCACTCTCTGGGGCGATGAAAAGGCTAAATGCACATGATTATAGTTATGCTTCAAGCGGGTAAACGGATTGATATTCATCATCGTCAATGTACGCAACGTCCATCTCTGCTTTTGATTAGAATTAAGCTATAGGTTCACAGGAATCTATATGGGGGAAGATACGAAGAAGAAAAGATATTTCATCTTATCTCTCTCTTCCCCACGTATAACTCTGTGGCTAAGCCAGCACGGCCAATGATAAAAGACTAAATCCTGTTGTCATTACCAAAACCTGACCAATACGCGTTGCCGGTACACCATAAAGCATGGCAAATGAAAACATAGCCGTTGTGATTGGCCCGGCAGAACTGAGCATAAACTTACTATTATCTACAGAGCTTGGCGCTATAAAGCTCAATGCTGCCCAAACGAATAGGGGAAAGACTAGGATTTTTAAAACGGTAAACACCCATACGACCTTGTCCGGCCGCACCGAGGTTTGAGAAAGCATAATCCCCAACGCCAGTAAGGCTAACGGCGCTGCCGCAGCACCATTGAAATGGACAAAGGTTTGAATGGAGTCTGCCAGCTCTATGCCCAATAGATTGATCACCAAACCTGCGGCAATGGCCTGTACGAGAGGCAGCTTGAGCATCATGGTCAAAATCTTATGGGATGAACCCTCATCTGATTTAGTGTATTCCAATGACAATAATGCGATCACAAATAGAACGATGGTATCCAATGTAATGATGGCGATGATGGGCTGAATATTCTCGGCACCGTAAAGAAACTGGGATATAGGCAGCACAAAAAAAGCATTATTAACAAAGACACTGCCGATGGCCATCAGGATCGCTTCCTGAGTTTTTAGCCCAAACCGAAAGGCCAACCATAAAGCAACCCCTCCCAGAAGCCCCTCCGCAAACAAATACGACAGTAATGGAGCCAAGCTAAACTGATCTATGGGTGCTGTCGCCACTAGGTTTAAGACAAGAATGGGCAGAAAGATCGTAGTTGCCGCCCAATTGATGGTACGTGCCTGTTCTGTTGTGGCTTTATTGCTATACCCCAGAATATAACCCAAGGCTAAGATCGCAAATACAGGCAGGATAGGATTAAAAAGAACGTCAAGAAATGCCACGAGTATACCCATTAAAATTTATAGTTTGGTCTACAGACCCAAAAGTAAGCTGCTTAAATAAGACATCAATCTAAACAAGATGCCTAGTCAAACAAGATATCTGGCCAGAAAAAGGTAACCTTTGCTTGTCTACGTAACGTATTGTTTTTCTTAATTAGAAAAGTATACAGGGAGAGATAAAATGACACTAACGCCGGAACAATATTCAATGGAAACAGCAGAAAACGAATAGGCCTACCGATAAGAACACCTGTATGACCAGTGAGATAGATAACAGAGCTTAGAAGAGGTATGAGGCGGGGTAAAATTAAGATAGGCATAGATCGTATGCCCACTAAACCGATTATTAAGCCCGTAAACCATCCGTCTGAGCTAGAACATGAGTTCTTCTACAACGTTGCCAGTATATCCGGTACGGATAGCCAAAGAGGCATTCTAAAATATGAAAAGACGTTTATGTTAGCTGCGCACATCCGCAATACTCATAGAGTGTACCCATTGTTTTTGCAGAGGTGTTTTTGGCACGGGAATACCTAGGGATGATTCAATACAATCAAAGGCTTGATCAGGGCAAGTACCCAAACGATCTGCCAGCAAGGTTAAAACAACTGCAGAGCGACCTGCACCAGAATGACAATGAAATAACATTCGGTGTCCTGCTTTTTGTCGCTCTATCAGCTTGCTAATAAACACCACCATATCGATATCTGAGAGTGCAACATCATCAACCATGGGGAAACTTAGAAAATAGAGGCCTTTTTCTTGGCAACAATCTGCTTCTTTCTCAAGCCCAAACTCTTGCTGCTCTTGAGGAGTTAACAGGGAAATAACGGTATCGAAACCTTGAGATCGAATATACTCAATCTCATCACCGAGCCGCTCATTACCTTCAGGTCGAGGCATGATGGCAAATTGTCCTTGGCATAAATCATCAATAACAAAAAGTGAGCTTTGCACGGGGCTATCTCCTGCCTTATTAAAGGCTATCTATTTGTCCAGATTTGAAGCAACAATCATTGTGCGACGCACAAAATATCGGATAATTCACGGTGTATGGCAAGTGTTTTTTCTGATGATTTGTCAAAAGTTACGATATAGCGGGCCTTTTTGATACTTTATGGACTAATAAAAGTCGATAATTCTGAACATAAAAACCTAACAAACTCTCGATTTTTTATAGATCAAAGTACCTTGCAACTTGCTGATTTAATTTGGTATTGGCACAATTTACCTATAATAGCGTCTTAAGCGATATCACTATGACATCTCCTGAAAATACGGTTAACAAATACACCGAACAACATAAACATCGATTAAGTTGGATGCCGTGGTTATTTTACCGTTTAAAACCTAAACACCTGAAATGGGCCGGGCCTTGGCAACAAGAGATTCAGGAAGCCTTGTGCGATATGGAAACCGTCACCTTGGGTGAGCGTTGTTTTATTTCACCGGAAGCCGCCATTTTTGCGGAACCGGGTCGAGATATTAGCTTTGGTGACCAGTGTTTTGTCGCCGCTCAGAGTTTTCTGCACGGGCCGATTCAAACCGGTGATGAGGTGGCCATTAACCATAATTGCTCCATGGATGGCGGCAAGGCAGGTATTAAAATTGGTAGCCGGACTCGTATTGCCAATCAGTGTAAAATTTATGCCTTTGATCACGGTATGGCACCGGATCAGCCTATGTATCAGCAAGCCAATAGCTCGAAAGGGATTGTTATTGGTGAGGATGTTTGGATCGGGGCCGGTTGCGGTATTCGGGATGGTGTCACTATAGGTGATCAAGCGGTTATCGGCATGAACAGCATGGTGACCAAAGATGTGCCAGACTATGCCATAGTCGTGGGAAATCCTGCTCGCATTATTGGTGATCGTCGTGATAAACCATCGGGTTATGTAGCTGATTTAAACCAGCCCTCAGTATAAGTATTAAAAGAGAATTAAGATGCCACTGCATATTTGTTTTGCTCACGGAAAGGAGAGCGGCCCTTGGGGTAACAAAGGACAGTTACTGTCTAAAATTGCCAACGATAGAGGCCATGAATACTCCGCCCTCAATTATCTATCAGCCGATGATCCTGACAACCCGGAAGCTCGGGTACGTATGCTGCACGACTATCTAAATGAGATGAAAATTCCGCAAAAAGAGTTAGTACTAGTAGGCTCCAGTATGGGCGGCTATGTGGTCACTCGTGCCAGTCACAAATTCCCTGCTGCCGGTTTATTTTTGATGGCTCCTGCTCTGGGTTTAGAAAAATACCCGATGCAATGGCCTGAGTTGAATGCGACACATAAATTCATTATGCATGGCCTATTTGATAGTGTGATTCCCTGGATGAACAGTAATCAGGTCAGTCAGGACGCTGATTGCCAAATTCATTTGCTGGCAGATGACCATAGACTAGGAGATAGTCAGAATTTTATTGAAGAAGACTTTATCGCTTTCCTTAAACCTCTAGAAGATGCCCTTTGATATGACTGCCGCAAACCAAGCCTCCAGCCCAAAGAATCCTAAAAGTATTTTATATATCCCTGCTCATAAAGAAGCTTATATCGAAAAAGCCAAATTAAGGGGAGCAGATATTATTGCCCTTGATCTGGAAGATGCCGTACCCGAAGCCTTAAAAACAGAGGCTAGAAGCAACCTTTTAGATTACTGCCAGCAACATTTAGAGGGTCAACAGGTCTGGGTTAGAGTCAACCGTCCCTGGATGCTACTGATCAAAGATCTGGAAGCTATTGTTGATCAAAAAGTATCTGCCATTATCATCCCTAAAACCGATAATGCGGCTCGTATTCAATTTATTGCGGAAGCTTTAGCGGATATAGAAAGGCAAAAAGGGCTGACAATCGGCCATACAGGCATTATTGGTTTTATCGAATCAGTGGAAGGCTTGTATAACGCACGGGAGATCGCCGCTGCAAATCCAAGAATGCTGGGTTTGGGTATGGGGACTGAAGATCTCGCATTAGAGATGGGCATGCAAAACACTCTAGATACCCTCTACGGCCCATGCCAACAGCTCGTTATGGCCGCCAGAGCTGCTAATATTCAACCTATTGGCCTTGTGGGCTCTATGGCAGAGTTTAGGGATATCCCTCTGTATCAGGAACAATTGAATAAAGGTTTTGAATTGGGCTTTAGCGCCGCATTTTGCATTCATCCTGCACAGATTGAACAGGTTAATACCATCTATCAACCTGATCAGCGCTTACTTAACTGGGCAGATAGGGTAATGAACGCTTGGCAGAAAGCACAAGACTCTGGTGAGGTAGTTTTTGAAGTGGATGGCAAAATGATCGACTGGCCTGTTATCTTACGAGCCAAAAAGATTTTAGGGCTATCGGAATAATCCCTCTCAGAATTGAGCAAAAGATTAAAAATCTGGCGAAATATACCAGTAGAAAACCCTAAAAACAGTACCGAAGTAGTAGAAAAATACCTACTTTAGACCTAAAAAGCAAACACTAAAGCAGCAGTTCTTTTAGGCCTATTTGGCGTATGGTTAGAGTTGTCCCGTTTTATTACCCTAAAGTCAGAAACAGATTGTCGCTAGCACGAATGACCAATACTTATTAAAGGTCATTTTAACTGTCTTAGCAAAAGAGGGGGTTTCTGACAAAACGGGTAAAAAAACAAATAAATACAATAAGTTGGCTAACGCCGGCTAGCTAAATGGTCTGCTAAAGTCCATTATATCAGCATTAGAGTTTTAATAGACTCCACCATACTGACCCATAAGAAACGACAATAAATAGGGGTGCTTCGTGTATAAAATAGTAACCGCCGATGACCACCCGATCTTCAGGGAAGCGATCGCAAATGTGGTACGTAGCCGTTATCCAGATAGTGACATTCTGGAAACCTGCAACTTAACAGAAACTCTGAGCCTAGTTAAGGATGATAGCGAGGTTGATCTGGTGTTACTGGATCTAAATATGGACGGCATGGACGGTTTTCAGGGGTTAATGCAATTACGAGAAGTCGCTCCTACGATTCCCGTAGTTATTGTCTCGGCAGAAGAGGACAAGAAAGTTGTCTTACAAGCCATCACCTTTGGGGCGGTAGGTTTTATTACTAAGTCCACCCCCAGAGATCAAATGCATAAAGCCCTGGAACAAATCTTATCTGGTAGTGTTTATTTACCCTCGGATATTATCCGTGGAGACTCCAGTCAAAATGCTCCTCTATCGGGTGCTCAAGCGCTGCGCCAGCAAAAACAGGCACAATCCATTGATCCAGAGTTGCTATCATCCCTGACTCGCCGACAAATTATTGTCTTACAACGCATGGCACAGGGAGAATCGAACAAACAGATCGCTTATCACCTGTCTATTGCCGAGACGACAGTTAAGGCTCACGTTTCTGCAATCCTACGCAAATTGAAAGTATCCAATCGTATTCAAGCGGTTATTGCAGCACGGGATATTAACTTTGCTGATTACCTAAGAGCTTAAGAAACGTAACACTTTTCTATCAATAAAATCATGGCCGGTTACCTCTATTTATGACAGGTTCCGGCCTGATATTTCACCCATATTTTATCATTGAATATGAAATGACTGCTGTTTAGCCATTTAACTGCACCTTTTAACAAAGCGGTAATGCTTCCCCATCCATTAGATCCGAGTAATCATCAGCAATAACACAGTTACGGCCTCTCCCTTTGGCTTTATACAAGGCATCATCTGCACGGCGTAATAAATCTTTTGCACTGTGATTTTTACCGCTAAATGCTACTCCCATACTGCAGGTGACATGCCCCACCGATGGGAACAGATTTAACTCAATCCGCTTACGTAGTTGCTCTGCTTCTGCAACCCCTTCTGATAAAGACCGCTTTGGACACAAGAGCACAAACTCTTCTCCACCCCAACGCCCCACATCATGATTCACGGGAAATGCATCTTGTAATAATTGAGCAAGATGCACCAAGGTTGTATCACCAACCTCATGACCATAGGTATCGTTCACTTGCTTAAAGTGATCAATATCCAACAGAATCAATACAAAGCCTAATTCACTCTGATAACACTCGTGATAAAGCTGATCAATACGCGTTTCAATGCGGATACGATTGGATAGCCCGGTGAGATAATCCGTGGTGGCCAGTTGTTCCAGCGTTTTATTGGTTTCAATCAAAGAACTTTGAGCGTGCTCCAGCTCCTGTGTACGCTCTTGCACTCGTTGCTCTAACAGTGCTCTCTCCTGCTGTAGACTCGAAACATTTCGATTGACCTCTTGCCCCAACTGATTAAAGGCAGATGAAAGCTCACTTAATTCGTCACCATTGGACATATCTGCACTGTCCCCAGTAAGACGGCCCTCAGCAAGACAGCCCTTATCAAGACAGCCCTTATCAAGACTAAAGATACCGACAGATTGCCAAGAACCACTGGCCTTAAAGGATTCAATAGCCTGCATTAAACGGGTTAAACGTCGTGTTAAAAAACAGCCAATCAAGATCCCTGCCGCAGCAATAACTAACATACCGGTAAGCGCTAGCCATAAGCTCAGTGTCCGCGCTTCTGAAATCTGCTCATGAATACTGTCCACTGAAAATACAATCTGCAGCAAACCTTGATTGGTTATCCTATACTCCATCAAATAACGATTACTGTCGGAGGGGAGAGTTTGTACTACCTCACCAACACGATGAAAATCTGAATGCACCACGACAATATTTTTTAGATTGCTGACGCTAATAGCCACAACGTCAGAGGAAAGTGTTAGCTTCTCAACATAAAGTTGCAGCTCATCAAACTCTTCAGAAAATATAAAGTTGCGTGTTAAATCCAGCACTAACTCCGCTATAACTTGATGGCGTTGCTCCATCTCATCACGAGCCTGCTGCTCCATATAGTTCAGTGTTGTGCTTAACACCCAAAAGAGCATCACGGCTTCTAAAACGAAGACAGTTGCGGCGATACGATACTTCAAGGACAGGAGCTTTCGGAAAACCATAATACTCTCTACAACCCCCTAAGATACAAAGAGCCATCAGAAGGGAGGTCTTTAGAGAAATAATACCAATCCCGATAATGACTGAATAACTTATCCGGATTAGTACAATTAGCGTAAAACATCATATTCGGCATCCACAGCAGCGCTAAAATTCATAATATTGCCATTGCGTAATAGCCGCTGCCCCTTAGGTGTTTCTGGCCAGGCGAGTATTCTCTCTTGCAAACGAGCACGCTCTTCCCTTGGTACACGGCTGTGCACAATAAACAAGGCATGGGGAATCTGTGGCGCTTCATAAATGATTCGGAACTTATCTTTCATTCTGACACTTTCAAAATGAACCAGAGCCCTTCTAGCAGTCACACAAGCATCAGCTTCTGAAATTAACACCCGTTGCATACAAGCAAAATGGTTTTTACTGCGCTCTATCATCAGGTCTTTTAACAGATTAAAGCCTGCCGTTTGTAAACTTTTCTCAGCAACTCGACTCACTGCCGCACTGGCAGACAGCGTCTGTAGTTTTCGCCCTTTCAAATCATCAATAGAGTTAAGTAGAGATTCTTTACGCGCTACAATAATCGTCCTGAGCGGTACCCCCCTACGGGCTATGGGTAGGTACTGATATTGATCGTGGGCGGTAATGTAATCAAACGGCTGCACAAAGGCGATATCGTATCTTTGTTCAGCCAAACCTTGTTGAAATGCCTTGTAACTGGGCTTAGTTAATAAAACAACGGGACGATTTAACAGCTGCTGAAAATCTTCTGCGATGGGTTGGTAAACCTGAAAAAGCTTATTGCTAGGCATATGGGGGAAAACCCCAAACTCATAAGCGGATATTTCTTGCTCATCTGCATAAACAGGTTGAACGATAAGACTCAATAAACCGAGTAAAACAAATACCATAAAATGCAAAACATCCTCCTATCGGCTTATTTAAGTGCTCATACAAAAATCTCTCTATAAAACGTCCATATTTTCTGGCCGTAGCCGGAAAACATAGAAATGCTTTATTTCGATACTAAAGTATCAACTCAAAAAGTATCAGTTATGTATCAAATACTGAGTTTACCTAATGTAACACAGAGGATATTACTCGCAATAAAAAGGAGCCTAAAAAAGGCTCCTTTGAGGAAAAATAGTTATCAGTACTTTCCTAAAAAGGAAATAAAATCATAAAATTAGCCTTTAGGCACATACCCTACACGGAAGCCCCCCCAGTGACGGCCATTAACCATAATAGGAACGGAGAGATCATGCATCACTTCTCCGGTATCACGTTTATAGGTTTGCAGTAAAAGCTTCTCTTTATTTTGACCACTACGTAAACCTGTTGGGTCATTAAACATGCGCTTACTACGACTTTTTACCAGATCTATCTCTGGATTACCTGTTTCAGCTTGGTTATAACCATTATTGTGTGTTGGTACATAACCATGATCATCAATCAGAATGGCATAAGCAAAACCATTACGCTTCAACACATCTTCTTGAATGGCAGGTAGAGCTCTATCTGTAAATTGATCAAAACGAGTCGAGTATTTTTGCGGGCTTGTTCCGGCGATGGGCTGATAATCACGATCAAACAGATCATCCATACTCAACACGCCATCAGCGACAGATTTCTCAAAAAGATCTTGGATTCGCTGTACACCATCTCGGCAACCAATATAAGCGTCCCTATTTATGCCATCAGTAGCCTGACGTGCCAGCTCAGCGGTTATCTTTTCTGCACCCTGCATCAATTGCTCGGCTTGGACAGATAGCGTATGCATCTGCTCGTTACCTGCAATGATCTCTTCTTTTAAAGAACCAATAGAGTTAGAAATATCTTCAACGTGTTCATGACTGGCCGTAACAGCTTCAGCAATACCACTGATTTGCTGCTCAACCTCATCGAACTGGTTCGCCATATCGCCTAAGCGATTGCCTACAACTTCAACCTTTTCAGAACCAAAGGAAATACGGGACACCAGATCTTCGATAGTTGTTACCACTTCCTGGGTACTGGATTGAATCTCCTGAACAATATCACCCACTTGTTGAGTAGAATCAGAGGTTCGACTGGCAAGATTACGCACTTCGTCGGCAACAACAGCAAAACCACGACCGTGTTCACCGGCACGAGCCGCCTCAATCGCAGCATTCAAAGCCAACAAGTTCGTCTGCTCCGCAATACCTTCAATAACCTTGGTCACGTCCTGAATACGTGTCGACTTTTCATTAAGCTCAGTAATCAAGGACAATGTATGATCCGTGCGAGAACTGATATCCCGCATCTGTTCAATGGCTTCCTGTAGCTCATCACGTCCCGTAAAACTGTACTCTTTAGCCTGAGTTGCCAGTTCAGTGACACTACCCGCATTAACAGAAACCTGATGCATCGTCACTGTAATAGACTCAACACGAGTAGAAACCTTTTCGACCTCTTCTTGCTGCACATCGAGCCGCTTATCCATCTGATCCGCTAAATGGGATACTTCCGCTGTTGAGATGGCCGTTTGACTGGCAGTGCCTCCTAAAGATTGCGCCATTTGACGTAGTTTTGCGAAACCGCCAATAAACCGACCTAAAGGCGTACCTGTTAAACCTTGAGAATGGATATCTTCTCTAAGCTTCACTAAGTCATCGGAACTCAGCTCTTCTTTAGCAACAAGGTTATTAAGCAGAGAATGAGAACCTCCACCTGCTTTCATTAATGATGGTAAGGCCACCGCTATTAACGCTGTGACAATTAAAACAATGCCAAAACCGATGGGTAGTCCACCGGAAGTCATTCCGTATACAATTGCTGCCAACAATGGGATGCCAGCAATGTAGGCTACTTTATTAGAATTAGCCACTTGGCTCATTTTGTCTGCTCCCGCCTGCCTGCACAGGGAATATTTATTGTTTTTTTATTGCTGTACTCTCCTTCCATCATACGGTTTGCTTAACGCTGTAGATCCCCTACTTTAGTCCTAAAAACGCCTCGTTTAGATTAGTTTTATAGTTTTTATTGGTATATAAACTTTACACCACAATAAATACTATTCGCAGTTGCAACATATATTACCGAATGTAAAGTAATGTATGTAATTATTTATTAGATACTCATTAATTATATTTATATACCTCAACAAAAGTATTCCGGTATTTTTCATCTTAGCGGCTGGATAATATGATTGTTTTTTTTGTAGAGAACGTTTTATTTAGATGCTTAAGCAGGAATAAACTTAAGCGCCAAACCATTATTACACCAACGCTTACCGGTTGGTTCCGGCCCATCACTAAAGACATGTCCTTGATGACCGCCACAACGTGCACAATGGTATTCAGTGCGAGGGTAAATCAATTTAAAATCTGTTGAAGTGCCAATATGACCTTCGACGACACGATAGAAGCTTGGCCAGCCTGTGCCACTGTCATATTTCATGTCTGAGGTGAAAAGTAAAAGATCACAACCGGCACAGTGGTATTCACCTTGGCGTTTTTCATCATTAAGATGGCTGGTAAACGCGCGCTCTGTGCCTTCATCTCGCAGAATATGGTACTGATCTTTAGTAAGTTTCTGCTTCCATTGATAATCGGACAGATCTAACGCTTCTATAGAGTGGCCTTCTTCATGACCGGCTTGACTTAATGCGGCATAAGCAAAGGGGAGACTGGCTAATGTTTTTAAAAAAGTACGACGTTTCATATTTATCTCCAAAAAAGGCTATGTGTATCAAGATACGCATAGCCTTTTGAATTGGATGCTACATACTCAAACAAAATAATTCTTTTTCTTTGATATCCTTAACTTATGGAAGGTTTATACCAATCCCGATAATTCCTTATAGATGAAAAGTAAGGAAAATCTAGATCACTCTAGGTGTATGCGTAGGTTGTTATCACTAACAACTTATCGGGAATGGTAATATTGTTTTTTTCTAAGATAGCACACCTTTTCTTAACATAAGCATTTAGCCTTCTTCCTGTTTAGCCCAAAAACCACCGCTGCCACCAGCCTGTTGAGGATCAAACCAATTTAATCGCTCATGGAGTGAAACAACTTCTCCGACAATAATTAATGTTGGTGGCTCAACTTTTTTATCGGCAATATGTTCAACAATAGTATCCAGTGTGGCGATAATATTACGCTGATTACGAGTTGTACCTTGTTGAATCAAAGCAACAGGCGTTTCTTTATCTCGACCGTGAGCCACGAGCTGTTTGGTGATCTCCGGCAAGCCCATCAAACCCATATAAAATACGACAGTTTGAGCGCTGCTAGCCAACTCTTGCCAAGGCAGATCTGTTGTACCATCTTTTAGATGGCCTGTAACAAAGCGTACGGACTGGGCATAGTCCCTGTGCGTTAGAGGAATACCTGCATACGCTGCACAGCCCGCTGCTGCTGTGATACCAGGCACTACCTGAAAAGGTACTCGATGCTGACTGAGCTTGTCGATCTCTTCTCCGCCACGACCAAAGATAAAAGGATCTCCGCCTTTTAATCTCAGTACTCGCTTACCCTGTAAAGCCAGATCCACTAATAGCTGGTTAATTTCTCCCTGTGGTACCGCATGATCAGATCGGGCTTTACCCACATAAATACGCTCGACATCACTACGACAAAGATCAACAATTTCAGGAGCCACCAAGCGATCGTACAACACCACATCAGCCTGTTGAATCAGGCGTACCGCTCTTAGGGTTAATAGCTCAGGATCACCTGGACCTGCACCCACAAGGTAGACTTCACCCTGCAGTTGATCTGCTTTTGCTGCTTCTAAATTATTTTCTAACTGCTGGACTGCTTGCTGTTCTCGACCCGCCATCATCTGTTCGCCCACAGCACCCTGTAACTGCTGAGACCAAAAACGCTCCCGATGTTTTTTATTAGGAAACAGCTCTTTGACTCGCTCGCCCCAACCAGAAACAAGATGGCTTAACTGACCAAATGAACGGGGAATCAGCGCCTCTAACTTGGCCTTCATAATACGGGCCAATACAGGTGCCTCTCCTGTAGAAGCCACCGCAATCATCACAGGGTGACGGTCGATCAGATAAGGCAAGGTAACATTAGACTGATCAGGGTGATCTGCTACATTGACCAAACGTCCCTGGGCCTTTAACTGTACGGCTTGTTCACGTTGCCAATCGGCCTCGCCTTCAGCCAGGATAACTAAAGGGAAACGGTTCTGATGCGTTAAGGCTTCTTTCACACTAACTTCTGTTATCTCGTGTGCTTTTACCAGTTCTCGTAACTCGTGACAAAAAGGCTTATCGGAGGCAATAGCAACCTGAGCATCCACACGTAACAGTGCATGTAATTTACGTTTAGCCGTCTCATTGTGACCGATAACAACGGCACCAAACTCATGAGTATTTGCCATCAGGGGCAGCATTTTCATAATCGATTTCCCTAACTGTTTTTTTAAGCATACATACCTAAACAAAAATATTTCAATATTCTCTGGCCTAGAACCCAAAGCGCCTTAATACTTTCCTGAGATACTTTTGTTTAGGTACTCAATAAAAAAGCGGCCATAAGGCCGCTTTTATGCACTCTTTTGAGGCATTAACCGATAACCGTGATACCACCCATGTACGGTTTCAGTGCTTCCGGTACATGAATACGACCATCTGCATCTTGATAGTTTTCCATAACAGCTACCAGTGTGCGGCCCACAGCCAGACCAGAACCATTCAAAGTATGTAGCAGTTCTGGCTTATTGGTTTCTGGGTTACGGTAACGAGCTTGCAAGCGGCGTGCCTGAAAATCTTCAAAGTTAGAGCAAGAAGAAATTTCACGGTATTTTTCCTGTCCCGGCAACCAAACTTCGATGTCATAAGTTTTTGCCGCAGAGAAGCCCAAGTCGCCACCACAAAGCGTTACAACACGGTAAGGTAGCTCCAGACGTTGCAAAATGGTTTCTGCGTTGCCTAATAGCTCTTCCAGAGCATCGTAAGACTTTCCAGCTTCAACCAGCTGTACCATCTCAACCTTTTCAAACTGGTGCTGACGAATCATGCCACGGGTATCACGACCATAAGAACCTGCTTCACTGCGGAAGCAAGGGGTATGTGCCGTCATTTTCAAAGGCAAATCTTTAGCCGCAACAATCTCGTCACGTACCATATTGGTAACAGGTACTTCTGCTGTTGGGATCAGGTAGTACTCACTTTCACCCTGTAGTTTGAACAGATCTTCTTCAAACTTAGGTAACTGACCGGTACCACGCAGAGAATCACGGTTGACCATATAAGGTACATAAACCTCAGTGTAACCATGTTCTTGAGAGTGCGTGTCCAGCATGAACTGTGTTAATGCACGATGCATACGGGCCAAAGGACCACGCATGGTAGCAAAACGAGAACCGGTAATTTTTACGGCAGTCTCGAAATCCAACAGATCATCTGTAGCGCCCAGATCAACGTGATCTTTTGCTTCAAAGTCCAGTTCTTTAGGCTGGCCCCAACGACGTACTTCTACGTTGTCATCTTCGCTATTACCTGCAGGCACAGACTCGTGAGGCACATTCGGAATCATCAGCAGAAGACCATTCAGTTCTTCTTGCAGTTCACTAAGACTCTGCTTCCCAGCATCCAGACGATCACCCAGATCACTCACTTCTGCCAGTAATGGCTGAATATCTTCACCCGCCGCTTTGGCCTTACCAATGGACTTGGAACGGGTATTACGCTCATTCTGTAGCTGCTCGGTTTCAGTCTGCAGCTCTTTACGGCGAGCTTCCAGCTCCTGCAAGCGTGCAGTTTCCAGCTCAAAACCACGAATTTTTAGTTTTTCCGCTACTGTTTCCAGTTCAGCGCGAATCAGCTTAGGATCAAGCATTGATCATTACCCATTAGTTATCAGTCAGTCTATCGATCAGGCAAATTGTTTACCTAACCACATGCCCACGGCCACAGCAGCCAAACAACACATTACGCTTAAAACAATATAGAGCAGTGCTGCGGTGATCCGCCCGCTTTGAAATAAATTCAGAGATTCCAGTGCAAAAGTCGAAAATGTCGTAAAAGCTCCGGTAAAACCTGCCATTAAAATGGCTTGCCAATGGGGCTCTAACTTCAGGTGTTGCACAATCAAGCTGTACAATACACCAATTAACAATGAGCCTGCGATATTGACGGCAATAGTGCCATAGGGGAAACCCCGTCCAAACCATTGAGTCACTAGACCCACAACCCAGTAGCGGCTCATGGCACCTAAGGCGCCACCAATAGCAACAGCTAACATCTGGTTCACAAGAGAAGCTCTCCTTTCTGGCCTAGCGTCATTACATTTGCTCTATGCATTGTTCAATGCATTGAAACATTCAAACCAAACAGGCCGATATCCATTGCCAATACACTTTTCGTTAACACACTGATATTCAAGGCAGTAATTGTAGAGAAAACTGCGGCTTAACCAAAGCCCCAAAATAGAAAATCCAAGGGAAATAGATAAATTACAAAAAGAAATGGGGACTAAGACAGCAAAAAAGTACATAAATATAGAAAAGCCCGTGCTTTACGGGCTAGATGAAAGGAGTTAGCGGGATTGGTATAAACTATATTTACTGGCTCAAGCTACTTTGGTTTCTTCAATTAACGCCTGATACAGGCGTTTATATTCTTCCGCAACTTCGCTACCAAAGAGAGGATCTTCACGATTATCCAAATGTGTTTTCACTGAGGCCCAGTCATCGTCAGAAAGTGTTTTTTCCAGTAGAGGGAAAATACGGCCCTCTTCTCGATTAAGATGGGCAAACTGCTGCGTGACAAATTGATCCAGCTGTTCGATAAACTGCCCCATAGGCACTATGGCATCTAACAGGATATTCTCAACTTGTTCTTGAAAAGCGTTTGACTCTCCTCTGATAGTTGCATGCTCCTGCTCAATCTCGTTCAAAGTCTTTTGGTGCTCGGGATAATGCTTGATAGTGTATTGGTAAAGAACATCTTCCATGGGATGGTGGTAGGTATCAGCATAATCAACGATGTAGTGAATCACGTCCTGTATCAGATGATAATCTGGCCGCTCGCCCTCTTTCAGCTCAACCAATTTATTTTTTAAAACCGTTAATAAACGGCTCAGATTAATATGATCCTGATGTAACTGCGTCATGATTTTATTCATGAGCACCTCCTGATAATTCGTTGAAAAAACGGAGAACTGTTATCAAATATAGTCAGAGGTGTGATATTTCTGCATGATTTAAATCAAATCCATCGCAATCAGTGACAGTGAATAGAGATAAAATTCATGAATTTTGATCTAGGTTGTACCTTTTTAATGGGCTCGCCCTATCTTTGTCTTTTAACCAATCCAGCTTTTGCTGAATCTTTCCCTCTAATCCCCGGGGCACGGGTTGATAATATTGGGTATCAGCCAATTCTTCTGGGAAATAGTTCTCACCAGCAGCATAGGCATCAGGCTCATCATGGGCATAACGGTATTCTTGCCCATAACCAATCTCTTTCATCAATTGGGTAGGAGCATTACGCAAGTGCTCTGGCACATCAAAGCCACCAGTCTCCCTCACATGGGCACGGGCCTGCTTATAGGCCATATAAACCGCATTACTTTTAGGCGCACTAGCCAGATAGATAATCGCCTGAGCAATAGCTAACTCACCCTCTGGGCTGCCCAAACGTTCCTGAACATCCCAAGCATTAAGACATAACTGTAAAGCTCTAGGATCAGCATTGCCGATATCTTCACTGGCCATACGTACCACACGACGGGCAATGTATAAGGGATCACAACCACCATCCAACATACGACAAAACCAATAGAGTGCGCCGTCAGGCGATGAGCCTCGAACAGATTTATGTAGCGCAGAGATCTGCTCGTAAAATAGATCGCCGCCTTTGTCCATACGGCGCGTACTTTCTGCCAGTACTTCACTTAATACATCAGGGTTAATGGTAAGCCCTTGCTCACCCTCTATAGCCAAGTCAGCAGCAACCTCTAATAGATTAAGGGCCCGACGGGCATCACCGTCAGCCGCCTGAGCCAACAGTTGCAAAGAATCACTATCAACTTGCAGGTTTTGTTCTCCAAGCCCTCGCGTTCTGTCATTCAGCGCTTCCTGCAATACCTGATGCAAATCTTCTGGCGCCAAAGCACGTAGGATATACACCCGAGCGCGAGACAACAGGGCATTATTTAATTCAAAGGAAGGGTTTTCAGTCGTAGCGCCAACAAAAATAAAGGTACCATCTTCCACATAGGGCAAAAATGCATCTTGTTGGGACTTATTAAATCGGTGGACTTCATCCACAAACAACAGGGTTTTCTGCCCCTGTCCTCTGGCCTGCTGTGCTCGTTCTACAGCGGCTCGAATCTCTTTTACACCAGACAATACCGCGGAAATACTTTCAAAACGTGCTTGAGTGAGCTCAGCAATCAATCTAGCCAGAGTCGTTTTACCAACCCCAGGAGGTCCCCAGAAAACCATGGAATGCAGTTGATCCCGTTCGATCGCCTGTCGCAGAGGTTTGCCTTCTGCTAGCAGGTGTTGTTGGCCACAATATTCCTGAAGATTCTTTGGCCGCATCCGAGCCGCCAACGGCTGCCAAACGGGTTGATCAGCAAACAGATCCATATCAATACCTTAAATCACAACTCACGCTTTAATCTCAGCGTTTCTGCTAGCCTTATTTTGGATTAACATTCTGACTTACTGCAGAATCACATCCACATCATCCGGTATTTGAAAGGTAAATCTGTCGCTGTCTAAAGCGGTATTTAACTTGCGGTCAAACAATTCAATAGATGTTCTTTGTCCGAGGCTATCAACCAACAGTAAACTCACGAGCTGTTGTTGAGAAAAATTGAGCCTGAGTTCTTCAAACAGTGAATCCTCTTCTTTGGGTTGCAGTAAAAACTCTTCTGCCTCACCGGAGCGGATACGATTCACATCGAATTTCTCACCCATGGATGCCACGTCACCACTGAGTAACATGGCAGGTGTACGAGACACAGAATTATCCACTTGCTGCACGGTGACCTGTTCAAGATCTGGATCATACAACCAAAGTGTCTCACCGTCTGAGACCACTGTTTGAGGAAAGGGGGTTTCTGTGTGCCAATAAAATTGACCAGGGCGCTGCAAACTCAGGTGACCGCTCACTTCTTGCAGGCGGCTTCCACGAGCATCTAAAATGCGCTGCTGAAAATCAGCATCCAGAGAAGACATCTGATTTAACAGCTTGGTTAAACGCTGAACAGAAGGCTCATCAGCCATTACTGGAGCTATCAGCGTAAAAAATAAAATACCCAAGATAAGCAGCTGAAATAAGCGCTGCGAAAGTCGGTTCAAAATAAACAGACTATTAATCCTAAAAGATCGATTAATCATAAAAAATTCCAATTAAAGCTTAATTTTTATTGTACGGTCGGTTTGTTTTACCACCTTTTGTCATCCGACCCGCTTAATAATGTATTGTTTTTATTACATTTTTACCAGTTATTTACTGATAAGCTCCACTTAAAACTGAGCACTCGAATAAAATACTCTCTACACAGAATGGCTAAACGTCCCAACCACTGGGAGCTGTGTATTGAAAATTCTTATTTGTGTATGAAAGGCCCACCTTTGTACAAAGATGCGGCCTTAAACAAAAAAACCAACCTTAAATTACCTAAAAGGTCTGTCTCTTAGGTCTATTCTCCTGCCGGTGGTGGTGCTAACACTTCACGCTGACCATTACTTCCCATACCCGATACGACACCAGAAGCTTCCAAAGATTCAACTAAACGTGCTGCCCGGTTATAACCAATCTTAAATCGTCGTTGAATACCGGAGGCTGATACTCGACGAGTTTCAGTAATAAATTCAACAACTTGATCATATAAAACATCCCTATCCTCATCACCGGAATCCCCCCCTTCAGATGGACCTCCATTTTCTTCCCAACCGTTGAGAATGCTCTCAATAAAATCAGGTGTTCCACGACGTTTCCAGTTCTCCACGACACGATGCACCTCATCATCATCCACAAAGGCTCCGTGTACACGAATAGGCACTGCGGTACCCGGTGGTAGATAGAGCATGTCACCATGACCGAGCAACTGCTCTGCGCCCCCTTGATCCAAAATAGTGCGAGAGTCGATTTTGGATGACACCTGAAAGGCTATACGGGTCGGTACGTTAGCTTTTATCAAACCGGTAATAACATCTACCGAAGGTCTCTGAGTCGCTAGAATTAAGTGAATTCCTGCTGCCCGCGCTTTTTGCGCCAAGCGAGCAATTAGCTCTTCTACTTTTTTACCGACAATCATCATCATATCGGCAAATTCATCGATAACGACCACTATAAACGGCAGTTTTTCCAGTGTAGGCGGCGTTTCACCCTGTTCAGGCTTCCAAGTAGGGTCTGCAACCCTTGCGCCTTGGGCTGCGGCTTCATCCAATTTACTGTTAAAACCAGCAATATTACGCACCCCCATAGCCGCCATCAGTTTATAACGCCGCTCCATCTCCGCTACACACCAATTTAAAGCATTGGCAGCATCCTTCATGTCTGTTACTACAGGTGTTAAAAGATGTGGAATGCCATCATAGATAGACAGTTCCAACATCTTGGGGTCTACCATAATCAAACGCAGCTCTTCCGGCGATGCTTTTAATAACATGCTAATCAACATGGCATTAACACCTACGGACTTGCCGGAACCTGTCGTACCGGCAACTAATAAGTGAGGCATTTTGGCAAGATTAGCCACCACCGGCTGCCCGGCAATATCATCCCCTAAGGCTAATGTCAGAGGAGAATCCGCCTGCTGAAAGCTTCCATGACTTAACACCTTATGCAGACGAATCATGGCTCGGTTCTGGTTTGGAATTTCAATACCAACCGATGATTTCCCGGCGATGACTTCCACCACACGTACACTGCTCACCGCTAAAGCTCGTGCCAAATCAGTGGCCAGATTCGTAATTTTACTGGCTTTAACACCTGCTGCAGGCTGGATCTCAAACCGGGTAATAACAGGGCCTGGATGCACATCAACGACTTTAGCTTTAACATTAAATTCTTTTAAACGTGTCTCCAGCAGCTCCGACATAATCTGCAGCTGCTCATGGGTATAACTCGGTTTTGCATTGCCATCATCCAGCGTTAATAGCTCTAAGCCTGGCAAATCACCCACTAATTCCCCCTGATGTTCACCCTGTGGCTTTTGGAATCGTGCCACACTCCAGATTTCACCTTCCTCTGTTTGCATCGTAACGGCTTTTAAGCGTTCTTTAGCGCTTGGATCATTATCTGGTGCTGGTGCTGGTGCTGGTGCTGGTGCTGGTGCTGGTGCTGGTGCTGGTGCTGGTGCTGGTGCTGGTGC
>JAKZRG010000103.1:0-26415 GCA_047518265.1 Oceanospirillum sp.
TCTAACTTCCTATGGCTTCCTTCAGACCCCATCGTTGGCCAATGACGCCCTTGCCATTCGGATTATCTTCCCCTCAGTCGGGGTGATACTGCTTTCTTTCAAGCAGTCGGGTTTGCTGGCTTCGCCGAGCAAACAAAAAAAGGGCGGCATACGCCACCCAAACTGCAAGAAGTCGAAAACTCAGAAAGACAAAAGTCTATCCAAATAGAAAGCGATTAAGCCCTGTCTTTAATAATCCCGCTGGCAAATACCACGCCGACACTGATTAAAGCGATACCTAAGATAATATTTAAACTTAGCTGCTCCCCTAACCAGAACAGTGCTAATGCCGATGCCGCGACTGGGGTCATTGAGCCAATGGCAGACGTCACTTCAGCCCCCATGCGAGAAATAGCAAACGCAAATAAGAAGCTTGATGCTAATCCTGCCCCCAAACCCTGAGTCGCCATCTGTGCAGCCAACTCATGCACAGGTAACTGACTCCAACCAAGATCCGGCTGTAAGATTAAACCCGCTAACACTAATAGCAACCCAGTTGGTAAAGTCACAACAGAAGCAGCCACTAAGGGTGATAAACCACACTGACGCAGTGAAATAGCAAATAGAGCCCAGAAAAGACTGGCTAGCAGAAAAATCCCCTGAGCCATTAAGCTGGAATCACCCAATAGAGAATCCACTACAAAAGCCAGCACCCCTCCTGCAATCAAAACTAAGCCCAAAAAGCGCCAAAGGGACAACTGCTGATGAAAAACAAACACAGCGAGCCCAGTAACAAATAAAGGGGCAACACCAGGAATCAGAGTACTACCCTCTGCCACCTGACCTGTTTGCATGCCTATAGCGCCCAACCAGAAAAAAGGTAAGCCACCACCCACTAACATCCCCATTAAATAAAGCTTAGGAACCTGACGAATCTGGGAAAAATGTTTAAAAAATAGCGGCGCAAGTAAAATACCCGGAATAGCAAAGCGAAATAGAGCAATCTCGTAGGTAGTCAGCGCAGAAGCGGCACCAATACGTAGAGACATGAAATAGCTGGACCAGACTAATACCATCATCACTGCGGCACCTAGGCCCAGCATTTTTTGACGGCTGGCAACCTCTAATTGCTCAACGTGCAGAACCGATGAAGACTGAGTCGATAACGTAGACATAACACTTAACCCGTAGATGAAAAACAGGGCTATTGTGCGTGTGAGACTCTAATTTTTTTCTTCAAATGTGGACAAATAACAATGAAGGTTTAGTGACTATCACCAAAATTATCAATTTTTACTATTTAAACACTAAACAGCAAAAAAATATTAGTGATAGCCATCATGCTTTCAAATCTTAAGGCGAAATATTAGAAGCTAAACCTCTAAAGATTAACGACCCAGGGCTTGTTCTATATCAGCCTGAATATCGTTAACTGCTTCAAGACCGATGGACAAACGCACCAAGCCTTCTGAGATACCATGGGCTAGACGTTCTTCTGGAGTATATGTGGAGTGCGTCATACTAGCTGGATGCTGGCATAACGTCTCCGCATCTCCTAGACTGACGGCACGTTTAATCATATCCAAACGGTTCATAAACTGCTTACCAACCTCTAAACCACCTTTCAATTCAAAAGCAATCATGCCGCCAGGACGCGACATCTGCTCACAGGCCAAAGTATAAAAAGGGCTATTTTCCAAACCGGGGTAATACACCATTTCAACTTCTGGCTGCTCCTGTAACCACTTAGCAATAGTGAGCGCAGACTCACTATGACGTTCCATACGCAGCTCAAGAGTTTTTAAACCCCGTTGAATCAGAAATGCAGTCATTGGAGAGATTACTGCACCCGTCATATCCTTAATGCCTTCTAGACGAATACGCATAAGTGTTTCAGCATCACCAACAACAGCACCTGCGATCAGGTCTCCATGCCCACCTAAGTATTTTGTTGCCGAATGCACCACTAAATCAGCGCCTAATGTCAGTGGTCTCTGTAAAGCAGGTGTGCAGTAGGTATTATCGACGATCACTTTAATCTCTGGCTGATAATCATGTACCGCTTGGCTAATACCTTTAATATCCATCACTCGTAGAGTGGGGTTAACCGGTGACTCGAAATAGACTAAACGTGTTTTCTCCGTCAGAGCCGCCGTCACCGCTTCAATATCGCAGCAATCCACATAACTCACCTCAATATCGAACTTTTTCAAACCATGTTCGATCAGAGCAAAAGTACAACCATATAGGGTTTTATCCGCAACGATATGATCACCCGCACTCAGCAGAGTCCAGAAGGTCGCGCTAATGGCTCCCATGCCTGATGCCGTTGCCAATGCGGCTTCACCTTCTTCTAAAGAGGCTAAACGTTCTTCAAGAATACTTTGAGTCGGGTTGCCTAGACGGCTATAGATAGGACCTTCAGCTTCACCGGCGAAACGCTCTCCGCCCTGCTCTACAGTGTCGAAAGCAAAGGTAGACGTCATATAAATAGGAGGAGTGAGGGCACCATTTTCACTCTTAGGATCATAGCCTGTATGAATCGCGCGAGTTGCAAAGCCAGCCTTATGAACCTTTTCTGAATTTTTCATAAATCACCTATGTCTTGTTATTGTTTTTTCTTTAATTCTTTAAGATATGTCTTAAAGCTTAGTGCAGGCTCACTGGCCTTTTGCACCAAATGCATAGGTGAATGCGTATAAAGATTAGTGACAATCGCTACTTTAGCCACCAAGGTAATGAAAATAGCTATGAAAATGGAGAAAATCAGTGGGCTATGCCAATTAGCCCGCCATTTAATTAAGATGTTTTTTATATTGCAGAAGACGTTTTATGTTCAGGTAATGCGACAGATACCAATACTGCAATTAAAAGCATGACACTCGATACCCATAAACAAGCCTCCAAGCCTGCTATCTGAAAAACCCAACCAGACAATACGGTACCTATTAATCGTCCCATAGCATTGGCCATATAATAAAAACCGACATCTAGAGACACAGCATCACGGTTGGCGTAACTGACGATTAAATAGCTATGCAGTGATGAGTTCACCGCAAATAAAGCGCCAAATAGTAACAGCCCTACCAATACACTAAATTGAGGATGAATATCATAAGTCAGCGCAAGAGCAATCAAAGCAGGCGTCAACATCAGCATACCTGCCCATATAACAGCCGTTTTACCACCAGGAATCTTACCTGAGCGCTTACCGGTAACATAAGGTGCCAATGACTGTACAACACCATAACCAATAACCCACAGGGCTAGAAAACCTCCCACTACCGTATGATCCCAATCAAACTGCTTGGCCAAATATACTGGTAAAGCGATAACAAACCAGACATCACGAGCACCAAACAGAAATAACCGAGCAGCCGATAGTAGGTTAATAGAACGACTCTTTGACAACATGTCAGTAAACTTAGGTTTGTTTTTTGCCTTGCCCAAATCCTTTTTCAGCATTATCAGACTAAATAACCAAACCAAAGCCAACATGGCCGCCATAGCGGCGATTGCTTCTTGAAAACCCAGCATCGTTAACAAGAAACCACCTAAAAAAAAGCCCACACCTTTCAAAGCATTTTTAGAGCCCGTCAGCACAGCTATCCACTGGTACAAGCTGCCTTGGGCATTCTCTGGAACCAAAAGTTTAATAGAACTCTTGGCACTCATCTTATTCAGGTCTTTAGCTATACCCGATAAAGCTTGGGCAACCATCACCCAGAGAATCGTCAGCATAGAGGCTGGCACCAGCAACATTGACAGAGCCAACACCTGCAGACCTAAACCAATATTCATGGTTCGGTTCAAACCTAAATGAGCACCCAGCCAACCTCCAACTAAATTGGTAATAACACCAAAAAATTCGTAAAACAGGAACAGTAAGGCAATCTCCAAAGGGCTGTAGCCCAACCCATGAAAATGTAGCACCACCAGCATGCGCAAAGCACCATCGGTGAGCGTAAACGCCCAATAATTCCCTGTTACCAGTAGATACTGGCGCACATCAGGAGACAGCTGGGCTAGCATCAAGCGATCTCCTGCTTCGCATTAAGATCTTTAACTCCCACCATTCGCATCAGCTCTGCAGTACGGTTTGCATAACCCCACTCATTGTCATACCAAACATAAAGTTTTACCTGAGTGCCATTAATAATCATGGTGGAAGGTGCATCGATAATGCTAGATCTAGGATCCGTGCGATAATCGATTGACACCAAAGGTCGCTCTTCATAGCCCAGAATATCTTTTAACTCACCTTCTGCCGCCGTCTGCATCAAAGCATTAACTTCTTCAGCAGTAGTGGCACGCTCAACCTCAAAAACACAATCAGTTAAAGACGCATTGGCCAGAGGTACACGTACCGCATGGCCGTTCAATTTACCTTTAAGCTCTGGAAAAATATGTGTAATAGCAGTAGCAGAACCGGTTGTCGTTGGGATCAAACTCATGCCACAAGCACGTGAGCGGCGCAGATCTTTATGGGGGGCATCCAAAATAGTTTGAGTATTGGTAATGTCATGAATTGTGGTCATAGAGCCGTGTTTAATACCCAGGCTTTCATGGATCACCTTCACTACAGGCGCTAAACAATTTGTAGTACAAGAAGCCGCTGTGATCAGACGATGTTCACTCGGGTTATATAGCTGATGATTCACTCCCATCACTACATTTAAGACACCTTCTTCTTTAACAGGTGCTGTCACAACAACACGCTTTACTCCCTGATCTAAATACTCTTGTAGCAGAGCTTTAGTTTTCATCTTGCCAGAAGCTTCTATCACTAGATCGCAGCCAGACCAGTCCGTTTCACCAATGGTTTTATTCTGGCTAACGGTAAGGCTTTTACCATCAACCAACATTTGATCATCTTCAGCGCTGGCCTCATAAGCCCAGCGACCATGGATTGAATCAAAAGTAATCAGATGCGCTAAGGTTGCAGCATCCCCAGCAGGATCATTAATTTGTATAAATTCTATTTCAGGCCAATTCCAAGCCGCTCGTAACACCAAACGTCCCATGCGACCAAAACCATTAATGCCTACTTTTAGTGTTTTTTGCTTCATTATCACTATCCTAACGCTATAAAGTTACATATGAAAAAACAGATATATTGAGTTAAAAAAGCTTAGTTACAACAACTTTGCATCCGATCTGGGCGTCCACCCATTTTGTGCAGGTTATGCCAACTTGGCTGCAAAAAAAGCTCATTAGCCTTGGCAGTATCCGATAAGGTTTGTTTTGCCCAATCCGGTAACTCAGAACTAATGCGATAAAATACCCACTGTCCCTGACGTCGATCCAGCAATAAACCACATTTCCTTAATTGAGCGAGATGACGTGATATCTTAGGCTGACTCTCTTGCAAAGCCGCCATTAGTTCACAGACACAAAGCTCTTGTTCTTGCTCTATTAGCAAAAGGCAGCGCAGACGGGTTTCATCTGCCAAGCATTTAAAGAACTGGACGGGGTCAAAAGATACAGAGGACGACATAAACGAAACCTTCTAAAACAAGTGCCAGCGATGATATATGAATTTCCATATATATCAAGCATCCAGCGGATTATTGACACTGAACAAATCTCACCCATACTAAAAGTTATTGATTGTATTCCTATGTTAAGCTCTTTTTTCCATACTCCTTATATTGTTTTAATCTTAATAAAAACACCGAGAGTAACCGCTAATGAAGCTAACCGCCGGACATCTCAGTTACGTTTTACTTTTCCTGATCACTTATTTGGCATTTACAGCCCTTACGCTCCATGCAGCAGAAATGCCAAAGCAATTCTATGCGGCGACCCTAAACTACCCTCCCTACGAATACACAGAAGACAAAGAAGCCAAAGGTATTGCCGTTGAATTGATCAAAGAGGCGGCGTTAAGAGCAGGTGTTAATGAAGTAAAATTCAATTTTTTCCCGTGGAAACGAGCCGTCAAAATGGTGGAGACTGGCAATCACGACATTTTGTTTAACGCTGGTAGAAATCAAGCCAGACAGGAATGGGGATACTATGTTGATAGCGTTTTAATTCTACAACGTTACGTGCTATTCAAACGTAAGGGTGACCAGATACAGGTTGATGACAACTTTGATAACGCTTTTAAATACAGCATAGGGACTCGGGCAGGCTATCTATACGGTAGTGGTTCCTTTAGACAAGCTCTGGATCAAAATAAATTTGCCTACCAAATGACATCAGAATCCACTGAGCATAGCGTTACTCTGTTACTCAATAAGCGTATCGATATGTTCGTCGGAGATATGCTGCCAGTGATACATTACCTGAAAAAGAACAATCTCACGGATCAGGTCGATATTGTGGTCAACGAGACTCAAGGGAATCAGGTTGTTTTAACTTGGCCGACATACATACTTTTATCGAAAAAATCTACCACCCCCGCTATGGTTCAAGCTTTACATGAAGCGATGGAAGAGATGAAATCCGATGGCACCTACGATCAGATTTTTTTGAAATACCAATAATCTATTCTTTGATATACCGTAAATGCCGATCAGCTTTAACTGATCGGCATCAAATTATATGCTCTGCATAATATTAAGAACGCCTAACACTAAGCGCTCTTAACAATTAAGCATCTCTAGGGAACCTCTGAAAAAGTCATTTTTCGGCTCTTTAACTGGCTTACTTAAACCTTTTCTCCTAATAAACGAGTCAGTTCTCCTGCTGCTATTTCACGACAACACTGAGTATTTTGTCCTGCCCACAATGGAGAAAAATCACCACTGCCTTCCTTTTCAGCAGCAGACCTTAATGCAGTAATCGCAGTTGTCGCTAGGGGAAACTTAGGTACCTTATCGTTAACAGGCCCTAGCTCTGAAATCACTCGATTAACAATACCCCGAGCAGGCCGACCAGAAAAAAGATTGGTAACAGCAGTATGTCTTACATGAGAGCTAGCAAGTGCTTGGCGATGAACCGATGACGTTGTTGCCTCAGGACATAACAAATAGGCTGTGCCTACCTGAGCAGCACAAGCCCCCATAGCCAAAGCAGCCTGCACCCCATCAGCGTCAGCGATG
The DNA here is from genome assembly GCA_047518265.1 of Oceanospirillum sp. Taxonomy (GTDB): domain Bacteria; phylum Pseudomonadota; class Gammaproteobacteria; order Pseudomonadales; family Halomonadaceae; genus Oceanospirillum. The sequence continues at coordinate 7,029 of JAKZRG010000103.1, forward strand.
CCACCCGCCGCAATAACAGGAATATTCACTGCTTGTACAACTTGTCGAACCAGCTCTAATGTTCCTAGCTGTGTATTCAAATCATCCGTTAAAAACATTCCTCTGTGTCCACCGGCTTCGAACCCTTGGGCAATAATACCGTCAGCGCCATTCGCCTCCAGCCATACGGCTTCTTCCACTGTCGTGGCCGACGAGATGACCTTCGCTCCCCAGTCTTTAACCTGATCCAATAAATCCTTGCTTGGCAAACCAAAGTGAAAGCTCACTACAGCGGGTTTAAATTCTGCCAAAACATCCAGTGCCTCTTGGCTAAAAGGCCTGCGTCCAGGGCCTGCCTTGATATTATCAGGATCGATAGAATACTCATGAAAATACGGCGCTAATAATTCTCGCCATTCCTGCTCTACTTTTTCATCGGGCTCAGGAGCGGTATGACAGAAGAAGTTAACATTGAATGGTTTGTCTGTTTCCTCTTTAATCTTATTCAACTGTACTCTGAGCTGCTCCAAGCTCAACATCGCGCAAGGTAGAGAACCTACCCCACCTGCATTTGATACCGCAATCGCGAGCTCACTGCCTTGCACTCCCGCCATAGGCGCTTGAATAATGGGTAACTCAGAATTAAATAGACTATGGAAACCTTCCATATTTTCTCCTCATACAAACATCGCTTATCAACCTAGAAACTATGCCTAAAATCAAACCGGCTTTTTCTATAGCTTATGCTAAGCTATTCATCATTAAAAATGATTTAATATGATTAAGGATTCTCAAAAAAAGATGGCTCTGAATAATTTAGATCTGGATGCATTGGAAATGTTTCGCACCGTCGCCATTGAAGGAGGCATTACTCGTGCAGCAAACAAGCTCAATCGAGTACAGTCCAATATCAGTACTAGAATTATTCAACTTGAGGAACGACTAGGAGTGAGTCTATTTAATCGAGTAAACCGGCGTTTAGAGCTCACTTCCGAAGGAGAGCTCCTGCTTAATTACGCTGACCGCCTATTACAACTAGCAGAAGAAACAGACGCTCTGTTTAAAGAAGGTTTTGCCCAAGGCAACTTTCGTTTGGGCAGCATGGAAAGTACTGCAGCGGCACGCCTACCTAAACTGTTGTCGACATATCATCATCATTACCCTCACATACAAATAGAACTAATGACCGATACCACTGCAAGCTTAATTACTAGAGTCAAAAACTATGAGCTAGAAGCCGCTTTTGTAGCAGGTCCAATTATTCATCCTGAACTGAACCAACAACTGGCCTTTACAGAAAAACTTGTATTGATTGCCCCGCGTCACAAAGGCTTTAAGCAAGCAGAGGAAGCGATTGGAGAGAATCTCATTACATTCCGTAGCGGTTGTGCATACAGACATCTGTTGGAGAGTTGGATAACGGAAACCGGAGGCACAATTCGTAATTGCATGGAGATGAGTTCATATCACGCCATTATTGCTTGTGTTGCCGCATGTACGGGGATTGCTTTAGTACCTCAATCAGTATTGCAGGTCATATCTACAGACAACATGCTACAAACACTCCGTCTACCAGAAAAATATGCCAATATCGACACTCTGCTTATCTGGCGTAAGGCATACCAAGCCCGTAAGTTGGAAGCCATACGCCAGTTCATACAAGACAACAAAGAACTGAAGATTAGCCCTTAACTCTGCAATTTAAATGTCCCTGCACTGGTATTGAGAAAGCCTGCAAGCTTAGCCAGCTCTTCACTGACTTTAGCAATCTGCTCTCCATTTTCGACGGTGACCTCTGCTTTTGTTGCTATATCTGTTGCACTACCGGCAATTTCATTCGAGACAACGGCCTGCTGCTCTGCTGCAGAGGATATTTGCATTGTCATGTGCTGTATTTCACCGATTGCTGAGAAAACAGTACGTAAAGACTCCGAAACCTGCTCTGTTAGCTCAACACTTAAAGAAACATTTTTCTGACTGGCCTGAATAGAACCAGAGGCTACACCCACATCACGCTGCAGAATCTCGACCATGCTTTCAATCTCGCCTGTAGAGTCCTGGGTACGCTGAGCTAAACCTCTCACCTCATCCGCAACAACCGCAAAACCTCGGCCTTGCTCACCTGCCCGAGCCGCTTCAATGGCAGCATTTAAGGCCAATAGATTCGTCTGCTCAGCAATATTCTTAATAACCGATACCACTTCGGTAATTTTCTCACTGCTGGCACTGAGGGATAAAATTTCATCATTTACCCGACCGATCTCAGTATTAAGCAAATCGATACTTTGTACTGATTCTTCAATCGCCTTTTCTGCGTGCTCTGATTCCGATTTAACCTGTTGCACGGAATTATTAACAGATCTTACTCGACTGGTAACTTCCCCTATGGAACTGCTCATCTCTTCAATGGCAGCACTCACTGATAAAGTCTGTGATAACTGAGACTGTAAAGCACCTGCATTTTCGGTGGTCGTAGTAGATGTTTGCTCAGCGGCAGCCGCTAATTGACCGCTGGCATTGCGAATATCTGTAATCAATTGAGCAAAATCGTTCATCATCAGATTAAACGCACTCGCCACCTTACCGACTTCATCCTTACCTTTATAATCTGCTCTTAACATTAGATCTTTTGAACTGGCTGCATCGCTGATCTTACCAGCAATCTCAGCTAAACCATTCTCAATACGAGACATGGATAAAATAATAAAAAAGGCCACTACGGATATAACAAGCAGTAATACTGCTGTTGCCGTTAAGGTCGTGGTGTAATGATCTGATGCCACTGTTTTAATATCGGTGGCTTGAGTGTTAATAAACTGATTTAACCGATCTTCGCTTTCTTTCATCAGATTAATGCGAAGTGATGCCTGTTTAAACCATGTAGCAGAATCTGTTGCGATATTACGAGCCAAGACCTGTTTACGTACAGCTAGGACTGGAGATACATCAGAACCTTCTAACATTTCACTGATATGATTAACAATATCCTGCGGGGTGTACTTCTTAAATCCACTGTAATAGGCATTTTGTGCACTGATTAATTCAACAATTCTAATCAGTGCACCATCGGATATTGCACTCTTACTCAATGCTGCAGAAACAACGGCCCGCTCAATACCTGCCCGCTCCTTCATCTCAAGAAAGTTATGATAGCCAGCCAAAGAAGCACTTAGTGAAGCGTCTGTATTTTTCTCAATAACCTTTGGCACAACCGATAATAAAAGACTGTTCACATGAGTGTAATACTGGATCGCTTTTGCCGTCTTAATATGGCCATTATCAATTTGTGTCTGGATGCTTTTTCGCTTTTCCAGCTGTGTTAAAAACGATTGATAAACAGATTTCAGCTCTGCAGGGATTCGATCAAAACGATTACTCCCGGCAAAATCTGACAGAGTTTTAATCGCTTTATCACTCACTTGACGCTGTTTATCCAAAACACTACGAAAAGCTGAGCTACCGGCTAATAAACCCGCCGATGCACCTCGTTCTTTTTGTAATTCATGCAAGACTGCATTAGAGCGACTTAGGAAATGGGTTGCAGATTCGATGGTTTCAGAGTTTAGGATGGATTTTCGAGCATCTAACAAAGAGATAGAGGCAAAGATTATTAAACTGATCACCAAGGGGGTTAGTACCAGTAACATCTTTGATTTAATTGACAAATTCACTAGGCAGTCCTTTTAAGTCATAGATTCAAAATCTTCCAATATAGACGGCTCAACACACCCACAGCATGTAATGCATCAAAGATTAGTGGATATAAACCACTTCTATCTAATATTTGAAGAGTACTAGAGGAAATTTGCAGCGCATTTAGTCATAAGAACGGTAAAAAACTGTTACAGAAACAGTGATTGTCGTCAAACAATCATAAAACCGTTGCAGGAGCCTTTGCCTATCTGTTTAAAGATAGCCATCTTTTACGTCTCAAAAATAATCAGCCTCAGCTGCTTTTTATAGTTATAGGATCCATATTTCTTATTTTTATGCTGAAAAACAGCCTAATTTCCATATTTAATGAGCGCTATAAAGCGAACTCAGATAACAGGTTACCACAATCAGTATAAGGAGGTAGCACTTACAAATCTATAACAAAAATATACCTTATGTAATCCAACGATCAATTTACTGGTGCGACTTAATCACCGCCATCTCCTCCGTCACTATCCCCACCATCATTATCAGAATCAAAGCCATCATTATCTTGACCTCGACTTCCTCTACGAGAGGAATGCTTTCCAATGCTTTTTTTTCCTTTCTTTTTCATCGTTACACCGACAACAATAATTAAGACAAAAATAATAAAAAAGATAATTTCCATACACTCTCCAATGTTATCAGCTATCAAAAAACATTAATTAATGAAAACTAACCTGTGACAGGTTGCACCGGTTTACTTTTGGTTGCCATGGCTAAGAAACCGCCTAAGCTAATCAGAACAATGCCAAATACTGTATTAAGCTCTAAGAGCTCACCCCATAACCACCATCCCATTAAAGCAGCAAACGCCACAGAACCATAGGTAAAAGGCCCTAATTGCCCAGCAGGAGCCAATCCATAAGCTTTACTCAGGAATAACTGTGCTAATGTGGAAGCTCCAGCCACAATCAATAACCAAAAGAAATGATTGAATGTGATTGACTGCCAAACCAAAAAAGCAGGGATGGCTGACAACAAGGCGCTAAATAAAGCAAAATAAAAAACAATACGCTGGGCAGGCTCCGTATCCCGCATCCTGCGAATAGTCACCTTAGCCAAAGCACCTAACATAGCCCCAAATAAAGCAATCACCACTCCAATATTAAAACTCCCCTCCTGAGGATTTAACACCAAAGCGGCACCCAAAAAGCCAATCAAGATAGCAAGTTTGACATAAGTACCTATTCGCTCTGACAGCCAAAAGAATGCTATTAAGGGGATAAAGAAGGGAGCGGTTTGCTTGAGCAATGCAGCTTGGGCAAGGGGTAGATGCCCCCAAGAGTAAAATAAGCAAGTCATCGCAGTCACCCCAACAGCGGCCCGCATAAAATGAAAACCTATTTTTTCTGTTTTTATGGCCTCAAATCCATATTTTAACAACCAAGGAGTGAGCAACAGTAAACCTAAAACATTCCGAAAAAAGACAATCATCTGAACGGGAAGGTCATCTGCGATATGTTTAATCGCCATACCGGAAAGCACTAAAAACATTTCAGAAATTAGGATTAAGCTTGCCCCTAATACGATAGGAGAATGCCAAAACTCGGAGCGGATCATGAACAATTTATCTCGCACTAGCAAAAAGAAAGCCGCTAGTTTAGCAAAAACTGAACCATAATAATCCACCCATTAGATTTAACAGCCTAACATCTCTCTACGCTGCATTAGAGAATAATTAAATCTTAAAAGTCTCTACCGAGACTTTTAATTCGTTTGCCATTTCCATTACATTACCTGCAGATTCCGTAATATGAATTGAAGATTGAGCAACCTCTTCTGAACTGGAATCAATAACGGCTAGATTTTGACTGACCTCCTGAATAACCGCTGACTGTTCTTCAGCAGCAGTGGCAATTTGATTCGACATTTCGGTAATACCAGATACTGCTGTCACTATTGCTTCTAATGAATGCTCCACATTATGAGTCTGCTCAACAGTAGCCTGCATTTGAGTATGATTCTCCTCTACTAATTCAAAGGCTGCATTCACTTCACCCTGAAGATTTTGAATAATAGTGGCAATCTCTGTTGTAGATTGTTGTGTCCGAGTTGCAAGGGTACGCACCTCGTCAGCGACTACAGCGAACCCTCTACCTTGTTCACCAGCCCTTGCCGCTTCAATGGCAGCATTTAATGCCAGTAGAGCAGTTTGCTCTGATACGCTATTAATCACCTCAACAACATTGGATATATTAATACTGCTTGCATGTAGCTTATTAATCATTTCACTCAATTGTCCTACATCACTGGCTAGCTTATTGACGGACTCTACGGATTTTTGCACAACATTATGTCCTTCATTGGCCATATCGCTGGCCACCTTGGCTTGCTCTGCTGCATGAGAAGTATTATTCGCCACCTCATGTACAGCAGACGATAGCTCTTCAACCGCAACAGATACTTGAGAGATGCGCTCCCGTTGTGAATTCAGTTCCTGAGTACTACTCTCCACTGCCTGAGTGGTTTGGTCAGAAATAGCAACGAGTGTTTTTGATGTACCCGAAAAGCGCTCCATCGTGCCGGCAAAATTATCAATAGTATCGTTTAGCCCTTTGGCAATTTTACCCAACTCATCGCCACTAAAGACTTTAGCTTTATCCCTTAGATCATGGTGTTTTCTTACTTTCTCCATTACCTCCGACAGCGATAAAACCTGGCGATTAAGATTTCGCATAATATAGTACGCCACAGTAGAAACAGTACTGACCATCGACACTGCAACAGTGACATAAAACCATAAAATCCAAGTCGCATTATTAGCCAAAGATTCTGCCTCATGGATAAAATCATTAGCCAAAGTATCCTCAAGCTCTTTTAAGCGGTTAATTCTGTTGGTCGCTTCTTTAAACCAATGGGCAGGGTCTACATTAAAACCACCCGTTGTGGATTTTTCAGAGGCCACCGCTCTCAACCGATTGACTTCTCGTACTGCGCTATCACGTTCAAGTGCTGTTAGTAAATCCTGATGCCCTTTATCAGCAACCTGGGTAAAAATACTCATAAACGTATTTTGTTCACTGACTAAAATCGTAAAGCGTTTCAATAATGATCCAGAGAAAGCATCTTTTGCAAAAACGCCGCTCAAAACCGCGCGCTCTATGCCTGCTCTCTCTTTGGCTTGTAAAAAGTTATAATAAGCCAGAGCCGAGCGCGTCAAATGACCGTCTTTACTAATTTTTGCAGTAACAGAACCTGCTGATATTAAGACACTGTTTAATTGAGTGTAGTAACCGATGGCTTCACTGGCTGCTAGATTAAAACCATCCACTTGCTTTCGCGTTTGGTCAAGCCGTTGCAATTTACGGGCTGTTTCAGTAATGAGTTGCTTTAAGACAGGCTCATCAATCTCATTTTCTTGCAAAAAAGTGTTCCAGTGATCTCTTTCTGTATCCGTTTCACGCCGTTGTCTGGCAAGAGTATCTGCAAATTTCTTTCCTGATGAAGCAAGAAAACCTGCCGTGGCACCTCTCTCCTTTTGCAACTCATGCACAAGATGACTATTAACCGTAACTAACTCGGTATAAATCACCAAAAGGTCATTTTGTTTACTCACTTGATAGCTACTAACGATTTCTTTTATCAGAAGAGCAATACTGATGAGCATAGGGAAGGCAATAAGAAAAAGAAGTTTGTATTTAAAACTTAGATTTTTCATCTGGCAACCTGCGGAATCCGTTTACGGGCAACATAAATTGAGTGTAGTACAGGGTTATTTTTCCGAATAAAAAAATCCAAAAAAAATCATTCGAAAAAGGCTATCTAAATCAACAAGGTAAGGACCAGTGCCAATCAGAAAAATAAAAAAAGCGACCATATAGGCCGCTTTTAATCACTCAAAGCATTAGATTAGGATCAGATTATAAATCTAACGCTATCCGTGGGATTCGCATTCTTAAACAAGAGAGGCGAACCATTAGCTAAACAAAAAATTAGCAATGAGTTCTTTACCACCTTCAGTAGCAAAAGATTCTGGGTGAAATTGAATGCCATAAATAGGGTGTTCTTTATGTTGAACTCCCATTACTTCAAACTCACCACCTTGGCGGATGCGGCTTAGATTATCGAAATCACCTTGATTGATATCATCACCCACTACAGCCGTTAACTGTAAACACTCTGGAAAGGTCTCAGCCTCTGCCATTAGAGAGTGGTAGCGCATCACTTCCAGTTGATCCGGAATATTACGAAACATACCAGCGGCATCATGGCTTATAGGGCTAATTTTTCCGTGCATAGGCAGATGGGCCTTTATAACCTTGCCACCAAAAACATGCACTATACCTTGCATACCTAAACAAACACCTAGCAAGGGTATTTTAGGGCCAAACTCGGCAATGACTTTGGCACAAATACCAAAATAGTTTTCATCATCAGGAGAGCCTGGGCCAGGTGAAATAATAATACGATCGGGCTTGGCCTCTTCCAGCTCTTCAATTGTCACTTCGTCATTACGTTTTACTATGATCTGAAAACGATCAATCGTGCCCTTATTCTGTTCTGCCGTTAGAATTTCACCAATAAACTGATACAGGTTGTAGGTAAAGGAGTCATAATTGTCGATAATAAAAACTTTCATTTAACCGGCTCCTTATACCGCAGGCTTTTGATCAGAGGATTGTTCAGAAGAATCTTCAGCATTGTCAGATTCAGGCTTATCAGGTGCAAATAGATCCAGTACTTTTTTAGTACCTGCAAATTTACGACGGATCTCTTCATATTCGTCTTCTGGATTCGAATCAAAGACATTACCACCACAGGTTTGCACATAAGCCTCTTCACCGTTAGCAAAAACCGTACGGATAGGAATAGCAAAAGTACAATCACCATTAAAAGAAAAATGACCAACCGCACCACCGTAGGGGCCACGACCGTCCATTTCCATCTCATTGATAATTTTCATCGCTTCAATTTTAGGAGCGCCGGTTAAAGTACCCGCAGGGAAGTTACTGGCCAGAGCCGAAAACATATCTTCATTATCTGCAATAATACCGACAATTTCACTGGAGATATGTTGTACATGGCTGAATCGTTTGATATCCATAAGGCTACGGACTTTTACTGTACCAAATTGTGCCACACGACCAATATCGTTACGGTGCAGATCCACAATCATATTATGCTCTGCTATCTCCTTAGGATCATTTAGCAAAGCACGAGCTAGATCAGTATCTTCTTTTTCCGTCTCACCTCGTTTAGCCGTTCCTGCCAGAGGGAAGGTTTCCATTTCACCTTGTCTCAGACGGAATAAAAGCTCTGGGCTAGCTCCAATTAATTTTTGCTCACCAAATTTCACATAGTACATCTGTGGTGATGGGTTTACTTCTCTCAGTTTTTCATAAATATTGATCGCATCACCATCCAGCTTGAAGCGTTTTTTAAAGCCTACTTCTGTCTGGAATATCTTACCGTCAACAATATCCTGTTTAACCTTTAACACTGCCTCTTTGTGCTCTTCCTGACTCATTGTATCGCCCAGAGACGTAATCGTCAGAGCGCCACATTTCACGGGAGGAGCATTTATAAGCATCAATACTTCTTCTAAACGGCTATCCGTGTAATAAAAGTACGTGACCTCTCCGGTCATCTTGTCCAAAATCAAACCATCTTTGAAAAGACCAAAGCGAAAAGCATCGAACATCTCACTATTTTGCAAACTCAGACTGGGTTCAAAATAGTTCATAGCGTCATAACCCAAATAGCCCGTTAAACCACCGGCATACTTTCGGGAAATGATATTTTGCGGCACGATATCTCGTAATAGGTAATAAGGGTTATCGCTGGGATATTCTTCTTTGCTACCATCACGTTGCTCAATCACTAAGGTTTTATCATTGGCATAGAACTGTAATTCGGGATCAAAGCCAATAATAGAATGACGTGCAATATGGCTATCTTCACCCAGTGATTCCAAGTAAAAGCAATGTTTGAAACGCTTTTCAATCTTTTTAAATAGACCAAAGAAATCACAATCCGCAGTAATAGTGACGTAACGAGGTTTTCGCGGCAATACAATCGGTGCTGGTTTGCGGTACATAACTAACCTTTATTTAATCTCTTTTAATGCTCGGGAGCCTCGGGTCACAGTAGCAATACCTACACCCAGCTTTTCCGCGATCTGACGTTGAGGCATACCCTCACGCAGTAGCTTAAAAATTTGTAAACGTTTACTTATCTCAGACAGCTCTGATGGGGTTAATAAACCCTGTAATGCCTTTTGCATATGTGCGGCGTCGTCCATCTTTAGCAAATGGGCCACCACCTCATCAAGATACCGCTGTTCAGTATTTTTCTCTGTATTCATGTACTAGTACACTATCACAATCTAACGATTCATCAAGAAAAAAGAGAGTTTATAAAGAAAACAGGTTAAAACGTAGAGTAACAGTGGTGACTTACTGAAAGTTAACGAATAATAATATCAGGTAACCAGCGCTTATCTCGATCAACCTCATCTCTTTCAACATCATCCATGATCGGCTGATTCAAGTCATCTGGAGGAGAAGCGAGTACATTTAAATCAACGGCCTGAGCTTCACCTACAATCACACCGTTCTCGATTCTGAGATCATAATAGATACCATTCCAGAAGTTGGCACCAAAGGCTTCTTTTTGCTTAAACATAAACAATAGGTCATGAGATAACCAACGTAGATCATCTAGAGAGACTTTACGGGGCTGAACATAGGGATAAGGAAGGTGGCACCAAAGCTCCGGTCCTTCTAAACATTTCATCTCTTTCATGGATAAGAAATAGTCAGTAAACACATTGTGTTCTATATGCAGTTGGTAACGAATGCCATCATCACTCTCTTGGAAGCTGACAGAACCTATGGAGAGCTCTTGCCCTTTCAGGTCTAACAATAAAATCTGCTTTTGGCCTGATAGAATATTTTGAGATAAATTCAGTGAGTCTATCGATGACGATCCAGCCCACACATTCAATGTCCCGCTAAGATAGACCAGACTACATATAAAAAAGTTTGTAATGAAAGACCTTAGTGTGTTCAACATTAGTAAGCATCCCCAGGTTAGCTGAAACGATCTTACTTAGTGTATCGGTCATCATTTATTCCAACATGGTACTTGGGTAGTAAAAGCCGTATTTTGATTTCTACTGCTACATCATCGCAAGAGGCAGCTTAAACCTCAAAACACCCCCTCACCTCAACGCTTATTCTAAGAAACATCTCACTACATATAGATACCAAATAAAAACAACATGTAGTGAGATGAAAAAAAACTAAACAAAAACAGATACCTGCCGACATATCCATTAACCATCAAAAAAATAAGTGCATTTGGCATCACCAATCGAAGTCAAAACAACAAAATAGATGCACTATTTCAACAGAAACGGGCTGAGGGATATTCCATGAGATTACGCCAAGTAACGAGCGCAAACGGCATGGCCTACTGGTTAGCAGAGATCCGTTTATCTAATCATGACGGTCTTGTCAGTGCTGAAGGTAAAACTATTACGGAAGCGTTTAATAGCTGCATTGATCAATTCAGGCAAGTAACAGACCACTCTATTTATAAGTAAATCTCTCGTATTATACTATTTCAACGCTAACGCTAACTCGTCACCAACCTTTATTAACTGCTTCTGCCCTTTTATTAGAAGCGCATTTTGACCAAAGAATGCCCCTTTAAGATCCGGTTGGGTTTTCATTTTTACCAGTGTAGCTAATGGTTCTTTAGCTTCTGCAATAAAACCTGACCTCTGATCAATCGTTGTCACCTTGCAACGTTCACAAGGTTTACGCAGTGCTAACTGATAACCATCATAAGGCCCACTTAATGTATCAATTTGATCTTCTTCAAATGCCTCAATACCTGCAATAACGATATTAGGACGAAAACGATCCATACCGATGGTTTGACTGCCTTTCTTTGTCAGGTGATTATTCAATAAGATTAATGATGCTTCATTCGTTATTAAGAAAGGGTAGGCATCGGAGAAAGCCGTGTGAGCATCTTCTCCCTGCAAAAAATCAGGTTCAACGGGACGAATATCATCATCAGAAAAACGCACCAATCGGAGCTCACTATCTTCCCATTGGCCAATAACAGAGGTTAACCAAGCGGATACGTCATCCCCTTCATCCAAACCCAAACATTGATCATCCCATACCTGAACCGGATAAACCTTCTGATGCCCTACATTCAGATCAATAGATATAGAAGGCTTAGATGGATGTTTCAATACGAGTTCAGATGACGTTAGTTCAATTTCAACTTGAGCCATCAAGGGAAGATTACGTTGAGTAACGCACTGACCGGCTTGATCCACTATCATCCAGTTTCGATCATAGGCCAATCCACGTTCACCCAACTCAGCCTGTTGTACACTAATCCCCTGTAGAGATTTCACTGGATAAATATTTAATGCCATTACCTTGATCACTGAACTATCCTCTAATTCTAACGAGGAGCTCAGCATAACCACTGATAAAATTGATTTCACCCATTAAAAATAGTCAGAGGATGGTTTAAATCCCTCCATTCATAAAGAAGAGAAAGCTTGATAAGCCATTGTTAGGCCTATAGTGATGCAAATAATTCAGGCTTTGGTCGCTTATCTTTAAAATCTTTTAATTTATGCGCCTCTCAGGCTATTTTATTGGACGACTTTTGGTATACTGGCGCGCAAATCTATCCAGATTCAAAGCGCGGTATCCTTCGGTTGGGTGTTCTCAGCGAGATTTTGGTATACTGGCGCGCAAATTAACCCTGATGTATAGCGTAGAAACATGTCAAACTTAGATCATTATAGAAATATTGGTATTTTCGCTCACGTAGATGCGGGTAAAACCACCACTACAGAACGTATCCTGAAGCTGACCGGTAAGATCCATAAGACTGGTGAAGTACATGATGGTGAATCTACTACAGACTTCATGGAACAGGAAGCCGAACGGGGTATTACCATCCAGTCTGCGGCGACGACTTGTTTCTGGAAAGATCACCGTTTCAATATCATCGATACTCCAGGACACGTTGACTTCACTGTAGAAGTATACCGTTCCCTGAAAGTACTTGACGGTGGTGTTGGTGTATTCTGTGGTTCTGGTGGTGTTGAGCCTCAGTCCGAGACTAACTGGCGCTATGCAAACGAATCTGAAGTAGCTCGTATCATCTTCGTTAACAAACTGGACCGTATGGGCGCTGATTTCCTACGCGTTGTTGGTCAGGTTGAGAAGGTATTAGGCGCTAACCCTATGGTTATGTGTCTGCCTATCGGTATCGAAGAAAACTTTACAGGTCTGGTTGACCTGCTGAGCCGCACGGCTTACGTTTGGGATGATTCTGGTCTACCAGAAAACTTCGAAATCGTTGATATCCCTGCAGACATGGTCGATCAGGTTGAAGAATACCGTGAGAAGCTGATCGAGATGGCCGTTGAGCAAGACGACGACCTGATGGAGAAGTACCTGGAAGAAGGCGAAGAGCCTGCAATGGAAGACATCAAGCGTTGTATCCGTGAAGGTACTCGTACGATGGCATTCTTCCCAACTTACTGTGGTTCTGCCTTTAAGAACAAAGGCGTTCAGATGATTCTTGACGCTGTTGTTGATTATCTGCCGAGCCCGACTGAAGTTGATCCTCAGCCGCTGACTGACGAAGAAGGCACGCCTAACGGTGAATTGGCTCTGGTTGACGTTGACCAACCTTTCCGTGCACTGGCGTTTAAGATCATGGATGACCGTTTCGGCGCCCTGACCTTTATTCGTATCTACTCCGGTATGCTGAAGAAGGGTGACACCATCCTTAACTCCTTCACCGGTAAAACTGAGCGTATCGGCCGTATGGTTGAGATGCACGCTGATGAGCGTACTGAATTGAGCAGCGCTCAAGCCGGTGACATCATCGCGATCGTAGGCATGAAGAACGTTCAAACAGGTCACACTCTATGTGATCCTAAGCACGAATGTACTCTTGAGCCTATGGTATTCCCTGAGCCAGTGATCTCTATCTCCGTTTCTCCGAAAGATAAATCTTCTACTGAGAAGATGGGTATTGCTATCGGTAAAATGGTTGCTGAAGATCCTACTTTCTTGGTTCATACCGATGAAGATTCTGGTGAAACCATCCTGCGCGGCATGGGCGAATTGCACCTAGACATTAAAGTCGACATCCTGATGCGTACTTACGGTGTTGAACTGGAAGTAGGTGAGCCACAGGTTGCTTACCGTGAAACCATCACTAAAGAACTAGAAGATACTTATACCCATAAGAAGCAGTCTGGTGGTTCTGGTCAATTCGGTAAGATCGACTACCGTGTTAAGCCTGGCGAGCCAGGTACTGGGTTTGTATTTAACTCAGTAGTAACTGGTGGTAACGTTCCTAAGGAATTTTTCCCAGCTATTGAGAAGGGTTTCAAGAGCATGATGGAAACTGGCCCATTGGCTGGCTTCCCAATTCTTGACGTTGAAATTGAACTGTATGACGGTGGCTTCCACGCGGTTGATTCCTCTGCAGTTGCTTTCGAAATCGCTGCTAAAGGCGCTTTCCGTCAGTCCATGCCTAAAGCAGGTCCTCAGCTGATCGAACCAATCATGATGGTTGATGTGTTCACTCCAGACGATCACGTTGGTGATGTTATTGGTGATTTGAACCGTCGTCGCGGCATGATCAAAGATCAGGAAGCGGGTACTACAGGTGTTCGTATTAAAGCAGACGTACCTCTGTCCGAAATGTTCGGTTACATTGGTCACCTGCGTACTATCACTTCAGGCCGTGGTCAGTTCTCTATGGAGTTCTCTCACTACATGCCTTGCCCTAACAGCGTTTCTGAGAAAGTTATCGCTGAAGTTAAAGAACGCGAAGCTGCTGCTAAGAAGTAATTCTTTTAGCTAAGTAAGTGTTATCAAAACCCTGGTGATGAAAATCACCGGGGTTTTCTTTTTTATCCCCTTTTAAATACCCACACCTCTATCCCTACCATCACAAACAGGTCTTTACGCTAAGTTAAGGTAATTAAAAACCTTACTTTCTATCTACAGCATTTGAACCGAGCCGTAAAATGACGCAAAACGGAAGGCTCATAATCAAAATATAACCCCGTCATTCTATCCGCGCGCTTGGCCACCTCAATTAAAGCTTCTGCCACATAATCCATATGATCCGATGTATAAACTCTTCGTGGAATCGTTAAGCGTAACAGCTCCATGGGACTGAACTTTTGTTGACCCGTTTCCGGATCACGCCCTTGCAGAAAAGAACCTATCTCCACCCCTCTAACACCCGATTCAAGATAGAGTTCATTGGCCAAAACTTGAGCGGGAAACTGTTCAACCGGTATATGAGGCAAGATACGTTTGGCATCCACAAAGACCGCATGACCTCCAGCTGGAGTTTGTACTGGTACATTTCCATCAGATAATTTATCTGCCAAGTAGGCAACCTGACGAATACGATACGCAAGATAATCTTCATCAATACCTTCATCAAGGCCTATAGCCAAAGCCTCCATATCCCTGCCAGACATGCCACCATAAGTAATAAACCCTTCCATAGGGACACATAAACCACTGACATCTTCAAATAGTACTTTATCAGACCGAATACAACACAAACCTCCAATATTAACCAAACCATCTTTTTTAGCTGACAGTGTCAACATATCTCCATAACTAAACATCTCCAATACAATTTGAGCTATAGAGTGATCATGATACAGAGGATCTCGCTGCTTAATAAAATAGGCATTCTCAGCATAACGGGCCGCATCAATGACGACCGGAATCTTATAGTGCTGAGCAACTTCATAGACTGAACGCAAATTACTCATAGAAACAGGCTGACCACCGGTACTATTACAAGTAATTGTATTAATAATTGCAGTGATATTTTCAGGGCCATAAGACTCAATTTCAGCTGCTAACTGCTCCAGATTAAAGTTTCCTTTCCAATCGTATGCAGAGCCAGTATCAAAAGCCTTTTCTGTCACTACATTAATTGCTTTTGCACCGTTTAACTCCACATGAGCGGCAGTAGTATCAAAGTGAAAGTTTGAAATAAAAATGGATGCATCACCACCTCGTTCTCGTAATTGCTTTCTAATTAAACAAGGGAAAAGAATTTGTTCTGCACCACGCCCTTGATGAACCGGCAGTACAAAAGGATAATCAAAGATACGCTTTACCACAGACTCTAGGTGATAAAAACTACGACTACCAGCATAGGATTCATCACCACACATCATACCGCCCCACTGACGATCACTCATGGATCCGGTACCAGAATCAGTCAGAAGATCAATAAAGACATCTTCACTATGTAATAAAAAAAGGTTATAACCTGCAGCTTCAAGAGCAGCTTTTCTCTGCTCAGATGAGATTAGACGAATAGGTTCCACTACTTTTATACGAAAAGGTTCAGGTATCCTCTTCATAGACATCTCCCATGATATCCAATAAAACGACTGACTCTCAGTGTAAGTATAGAACCCTACTTCTGTAAAACCCTATACCTCCAATCATTCATGACCTGCCAGTCGTACACCCATCAACCCCTGTATTAAGCCGTTGGCATTAATCCTCAAACCAAACCTGTGAGATTCACCCAAAGTGCCGTGCAATCAACCGTAAAGCCTTATGTCTCATCCTCCTGTCGTTGCCAATAATCATCCTGCTTAGAAACAAACTGAAAAAAACAACAAACACCTGATGAGAGCAGCATGAAAAATAATAAACTTCTACTTAAGCTTTGCCCTATCGCATTAACCGTTGCTATGGCTTCACAGGCTCAGGCAGGCATCACCCTATACGATCAGGACGGCACCACTTTCGCAGCAGATGGTCACTTCAACGCCTTTTTTACCCATACAGACAATAAAGCTACAGATGAAACTCAAAGCCGTGTACGCATGGGTTTTTTGCCAAACTATATAGGCTTTAATGTTAGTAAAGAATCAGGTGATCTAACCTTAGGTGGTCGCTCATCTTTCTGGGTTACTATTAATGATGGTAGTGCTGGCGTAACAGACACCGCAATCGACGTACGTCAATTCTATGCAACAGTTGATGGTGATTTTGGTCAGGTATTGTTCGGTAAAGACTTTGGTATTTATGGCCGTTCCAATATCTTTAGTGATGAGCTATTGCTGGGTACTGGTTTACCAATGGCAAATACAGGTGGCGTAACTTTCGGTAATATTTCTACCGGCTATCCATATGCCGTACCTAAGGCCCAGATCACTTACCGCTCTCCAAACATGTCAGGCTTCCAAGTTGCTGCAGCAATGCTGGACCCTGAATCCGGCGAGTCTGATGATGCAAACACCAGCAACTCTGTACGCCTAGAAGCTGAAGCGACTTACGCAACGGACTTTGAAGGTGCCAATGTTTCTGCTTGGGTTGGCGTTGCCTCAGGCAAAAATGATGCTGCCGACGTTGATGCATCTGGTGTAGCTTATGGTCTACGTGTTTCCATGGCAGGCTTGCAAGCCACTATCTCTGGTTTTGATCAAACAGGTATTAGCACCGCTCTTGCAGATCGCGTGCTTACAGCTGAAACGGACAGTGATGGTATCTTGCTACAGGGTTCCTATACCATGGGCGCTACTCGAATTGTTTTATCCCATGGTGAAACCGACATGAGCGGTTCAACAACAGAGCTGGACTCAATTGCTGCATTCTATGATGTAAATGAAAACCTGAAATTGATCGCAGAATACGATGTAGCTTCTGTAACGGGCAGTGATGATACAACCCAGTTAGCAGTAGGTGCTTCTCTAAGCTGGTAATCTCTTATTTTTTAAGACAGTCGCCGTAGCATCTTTATCCAATAAAGACGCTATGGCCCTTTAATACTAGGCACCTAAACAAAAACAGAAAGAAAAACGCTCGACTCTTTACTCAAATAAGGTCAGAAACACCTTGTTCACTCTTCATTCAATCGCAAGGGAGAAGAGACTGAACGCAAGTCCTGAAACAGCCTGCAATACAGCAGGCTGTGCTTTACTTTCCCTCTCCCTACTACAGCCTGCTTTACTAAGTACTGTTTGGAATATAAACCGCTGCCACAATAACTTAAAAACAGTAAAAAACTAACTGTTTAGTAAAGTTTACACCTTACTCTATATTTCATCACCTTTCGAAAGACCACATGAAATCAATCATTTAATTTATCTAGTTTAAATGCTATTTATAGATATCTACACTGAAGATGATGAGCAAAATATTAGAAATAAACCATATATTCGAAGTCTAGCCGGGTATAGATAAGGTTTAAAACAACACCTTCAGTAAAGATAAACGTAGCGACATACCCAAACAAAATTCTTCCGATATTCTCAAGCAGCCAGCCAGAGAGTGGCTGCTTTATTTATCGAAATCTTTGTTTGCTGTCTGTAGATACGTTAATAGTTCAAAAGCCCAACATAAAAAAAATATAGGGAACATCTGATGATTCTGAAGAAAAAAACGTTCGCGACATTGGCATTATCAATGGCTATTAGCATGGCTTCCCATGCAGCTGATACATTAAAAATTGGCATTGCAGGCCCACAAACTGGCCCTGTTGCTCAGTATGGTGATATGCAGTTCCAAGGAACACGTGCTGCTATTGAATTAATCAATAAAGCTGGCGGTGTTAATGGCATGCAACTGGAAGCAGTTGAGTATGATGATGCCTGCGATCCAAAACAAGCCGTTGCAGTAGCGAACAAAATGGTCAGCGATGGTGTTCAATATGTAGTTGGCCACCTATGCTCAAGCTCAACTCAACCTGCTTCAGATATCTACGAAGAAGAAGGCATCCTAGCGATCACTTGTTCTACCAACCCATCAATCACTAGCCGTGGCTATGAGATGATCTTCCGTACCATTGGCTTAGATTCAGACCAGGGCCCTACAGCTGCACGTTATATTGCTGACAAACTGAAGCCTACAAAAGTCGCGATTATTCATGACAAGCAACAGTATGGTGAAGGTATTGCAACATCTGTACGTGAGACACTGATCAAATCAGGTGTTAACGTTGTGATTACCGAAGGTGTAACAGCAGGAGACAAGGACTTTTCATCCCTTATCTTCAAGCTAAAACGCGAAGGTGTTGATCTAGTTTACTACGGTGGTTACCACCCAGAACTAGGCTTAATCATGCGTCAGAGCTTTTCCAGTGGCTTTAAACCTCAATTTGTTGGCCCTGAAGCTGTAGGTAATAAAGCGATTGCCTCTATTGCAGGGGAAGCAACTGAAAACCTAATGGTTACCCTACCTGCGCGTTATGATTTACTACCAGGTAACGAAGCTGTTGTTGATCTGATGAAATCCAAAGGCGAGGATCCTACCGGTCCTTTCGTATGGACAAGTGTTGCAGCAGTACAAGCGATGACTCAGGTGATTGCTGAAGTAGGTGCAGATGATCCTATGAAGGTTGCAGATGTTCTACGTAGCAGAACCATTGATACCGCTATGGGCCCATTAACATGGGACAAAAAGGGTGATTTGATTGGTTTTGAATTTGGTATTTACCAATGGCACTCCGATGGTACAGGTTCTCAACTGTAATTATTTAAGAACCCAGACACTTGATCTAAAAATGGCAGCCTAGAGCTGCCATTTTTTATGCTCGAAGGCTGGAGGCTGGAGGCTGGAGGCTGGAGGCTGGAGGCTGGAGGCTGGAGGCTGGAGGCTGGAGGCTGGAGGCTGGAGGCTGGAGGCTGGAGGCTGGAGGCTGGAGGCTGGAGGCTGGAGGC
>JAKZRG010000104.1:0-3059 GCA_047518265.1 Oceanospirillum sp.
TTTTTATGTAACCTATGTTTTCCCATCAAAAGAAATAATATGATAATATCGGTGCGGCATCCAATATGCTATACATCACAAAGACCTTTACCGGTATAAAATATGAATAAGTATAAACTAAAAAAATATCCAATGACACCATAGTAATAATATTAACAATGGTGTGCTTGTATCTTTTATACCAGTCCATTATTGATTATTCAAGAGGTTCGGATGATTTCAAAAAATCCGAGTCAGTATGTGGGACGCTTCTATCAATAGAGTACAAAAGAACAGGTTCAGGAGGCGTTAAGGACTATTTTATAGAAATAAAAACAGAGAAAAAAATATTACACTTCGTACCAATAATGAATACCAGTGTCACAAAAAATATAATAACAAATGAAAAGCCAGGCGCACATATATGCATCAAATACATAAAAATAGATCCTGTATTCGATGGGATGTTCATACTTGAAGTAATCGTAAATAAAACAAATTATCTAACACAAATAGAAGCAAAAGAAAAATATCTAAACTCTAGTATTAAAGGGGTTCTAGTAGCGCTATTGGTTCTATTGGTAATACTGTCTCTCAGGATAAATCAACTAAGAAAAGAATAAGGAAGTTATAATGAGCTCTTCAAGTAATCTGTATGATGCAGCAGCAGATGTTGTTAATCTACATGGGTTGCCTGTATATATCTATTAGTGAATGGCGACGTCTGGTGTGACTATGATTTAAGCCAGTTAATTAAAGACGAAAGGCTTACCTTAGCTCAAGATCAATTGGCTCATTTAGTACTTGTTAATAATCCAGAGCATAATCCAATCGGTGACTTTGGTTTATTAAATAACCAAATACAAAATAAAGCCCAAAATCAGGAGGGCGTCCAATATACCTTTAGCGGTATTAGTTTGATTGATCCTAAACTAATCCCTATGGATCAACCGGCACCTATAGCGCTAGCGCCTTTATTGCGACAGGCAGCGATGGAAGATCAAGTGAGGGGTGAGTTGTATCAAGGGTGTTGGCTGGATGTGGGGATGCCGGAGCGGTTGAATATACTCGATAAATATATCGAATATTTAAGTTAGAGTAATTTATATTTTATGTTCAATGGTTATAAATAGTAATGATTTTCTGCCTGGCTTGAAAGAATCAAGCCAGGCGCTTTTACTTATAAAAACAGAACGGTTCTATTGCTTTTAGGTTGGCATAACAATAGATGCAGGCATAGTGGTAAAGTAATAGTTTTGCCAATTAGTGTTGCCTACATTTGGACTGGCGAAGGCGCCGCTCCATAAGTCGCCTACAGAGGCAAATCCCCCTCCAGGGGCATGAACAACCTGACCATTACTGCGAATGTAAACACCTGGAGATCCACCTCTCCATGATGCACCAGGCCCTCCCGCAGCATAGTTCAGAGTACCATTTACAACTCCTCCGCCCACTGTAAGTACACCGGAGCCTGTACCAACCAGTACAATATTGTCATCGGCCCCTAGATTACCCGCAGATGTCCATGGATTTATTTGATCAATATGCGCACTACTATTCGAGGTTATCTTAACGTAAATTGTATATTCAGTATTTGTCTGGAACTCCCGTCCGTGAAGATCTGTTGATTTACCAGTTGTGGTGTCAAACACCACATTAACTTGAGCAGCTGGGCTGGCAACCGTCACGGTATTGGTGGATGCTGACGATAAGTTGCCTGCAGCATCTAGGGTATAGACCTTATAATCACCATCTACCAAACCTGTTGCGGCTAGATTGGTATCGGAATTAATGGTTTCGATATCCACTGTATTCCATTCATCATCGGATGCGCTGGTAATACTTGTTAGACTGGTAACGGTAATGGAGTCTTTCACTAGGTAGGCCGTTCCCAGTTCTGTACTTTGTACCACTGCGTTTTCAGTGCTTTCAATAGTTGCTGTTGTTGCACTAGCCGTCGGTGCAGTGGTATCTACCGTAATCGTCACATCAGCGGATGCATCACTTTCATTACCTGCCTCATCAATCAGTGTGGCGTTCAGTTCATAGGTAGCATCACTCAGCGTTGGTGTGGTGATGGTTATATAACCATTGTTGATGTCGTTTGCATTAACCGTAGCGGCTGTGCCCAGAGTGTTTGTGCCGTTATAGAGTTGGATCTTATCGCCCGTAATTGTAAAGGTGGTGTTCAGACTCACTTTAATCACCAGCTCGTCATCATCGGTGCTCGTATTATCGCTGTCGGCAGCGGTTTCTGAACCTGAAATCGAACCGACATTATCAGTAATACTATCAATACTGGCGTAGGCTAGACCTTGGCTAAAAGGCACAGATACTGGCATGGCGGTAAAGCCAGCGCTTGGCATATCATTTGTTTTAAGCTCCCCTGTACCGGTCCATAATGTGGCTTTTGAATTGATAGCAGCGCCAGCCACACCTCCATAAGCTCGGAAAAACTCACCGCTTCTGTACAGCTCGGCTACGCTGAACTGGCTACTGTTCCAAATAATAGTAGAGGTAACTTGGGTCGCTGTAACAGCTTTAGGATCAGCGGTGCTTGTATTCAGACCACCTTTACCTAAAGGTGTTCCGGCATCACCTACCAGAATAATCTTATCGTCATTGCCCAGATTATTAGCCTCGGTCCAAGGATTGTCTAATTGAACATCCGTTGAATCTGTATCGACTTTAATGTAGATGGTGTAAGTTTCATTGGCATCAAATGTACGATCCGAGTGACTCGAGGTCTGACCACTGGTTAGGTCAAACAATACAATCGTAGGGTCGGCAACTGTAATGGTACGATCGGCAGCGACGGAGACGTTGCCTACATCATCGACGGTGTAAAGTTGATAATCGCCGGGATCAAGGCCATCCAAGGATAAGTCGGTATCGCTATCTGCTGCGCTAATAATGACTGAGTTCATTTCTGCATCAAAAGCACCGGTCAGGTCGCTCTCGCTATTGACGGTAACGCTGTCTTTAACAATATATACCGTCGTGGTTTCATTGTTTTGTATGGTGATGCTGTTGGTATCTGTATCGATAAAACCATTGGTGACGGTAACAGTACCCGCCTG
>JAKZRG010000105.1:0-19963 GCA_047518265.1 Oceanospirillum sp.
GTATAGCACCGACCGAGGCATGGTATAGCAC
This sequence comes from Oceanospirillum sp., assembly GCA_047518265.1. Taxonomy (GTDB): domain Bacteria; phylum Pseudomonadota; class Gammaproteobacteria; order Pseudomonadales; family Halomonadaceae; genus Oceanospirillum. Next base: position 32 of record JAKZRG010000105.1, read on the forward strand.
CGACCGAGGCATGGTATAGCACCGACCGAGGCATGGTATAGCACCGACCGAGGCATGGTATAGCACCGACCGAGGCATGGTATAGCACCGACCGAGACCGCATAAAAAAACCGCTGCAGGCCTGATGTTATCTGGTTTTCAGCGGTTTTTCTGAATCACGCTAATCCTTTCTTAATCCTTAACTAATCCGTCTTTAATCTGAGCAGGGCAAGAATAGCGTCGTAGCGCCGACCGGTTAGCGTCGTAGCACCCACCGGTTAGCGTCGTAGCACCGACCGATTAGCGTCGTAGTACCGACCGATTAGCGTCGTAGCACCGACCAATTAGAGATTGATAAACCGCTGTATGCCTTACCATTGCTGGCTTATAGCAGTTTTATGAAATCAAGCTAATCTCTTTTAATCTTTAACTAATCATTCTTTAATCCGAGCACGGTAAGAAATAGCGTCGTAGCGCCGATGGTGGCATGGTATAGCACTGAGCATCTTTCCAGTGATCCTGCACCGAAACTTACGCTTTGGTGGCGATTACCCGCGAAAGCGTAAATAAAAATGCCGAAGATCCAGAAACTCGTTAGAAATCAAAGGGGTAAAATTTACGCTTTTATATAAAAGCATTAATTATTAATATCCTATTACACAAAGGTCTACCTCTGAGTTGAGTTTACGAAAAATCACTTATCAATATCCTACTGCATTCAACGATTAAACATCCTTGTCATTCACTAGCAGTTGGCATCTAATAAAAATGACAAATTACTATGAATAATGACTTTCCTATAGGATGTTTTCATCTCATTATTTCATATTTATATTAAGGAATTTGGCCAGTCGAGGTGGTCGATATTCGTTACACTGGAGGTACTTATGCGCCTGAGCGTAAAAATAGGATTCCCCATCATCGTACTAGTCATTACATACCTGATGGTAGTTGAAGACGTTTCATTCTTTCCTGCAGCAGGCTTCACAATTATTACTGCTATTTTGATAGAAGCAATGGTTGACCACAGAAAGGCAACACGTATAAAAGATGAAAAAGCAGCGGAGAAAGCGAGGCAAAAGTCAGCGGAGAAAGCGAGGCAAAAGGCTGCAGAGGAGTTAAGGCAAAAATCAGCGGAGGAAGCGGAAAAAGCAAGGATAACGTCTGCAGAAAGAAAACAAAAAGCAGCAGAAGAAAAAAAAATAAGGATGTACAAAGAGGAACAGGATAGGTATCAAAATAGATTAGTCGTTATTGCCGACAGCTCAATTACACTTTTTGAATTAATGCCTGATTTTCTAAAAAAATCAGAAGAATATTTAAACCAAGCAGAGGTTGAATTTTCGGAGGGTGCTTTTACACCATTTTGGAATGCTATAGAAAGATCTGCAGAAACATTAGGGCGCTTTAATGAAGAGGTCCAAGCTATTAGAGACTACCTATCTGAATATACCGAATTAATCAAAGTATATGAAAGCGTACCTCCTCAGTTTCCTCTTTCAAGACAGTCTGTCGAAAAGCTAAGCGTCAGCACTTCGACTATTAATCGAATGGAAAAAATTGTGCGTACTGCGCAATGTGATTTCCAGTTTGCCACAATATACGAACAACGAAAGACTAACCAGATCCTGATTGCAGGTTTTACAAACCTTGCACAAGCACTGGATCAAATGACATGGACAATAACAGCATCTATAAATAACCTTGCTGGTTCGGTTGATTCAATGGCCTCGAATCTAAGTAGATCAATGAGTGCTATTAATTCTCAATTAGGTGATATGGAAAAAACCAACATTAAGCACAATTCCAAAATGATAGAATTAGATTCATACCGATCAGCTAGAGAAGAAAGCACACTGCAAATACTTGAAAATATGCAAAGAACCAACGATTTGATATACCTACGAGATACCTAAACCCTCAGCCCCTGCCCAATAACTTACGCTTTTATGTAAAAGCGTAAGTTTTAGCATCACGCAATTTTAGGGCGAATGATCCCTACGCCTCCCCTTGTTCTCTCTTCCGGTTGATATAGTCATACAGGGTACTGGCTGGGCAATTCACAATACTGGCGATCATGCGGCCACTAATACCCTTCTTCATTAGTCCCTGTATCTTGGGCCACTCTGCATCCAGTTTGTGTTTTTTAGCGGGGCCTTTGGGTCTGCCTAGGATTTGGCCGTCGAGCTTTCTGGCGGCGAGGGCTTCTTTGGTGCGTAGGGAGATCATTTCCCGCTCGATCTCAGCGGCCATGCCTAAGACGGTGGCGGCGATTTTGGATTGAATGGACCCGTCAAAGACCATGTTCTGTTTGGTGATGTGAACGTGTACGGCCTTCTCGGTGCAATATTCGAGGACTTCTAGCACTTGCAGGGTTGAACGGGCAATACGGGAGATCTCGCTGAAGATGACGATATCACCGGGCTGTGTCTCTTCCAGGAGCTGACCAAGGCGACGATCCCGCCATTTCTTTTTACCCGGAGCGGTGTCTTCCACAAACTGCAGGTTGCTTAAGCCTCGGATGTTGCTGTACTCAAGAATCCCGTGACGTTGGTTATCGACATCCTGTCCGGTGGTCGATACTCGCAGGTAGGCAAATACGGACATGGTTTTGAACTCCTTTCAAAACGGTTTTGTTTTGGTTCTAAATTGGTTTTATAATAGTTTTGTATTGGGGCTGAATAATCGTTAAACCTCACAAACTACAAGGTTATAGTAGCAGATACTGAAGCAAGGCCAATGATCATGAAGGCGATACAAATTGACGGTCGAACTATGAGAGATTGACGGTGTTTTCTGAGTAAAAGAAATCCAAGGTCCTAAGGAAGGTCGGGCCGAAAGATGGCTAAGGTAGGAAAAGCTGACTTAAGCTTTATGCCAAGCTTAAGGCTGATAGGTAAGTTGGAGAAGAAAATTAAAATTTCTAGATTGATCCCTCCTATCACGAAGTAGATCTTTATTAAAAAATAAGTACAGACCTGATTTAATAAACACTCCAGAAAATAACCCTCAATATAATATTTTATCAAATACAGTTACAACGATATGATTAAAGAGACTTTATTTGTCGCTATCCCATTAAGGTATAAGCTATATTATCAGCATGAAAAATATAAAATCAGATAAAATTATGACTTTAATCAATTATTTGTACAAATCAAAAAAAGTGCTATAATTCATATAGTTACATATTACTGCGACACTATGTGTCCGAAAGAGAAGCAGTGATAATCATGAAACATTTGATTTATATATAAAAAATAGTAATATCCCTTTGTGTTCTACGAGGGCAAGATTTTAATAACTAAAAGTTATAACCCAAGATGGTTGTAGAATAATATTAAAGAACTTCTGTGATCAGGACGATATAATACAGAGGCTTTAGCTGTTGTTTGCCCCACAAACAGCCTAGAGCAATAAATAACCTCATACTGTCAAGGTATGAATAATTACTTTGTTGATGAATGACTATGACGTGTACTGAAATTATTGAACCTACTCAATCTACTAATGATCTTAAAAGGGAAGCATCTCTAGAACAGGATCATGCCACTAAAGAGCAGCTAAAAATTATAGCGGAAAGAATTAACAATATTAAATCTGATATAATTACCAGTTTGAATAATGGTGGGGATGGTGTTGGCAACAGAATAACGAATGGAGCTGATGTAAAAATTGACACCATATTAAGCTTTGATTATATGGAATTAGAGCTAGATTAGCGATAAGGAAGCACTTAGTATGGATGAGTTACCACCTAGTTCAGAAGACTTTTTGAAAAACATTAAAGAAAATATTGGGGAAACATCTAAACAAACAAAGCTAGAAATGTTTGATAGATATACCGATGAATTACAAGCAAATACAGATCTTTTAACTAGGATTATAGAAACTTATATTATTTTTCTTAAACATCAAAAAATAGATATATCGTCTCTAAATGATTTCCCATTTATAGAATATAGAATAAGTAATTTTTTAGTATCTGTAACTGATGATTTAATTAGATATGCATCTTATCATAAAGTCGGTATAGAAGAGCGAGAAAGTGGCGCTAAAATATACAGCATTTCAGAACCAGCAAGGGCATCATTTTTTATTAAATGGATACTAAAGCTGAAGCTTTGTCAAACAGACAATATATTAGATAAAGATCCATATAAATCAATTAAATATGAAGAATCTGATGAACTACCTTCAACAAAAGCAAGACTTATAAATTATTGCAACGAAACTCTATCACTAATATCAATTTCTATTATATTTGGCATAACATATGCCGATAAAAAAAATACACCTGTATTTTATAATGAATTTTTCAATAATAAAGAAGTTATGGTTTTGTACTATGCAATGAGGTACAGAAGTTACCATCAGGACTCCTATACAACATTGCTTTATAAATTAAAAGATCATTTAAAGCGTAAGCCTATATATAAAAATATTTAGTTTAACTATTTGTTTTTGCCAATTTCGTAATCGCATGCCGAATCGTCGATAACATCGACCGATCCAACTCTGCGGCCAGCGCTTCTAACTGTTCATACTCCGCCTGATTCATTGGCAGGGTAATGGATTTGTATTTACGAGGCTCCCGGCGGCGCTTCGCTTCAGATACCGGTTCTACCGGTGCACTATCTGCCGCTTCAATAAAGGCGCTGGGGTCTTTCTTCTCTTGACGGGCGTTACGCTTTCTCATGCGGGGAATACCTCGTTAAACAGGGCGTTGATCTCATCGGCGGCTTTGTTGCTGGCCATTTCCACGACCCCTAAACCTTCTGGCATACAGTCCCGGTATACCTTGCGGTCGTAGATCCGGCTGGCTAGGAAGGGGATGTTGTCGTAATCGGTGACGTACTCTTCTGCCTCTGCGCCTTCTTTGCCTCTGACGTTGGTCGGGCACATGGTAAATAGGCCGTGAACGTTGAGTTGTTCGTTAAAATCTTTGGCCTGGTCGATGATCTCAGACATGGTTTCCAGGGTATCCAGATCCGGCTGAGACGGTCGTACTGGTACGATCAGGATATTGGCGGCAAGCATGGCGGTTCTGAGTTCTTTACTGTCACGACCTGCGGCATCCACTACCACCACTTCATAACGGGTGGCCATGTCTTTTAGGGTGGCCCGCACGTCATCATATTTCTGGATGCAATGCACGGTCGGTCCGGCGGTTTCTGCTCGATCAGAACACCAGTTGGCAGCGGTGGACTGACGGTCGGCATCCACTAAAACAACGTCTGAACCTTGCTTGGCAAACTTGGCGGCCAGGTTAACGGCCAAGGTGCTTTTTCCAGCACCGCCTTTTTGACTTCCAATCAATATGATCATGGTGGTCTCTGTTTAATGGAGGGTAATGTGGGGTAGGGTTAATGGTATCAGATTGGTGGTTAAGTGAAACTGAATTAGTCGTTTTTTGGAACTAAAAACTTAAGTTAACTTGTATAAGGCTCTATTACATTACCTGCTTATCGCTTCCTCTCAATTTCCATTAGAAGATCTGAAACACCCCATCAGATGGCCAATTGGCTAGGGGTTGTGTTTTTAGGAACCTATGGAAAATGTGGAGAGAAGATGAGTCTTTCATCTTCAATTTTTTCAGATAAAAGAGGATGTGTTGATATGCTAGGAATAATGGAAATTATCGCGATATGTACCCTGATCGTGAACATGGCCATGTACCGGGCTATAACTCGATAAGGAGATAGGGTAGGCCCTGAAGAGGGCCACCTTTTTATATCAAGAAAACACTATTACGGCCCTTTTTTGGAAAAAAATAGTGTTTTATTAGTGCTAACAAACCACCTTTTCGGTATCTGGAAATTTAATCATCCAGGCCTAGCTCTCGTTCCACATCTTCCAATGAGTGCGTTTTTTCTTGGCCGCTGCGAATAGGCTGCATAACTTCTTCCGCTTGGCGAATGTCCTTGATATCTATTGATTATATTTTTCAAAATACTCAGAGGCTAAAGATTGAGCATAGTTCAGATCTTGTTGAGATAATTTTCTAGATACTATGGGAATGGCATTCATTGCTCTTTTGTTTCCATTTGCAGAAGATAAAGCTAGCCACGCATAAGACTTTTTATAATTTATTGAAACACCTAATCCATTTAAATACATTACACCAAGGTTATATTGTGCATCGTTATATCCTTGCATAGCTGATTTTTCAAATAAGGAAAATGCAGTTTTATAGTTTTTTGAAACACCTTCACCATTAGAATACATCACACCAAGAGAATATTGAGCAGCACTATTCCATTGTTCCGCAGATTTTTGATGCCAATATAAGGCTTTTTTGTAATTTACTGGAATGCCTTGCCCATTGTAATACATTAACCCAAGAGCATATTGCCCAGAGCTATACTCTAAATCAGCAGATTTTTGATACCAGTAAAAAGCTTTTGAGTAGTTTTGTGGTATGCCTAGACCATTATGATACATAGCACCTAGGTTTAATTGGGCATATTCATTCCCTTGTTCGGCAGCTTTTTTATACCAAAATAAAGCTTCATTATAATTCTGGGAAGTGCCTTGCCCAAGTTGATACATTAATCCAAGATCATATTGAGCCTTCTTATGACTACTTAATGCAGCCTTTTTATACCAAAAAAAAGCTTCGCTATAGTCTTTTTTAATTTCGACACCTCCATAATATATATTACCTAAATCATATTGCGATTCAATATCTCCACGTTGAGCTTTTTTTAGTACCTCTTTAAATGAAATTGCAAATGTATCGGAAGGAAGGAAGAGTTGAAATAACAATAAAGCAGGTATGAAAATAGACTTAAATCGCATAATACATCCTGTATTTTTATTTTCTGATTATCAATATTTAGTAATGTACTTTAATTTTTTTTGAGTTTCATCTTTGAAAGGTAAGGCATTTCTTGAGAGATTCGAGGCTCTCAGTTGCGTTGTGCGGGGGTGAGCGTAGCGAAGGAGGGGCAGAGCCCCTGAGTAACTAGAAAAGCTCTCAGGCGGTCTCACAAGCTGAAATTCGCGGACTTAGATCTGTCGATCTCGATTGACCTCTATCGTGACCTGCCAAACTTCCTTTTGACGTTAGCAGCGAAGCTGCAAAAAAGCTGTCGACTTGTCGACGCAATAATTGATCTGTAATTGATGATGGGTAGGAACAATTGGTTTGGCACGGACTGGGGGGAGCCGGGGAGCGAAGCGGGAAGGGCGCGGCGGGGGGCTTGCCCCCCTTGAGTGGGGCGCGTTTTGCGAGATTTTCTCGCGCGCGCGTTTTCCATTTTGATATTTAACATTTTTCTTTTTAGGGTCAAATATATCTATATAAAACAATATGTTACATAGTTAAAAGGGGAGGGATTTAGGGTTAAAAGGGGAGGGATTTAGGGTAGATAATAAATAAAAAGGGAGTAAAATATAGACTCCCTTTAACAAGGAAGTTACTCATGAAAAATAAAACTCCGGTCCAGGTTTACAAATCAAATGCATTGGTCGAAGCCTCCTATCGTTTAAGCGTCGCTGAGCAACGGATTATGCTTACCTGTATTAGTCAGATACGAAAAGATCAACCCATAACAGATGATCGTCTTTACTCAGTTTCTGCATCTGAAATAGCCAGCTTGACCGGAGCAACAACGAAAGCCGCATACTCAGAGTTAGAAAATGCAGCACTTCGTCTAAAGCGCAGAGAGGTTCGCTTTAATATAGAGCCAAATGGTAATGGGCAAAAAGCGAAAACATTAATCACAGGATGGGTACAAACGATTGCTTATGTTGAATCAGAAGGGCGTGTTGAACTGCGTTTCTCAAAAGACATGCTACCTTACCTGACGGAGCTTTCAGAGCAATTTACCCAATATGCATTGGCAGATGTAGCCAAGATGAGTAGTGCTTATGGTATCAGGCTTTATGAGTTACTCATTCAATACCAACATGGAGGATGCAGTCGGGAGTTTTCGTTAGATGAATTGAGAAGATTGTTACAACTTGAAGATAAATATCCTTCTACAAAAGACTTCAAGAAGTGGGTCATCGAACCTGCTGTAGAACAGATAAACGAACATACACCTATCCATGTTGATTGGTCTCAACGCAAAACCGGGAGAAGGATCAGTCACATACAATTTGATTTCTCCAAAGTCAGTAACACACCGAAATCCAGCAAGAGCCAGGTTGTTCCACAAGTAAAATCAGATCATAGAGTAGACAAAAGCCCAAATGTAGCCAACCGATCATCTAAAGAGATAAAGACTGCAGCCAGCGTAATTGAGCAAATCAGAATGAAACTAAGCTGAGGCTAATCCCATTACGAGCCCGTATGAACTCCAAGAGACAACTAGCTTCGCCTATAAAGGGAGGGATTTAGGGTCAATGACCCTGAACTATGACAAAAACCTGACAAGAATTATCTTTATTATCAGCCTATTAGCCATAATATAGGTGCTGACTGGTCGTTAAAGGGAGGGATTTAGGGTCAATGACTCCCGAACTATGACAAAAATCTGACGTGATTCCCCAAAAGACGACAGAAACCTTATATCAATCAACTGATAAATTAACCTGTTAGCCGCCTACAGGGGAGGATTGACCGTAAAAGGGAGAAATTTAGGGTCGCATGATCACCAACTAGGGACAAAAACCTGACCAACCTTTGGTAAGCGACCAACATATTAAAAATTTCCCATGTAAAAACAGTTAGTTAACCTAAAATGGGATAGATTTGACGACTCGCAGGCTACATCAGGAAGGCTTGAGTGTCGTAAGTAAAAGAAAAGCCCCCAGAGGGAGCCTTATCTCAACGCTGGATCGTATTGCCAATCACCACATCACCTACCGAAACTATAGGTTTACCGCTAGCCATTGCCCCAATCAAAATGATGATCAATAGGTAGAACTTCATTTTCATATTGCTCCTAAGTTTTTACATAACTCCAAGCTAGGGGTTAAGGGCCTTAAACGGCGCAATGTGAAGATTTATCTATAAGACAATTCAGTATCACATTCCCAAAAACTAGAAATATAGCTCACCCTAATTACCTCCCTTTTTCATCCTGGTACATTCGTCATAAGTTGCCCGATAATAACGATCGTTATTTTCGGGATGGGTTGATAGCTCGGTAATGTCGGTCTAGTCTTGGTTTTGTATACCCCTATCTTTCTTGAATTTTCGCGTTCTTTTTTCCGAAAATAACAGACGTTACCCGCACAGGCAGGAGGCCGGTATTATGCGGTTTTTGAAGCTAAGGACAGACTCAAGGCTGAAAAAAGACGGCAGTAAGGCCGTGACTCCCCTTGTCGTTGATGCCCCGCGAAAGTATGCGCCGTCCAAAGATCGTAAAGAACAGTGTTTAAGCAAAAAGCGTTGCTTGCTGATCACCGGTGCCCATGATTCCGGTAAAACCCGTTGGCTCAGTCGGTTAAGAGAAGAATGGCGGGGTATTTGGGGCTCTAAAATCAAAGTAGAACCGATCTGGTTAGGGGCGTTATCACCTGTCGGCTCTTGGGTGGACAATAGTGCTGTCGCTGATTGGCATGATGAACAGGAGAAAGAAAAGTTAAAGGCCGATGACGACTACCGATTACGCCTATGGGATCGGCTAAACCAACAACAAAAAGCGGATATCTTGCCCGAATATCTAAAAGAAAATGGCGGCTTACTCTTTATCGATGACGCTCACCGGCTGACAGGGCGAAAACTACAAATTGCCAGGCAATGTGTGATTTCTGCAAAGATCTGGGTGATTACCGCTAGCCAGGAAAACCGGTTGGCTCCGAACTTAAGACCCGTGATCGAGCGGCGAGAACCCCAACGTACCCGGTTAAAAACCGATGCCAGTTATGACGCTACCGGCGCAGCAGTCTGGATCATGATGTTACTGGCCCTGGGCGTGGGCTGGTGGGAGATCAGCCTAGTGTTAGGTGGATTAAAAATGCTCGGTAATGGCCGAACGTCTGCCCGACAGGATTAAATAGCTTATCTCATCAAAAATGGTAAGGAAGTGATCTGCATAGGAGGTGCATCAATGCGGTTATTTTTACGAATGATCAGGGCATTTGTCAGCAGTCTAATAACCGTAACGGCTTTTTTTGTCGTCATTATATTGACCCTTTTAGTTGTGGCCATAGCGAAGGCTGAAACTAATACGCCAGCTTCTGCAGAAGCTGTTGGTTCAGCGCAAGATCCACCTTTTTGGCAGAGTATCTCTATCTTTTCTGGCCCAGCCGAACCACCGCCCAATATTAAGACTTACCAGTTGCCCCGCTTTGATCCTGAGATCCAAGGCGACCACCACAGTCAGATAGCGCCGTTAATCACCACACCGGCCATTGATTATGATGCCTTGTATCGGGCGACACTAAATTGTTATCCGGAGAAAAGTAAATTTGGTTTAGAGCTTGAGTTAGAAACCGCCTACCGTTCCCGCAAGACGTATGATTACACCGGTTCGGAAATTGGCCGGCACTATATTGGTCTGGTGGCCCGTATGCCGCTGTATAGCGCGGCTGAGCTAAATCGTGAACGCGAAAAGGAATACAAACGTCGAACCGATACCGCCAAAACCATTGGTGATTTTTTAGCGGCCCTGGCTAAACGGAATCACTCCATTAGGGAGCTGGGCCTTTATCAAAGTCTGGAAGCCCGATCACAGGTACGGGTGATGCAAGGTGTGGCCGAAGCGACGGAACAGGTCAGGTACTTGGAGAAGGTGGCACGAACGCAAGAAGCCCTGATCATTGCTGAAACCGCCATTGCCCAGCATCGCTTGGGTCTGATCGCCAGTTGTGCCGATGAGAAAGCCCCGGTTTTAAATCGTTACCTGCAGCAGATTAGTCTGCGAACTCCAGCGACCACCCCGAACCACTCCACAAACCACCGCGCGAACCACCCACAAGAGCCAACACCATGAAGTGGTTTAACCATATGGCCATTGCCGGTGCGACCTGTGCGGTGATTAGTCCGGCCTTGGTGCCGGTGGCCATCTTAGGATCAACGGCACCAGATTGGTTGGAGTGGGTGGGTAGAGCAGCAGGGCGAACGGTAAGACACCGCAGCACGACCCATTACTTTATTGTCTGGTTGGTGGCCTTTGCCGGTGCATGGCCATTAGACCCGACCGGTATTGTTACCGCCTTTTGTTATGGTGGCTTAACCCATGTGATGACCGATGCCATGACGGTTAGCGGTGTGCCCTTTGGGCCACAATCTGACCGGAGATTTCACTTATTTGGTGGGCGCTTCCGAACCGGAGACCCGACAGAATATGGCATTGCCTTTGGTGTGGTGGCCTTGTGTGCGGCATTGGTATTGCTGAGAAGTGCTAGCGGCTGGTATCCGTTCTTTTACGATTGGGCAGGGTTGTATAACTCCGGTGTGATCGATGGGGCTGAATGGCGGGCGAATCGGTTTAGGTTTTTTTGAATATAAGGGGTTGGTTTGGTGGGGGAATTGGGAGAGGATATATTTAATTACCCGTATTTTATAAGGACTTAAGATGGCTACGTTTAACCAACAAAATCAGGTTGTTCAGAATCAATACAATGCACAAACCATCAACTTTGGTGCAGTTGCGACACCAGAAGACTTTCTAAAACAATTGAAAGCATTACAAGAAGAACTGGATAAAGCCATTCAAGAAAAATCCGTTACTGGCGAAGAGGCCATTGATGCAGAGTCCCATCTGAAGAAAACCATTCTACAAGCCGAGTCGGATACCCCTAAAAAGAGTTCGATGATTGAGAACCTGAATCACGCAAAACAACTGGTTAGTGGTGCAACAAACTTAGCGACAGCTTTTGGTAAAGCAGCTGAGGCTGTGGGAAACCTGTTCTAATGGCTGACTTCGACCAAAAAAAAGGATCGACAGTTGCGCAGCATAATGCTGAACATATCCATATAAACGGCATTACATTTGAGCAATATAAAGCCCACCTGGACGAGAAAGAGCAAGAAGTTAGAAGTCTTCTCGTAGACCAGGCTATCACTGAAAGAAAACGAGAAAAATTACAGCTAAAACTGAAGGCTATTAAGCAGAAACTCGCCGATAAAGAAGCCAGCTACTCTGAATACATCAAAAACCTTGAGGAGCAAATTTTGAGTTTAAAGGCGTTTAAAAATAACGTCCCCAGTCAACTTATTGCTGATGCTAAACAAGCCCTGATCAACGGCGATACTGAAAAGGCAGATCTGATTTTCATCCAAATCGAAGAACAAGCTGACCCTCATATTCTGGCAGCCGCTGAAGCGACTTATCAGCGGGGTAATCTGGCTGAAAACGATTTGGAATATAGCACCGCTGAAAAACATTATCTGAGAGCCACACAACTGGCCCCTGACAATTTGATATACCTGAATTCAAAAGCAAATATTCTAAACACCTTAGGCCGTTACAAAGATGCGCTGGTTTTGTATCAACAAGCGCTGGCCAGTGACTTGAAGACCTATGGAAAAGATGCCCCTAAGGTGGCCACTTGGAGAAATAACCTGGCAGGGATTTACCTAGAATTAGGTCGTTACAACGACGCAAAGGTTTTTTTCCGGAAAGCGCTAATCAGTGACTTGAAGACCTATGGAGAAGATCACCCTAGGGTAGCCAGAGGGCGAAATAACTTGGGATTAGCTTACCTAGAATTAGGCCGTTACGACAAAGCGGAGGTTTTTTTTCAGCAAGCGATAGCCAGCGGGATAGAGGCCTATGGCGAAGATCACCCTAACGTAGCCCTTAGGAAAAACAATCTAGCTGGGGTTTACCGGGAATTAGGCCGTTATGACGAATCGATAGTTTTGTATCAACAAGTGCTGGCCAGTGACCTGAAGACCTATGGCGAAGATCACCCGGAAGTGGCCACGACTCGAAATAATCTGGCCGCGAGTTATGAGTCTATAGGCCGTTACGACGAAGCGGAGGTTTTGTATCAACAAGTGCTAGCCAGTGATCTGGAGACCTATGGAGAAGATCATCCGGCAGTGGCCAGAGGACGAAATAACATGGCCGTGAATTATGCGTCTCTAGGCCGTTACGACGAAGCGGAGGTTTTGTATCAACAAGCGCTGGCCTGCGTAATAAAGACCTATGGCGAAGACCACCCTAATACAAAAATCAGCCGCCAAAACCTAGCATATATACAAGAAAGGATAGCCCTAACTGAACGCTAAACCCTCCGCTATTAGCGCCCCGCAGGGGCGCTTAATAGCGGGGTGGGTGGGTAGAGCGGCCTACTATGCCCCACCCGTGTCTGTCCGGTGGTGACGTGCCATCTTCACCTGCGCGCGTCCGGTCCCGGCGGGCCTGCTTCCGGTTGTCCTTCGCGTTCCGCCCTGTCGCGCGCATTGTCACTGCAAAGCCAAAGACTATTCCAAAGCGCGCTCCACTGGCTGCACACTTGCACAATCCGGGTCAGTCCCACTTGCCACACCCAAAGCCACCGGACACGCGCAGGTGAAGATGGCACGTCACCACCGGACAGACACGGGTGGGGCATAGTAGGCCGCTGGGAGCCTTTTTTTCGGGAGGCTCCGGTGCTCAATGTGAACCCGAAGCCATTGCACTGATTTAGCGGTCTACGCCTCCACTATCCGCTTGATCGTGACCCTACTTACACCAAACTCTCGGCTTAATGCGGCCTTTGAGGCACCGGCAGTAAACTTTTTACGCACGGTCTGTTTCACATCGTCCGTGAGTTTAGGCGGTCGACCGCCTAAACGGCCTGTGGCCTTACGGCCTTCTTGGGTGCGACTAACGATAAAGTTACGCTCTAACTCTGCGAACAAACCCAACAGGTGAATCATGGCCTTGGCCATAGGGTCGTTGTTCTCCGTGGTATCGATGTTTTGATCCAGGCATTTAAAGCCCACGCCTTTTGCCTGGAACTGATCCAGTGTCACCAGCACTTGTGACAGTGACCGGCCCAAGCGATCCAGCTTGGTGACGAGTACCGTGTCCCCTTCCCGTACATACTCCATTAATTGCGCTAGGGCATTTTTATTGTCCTCTGCCTTACCGGAGTGCTTGCCCTGGAAAATCTTGCTACAGCCCGCATCCCGTAAGACCTGTGTCTGATGTTCTAAATCCTGAGCTTGTGTTGATACCCGCGCAAAACCAATTAAAGACATGGTGACTCCCTTCTAAAACAGACCGTTCAAAAGTTTCAACTAATGAACACATGATAGAAGACTGCAACAAACATTCAATAACTGATTTTGAACATGCAACTTCTCACCAATATAGATATGAACACCTGACACCAACCACACACCCGAAAATGCCACCGACCCCACCGCCATGCACACACTGGCACGCCCCGGCCTGCAGGCTGTCGGGTGTGGCGAAACCACCCGAGGCCCGTAGCGCAGTGACAGTGTGCAGCCAGCGAAGCTGAGGCCGGACGGCGCCGGAATGTGGAGCAGGCCGCCGTGAATGCCTTGCTGTAGGCGAAATGTGCAGCCCGTGGAGCTGAGGCGAACCGGAACCGGAAAACGCAGCCAGCCGGAGCTTATGGCCTGCAAAAGCATAACCACCAAAAACCAGATCTAGCAGGCCATTAGCGCAGGGGGCGAAGTATGCAGGTGAAGGGCCGCATGAGCGACGTGGCGAAACGTGTAGCCGGAAGTAGGGCATGAACCAGGTTGCGAACGTGCAGGCAAAGACCGGCATGAGCGTAGTGGCGGAGCGCGTAAACGGAGCGAAGGGCAGAGGGTGGTTAGGGGCAGGCCGGGGCGGGCACATATCACGTAGGTCTCAGGCTCAAAAATTATCATATAAGAATGATAAATATTAAAGATAACCATAGTTTTTTATAATTAAATACCTACGCTAAAATAATGTAGCGTAGGCTAATAATTACATTTAATACTGTAACTATATATCCAAAGTATATTCTTCTCCACGCAAAAATTTTTCAAATAATGATATTGCATCTTTAGAATATTTTTTTACTACTGATTTTTTTCCTGTTTTTATTTCTATATGATATTTATTGTCTGATTTTTTTATATTAAGCCCTTTATCTGATTCTATACCTTCTATAATTTTATTAACTTGATACCAACTTCGGACATTCAACTCGTTGGCAATATCACTTATCGTATAATCAAAATTATAATTTAATTCTTGAGCACTATTTATCTCAGCAATACCATATAGTGTTGGAAGCTTATCATCACTATCAGCAATATCTTTTAGCATTTCAAAGTTAAATGAAAGCTCTTGTCTTGGTAAATTAGAACTAGCCAATTTATATGTTCTAGCTAATAGAGAACGAATCAGTCGTGGATTTACGGTTATTTCAGGAGTACATGAAGATAACGCTGAGAATATCCATTCAAAATCCTTAGCAAAAATAACTTTTAACCGAACGCTTCTTGAACCGTCAATTGATATCAACTGTTCTTTAGGGTGCTCCCCTGTTTCTTCTGCTTGCTTATTAAAACATACCATATATATATTTGGTATTAATTCGTCATTAGGAGCCAATATTTCATCAATATCAGATAATATACCTTTTATATTTTCATCCGTTAAACTATAACCAAAAAAGAACAATGGATGTTCTGCAAAATAGGTTAATAGCTTTGCACTTAGATATTTCTTTTTGCTATTAAAATTTTCGTAATCTTCAGCAGTAAGTACCATCGTAGATATTTCACTGCTACAGCCATGTATTTTTAATATTTCGCCATAACTAGTATAATTAGCCCTAACTACTTCCTGACCAATAACACGGTGATAGTCTGGAAACATTTTTTCTATTGCATTATCATAATTAGTGGTAATAATGGCATGAGGCTTTACTCTTTGGAGTTCCTTTATTTCACTGTTTAGTGTATGATTTTCAACTGAAAAATTCTTAGCTAGGCTAGATATATATTGAGAAACTTCATGCTTCATATATATATCTTGAGATGTATTAGACTCGAAATAATTAGAAGGATAACGCTCCTCGCCTTCACCCCAGGCCCAGTCTGAATAACTATCAGAAAAACAAGAAGCAATTTTTGTATTATCGTGTTGATTTCGTTGCTGATAGTAAGCATATTTTTTAGTAATTAACGGGCAATTATCTGCTAAGTGTTTCATTAGACCATCCCAGTCAGGGGCATTAAAGTACCGCTGAGAAAGACCTGATCCGATGAATAAAATAGGTTGAACCTGTAAACCCTCCATGCAATTATTAATATCTAAAACTATTTGTTCCTTATAAATATCATAACTCATATATTACTCCATAATAGTTTTTTCAAAAAATAGAATATTGGTATATTGATTATTAATCAATAATTATTCAGTATTAAAATATAGGTTGTCATATTTTTTACTCTCATCAATATCCATATCATGAATAAATGTGCATGAGACAAATATCTCATTTTTTTTATCGAAGATAATCCGAGGCCTGAAACTTCATTGATATGTGGGTCACAACTTACTTCATCTATAATCTTATTTTTAATTTCTTCTAATGTATATTTAAAATCGTCGTTAAATTCTTCATTAACCTCTTTTTCGAAATCAAAATCGATATCATTTAAATTACACAAAGAGCTAAAATCACCATCCATATATGGTTTTTCAATAAGCTCATAGTCTTTTGTTTCTATATGATAAAATTTACCTACTTTATGCTTAGTCAATGAGTATATTTCTTTTTTTATTTCTTTATTTAATCTAGATCCAAAGGTAATGCTTTTAATAGCTCTATAATCATGAGGTATTCTACCGCTAATTCCTTCTAAGACTATACGGAATTCTTGCTCATAAGCCCAAGCCTCAGATTTATTACCTAAAACTTTTTTTATAGCGTCATCTTTAATATCTGATGATCTAAGCTCTGGTAGCTTATTAGAATAATTAACATCAAATTGAGTATTGTTAGGAGAAAATCTTGCTAAATAGTTTAAATCGTATTCAATGACTATACCATAATGACTATTTGCATAATGCGCCCACATTATTTCACAAGTTTTATCTTTAGATAATGAAAATATCCCACTATTATTTTTGGCATTGTCTATAGCTTTTTCCAAATCAGAAACACGGGCATGAACAATATTTGCAGCAGAGGCATGTTTTCCCATAGTTTTTAACATCTGCAATTCTAAACCTAGCTTATACTTGCTAACAACTCCTTCAAAAGGATCATTCAATTTAACTCTGGTTGGAAGAAAATAATAACTATTAACAATTGAATCAATAACTTCATTCATTGTTTTTTCTAATATTTTATCACCATCTAAATATACGGGCTTATATTTGAATACACTTTCACTCATAATCAATCCTTAATTTTTTTATAAAATCATATAACGTACTCGGCGCACACCCAACAATCTTGGCAATGCTGCGCTTTGATACGCCCTTCTTCAGTAAATCTTCAATCTGTGCCCGTTTCGCATCGAGCTTAGTTGTTTTAGCAGGGCCTTTGGGTCTGCCCAGAATCATGCCGTTGGCCTTTCTGGCGGCCAGTGCCTCTTTAGTCCGCTGAGAAATCAG
Source organism: Oceanospirillum sp. (assembly GCA_047518265.1). Lineage (GTDB taxonomy): Bacteria > Pseudomonadota > Gammaproteobacteria > Pseudomonadales > Halomonadaceae > Oceanospirillum. Next base: position 17,479 of record JAKZRG010000105.1, read on the forward strand.
CTCTCGCTCAATCTCTGCCGCCATACCCAGCACGGTGGCGGTGATCTTCGACTGGATAGAATCATCAAAAATCATATTCTGCTTGGCAATGTGAACGTGGATTTTTTGCTCGGTGCAGTACTCCAATACTTCAAGTACCTGGAAGGTTGAGCGTGCGATCCGGGAGACTTCGGCAAAGACGATAGTGTCATCGGTCTGGGCCTCTTCTAGGATCTGGCCTAGTTTCCGTTGCCGCCATTTCTTCTTGCCGGTGACGGTATCTTCTACAAACTTCAGTGAACTCAGCGCCTTTGTGTTGGCATATTCGAGAATACCGTGGCGTTGGTTTTCTACGTCTTGGCGGTCGGTGGATACTCGCAGGTAAGCAAATGTCGTCATCACAATTCCTTGTGTATTTGGTGCCTCTGGCCAGAGTAATTCAAACGTGGCCACGGTGGCGAATTATCCACAGAAATCGGGGATATCTGGTTTGAAATTGTAAATGGGAAATAGAAAAAATAATCCGCATCGAATTGGTACAAAGTACCTGCTAGAATAGAGATTAACACTGATGGAACAAGTATGTTTACATTCATAGAGCTAGCCAGTTTCAGCAACCGTCGTGCAGATTATTTGACGGATGACGAGTTCAAAGAACTACAGGAAAATCTGATCGAAAACCCGGAAGCCGGGGCGACTATTCAGAACACTGGAGGCTTCAGAAAGCTTAGATGGGCCGGTCAATCAGGCGGTAAACGTGGAGGTCTGCGGATTATTTACTACAACCTATCCGCAAAAACCGGAAAGCTTTATCTGGCGACAATCTACTCAAAAAAAGATGCGGCGGACCTGACTCCGGATCAGAAGAAACAATTAAAACTCGTTGCCTCAAAACTGAAGTAACAGGAGAGAACAATGAACGATGAGCTATTTAGCGAATTACTCGCCAGTGCTGAAGAAATGGTGGAAATAGAAAACGGTTCAATAACACCAGATCCAGCCAGAGTGCATCACTTTGATACTGTCGATGTAAAAGCTATCAGAAAAGCCGCGAATCGAACTCAGCAGGAATTTGCCAGTTTGATAGGTGCCAGCACAGAGACAGTCAGAAGCTGGGAAATGAAACGCCGCAACCCAAATGGAACGGCGAAAAAACTCCTTATTCTCCTAAAAGAGAACCCAGTAGGCATGATAAAGGTTCTGGAAGCAGCCCACTAAAACAGGTAACCTCCTATCGATCTAACACCTGTCCCCCTGCTTTTCCTTGGCTTTCAATCTAGACGGCCATCTCTTCTCTGAGATAGACAGACCTTTCTCTTTAAATGATGATATGAGTGCCATTAGGGCATTCATTGGGGATTAGGTTATGCCAGGTAAATTTGAAATTTTCCAAAGCGAAAAGAATGATAAATATTACTTCCGACTCAAAGCGGGCAATGGCCAGGTTATTCTTGCCAGCCAAGGCTATACCAGCAAAGGTGGCTGTAAGAATGGTGTCGAATCGGTACAAACGAATGCCCCGACAGATGAGCGGTATGATCGAAAAGTAGCGAAAGATGAGCAAGTTTTCTTTAATTTGATCGCTTCAAATGGTCAGATCATTGGCTCAAGCGAGATGTATACCACTGTTGCCGCTAGAGAGAACGGTATTAACTCGGTTAAAAAGAACGCCCCGACCGCTACTCTGGTGGATCTGACAGAAGCATAGAGTCTATCGCCTCACACGGCTTTAGGATCGTGTACTCCTTATCCCATTGCCGTGTGAACGTTACAGCCTGCTCTCTGTAGATTATAGATATTCCTGATACTTCCTTTTATGATTCTAAATCAATTCCAATACAGTTCTTTTTTAGTTCTAAAACAACACTGATTAAGTATCATATTTATCAAAATATGCCCTTGAACCAGGCATAACAACAAGCCGATTACCTCACCTAAAAAGAACCACCCAGAACACCCTTAATCTCTGAACGATTCCGCCATAACCCGCTATAATCGCCATAGGATTAAAGAGGATCACCCATGGCCACCCCCGCTGATATGCTCGCCCGCCTGATGGCGGAACAGATGCAAAAGACCGGTACACCGACCGACGATGCTGAAACCGCAGCACCGGCAGAACAGCCTAACCAAAGTGCCGAAATCATCCGGCTACCGGTCTGGCCCGACTCCGTGCGGGGATTACCCAACACCGTCTTAAGGTCTGCGCTGTTTGGCAATGTGAACGTATACGGCCTTCTCGGCGCAGTAAAATTTTTTACAGTACCTGGAGTTAGCCCACTTTTTAAAGTGGGCTATTTTCAACATACATTCGATGTGTAATAACATGTAATAGATAATATCAAAATAAAGGTTTTATATAGTCACTGGACAGTGCGAAGTTCTCAGCAATAACGGTATAACTTGACGCCTCTCAAGTTTATGGTCTGGACTTAAATTCACCACAAACAAAGTCAAGCCAAAAACCGAGAGGCGACTATGAAATTATGGTGGGAATGGTTTGCAG
>JAKZRG010000106.1:0-32728 GCA_047518265.1 Oceanospirillum sp.
CGAACGGGATGGCTTGCTCCTTCAGTGAACCAGTATAGGAAGGGAGGGAAGTGAAGAGTGCAGGAGCCGTATACGAGGTCCGTACGTACGGTTCTGTGAGAGGGCTGAGGCGGTAACGCCTCACCCTACTCGATGTTTCTAGTCCAATAGTGTTTGTCTCTTAGCCTTTCATCGTTACTGCTTATCTTTTTTTGTGTGCCTTTTTGGCATATTGAAGAATCAATCGATTACTCAGGTAGAAACAAAAATCCCCCGCCATAAGGCGAGGGATTTCGGGGCAGGTCGTTTGATCAACAAACGATTTTGTTACTTGCTATCTGACGCTGCTTGGCCATCAGCCTGGCGAGCGAAGTATTCGCGAGTCAGTGTGAAGACCACAGGGCTCAGGATAGCGATAGCAACCAGGTTAGGGATTGCCATCAAAGCATTCATTGTATCAGCTACTAGCCATACGAAATCCAGACTCAAAGCAGCACCTAGAGGTACAGCCAGAACCCAAAGGATGCGGTATGGTTTGATTGCTTTTACGCCGAATAGGAACTCAACACATTTTTCGCCATAGAAAGACCAACCAATAATGGTGGTAAAGGCGAAGACGGCCAAAGAGATAGCTACAAGGTAGTTACCTAGACCTGGTAATGCATCAGCAAAAGCAGCAGAAGTCAGTGCTGCACCGGATACGCCAGATGTCCAAGCACCGGATGTAACAATTACCAGACCGGTAATAGTACATACAATGATGGTATCTAGGAATGTACCTAGCATAGCGATCAGACCTTGACGAACCGGATCTTTAGTTTGTGCAGCTGCGTGAGCAATTGCAGCAGAACCCAGACCTGCTTCGTTAGAAAATACACCACGTGCCACACCAAAACGGATCGCTGCCCAAATCGCTGCACCTGCGAAACCACCTTCAGCGGCATGACCGGTGAATGCACTTTCAAAGATAAGAGCGAAAGCTGGAGCAATCTGATCGGCATTGATAGACAGTACAACCAAGCCCGCAATGATATAGGCAACAGCCATCAGAGGAACCAGTGCACCGGCTACAGAACCGATACGCTTAATACCACCCATCAGAACTGCACCTACCAGTACCATAGCAACCAAACCGGTTACGATGCTAGGTACTGCAAAGTTCGTCTCGATGACCTGAGCGATAGAGTTGGACTGTACGGTGTTACCGATACCGAAACCAGCAATAGCACCAAATACAGCAAAGGCTGTACCTAACCAGGCCCATTTTGCGCCTAAACCGTTTTTGATGTAGTACATCGGGCCACCAACGTGGTTGCCATGTTCATCTACTTCACGGTATTTAACGGCCAAAACGGCTTCGGAGTATTTGGTTGCCATGCCGACCAGGGCGGTCAGCCACATCCAGAACAGAGCACCTGGACCACCAAGGAAAACCGCGGTGGCAACACCTGCAATATTACCAGTACCTACGGTAGCGGACATTGCAGTCATTAGTGCTTGGTAAGGTGGGATTTCACCCTCATTCTCTTCACCTTTTTCAGCTTTGGTGCCTTTAAAGAGCAAGCTAAAGCCGGTGCCGAGTTTAAGGATAGGCATCATTTTCAGGCCTAGGCTCATAAAGAAACCTACACCAAGAATTAGGATGAGCATAGGCGCACCCCAAACAATACCGTTGATACTACCGATTATGGAACTAAGTGCTTCCATGAAGGATACCTCTTTTTATTTTTATAAGGTGCTTTTGTTAGCTGCTGCACTGCTCTCTTAGACTTTTTAGGGTCTATAGGAGAACACTGTAGCGGTTGGAAACCGTTTTTCTTATCGACTAACAAGTTTCGTATGATAAACAATATACCTAATTACGGGATTTTTGAACCAAATTTTTCAATAGATTTGTCTAAAAAGGCTAAATATTCACTTTTTGGTACAAAAGAACCCCCTGTAGTCCATATTAAATGGGTGCTTGTAGCCAAGCTTTTTTCCAATTGGAAACTTTGGAGGTATTGCTTGCCTGTGGCAGTCTTCAGCATAGCAGGCCCTGCGCAACTTATAGCGGCAGATGGCTCTACTTGAATGTTTTCCAGCTGCTTAAGTTGATATAGGTAGCTATAAAGGGTCTCGTCTTGGCAGGTAAATACACCAGATAACTCATCACGAATGGCATCACAAACCCATTTGGAAGCTTGGCCAACGGCTAGGCCATCTGCTTCGGTATCTATTTTTAGACCAAAATGACTAACGGCTACAGGTTCGCTTAGTGGGGTACCTGCCATACCTAATAACATGCAAGGGGCTTGTACGGGCTCAGCAAAAAAGCAATGTACATGTTGACCAAAAATAGATTTTAGCCCGAAGGTAATACCTCCTGGTGCACCACCAACACCTGCCGGCAGGTAAACAAACAGAGGATGTTCAGCATCTACTGTTATTTGCTGTTCAGCCAATTGCTGTTGTAACCGCAAGGCTGCAACGGCATAACCCATAAATAATCGAGGAGAGTTTTCATCATCTACAAAATAGCTAAAGGGATTAGCATCTGCTTGTGCTCGCCCTGCTGCGACAGCGGCACCATAGTCGGCATCATGTTCGACCACTTCAACACCGCGTTGACGTAAGCGTTCCTTTTTCCATTCTTTTGCATCAATAGACATGTGTACAGTGGCTTTAAAGCCTAGCGCTGCACCAATAATACCGATACTTAGACCGAGATTACCGGTACTGCCAACAGCAATTTCATATTGCTGAAATAGATTTTTAGCCTCCGTTAACAAAAGCTTCTGATAATCATCATCCGTATTTTTGATTAGGCCTTGTTCAAGTGCTAATTGTTCGGCAAAACAGAGTACTTCATGGATACCCCCTCGTGCTTTGATGGAACCTGCTACAGGTAAAGCATGATCGGCTTTGATATAAGTATTGCCGCCTACAGGGTTGATTTTTTGATTCAGAGATTGGGCTGCCAATAGCGGCGACTCAATTAGCCCGGCGCTGTCTTCTAATTCAGGGAATAGTTTGGTTAATAAAGGCGCAAAACGGCGCAATCTAGCATCAGCAGCCTTAATTTCAGAGGCTTCTGGTTTTGCGGGGGCCGCTTCTGATTGTTGGTAGTAGGGGTTTAGCCAAAGTAATGACTCGCCATCATGAAGTTGTTTTTGTTGTTCGTTATTGATTGCTAATGATGTCATTTTCAATTCGCTAGTTTAGGTGGGTATGTTGCTAGTGTTGCTTTCCCTTCTTGATTTTACAAACGATAGTTATTTAACCTGTGTTTAGTTTTTCTAAAAGCATAGAGTGTAAAGTATAGGAATCAAGGTATAGGAATAAGATGATGTTAAGGGCACAAACACTAACAGCTTTACGTACTTTTGAGGCTGTGGGGCGTTTAATGAGCTTTTCGCAGGCGGCCAGTGAGCTTTGCGTTACGACCGGAGCTGTTAGTCAGCAGATACGTAAATTGGAAACTGAGCTAGGTGTGGCTCTATTTATACGCCAATCACGTTCATTGCTATTAACAGAAGCGGGTGAAAAACTATTTAAAGTTACAACACAATCTTTGACGGTGTTATCTCAGACTGTTGAGTCCATAAAAAATAATTTGGACGGGCGTATCCTACGCTTAACGGTTATTCCTTCCTTTGCTTTTCACTGGTTGATTCCCCGTTTAGCCGATTTTCATCAACACTATCCTAGGTTGAAAGTAGAGGTAAAAGCCGTCAGTGGAGTATTAGATCAGGCTCATCGAGATTTTGATTTAGCCATTGATTATAGTCCGTCAGAATTTGCTAAAGGTTTTTGTTCTGAACTCCTTATGGCAGAGGAGTTGATACCGGTTATGTCACCGAGCTATCGGCCTGATTTTGATTGGCAAGTTCCTGAGTGCTGGCAAGACATTGCTCTATTACACGATACCGAAGCTTGGCAGGGAGCTAGCCGTCATGAGGAATGGTCTTATTGGTTTCGGAAGCAGGGAGTGTTATCTAAGAATGTTCATAAAGTCGATGTGGCAGAGAATTACTATTTCAATCGAGTGGATATGGCCATTGAAGCCGCAGCAGCGGGCTTGGGTGTGGCGTTGGCCCGAAAAGCCATTGTCGCTGAAGCCCTTAATAGTGCTCGTTTGGTCGCTCCCTGCCCCGTTGTAACATCGCCTGCAAGTTATCAATTGATAATACCGGAGAAGCAGAAAAATGATCCTGCATTGAGGCAATTAATTGGCTGGCTTAATTTACAGGTTTGACTGGAGTTTGGATGACAGAAGCTGAAGGAGTATGAAAATATAAAAAAAGACCCCATGCTTGCGCAGTGAGGCCTAAAAAAATAGAGAGGAAATTTTAATACAATTAATTGCTACTGATGTATGTCCAAACAAAACTATTCCGATATTTTCTGACTGATGGCCAGAGAATATGGCAAGTGTTTGTAGAAAAACTTTTGTTTGGCTGCCTAATTAAGAGTATTTGTCGTATAGAGATACAGGCTTGTCTATAAGACGGAATATTTTGAGTAATGCATTGTTTATCGCAGCCACTCGTTTTGTGCGAATCATTTGCTTTTTCATCTCTGCTTGTTCTTTAACCTGACGCTCAAAATATTGCGTTTCAGTTTCTGGCAGATAAGGCTGGTTGATTTGCAAAACGTATTTTGGGTTATGGATAAACATGTCTTTAGTGTCCTGGTAGGTCTTTTTCACTGCTTTTAGGTGGTTTGCTAGTGAATTTTTTCAGGAGTCTACGGCCTATATAGCAAGTGCACAAACGAAGTTTATTAATGGGAATGCTGAGAAAAATTCATTATTTACAGGCCGATGTTTTTTCATAAGAAAGGATTTTGTTTGACGCTTTAAGAGAGAGTTAGGCGTGGTGGGTATTACTTTGATCAGTCAGGGAGATACAGGCTGTACTCTCTATAAATAACAGAATAAATTAAGGTTTGAAGGTTATGTCGAGAGCCCTAATCATTAGGGCTCTTATGTTATATCTGCCTACATGGCTTTAAATTATGATCATTTCAGTTTATGGCTTTTCAATACACGAGTTGCCATGGCACGTAATGGGGCTGGTTTTAAGGGTTTATGCAGTACCGTATAACCCTCACGTTTAATTTCGTCTGCGACTTCTTCCGTTCGATCCGCTGTAATCATAATGCCCGGCAGTGGATCGTCCAGCATTTCATTGAGCGCGGACAGAGCCATTACGCCAGTGACATCGTTATCTAGGTGGTAGTCAGCCAATACGATATCTGGACGACCACTATTACGAATAGCAGATTTAGCTCCACCGATAGTCGTTGCTTTGCTGACGCGGCAATCCCAGTTTCCTAGCATGGCTTCCATGCCTTCTAGAATCAGAGGTTCGTTATCAATGCAGAGTACATGTAGGCCAGATAATGGGTTGTTGCGTTTACTGGCTGTGATTGTCGTGTCGTTTTTACTTGTTACTTCCTGAGGCAGATCTGTAACTGTGCCGTATGGGACTTCTACACTAAAGACAGTGCCTTGACCTGGCCACGAGCGTACCCGGATTTGATGTTGTAATACTCGGCTCATACGATCTGCAATGGATAGACCTAGGCCTAACCCTTTCTCACCCTCTTTATTGTGCCGTTCAGGGTGATCCAAGCGTTTAAATTCTTGGAAAATATCGGTTAGTTTCTCTTCAGGGATACCGGGGCCGGTATCCCATACTTCAATACGAATGCTGTCTTTTAGTCGACGGCAGCCTAAAAGTATTTTTCCGTGCTGGGTATAGCGGGCAGCATTGGATAGGAAGTTTTGCACGATACGGCGCAACATCTGACTATCGCTTTTTACAATGACTTTGGATTCAATAACATCCAGTTGTAAGCCTCGTTCATTGGCCAATACTCCAAATTCGGCTTTTAACGGTTCGAGCACAGTGGACAGCTTAAAGGTGCTAAGGTTAGGCAATAGTGCCCCTGCATCCAGTTTAGAAATATCCAGTAGTGTGCTAAGCAGTTCTTCCGCAGCCTTTAATGAGCCATCAATGTTTTTGGTCATTCTATATTGTTCAGGGTTATCTTCCTTTACCTGATGAGCTAGAGCAGAAGTAAACAAGCGGGCAGCATTAAGAGGTTGCAGTAAGTCATGAGAAGCCGCTGCTAGAAAGCGTGTTTTTGAGGTATTAGCCTGTTCAGAAGCTTGCTTAGCTTGCATGAGATCTTGGTTGAGATCTGATAGTTTTTGAGTTCGCTCCTTAACACGTTCTTCCAAGGTCTCATTGGTTTCTTTTAAGGCTATTTCAGCTTTACGGCGTTCGGAAATATCCTGATAAAGAGCAAAAAATCCGAGAATATCGCCCATATCACTAGTGTGAGGCGTATAAGTTACCAGTCCATAGCGGATCTGCCCGTCTCCTAAGGCATGCTCTAGTTCAAAAATACTGCGTTCACCTCTGAGTACTTTTTCAATATGAGGACGTCTGGCTTCATACTGACTATGGGATAATACCTTGTAGATAGGTTGCCCAATAATAGCCGTTCTATCGACGCTCATGCTTTCTTCGTAGGCTTTATTAGTAAACAGGTAGCGTAGATCTGTATCGAAATAAGCGATCAATGCGGGAACATTATCTGTATAGATACGGATGTTGTTTTCCGATTGAATCAGAGCTTCTTCGGTTTGTTTTTGCTGAGTAATATCTTGGTAGGTATAAACAAATCCACCGCCGGGCATGGGGTTGCCTTGCACATCTAAAACTGTCCCATCTTTGCGATAGCGCATATAACGATGAGATTCACCCTGACGAATATTATCCGTCAGTTGTTGTACGTGCTCTTCTGGGTCGCCTAGGCCATATTCTCCATTTTTTGCATTAAAACGGAGGATGTTTTCCATCGGTTCTCCTACCCTGATCATGTTTTCAGGATAGTTAAACAGATCAAGGTAGTGCTGATTCCAAACCACTAGGCGCAGGTTATGATCCACTACGGAGATGCCTTGGCTGACATTTTCAATAGTGGCTTGTAGTAGCGCTCGGTTGAATTCCAATACTTGTGACGCTTCGTCAACGATAGAGATGACGTCACTGATCTGGATCTCTTTACCTTGTAGTGCTGAGTTAATCACAATTCGTGCTGAGGAAGCCCCCAGAACACCGGCAAGCAAGCGTTCGGTAAATTGAATAACCTCAATGCTGGCCCTTTCATCGATTTTATATTCTGGTTTGCCTTGCTGAATAAAATAATCCCGAAAGGCTTTGTCCACAGACTCAGGCCCAAGAAAACGCTCACATAAAGCCATTAAATCGCCAACAGAGGTTGACCCCATCCAAGGGCGAGTGGTTTTTGTATTACGAGTCGCAATGCTATCGATAAAGGCTGAAGCTTGGATGCGATCAATAACGCGCTGTTTGGTTAGGTTGGATATAGCGATATAGAAAAATAGGTTGATACTCAGACTGAAGACGACACCATGGGTTAAGAAATCTAAATTAGCGCCAAATAGTGCTTCAGGTCTGAGCCAATAGATATCCATGGGGCCATTGGCAAGAATACTGGATTCAATCCAGCCAGCATTCACTAAGCTTGGCAGTAGGAGTGTATAGGCCCAGAGGAAAAAACCTGCACTCATACCGGTTAGAGCACCGTATCGGTTACCTCGTTTCCAATACATACCGCCAATCAGAGCGGGTCCAAATTGAGCCACTGCTGCAAATGACAATAAACCTGTTGCGGCTAGAGTATTAAACTCTGCTAAAGCCCGATAGCTAAGATAGCCCAGGGCTAAGATACCTATGATGGCAATACGTCGAATACGTAATACCATGCGGCCAAAATCATGATGGGAAGTATTACCGCTCCAGCGGAACTTCAGTAATAGCGGGATCACTATATCGTTAGAGACCATGATGCTGATGGCAATAGTGGCCAGAATAACCATGCTGGTTGCTGCAGAAAAACCGCCAATAAAAGCCAGCAGGGTTAAGAATTCATCTTGAGCGGCCATTGGAAGCGTAAGAACAAAGGTATCCGGTTCTACAGTGCCATCGGGAAAGATCAACAAACCCGCAGCTGCGATAGGCAACACAAAAAAGGCAATGGCAAAAAGATAGGAGGGGAAAACCCAACGGGCTGTTCTGGAATCATCCACATGGGTGTTTTCTACCACGGCCATATGGAATTGTCGCGGTAGGCAGAAAACGGCCAGCATGGATAAAACGGTCTGGGCAATAAAACCGTTATTGATTGGATCTTTACTGAGCTGTTTTTCTATCTCCAGATAATAGCGGGCATGGGTGAGCAGATCGTTAAAGCCATTAAACATGCTGTAGGTAATATAGGCACCTACAGCCATAAAGGCGACGAGCTTGACGATAGATTCAAATGCAATGGCCAGTACCAAGCCTTCATGGTGTTCTGTTGCATCAATATGGCGAGTACCGAAAATGATTGCAAATACGGCCATCATAATGGCGACATAAAATGCCGTATCACTATAGATGTTAAGTGCCGAATCAGTCAAAGGAGCTGGGTAGCTGGTTATCACATTGTAGGACATGGAAACGGCTTTCAGCTGTATAGCAATGTACGGCAGGGTACCAACTAATGCTATCAGGGTGACGAGAACTGCCAGTCCTTGAGTTTTACCATAGCGAGATGCAATAAAATCGGCAATTGAGGTGATATTTTGCTTTTTACTGACCCGAATGATTTTACGAATCAAGCTGGAAAACAGCAGATACATAATGATCGGGCCTAAGAAAATACTGACATAGGTCCAGCTACTATGAGTCGCTTGCCCAACGGTGCCGTAAAAACTCCATGACGTGCAATAAACCGCTAACGCTAAGCTGTAAACAAACGGACGTCGGGAATTTAAGCGGGCTTTGCTGCGTTTTGCTTTGGTATCACCCCACCATGCGATAGAGAACAGAATCGCCATATAAAACAGCGAGATAATAACTAATACCCAACCTTGGAACATACTCAATCACCTGATGGAAAATATACTTAGCAAAAGTATTCCGATGTCCTCCGGCCACTGACCGGGTGGTGTAACGATCTTTATAGAAAAACTTTCGTTTGGTCACTTATTGTTATGTAGCTGGGTGTTGGCTTCAAGGCAAATATCATTTTGCGTCACAATAGTGTCCCCTCGAAAGTTAAAAATATGATCTTTTAGTGATAGGCGTAAGACTAAGGTCAAAGGTTTAAAGTGTTTAAATTTGTTAAGTTGTAGTCTTGATCGTTTTGCACTCCTAATAAAAAACAATAAAAAAGGTCATCTATGAAAGAAGAGCAAGCTGCTGCGTATTGGCGTGAAAATGTTGAGCTGATTATTCGTTACCTCATTATCTGGTTTGTGGTCTCTTACGGTTGCGGCATTCTCTTTGCTGATGAACTCAATATGATTCACTTCTTCGGCTTTAAAGTGGGGTTCTGGTTTGCTCAGCAAGGCTCTATTTTTGTCTTTTTAGCACTGTTGGTAATGTACGCCTTCAATATGAATAAACTCGACAAGAAATATGATGTGCACGAATAAAGGTGCGGTTGAGTGTTTATAGTCTTCCTCCGTTAAAATATATTTTCAACAATCTGTTCTTACTATGAGCCTTAATGTGCTTACTTACCTGTTTATAGGGCTGTCGTTTGCGTTGTATCTCGGTATTGCTATTTGGAACCGTGCAAGCTCAACGCAGGAGTATTATGTTGCGGGGAGTCGAGTGCATCCTGCTGCTAATGGTATGGCAACTGCCGCCGTCTGGGTGTCGGTAGCAGCCTTTATGTCTTTGACCGGCATTGTATCTTTTACCGGTTATGACGCCTCAGTTTATCTGATGGGGTGGACAGGAGGGTATGTGATGCTGGCAATGCTGTTAGCGCCTTATCTACGTAAATTCGGTAAGTTCACTGTGCCAGATTTTATTGGGGATCGTTATGACTCCAATGTTGCCCGTACGATTGCGTTGATTGGCGTAATTTTTATCTCCTTTATCTATATCTCGGGTCAGATGCGTGGGGCTGGCATTGTGTTTTCCCATTTTTTACATGTCAGTATCGATTGGGGTGTACTGATTGGTATGTTTATCATGTTCTTATATGTGGTACTGGGAGGCATGAAGGGGGTTACCTATACTCAGATCGCTCAGTATTGCATTCTGACCTTTGCTTATACCGTCCCAGCTTTTTTTTTGGTCATGCAGGTAACTGACCATGTGTTACCGCAAACCGGGCTTGGTGCAACGGTACTCGCATCCGTTAATCCTAGTTGGGCAGGCAACTCTGTGCTCGATACACTGGATGACATTGTGCAAGACCTGGGTTTCCATGAGTACACTACGGGTGCTCGTTCAACCCTAGACACTTTCTTTATTACCGCTACTTTGATGGCAGGCACTGCTGGTTTACCTCATGTTATCGTGCGATTCTTTACCGTTCCCTCTGTACGTGATGCCCGAGCTTCTGCTGCTTGGGCATTAATGTTTGTCGCGATTCTTTATCTGACTGTTCCAGCCGTGAGTGCCATGAGTCAGTTGAATCTGATCAATACTATCAACGGTCAGCACGGTGAAGGTATAGCCTACAGCGATATGCCTGAATGGTTTAAGAGCTGGGAGCTCTCGGGGCTAATTGCCTGGAATGATCGAAATGGCGATAACAAGGTGCAGTATGCGGCAGGTGATGCTTTTTTAGGAGGTAAACCTGAGCTGAATGATCGTTATGGTGAGCAAGGGCAGCGTTTAGCGGAAAATCCTATGATAGATACGGATACATCACCTGGTTTTGACCCTGATCGACAACCCTACGCCAATGAGGTATTTATTGATCAGGACATTATGGTATTAGCTAATTCTGAGATTGTTAATTTGCCAGAGTGGGTGATCGCTCTGGTTGCGGCAGGAGCGCTTGCAGCCGCGCTATCAACGGCAGCGGGTTTATTACTGGTGATCTCGACCTCTATTTCTCATGATTTGTTGAAAAAGACTCTCTTGCCGGAAATGAATGAGCGGCAAGAACTCGTGATTGCCCGAATGGCTTCCATTGCGGCTATCGTGGTCTCCGGTTATTTAGGGTTGAATCCTCCTGATTCCGTTGTCACTACGGTAGCTGTGGTCTTTGGTCTGGCTGCTGCTACCTTCTTTCCAATGATTGTTATGGGGATCTTCTTTAAACGAATGAATAAAGAGGGAGCCATTGCTGGAATGCTGATAGGGGCTATATCAACGCTGGCCTATATTATTTATTTCAAATGCCTAGGTGGCACCAAAGATGATCTTTTTCTTGGTATTTCACCAGAAGGTTTTGGTGCATTGGGTATGGTGATGAATTTTATCATCGCATTTGTTGTGTCCAGTGTGACACCGGAACCGCCGGAAGATATTCAGTGGCTGGTGGATAATATCCGTATTCCAAGAGATCTAGGGAGTCTCTGAAGCCCCGTAGGGCGTAACTTGAAGGGGCGACTACTTTGTCAGATGATTTGAAAAGGCTTTAAAAATACGTTCACTATACAATAAATATCGCATATAAATGATTGGCCCCTTCTTCTCTGGAATCTGTCTGGTTTCAATACGTTCGTTTAATAGTCTTGTTTTTAATTCCCCATTTATTAATCACTGAATAATAATATAGGGTGTAACTTTATATGCATAGCAGCATATCAAAGGTAATAATCTATCTACAGCAGGTGTTACTACTTTATTAAACTGTGCAAAGTGTGACCGTTTGGTTCTATTTGCCCCTTTTTATCCTCAGAACCCTATTAGACCTTTATAGTAGAAAGCAAGATAAATGATTTTTCTAGAAAGCCAAAATTCTATCTATCTGTATGTTTTTTAACGATTTTATTTATTTTTTAATATTGATCATTTCGTTCTACTACTAATGTCGGGGATTACATTGGAAGCGATATTTTTAAAAATTGACCATGCCTGAAAATTAGGAGCGTCCATAACAATAAAATGAGGGTAGAGCAAAAAGCTTGTATTGATCATTTAAATGTCACTGAGTGTCATTGATTATACTTGTTGCTGGCTCCTCATTATGTTTACAGGCTTATATGAACTCTTACATAACAATAAACGGAGAGCATCACTATGGTAGATGATAAATCCAAAGGGGCTGAGTATTGGTCGGCGAATGTCCGTCTGATCATTGGCAGCCTGGTTGTATGGGCGATTGCGTCCTATGGCTTTGGTATCCTTCTGCGTCCTTTGCTTGCTGGTATCTCAGTAGGTGGAGCTGATCTGGGTTTTTGGTTTGCTCAGCAAGGTTCAATTTTGACTTTCATCGGCATCATTTTTCATTATGCATGGAGAATGAATAAGCTGGATCGTGACATGGGACTTGAGGAGTAATCTGCAATGGATCAGTTTTATATCAACTTGATGTTTGTAGGTGCATCTTTTGCACTTTACTTCGGCATCGCAATCTGGGCCCGCGCGGGTTCGACGAAAGAGTTCTATGTTGCCGGTGGTGGTGTTCACCCGGTTGCTAACGGTATGGCAACAGCCGCTGACTGGATGTCTGCAGCTTCTTTTATCTCCATGGCAGGTCTTTTGGCTGCTGGTGGTTATGCAAACTCAAGCTTCCTGATGGGTTGGACCGGTGGTTACGTACTGCTGGCGATGCTACTGGCTCCTTACCTGCGTAAATTTGGTAAGTTCACTGTGCCAGATTTTATTGGTGAGCGTTTCTACAGTAAAACTGCACGTCTGGTTGCAGTAGCCTGTTTGATTGTTGCTTCTGTTACTTACGTAATCGGTCAGATGGCTGGTGCTGGTATTGCTTTCTCTCGCTTCTTGGAAGTAGATAAAGACACCGGTCTGGTTATTGCGTCTGTTGTAGTATTCTTCTACGCAGTACTGGGTGGCATGAAAGGTATTACCTATACTCAGGTGGCTCAGTATGTCGTTCTGATTATTGCTTATACTATTCCTGCTATCTTCATCTCTATGGAGCTGACGGGTAACCCAATCCCTGCGTTTGGTCTGTTTGGTGATCACGTAGAGTCTGGTATGCCTCTGCTGGCTAAACTGGATCAGATTGTTGTTGATCTTGGTTTTGCTGCTTATACCGCAGATGTTCCGAATAAACTGAACATGGTTCTGTTTACTCTGACTCTGATGATTGGTACTGCTGGTCTGCCACACGTAATTATTCGTTTCTTCACTGTACCTAAAGTAGCTGATGCACGCTGGTCTGCTGGTTGGGCACTGATCTTTATCGCTCTGCTATATCTGACTGCTCCTGCAGTAGCTTCTATGGCGCGTCTGAACCTGATCAACACTGTTTATCCTGATGGTGTAAAAGCTGAGTCTATCAAGTATGACGAGCGTCCTGATTGGATGAAGACTTGGGAAGAAACTAAGTTAATCAAGTTTGAAGACAAAAATAATGATGGTCGTATCCAATTCTACAACGGCAAGGCTGATATGTCTGATCGTGGTTGGGAAGGTAACGAGCTGACTTATAACCGTGACATCCTAGTACTGGCTAACCCTGAAATTGCACAGCTTCCTGGTTGGGTAATTGGTTTGATCGCTGCGGGTGGTCTGGCGGCTGCATTGTCAACTGCTGCAGGTCTGCTATTGGCTATCTCTTCTGCGATTAGTCACGATTTGATCAAGAACTCGATAAATCCGGATATTTCGGAGAAAGGCGAGCTGATGGCGGCACGTGCCTCCATGACCGTCGCCATTTGTATTGCAACTTATCTTGGTATGAACCCTCCTGGCTTCGCGGCTCAGGTAGTAGCACTGGCGTTCGGTATTGCTGCGGCATCCCTATTCCCTGTGCTGATGATGGGTATCTTCTCCAAGCGTATTAACAATAAAGGTGCAGTTGCGGGTATGCTGTCTGGCCTGACTATCACTCTTGTTTACATCTTTATGTACAAAGGTTGGTTGTTCATTCCAGGTACTGCAAACTTGCCTGATAATCCTGAAAACTGGATTCTGGGTATCTCTCCTCTGTCCTTTGGTGCAATCGGTGCAATCATCAACTTCACAGTTGCATATGTTGTATCTTCTGCGACTGAAGAGCCTCCTCAAGAGATTCAAGATCTGGTTGAAAGCGTACGTTACCCTAAAGGTGCTGGCGCTGCAGTTGATCACTAATCATCCAGATGTAGACTCTTTCTACATAAGGACATAAAGTGAGAGCGGGCTTTCTGGATGACAGAAAGCCCGTTTTACTTTCAGGATACGTTTTTTGAGGAAAAAGTTTTTATGATCTGGCATTTATTGGCAGCGTTTTCAGCAGGTTTGGCAGCAGCAGGTATCGCATTGATACTTCGCAAGCTCAGTTTGGGAAGAATTCCAAAGTGGTTTGTTCCTGCTTTTGCCGGAGCAGGCATGTTGGCTTATCAAATCAATATGGATTACGGCTGGTATAGCCACAAACTCCAGAAGCTTCCTTCTGAATCGATTGTTGTTTCCTCGGAAGCTCCGGGTAAGATCTGGCGTCCTTGGACCTATACATTCCCGATGATCTCTGCTTTTACTGTGCTTGATAACAAAAGT
The DNA here is from genome assembly GCA_047518265.1 of Oceanospirillum sp. Taxonomy (GTDB): domain Bacteria; phylum Pseudomonadota; class Gammaproteobacteria; order Pseudomonadales; family Halomonadaceae; genus Oceanospirillum. The sequence continues at coordinate 14,460 of JAKZRG010000106.1, forward strand.
GTTGATACGCGTATGATTGGCGATCAGCGTATTGCAGAATTTGTGTTGTATCGTTTTGAAAAACATTACACCGATCGCGTGGCTAGCAATCATTTTGTACTTAACTGTAGTTCTCGTGAGCTGGTGCCAGTAGGTGAAAAAGGAGCGCTGGATATCGATAAAAAGCAGTTGCTGCTGGTAAGTGATAGCTTATTGTCAAAAGTCTGCCCCTGATTTTTTATTCATTTTACCCTCCCTTTATTTTTCCCTTAGTCAGCTGTTGTGTTGAGACTAAAGTACGGCTTACAGCTGACTGACGGGTCTGCTAAATTGTCCTATAGCGTAATTTTAAACAGCATGCTGTAGGCCCTTTGTATTGGGCCTTACAGCATGTTGAAAATCTAAACAAAAGTTCTTTTTTATACCTGTCACTCTATTCTCAGGCAGTTAGTCTGTGAGTATCGCAAGGCTTTTGTTTGGCTATGTTTTTTTGTATGTGAATAATGTTATTTTGTGGTAAAAGGCTCTGATAATTAGGATAAAAAATCTATGAGCAGTGAGTTTGATCTTTCTCATCCGCCGTTTGATTTGCTCAGCCCGGAAGAGCAGCATAAATTAGTCTCTCGTCTTGATATTGGTTATTTTGGTAATGGTGAGACCATCATTGATGGTGGGCAAGAGGCTGAGTCTGTCTATGTCGTTCTGAAAGGTGCTGTAGCTGAGCTCGATGATCAGGCTCATGAGACTGACCCGTATGGTGGGGTTATCCGCGAATATGCCCATGAGGATCTATTCGGTGCGATCAGTATTATTAATGGTTCCAGTCGCTATACCTTCCGTACACTAGAAGAAACAATTTCCTGGCAGTTTCCAAAAGAAGTTTTTTTAGAGCTGATGGAGGCCAATGAGGCTTTTGCTGCCTATTTCCAAAATACCTTGGCCGAAAAAGCCCGTCTACTTGAACAGCGACGCAGTGAAAAGCTGGGCGGCGGCGATATGTCCACCTTTATGCTGGCCAAGGTAAAAGACTCTGTCCTCCGTGACGCGGTTATTCTGAAATCCGGCACCACTATTCTTGAAGCTACACGTACGATGCGTGAGCAGCATGCTGACTGTCTACTTGTTCAGAAGGGTAGTCAGTATGGGATGGTAACTCGAACGGATCTACTTGAAGGCGTTGTATTACAGGATATGGGGCTTGAGAGTGATATCTGTGATCTGGCCAGTTATGACTTATTAACGGTAGAGTCTGATGACTTCCTATTTAATGCTCTGGTTCTGATGACGCGTCATAAGATTCAGCGTGTGGTGGCATTTGATCATGGCCAATTAGCTGGCTTGGTTGAGTTGACTGATGTATTGAGTTTTTTCTCCAGTCAATCCCACGTGATTGGTTTGCAGATTGAGCGGGCCAGTAATCTTGAAGAGCTTGCTATAGCCGCTCAGGGCACCACAGAACTGATTAATGGTTTAGTGGCTCAGGGTGTGAAAGTACGCTTTGCTATGGATCTACTGGCTGCCTTGAATGGTCGTATAATCGCCAAAGCTTATGAGCAACTGGTGCCGGAAGAGATTCGCAAGAAAACCTGTTTACTGGTGATGGGGAGTGAGGGGCGTGGTGAGCAGGTACTGAAAACAGATCAGGATAATGCTCTGATTATTGCGGATGATCTGGATTGGAATGAATGCAGTAAAGTGATGGATAAGTTTACCAGTACATTACTGGATTTTGGCTATCCTCTGTGTCCGGGAAAAATTATGGTATCAAACCCTGAGTGGGTGATGCGTGAGTCCGAGTGGCGCAAGACATTAAGAAGTTGGACCGCGTCCGTTGAGGGCAATGGTTTGATGAATCTGGCAATATTTGTAGATGCCCATCCCGTGGCAGGTGATTCTCTCCTGTTTAAGAATCTTCGTAATGACCTCTTCCATACATTGGAAGGTAATGAGGTCTTTTATTCCTATTTTGCTATGCCGCTGCGTCGTTTTAGTACGCCTTTGACCTTCTTTGGTGGTCTGAAAAAATCAGATGCTATGGATATTAAAAAAGGGGGTATTTTTCCTATTGTACATGGCGTACGTACTATGGCGCTGCAGTTTAAGGTCAAAGAAACCAATACCTTTCAGCGTATCGAGGCATTGGTAGAAAAGCGCGCTATGAAGCGTAAATTTGCTGATGATTTATCTGAGGCTTTGGCTGTTCTGAGTACTCTGCGTCTGCAGCAGCAGTTGAGAGTCGAAACCGGCCAGGCTGCTCCAGGTGATGGGAATATGATCAGTGCGGTAGGTCTTAATAAACTTGATCGGGATCTGCTTCGGGAAGCGCTGCATATGGTAAAAGAATTTAAGTCGAGAATGTCGCACCGCTACCATCTTGACAGATAACAATAAAACTTAAGTTTCTGTGGGGTAAGCAAAATGGTTTTAAAAACAATAAGAAGTGCTACCGATAAGTGGGCTCATAAAGATGGTGATTATGCCTTTATGTTTGAGCCCTATACAGGCGATGAAGTGATCGCCTTGGACTGTGAGATGACCGACCTCGACCCGCAAAAAGCGGAGTTGGTGTCTATCGCCGCAGTAAAAATTAAAGGGGCTCAGGTGTTAACCAGTGAAAAGCTGGACATTAAATTACAGAAACCTGAGAGCCTGACGGGTGACTCTATTAAGATTCATCGTATTCGTGGTGTGGATCTGCACGGTGGAGAAGTGATATCCGATGCGTTGGAGCAGTTGCTACAATTTGTCGGTAACCGCCCGATTATGGGTTACTATATCGACTATGACATTACGGTCTTAAATCGTTTTATCCGCCCTCGTTTCGGTTTCAGTCTGCCCAATAAAACCATAGAGCTGTCTCATAGTTATCAGAGTAAGGTTCGGCGGGCTAATCCTGAGCTTCAACCAGATCTGCATTTTGAGAAGATTGCAGAGAAACTGGGTGTACCTATGGTGGGACAGCGCCACAGTGCTTTGGGGGATGCAACAACAACGGCACTGATGTATGTGCGTTTGTTAAAAGGCCCAGTGCCAACCTTCTGATTATGAAAGTACTCAAACAAAATGTTCTCTACAGACAGCTTCTATGCTTTCTGGCTACAAGCTAAAGAATTTTGTTTGGGTATGTCGCTGCAGTGATGTCAGTGAAATAAGATCTCCGTTAAATCAGTGCTATTCTGTAGCCTGTTGTGGCCTGCAATTCTATTGCAGGCCTTCTTTATTATAGGATGGTCAATCTATTAGTCTTGGTTATACCATCTCTTAAGTAATCAATAGAGCCTCTCTAGTTTTTAACTTATCCCAAATATAAAACCGGTTCAGGACGTTCTATCTTATCTCCTAGTGGTGTCAGATCGGGGCCTAGCGGGACGACTCGTGTCGGATTGATCGTATCGTGGCTGTAATAGTAATGGCGTTTAATCTGATCAAAATGCACGGTGTCTTTAATGTTCTTAAACTGGTAAATCGCCTTAGTGTAGTCCCATAGGTTGGGGTAATCCGCTATGCGCCGTTGATTGCATTTAAAGTGGCCCACATAGACGGCATCAAAACGAATCAATGTAGTAAATAAGCGGATATCGGCTTCTGTTAGATATTCACCAGTAAGGTAGGCTTGCTTGCTAAGCCGCTCTTCAATCTGGTCGAGACATTGAAATAATGCTTCAAAGGCTTCTTCATAGGCCGCTTGAGTTGTGGCAAAGCCACAGCGGTATACACCATTATTGATATTGCTATAGATCTGCTCGTTAAGACTATCGATTTCATCCCGTAGAGGTTGTGGGTAAAGATTGATCTGGTTCTCGGTGATGCTATTAAAGGCTGAATTGAAAATGCGAATAATCTCTGAGGATTCGTTGTTAACGATCGTATGTAGCTGTTTATCCCATAACACAGGTACGGTTACTCGACCGCTATAATCAGACTGAGCCTTTGTGTATAACTGATGATGGTGATTAAAGCCGTAGTTAGATTCGGGTTTGTCGTACTGCCAGCCCTCAGAGAGCATATCAGGAGAAACCGCGCTAATGCTTACTAGGGGCTCTAATCCTTTTAGGTGTCGTACTATCATCGTTCTGTGAGCCCAAGGACAGGCATGGGAGATGTATAGATGGTAGCGGGTCGATTCTACAGGAAAGTCCTCAGAGCCTATCTGGTGACGAAATTGAGCCGATTCACGGATAAATTGGCCATCCGTTTTTTGGGTGTTGTACCACTGATCCTGCCACTGCCCTTTGACTAATAAACCCATAAATGCCTCGTTATAAATTTTAATCTTTACCAGCTATTGTCTACTGGCAATCTAGGATTAAGCTTAACGAGTTAAAAAAGTAAAAAAAGAGCTGAAAAGTAAGGTTTCCTTTCGATTTATTCGAAGAGTTTTGTGTAGAGTGGTGTCGACCTATTATCAGAGTAGATATTCTTCAGGCAATGGCTGAAGAATATCTATAATGCGCGGGTATGGTATTGCTGCTGTTAGAGGACTTACCAGCGACCTTCTTTATCAGGGCGAATCCATGTATGGGAGAACCAATAAAAGCGAGAAGACTTGTCGTGTGGCGCCGTACAATAATACTCTACAGGGCCTACACTCTCACCCAGCTTGCTTTTTAGCATGACGCTTGGTTTTTTCCCGGGTTGAGGATAATTGCTTACAGGAAGGCCTTGAGCGTTTTTACAGCGCAAACCACTTAATACATAACTACCAGAATAGAACTGCACAACTGCTTCTGGGTACTTATTGTCATGTAGGAGTAAGGTCTTTCCCGCTTTCACTCTGCGCACTGGTAAAGGTAGGCTGCTGAGTTTTACGGCAAGGTTGTTAATGTTTTTCGCTGTGCCGGTTGCTTTGAATCGAGGTTGGTAGCTAAAGCTACTGAATCGACTGGCAGGTCCTTGTTGTAGGCCAAAACCGGTGTAACCCATACGCTTAATCAGTTTTTTGGCTTGTTCATTAGCTTGGCCCTGAGGATAAGCGAATAAAGTGGGTTTTATATTGAGCTTGGTCTGAATAGCCTTTTCGTTCAGCTCTAAGTCTTTCTTTAGGCGCTCTAACTGTTGCTCCGGCCATTCTTCTGGCATGGGTTTAGCCATATTGCTGGCGGTTAGTCCCATGCTGCCAATTGTACCGCCTTGTCGCTGGACTTCTCGAAGTTGTTTCCAGCTCATATACAGTGGATGTTCTTTGATAATAGGGGCTGCAGCTACAAAGACCGTAAAGGGCAGTTCACGCCGGGCTAATTGTGGCAGAGCATTTTCAAAAACGCTGATATAAGCATTATCAAAGGTAATGGCCACGACTTTATCTGGCAGTGTGCGCTTATTTTTCAGGCGCTTAACGATTTTTTCCAGAGGCCAGACTTTATAGTTGTTTTGTTCTAAGTAATCGAGATGTTCGATAAAGTTTTTTTCAGAGGCACTCTTGCTGGGTGGTGTACGATCACTGATATGCTGGTACTGCAAAACGACGGCATGGCGCGCCGCATAGGTAATAGATGGCAGGAATAAAGCCAGTAAGGGGAGTAGAGATAATAGTCTTTTGACCCGAATTGATTTTATCATCGAAAGGCAGCCTTAAGTACTTCCATTGCTTCGTTAATTTCTTGAATTTTAATCGGGTCACCACCGCGATCAGGGTGGTGCTGCATGGCCAGTTTACGATACCTTTTTTTGATTTCATCAAAGGTAATAGGTTCTTCAAGATCCATACAGCGTAAGGCTTTTTGACTTAAGCCTCTGGCAACCTGTTTTTCTTCTTCAATATCAATTTTTTTCCAGAAATTACGCAACATATCGTCTAATTCATCCTGCGTCGTATCTTGCAGGGCAGAAAGGTCGAGATAATAGTCGCGCATAGGGTCGCGTTCTTCTAACAGATCGTGACCAAATTCATAAGGGTGGAGCTTAATATTGACCGCTGAGATTTCAAGAATCCAGTGAGCATTCTTAATGAGCTGATCTTTGAGCTCATAAAGAGCGTTATAGACCAGAAAATGAGTGCGAAAAAGTGTCATGGTATCGGAGAAGGTTTGGGCTGTGACTTCGATCACGCCAACTTCCCCTAACGCTTTTATCAGGGCATGTTCATTGAGCCCATGGGGGTGGGCTTCAAGTACCAGCTGCAGCGTGTCCAGCAAACGCGATCGTTGCAGAGTATTCATCAGACACTGTTACCTAACATCCATTGGAAAAATATAATTAAGGATTAATCATAAACGCTTTATACATCAAAGTGTTGCCATTTTTATGATTTTTTCTTCAGTGTTTAAGTTTACAAATGACTTTTTTTTGGGTAAAAGAGCCCCTGTTTTCCCTACCCGTGCCGGAGTACCCATGCAGGAATTGTTAGCTACACAGAAACGCGACTTTAATAAGCTACAAAAGCGTTTACGTCGTCATGTCGGACAGGCGATTGCTGAGTACGATATGATCCAGGATGGTGACAAAATCATGGTGTGTTTATCCGGCGGGAAAGATTCTTATACCATGTTGGATATTTTAATGAATCTGCAAAAAAGTGCGCCGATTCATTTTGATCTGATAGCCGTGAATCTAGACCAGAAACAGCCGGGCTTTCCGGAACATATTCTACCCGAATATCTCGCCTCAATTGGTGTGGACTATCATATTCTAGAGCGAGATACCTACAGCATCGTACAAGAGAAGGTACCAGAGGGTAAGACCACCTGTGCACTATGTTCCCGTCTGCGTCGTGGGTCTTTATACGGTTTTGCTGAAGAGATTGGTGCCACTAAGATCGCTTTGGGTCATCACCGGGACGATATGCTGGAAACGCTATTTTTGAATATGTTCTATGGCGGGACTATAAAATCAATGCCGCCTAAACTGCTGAGTGATGATGGGAAAAATATAGTGATTCGTCCCTTGGCATTTTGCCATGAAAGCGATATTTCAGAGTTTTCAAACTTTAAAGAATTCCCAATTATTCCATGTAATCTTTGCGGTTCTCAGGATGGTTTGCAGCGTCAGGTGATAAAAGAGATGCTGCAATCCTGGGAAGAGCAGCATCCTGGTCGTTTGGATATTATGTTCCGTGCTATGCAGAATGTGGCACCTTCTCAGCTAGCGGATGCCAATTTGTTTGATTTTAAAAACCTTGAAGACAAGCAATTAAGTATAATGGCGAATCGCATCGAAATTGTAGATGCTGCCAGTTGATATTTATATTTTTGGCATAAAAACGGCTGATACACTCTTTATCAGCCGTTATGCTGTTTTCTCTAGCCTCTAGCCTCTAGCCTCTAGCCTCTAGCCTCTAGCCTCTAGCCTCTAGCCTCTAGCCTCTAGCCTCTAGCCTCTAGCCTCTAGCCTCTAGCCTCTAGCCATTTAATCCTCGAATGTCATTAGCGCATAAAAGGGAACGTCTCGTTCGATCAGTTTCTCCCTACCACCGGCATCAGGTAGATCGACCAAGGTGCAAGCTTCATGAATACGGGCATTAAAGCGTCTGACCAGTGATGCGGCGGCCATCATGCTTTCACCGCTAGCGATGGCGTCATCAAACAGTAATACGTTATCTCCTTCGGTGAGTGCCGTCTTACTTAGTGCAACCGCCTGATGGCCTAAAGCATTATCAACGTCTTCACTGAAGCTTTCGTTTGGAATCATTTGAGGGGGACGAATACGTATCAGAGGTTTTTGTAGTCTATAAGCCACAATTGATCCGGGTAATAGTCCACTATCACTAACAGTGACAACAGCCGTTATATTAGCAGCAGTATAGCGGTGAATTAATAGGTCGCAGGCAATTTGCAGGGCTTTGGGTTCGGCCAATAATGGGGAAAGATCGCGAAACTTATGGCCTTTTTCAGGAAAATCAGACACACAGTGAATGAGGTTTTTTAAATAGAGTTCATCAATGATCATACAGGCCTCCAATATTAAATCAGGATATATTTTATCCCGTTATGGAGACCTGTTTGTTTTCTCTAGCCTGCCGTTACATCTGTAACTTCGACATGTTTTGATTCGAAGTCTGGCAAACCAGCTAAATCATTTAGGTCGTCCATATTTAGAATATGGACTTCTTTTCCATTTACCGCAATCAATTCACTATTTTGGAAGCGAGTAAATACCCGACTGACGGTCTCAACCGCTAAACCAAGATAGTTACCTATCTCGTTGCGAGACATCGGCAGGCGGAAAGTATAAGGCGAATATCCTCGACGCTTAAAACGAGTCGAAAGATTTGTGATAAAGGTAGCAACACGCTGCTCAGCATTCTTCTTGCTAAGTAACATCATCATCTGTTTATCATCACGCAGTTCTCGACTCATGATGCGTAATATCTGAGATCTGAGTTCTGGTAGTTCTTTTGCCAGTTCTTCCAAACGAGAAAATGGGATTTCACAAACAGTGGTCGTTTCCAGTGCTTTAGCAGAAACAGGGTAGGTATCACAATCAATACCGTCCAAGCCGACTAACTCGCTAGGCAGATGGAAATTGGTAATCTGTTCTTCACCATCATTGGTCATGGCGTAGTTTTTTATACTGCCGGAACGGACAGCATAAACACAATCAAAGCGGTCGCCTTGATGGAATAGGTGTTCACCTTTTTTCAAAGGTTGTCTGCGCTTAATGATCTTATCCAGTTGATCAATGTCTTCAAAGTTTAAAGAGATTGGTAAACATAAAGAACTTAAGCTACAAGTAACACACTTAGTTTCCTTGCTAGGGTGAAAACAAATTCCCTTAAGTTGCCCTTTTGGCATGACTGAACTCCGGGCTTATTTTAATAATTGTTGACGATTATGGTCGTAGTTCATTATGAACAATTTGCCATTTTACGCAAAGCTTTTTTGACGCAAATCAGATTTATTAGTAAATATTGATTTGAGACAGTTAACCGGTTTTAGAATAAGCCGGTTAACATTGAAGGAATGCGCTTAGATATCAACCTTAATAATCATCTGTAGCATAAGCCGGATCCAGGCTTGCGGCCTGGAATCTTGCTTACTTGTTAGATCTTATTGCTGGTGTTAGATCTTATTATTAGTGTTAGATAATCCGAGAATAAGATTGAGTCAGTGCTTTTTTGTCTAAATACTTATCAAAAGCCATACAAACTGCACGTACCAATAAGTGTCCAGCGGGGGTTACCGTAAAGGTATTTCCTTCTCGTATAACCAGGCCATCACGACAGTGTTGCTCAAGAAACTCCAGTTCTTCAGCAAAGTATTCTTCAAAGTTAATACTAAAGTCTTGACTGATCTGATCGCCATCCAATTTAAAATGACAGATAATTTGGTTGATCACACTGCGACGTAATAGATCGTCTTCTGTCAGCTCAACACCCTTTATGACCGGCAGCTCACCCTTATCAATACTGTTCTCGTATTCTTCAATGGTATAAGCATTTTGGCTGTAGGTATTAGCTTGCTGGCTAATAGAGGACACACCCATCGCAATTAAATCGCAATCCGAGTGAGTCGTATAACCCTGGAAGTTACGGTGTAGTTTGCCTTCGCTTTGTGCAATAGCTAAAGCATCATCAGGTTTGGCAAAGTGATCCATGCCAATATAGACATAACCGGCTTCTACTAAGCGATTAATCGTGTGTTCCAAAATCTTAAGCTTAGTATCGGGAGATGGCAGATCATCGTTATTGATACGGCGTTGAGGTTTAAAACGTTCAGGCAGGTGAGCATAGTTAAAGACCGAAATACGATCTGGGCTCATCTTGATAATGGTTTCCAGTGTCTCAGCAAAGCTATCTGCAGTTTGCAGTGGCAAGCCATATATAAGATCAATGTTAAGGGAGCGAAAACCTAAGCGACGAGAGTGATCCAGAATCTCCTGAGTCATCTCTTCAGATTGAATACGGTTAACTGCTTTTTGTACTGCAGGGTTAAAGTCCTGTACACCTAAGCTGACACGGTTAAAGCCTATCTCGCGCAACAGCTCCATACTTTCGCCAGTGGCTTCGCGAGGGTCAATTTCAATAGAGAAATCTCCTTCGTCATCACCTTGAAGCTGGAAGTGTTTGCGGGTTACCGCCATCAGTTCACGCATCTGATCATGGCTTAAAAAAGTCGGCGTGCCGCCGCCCCAGTGTAACTGTTTAACCAAGCGACCTTCGCTGCTAGCACGCTCTGCTTGCATGGCGATCTCTTTGTAGACACGCTCCAGATAAGGTTGTGCCTTAGCAGTATCTTTAGTCGCTATCTTATTGCAACCACAATAGAAGCAGATGGTGTCGCAGAAAGGAATATGAAAATACAGAGATAGCGGAGCATCAGCGTCTTGACTGCGTTGTGCTGCTGCATTGTATTCGGCTTCGCGAAATTGATCCGTAAACTGCACGGCCGTAGGGTAAGAGGTATATCTTGGACCTGAGATGTTGTAGCGCTGAATAAGGTCGTGATCCCATTCAATTTGATTCAGATTACTCATGATAATACCTACTTCTTATACCGTTAAGGGGAGTTAATAAGTGCTAACAAACCCTTATGGATTGCATCTTATTAATGATTAAAATTTTGTTTGTTAGGCCATGCCCGATACATTATCAATGAACCAATCCCAGCTCAGGCCGTGATTGATTCAGGTTTTCCTTATTTTTGTTTATAAGGTATTACCGGATCTGGCCTTAGTGACCTGCGTGTACTAGGTCACCAGAAAATAGTGGTGCTAGCTGCCATAAGGCAAAAGCAATAATTAACAGTGCTGCCATAGATCTAAGTACCGGAGATTGACTCAGTTGCTTAAATTGACTGGCAAGGCTTCCGGTTAACAGCATGGCTGGAAGCGTGCCTAAACCGAAAAACAACATAATCAAAGCACCTTCTAAAGGCGATTGTGCTGACAATGTCCAGATAAGGACGCTATAAATCAATCCGCAAGGCAACCAGCCCCAGACTAAGCCTAATAATAAGGCTTGTCCTGTCGTGCGTACAGGCATCAGTTTGGATGCAATTGGCTGTAAAAAGCGCCAGATATACCGTCCTAAGCTTTCAACGTAAACCAGACCTTTCCACCAGTTGGCGAGATAAAAAGCCATCAAGATCAACATAGCTGAAGCAAAGATACGTAAGATCACGCCCACTGTCAGTAATTGATCGGTTAACAGAGTGCCAAAAAAAGCCACTAAACCGCCAGTCAGAGTATAAGTAAATATTCGGCCTGAATTATAAGCTAAGAGATTGGCAATTAAGGAGTTATCTTGGCTGCGGGCCAAAGACAGGGTGCTCATAATACCACCGCACATACCGATGCAATGGGCACCGCCCATCAAACCGAAGAAAAAGGCGGCGGTTAGAGTCATGGAGCCCATTAGGTGGGTGCTATGTTCCATTGCTAAGTATTGTTTTTGTCGGAAGATGCGGTTGTGATAGCGCTACTGCGAGCTTCAGCTTTAACGGTTTCTGTTTCATCGTCATCGTATAAAATGCTATAAGCCGGACCGCTTAGATCTTCAAACTGGTTAGAGTCTACTGCCCAGAAAAAAGCCCAGATTGCTACGCCCAATAAAGTAAGGGATATTGGGATTAGCAGGAATAACATACTCATATCAGTACCCTGTTTGTAACTGGCTATTTTCCAGCATTGGTGCCTGTTTATTCAGGCGTAGAGCATTAATAACAACAATTAATGAACTGGCAGACATGCCTATAGCCGCTAAATAAGGTGGAATAATACCCGCTGCAGCTAAAGGGAGTGCCGTGAGGTTGTATAATAATGCCCAAGATAGATTTTGTCGTATAATCTTGCGAGTTTTTCGGCTCACCTGAATACTGTCGGCGATACGTTGTAAATGGCTAGCCATCAGTAGGGCGTCGGCGCTGGTTTTTGCTAAATCAGTTGCACCACCCATGGCAATGGATATATCAGCTCCAGCCAGTACTGGTACATCATTCACGCCGTCACCCACCATGATGATCTTTTCACCTTGGGCTTGCAGTTGGCGGATATAGGACAGTTTATCTTCAGGAGATGCGCCAGAGTGAACATTGCTGATACCCGTTTGATCCGCAACGGTTTTTACTGCGCCAGATTGATCTCCTGATAAGAGATCCACCTCAAGACCTAGAGCCTTTAGCGAACTGATAGCTTGCTTTGCATCTGAACGAATATGATCACCGATAGCAAACCAAGCAATAGGTTGTTTGTTTTTACCCAGCAGTAACCATTGATCATCTTCTGAAGGTGGCGTGGGTAGATTTGAATCGGTATTTTCAGTGACTGCTTTTCCTGTAACAAAGTCGGCAGTACCAATACGGTAGGTATCGCCTAGAATAATTCCTTCTAAACCTTTACCTGGTGTGGAGGTCACTTCCTTAGCCAGATAATAACCGCGGTACTCATCAAAGGCACGAGCAATAGGGTGTTCAGAGCTGCGCTCTAGTGCTGCTGCTAGTTTTAAAACTTCATCATTATCTAGTGTTGTTGCAAGCGTTTGAGTGTCCGTCAGTACCAGGCGACCTTCGGTCAGAGTGCCTGTTTTATCAAAAACGATACGTGTCGCTTGAGCAAGGGTTTCAATGACATGGCCACGAGTCACTAAAAGTCCTTTTTCTCTTAAAGCGTTAGTGGATGTGGTGAGCGCTGTAGGTGTTGCCAATGATAGAGCGCAAGGGCAGGTGACCACGAGAACGGATAAAACAATCCAAAAGGCATCTTCAGGTTTGTGCTGTGACCAATACAGACCGACAGCGCAAGTGGAAACGAGTACCCCTAAAACAAACCAGTGGGCGACTCTATTAGTGATTTCTGCTGTTTTTGGGCGCTCAGAGAAGGCTCTATCCAATAGATGAACAATGTTAGCAACACGGGCATTATGTCCGGTTTTTTCCACACGAATTTTCAGGGGGCTTTCGGTATTCATGGTACCTGCCAGCACCTTATCACCTGTCTGCTTAGAGACTGGCATATACTCCCCTGTCAGAGCCGATTCATTCAGGCTACTGCGACCTTCAATTATTTCACCGTCTGCGGGTACGGTGTGGCCTGGTTTAATCAGTAATATATCGCCTTCGCTGAGCTCTCGGGTCAGGATAACCTCTTCCTCATTATCGATTAGGCGAGTTGTACTGGTGGGGATTAATGTATTAAGGGCATTGCCGCTACGACCAATACGATGTCGTGCACGCATTTCTAGATAACGACCAAACAGCAGGAAAAAGGTAAACATGCTAACGGAATCAAAATAGACTTCGCCGCTATTGGTGATCGTAGCCCAAGCACTGGCGGCAAACGCTACGCCAATTGCGAGAGAGACAGGAACATCCATACTTAAATGTCGGGCACGAAAATCTCGGAAAGCAGCCTTAAAAAAAGGTTGTGCAGAGTAAATAATCACAGGTGTTGCAACAATCAGCGATAACCAGCGAAATAGCACAACGTATTGTTCTTCCATGTCGTCAAATGCGCCAGCATAAAGTGTGATGGCAAACATAGTCGCTTGCATCATGCCAATGCCAGCGATAATTAGACGGCGAATCGTCTTTTTCTCTTCCTTGACTAGGCGTTCTTGTTGTTCATCTGCTTGATAGGGAAAAGCCTGAAAGCCAATAGCACTAAACAGTGCCATTAGCTTACTGAGATCAACAGCATCTGTATTCCAGCGAAGTGTCGCCCTATGATTACTCAGATTAACCCGGACATTGTCCACGCCATCGGTTTTACCCATCTGATGCTCAATCAGCCAAACACAGGCAGCACAAGTAATACCTTCTATCGCTAGGGAGGCTTCTCGTTGACCGTTTTCTACTTCACGAACAAAGCTATCTTGCACATCCGTTCTATCGTATAAAGCAAATGCAGCTTGCTGCTCATCACTTAAGTCGTCGGGTCTGGCTGCGGGGCCATCCCTAAAGCGGTAATAGTTTTCTAAACCGCCATTCACGATAGCATGAGCCACTGCCTCGCAACCGAGGCAGCACATGCTTTGTTTTTCACTTTCGATAACAACAGAAAAGTTGGAACCGGTCGGTACCGGTTCTCCACAGTGGTAGCAGGATAAGCTCATAGGAACCCTAAATAATTTAGTTAGAGCCTGCTGTCAGCTCAATAGCTTCAGCAGCTGGGAATTTTGCACCGCCTTTAAGGCGCCAGATATTGTCTTCAATAGGAGAAATATCAAGGTACCAGAAGTTTTTAGGCGCTTTTTCCAGCTGTCCACGATAGTGGTTTTTTGCAACCTGGTTTAATGTGATTTCGTAATCAAGTTTTGCCCGGGTTGGGTTAACCATCTGTAGTCTTAGATTATTAGGCCAATTTTCCAATTGGCCTGTTAGAGTAAGTACAACTTCACCGGTTAACTCATCCACTTGCATCTGTGCTGCCATTTTCAGTTCTTCGGCTTTACGATCACGCTGAAGTACTTGGTTAATGGCTAAGCCTTCCTTGTAGTAGTTGTCTTTTACTGTGCCATCAAACTCTTGGATTGAGAAAGTCAGCATAATAATCCCAACTATGACAGTTAAAATTAACGGTGCCAGTAGGAACCAGGGCCAGAATTGTTTGTACCACGCAGTGGAATTATTATTGGTGTTTTGCATTTAGATATTACCGTTGTACTGCACTGATAAAGCGTGATTCTTTTGCCAGTTCAAGATCTGAACCGTCAGAGGATTTCACGGTGATAATAATGTCTGCGCTTGGCACATTCATTTTTGATTTATGGAGCATAATGCGAACAGGTAAGTTGATCACTTCACCGGCGTTAACTGTGACTTCAGTTTGGCCGACGAGTTCCAATCCATCGATACCTTCAACACTCAGGCTATAATCGTGTGGTTGCTGAGCCATGTTGGCAATTTTAATGATGTAGCTGTTCTCAATGTTGCCATTGACATCCATGCGGTAGAGTTGGTTACGATCACGTAGAACTTCCAGTTCTAGAGGAACTCGATCACCAACAGCAAAACCAAGTGCAATGATCATGGCCATGAGGGCGACAAAATAACCAATAAGACGTGGGCGGAGAATGTGACTCTTCTTGCCTTCTAACTCGTTTTCTGTGGTGTAACGCACGAGACCATGAGGGTAGCCCATCTTATCCATCATCTCGTTACAGCCATCAATACAGGCAGCACATGTGATGCATTCGTATTGAAGACCATCACGAATATCGATGCCTACGGGGCAAACCTGAACGCATACGCCACAATCGATACAATCGCCTAAGCCTTTTTCTTTGTAGTCGGTTGCGCCTTTCTTACGTGGTCCGCGGCCTTCGCCACGTTTAGCATCATAAGATACCACTAAGGTGTCGCGATCAAACATTACACTTTGGAAGCGAGCATACGGGCACATATAGATGCAGACTTGTTCGCGTAACCAGCCTGCATTGATATAGGTTGCAGCCACAAAGAAGATTAACCACCAGGATTCCCAAGGGCCTAGGTCGCCTTCTAAAATACGAGGGCCTAAATTTCGAACCTCGGAGAAATAACCGACAAAGGCAAAAGCCGTTGCGGCTGCGAAGAAGAGCCAAAGAAGATGCTTAGCACCTTTACGCACTACTTTTTCTTTGGTTAGCTCGCTGCGATCCAGTGACATACGTTTATTGCGCGGGCCTTCGGTAACGCGTTCGGCCCAGATATAGAGAAAAGTCCAGACGCTTTGTGGGCAGGTGTAGCCACACCAGACTCTTCCGGCAAATACGGTCATAAAAAACAGTAAAAAGGCACAGATAATCAGCACCCAAGACAACAACATAAAGTCATGGGGGAAAAAGGTGATATCAAAGACGTGAAATTGGCGGTTAGGCAGATCAAATAAAATAGCCTGTTTACCATTCCACTGAATCCAAGAAAAGCTGAAATAGGCGAGCAGTAGTACCCAGTTCATGCTGGTGCGTAGATTGGTGAATAAACCTATAGCTTTACGCACATAAATCTGTTGTCGCTTCTGATAAAGAGACTCAGCGTCTTGTTTTTTCTCTTCCTTGCGCCCTTTTGCTGCGCGCAGTGCTGCCGCTTTTTTTTGCGCGGCATCAGTAATGTCCTGAGTAGGAATTCTATCCGTCATCGCACTAACCAACCTTATTTCTGTGTAATAGGTTGAACCGGGAAGTTATTGTTATATAGGTTCAGGTAGCTCTAATTTTACGGGATTTTGCAGAGCGGGGGCAGGAAAAAGAAGTGCGACACTCTGTCGCACTTCCTTCATGGTTTACTTACCTTGAGACAGGCTGTAAACGTAGGCAGTTACCAGATGAACTTTATCTTCACCGATATACTTAGCCTGAGCAGGCATATGGCCATTACGACCAATACGGATAGACTGCTCAACAGACTTAGCTACACCCCATTCAGGGTTTAGGTATAACCAAGTGTTATCCGCTAGGTTAGGTGCGCCCAGCATAGGGTTACCCTTACCATCTGCACCGTGACACGCTGCACACATAGCGGTAAATGTTGCGCCACCAGTTTTGGCCGCCGCTGCATCAGTTTCTTTACCGCTTAGGCTTAGAACGTATTGAACCATTTGGTTCACGCCTTCGTCACCCAGTACTTCGCCCCATGCAGGCATCTGACCATTACGACCGTTCACAATAGTGTGTTTAATCGCATCGGCAGAACTGCCATACAGCCAATCAGTATCAGTTAGGTTCGGGAAGCCATAGGCACCGCGACCATCAGAACCGTGGCAAAGAGAACAGTTGTTAGCAAACAGGCGCTGACCTACTTTCATAGCTTCAGCATCTTTTGCCAGTTGCTCAACTGGGATTTTGCCATACTGTTCGAAGATAGGCGCATAATGCTCATCAGCATAGGCGATCTCTTCTTCCCACTGACCTTCCTGCGTCCAACCCAGCATACCTTTATAGGTACCCAGGCCTGGATACAGCGCTAGATACACTAGGCCGTAGATGATGGTGGCAATAAACATAATAAACCACCAACGAGGCATCGGATTGTCATACTCTTCGATTCCATCGAAGCTATGACCCATAGTTTTTGCTTCACCTTTAGGGGCCGCACTACGGTTGGCAAATAAAAGCCATGCGCAGCCGAAGATTACACCCAGGGTGATGACGGTGATCCATGCGCTCCAAAAGCTAGTCATGGTCTTTTTTCTCCAATTCAGGTTTGCCTAGATTATGGTCATCCTTGTCGGCAAACGGCAGGTTGGCGGCTTCATCGAAATCTTTCTTCCGCCCCTTGCTGTAGGCCCAGAAAACTAGACCTAAAAAACCTACCGTAACCAAAATGGTTAATATGCCGCGAAAAGTTATGATGTCCATAAACCCTTACCGTTTATCCTTCAGCACTGTACCTAGCTGCTGTAGGTAAGCAACCATAGCTTCAATCTCGGTTTTACCTTGTACTTCAGCTTTGGCATTTGCGATATCTTCGTCGGTGTATGGAACACCTAGAGTACGCAGAGTATCCAGCTTCTTAGCGGTTAGACTACCGTCAAGAGTGTTGCTGAAAAGCCAAGGGTAAGATGGCATTTTAGACTCAGGTACCACGTCACGTGGGTCATACAGGTGAGCACGGTGCCAATCATCAGAGTAGCGACCACCTACACGAGCCAAATCAGGACCTGTACGCTTGGATCCCCATAGGAATGGGTGGTTCCAAACGCTCTCGCCTGCAACAGAGTAATGACCGTAACGTTCAGTTTCTGAGCGGAAAGGACGTACCATTTGAGAGTGGCATACATTACAACCTTCGCGGATGTAGATGTCACGACCTTCAATTTGCAGGGCTGTCAAAGGCTTAAGGCCCTCAACTGGCTGCGTAGTTTGCTTTTGGAAGAACAGAGGAACGATTTCAGCCAGACCACCGAAACTGACCACGATCAGGATCAGTACGACCATCAGGCCAATGTTCTTTTCAATAGTTTCGTGTTTCATGTTTATCGATCCTTACCCTAGGCAGTCTGTGCAATAGGCTTGGCAGCTTCAGTGCTACGAACAGTCATATAGACGTTGTAGGCCATCAGCAGCATACCCAGTACCCAGAACGCACCGCCCATCCAGCGAACGAAGAAACCTGGGTGACTTGCTTCAAGTGCTTCAACAAAGCTGTAAGTCAGAGTACCGTCGGCATTTACCGCACGCCACATCAGACCCTGCAGAATACCGTTTACCCACATCGCAGCGATATACAGTACGGTACCAATGGTTGATAACCAGAAGTGGGCGTTAATCAGGCTTGTGCTATACATGCCTTCTTTGCCGAACACACGAGGGATCAGGTGATAGATCGCACCGATAGAAATCATCGCAACCCAACCCAGAGCGCCAGCATGTACGTGACCAATAGTCCAGTCAGTATAGTGGGATAGGGCGTTTACGGTTTTGATTGCCATCATCGGGC
>JAKZRG010000107.1:0-51096 GCA_047518265.1 Oceanospirillum sp.
GCAAAACCTCTCAGCGTCATCTGATCGGTCATTTGTTGGCGTAAGGGAGTCATAAGGAGGTCTCCAACAGTTTGATGGAGACTTAAGTGTGGCTGGTGATACTGGGGGCACGCCCGCTCCGCGAAGCGGCTTAGTTCAACAACGTATTATTCGTTACCCAAACGATAGGCAGCCATATCCCATGGCTGCCGGTCAAATATTTTATTTCGATCTGTAATCATTCCTACTCGGGGTTTTCTGAGCTTCAAGTAACTACATCCATCCAGCCTATAAATTATTCAGTAGCATCAGCTCACCGGGATGGGGCTGCATATAATAAGAGTTAGCAATATATTTATCAGGATTACGTCGAAAATGATGACGCAATAGCGTAATCGGTACGATAAGAGGTAAAAGGCCCTCACGATATTGATGGATAATATCTGTCAGCTCCTGCTTATCATCGGCACTGAGATAGTTTTTCAAATACCCCTGAATATGATGCAAGGTATTCACATGGTTATTACGAGTAGCCACCTTCTTAAGCAAGGTCATCATCTGTTCAAGATAATTTGAAGCCAGCTGATTGAATAATGCTTGATCCTTTGTTGCCGCCTCTTTTGTTGCCAGCATCGCCCCCAACGGTCTAGCAAGGTTCTGATCATGGCTCATAAAAATATATTTATGCTGAGCATGAAAAGTCTGCAACGCCTTTAAACTCAGACCATCATCTACCATCGTTTGCCAACGCCAATAGATATACACCCGCTGAATAAAGTTCTCCCGCAGCCTTGAATCCTCAAGCCGTCCCTCCTCTTCTACGGGTAAGCTGGGAAAGTTTTGCATCAAACGTTCGGCATATATACCAATACCCTTACGTCCCGGCATATCCCCCTTATAAACTTTAACGCGCTCCATACCACAGCTAGGAGAATCTTTTTTTAGGATGTAACCGCATAATCCTTGATGCCAACGTTTCTTCTTTTCTGCAGATTCATATAATCGATCCGTCACATCCATATCGGGTGTTTTCGTACCGACGCAGCGAACACTGTCCTCAATCTCTACTAAGCGAATCGTTTCCCGAGGAATTCCAAGGCCAATATCCACTTCAGGGCAAAAACCAGTAAAATCAAAATAATCCGCTAGCATACTATTTATAAAAGCGTTCTTTTTATGGCCAGAGTCAAATCTTACTTTTTCGCCTAATAAACAACTACTGATGCCAACTTTAATTTTTTCCATTTGATCACTCATCGCAAACTCCTTAATTTATACCCAAAGACTAAAGAGCCCCTGAAACGCCTCTATGTAACCTAAACTAAAAAACACTCATTCAGAGACTCATAAAATCTTAAAAATTGAAGATGACTTTCTTCTCAGAAGCAGGTGATAGATACCATCCTCGTTTTAATGTACCCAATGATTGAACATAGTCTACAAACTCAGGATAGGCGTCCACTAGGTCTGTTTTCTCAACGGGATGATCCCAAAGTGAAGGTAATTCCAAAGCCCAAGGCATACCGGAAGCCGAAACAAACGAACTTTGCGGATAGGACGACCGATCATCTGCTAATCCCCACAAACCGTTATTAAATTGAGCACTCACACGTTTATTTTTCAAATGGATCTCAAGACCACGACCCGGTGAAGTCCCCACTCCATGGTAAATATTAGGCGTTGCAAAGATAAAAGGGTTTAATACATTTGATGGGGCAACACCCTGCGAGACAGGATCAACTAAAGGTGCTGAGATATAAAAACTGAAAGAACCGACAGCATCACAACCTTTTTCAGAACGGTAGAAGGTACAACCTCCTGGAACCGTTAGGTGATTCCATAAATTATCAGAAACAATCAGAACCGCATCATCACCGGCACTATTCACTTCTAATGCAGAGGATTGTTGCTGAACACCGTTCAATTCATAACGCATAGCGGCTTGATCAATATTAGCGGTATCAATATCATCTAGCTGAATCGCAAAACCATTTCTAAAGCTCGCTCCCAAGGCCAAAATATGACCCTCAATCACATAGCGAGTGACCTTATTATCGCTAATATATTTATGGGTACGATAAGCCATCACCACATCATTCATATCGTAATCACCCAGCTCTGGCCATTTATCCTCAAAAGCCAAGGTGGTGTATTCATTACTGCCGGGATAACTGATAACAGATGTGCCTTGCTCCGTAATCATAATCTGAATATCTTCCACTTCACCATCTGATACACCACCTGTTGGGCCTATGCCTTGAGTCGATGAATAGCGAGCCCGTAGCCAGGTTTGTCCCAATTCAGCATCTGCAGGCACATCCAATACAACAATATTGGAACCGTTGTTTAATAGCTGATCGACCACCTCATGATCTTTTGAATCAAAACTGCCATCCTGATCCCAATCAGCCCACACATTGAGGTAACCCGTCCCCTGAGCTTCCACCTGAACCGCAGCATCCATGGACTGCTCAAAACCAGTTACCGGTGTCACGCCATTATCATCACCACCAACCGAGACACCCAGATAAAGCGAATCCGTCATATTATGGCGAGCACCGTTATTATCCAAAGAAGTACCATAACTATCAGGAGCATCACCAAAATCAATGGTAGACTCTTCACCTATCAAGGACGCAATACCACAGCGGGCACCGTCATTCTTAGAAGACAAAGGACCCGCAGCAAAAAACTCAGCACTAGGATTGGCCTCCGTCACTTTAATTCTATAAATATGTCCATCAGAATTACGACTGATATACAGCGTGCCTTTTTCATCAAAATAAGCCGCACCAAACACACCGGTCACCCCCACATTACCCAGTGTTGATTTCCCCCCTGTAACGACATCAATAAGGTGTAGATTGCCCTGCTTATCCACGGCATAAAGACCGTTATTCGCAGGATGAATGGCAAAATCATAGATAGAAATATTTAAACTGGCACCATCAATAATACGGATGGCATTAAGGTAGTCGGCGTGTTGATCGTCTAAGCTTGCCCGGTATAAACCAAAAGAAGCACCGGGCCGATAAAAGTAATAGGTATTCTCGGTTAGAGAAATATCACCCACATAGAAATTGGTATTCGGCATATTACTGATATTCAGATTTTCAAGAGAATAGTCCGAGTGTATTCTCATCACGTTGCCAAACTCTTTACTGTAGCCGTATAGATAGTCATCATGAACATTAAAGGCCACACCGTTCAAAGAATCCGTTGTCCCTAGATCACTCGATAAGGTAGCGGTAAAACCTGTAGCTAAATCAACACTATAGAGTTTGGCTGGCGCTCCCTGCATCAAAAAGGCATGGGTTGGGCAGGATTCAAAGGCAGCAGAATATGCCGGAGTCGTCCAACTTGATAGCACTGTTAATAGGGCTACACTCATTACTTTTTTAGAAAACATACATCACCTCCGAATCCTTAGATTTACTGAACCCACCACAAAGGGCCATCAAGCATGGACCAGTGGTAAACCCAAGGATGTTCTAAATCAGAAAAGCGCCAAACTTCCATAACCAGATCGTCATGATGAGCACCCAGACTTAATTCGGCATTCAGTAGACCTGCATTTAACGTCGATTGAAGCAAGCAGTTACTGCGATTAATGCTTCCATCATCATTGGAATAACAGATATTGGCGATGGCCCGTTCAGCTTCTAATTCCGGTAAATCCACTTTCACCACAAGTGGCTGCTGACTGTTAAAATCGAACTCAGCCAATGTTTCTAAATCAGATGTTCTCACCTTATTCTCTTCTACAGGCACGGTATCTTTTGACTCTTCCACAGGAGTCTCTGAAGGCGGATTCACTGATCCTTTTGTAGAATTACTCTCTTGGGCACACCCCATAACCAACCAGGAAAAGCAGATTAAGTACCCTACGTAATAACCTTTCATATCCCATCTCCCCATTCAGGTGTTACCTGAATATTTCAGTAGCATATAGAGTCATTAACGCATTTAGTGTGCCAATATCATTTCGGGAAAAACCTAGGGAAAAGCCAATTTTGATGGGGTTTAAAGGGAAAAATCCCATTGCAAAATGCAAATTGCGAATAGTGATTGCATCATGCAACATAATTTAAGGACAGTTCAGAAAAGTGACAGAACCGTGCTATCCATTTAAAAGATAGATGATGGGAAAATAGGAAATTAACCGGATATAGAAGAAAAGAGAGGCAGTGCTCTCGCTACCCCAAAGATTTGGGGCAGCATCATTTGGATAACAGAATTTAAAGTAACAACTTAATATTGCCCTTTTTTCCAACGCTTAGCGGTCAGCTTATCAAGGCGGCGGCGATACTGAGTATTTTCGAATTCTTCCTTATCACCCTGCATCGTCTTAAAAAGCCCTTCAGATAACACAGCCCCAACCGCATGTAATGCCTCATGGCGGCTCAATCCCTGCCGTTGTAACTTATCCATGGTCGCGGGAACAGGCTCCACATCTTCAGCGATTTGGTTTTCAACGATAGCATGTAAAATAGAGTGAAACGGTTTCATGCTCTCTTCAGAGTCATCAATCGCTGAGTGATAGTCTCTTACTAAAGCGATGCGCTCCTGTTCATCAAGCGCCAACCAAAGATCTTTATTTGGTGCTTTTGACGGATCGTAACTGTCCATTTTTCTCCCTTAACAATCAATCCAATAGTACAAGCCGCTTAAAATATAAACGGCCTCTTTAAATTCAACTAACCTCTTTTACTCAGACAATAAGGCTGATTCCGTGTTGCCTGAGCAATCTTTGCTTTTTTAGTCTCACTTCTGAATGGGCTCCAGTATCGTGCAGCCCCTAACCAAGAGCCTTCAAAAATCCACCAACCCTCGCGATCAGAAATAACCTGATCACGCTGGCCAACCCAACGATTAAGAATACGCACACCACAAGAGATATTCGTTTTTGGATCATGCAGCTGCTTCTGATTCTTTAGGCCACAGCCATAACCGTTGCCACTTTCAATAGAGATTTGTAGCAACCCCCGACTCACAACAGGGTTGCCTTTAGCATCGTTAAAACGCTCCTGATACCAAACATCACTCTTATGGTTACTTTCAAAGTGAGACAAACTGGAGATAAAGCCAGACCAGAATGCTAAACGCTCCTGCCGACTGGCATCCTCATAATTTGGACAATAGGTTTCAATGTCATTGGGTACCGCTTGCAGTAACCCCTTACCGTGTTGATTGATCGCATCACGGGTATATCGAGCAAGCTGAGTACTATTAGCATTACCCTGCCATGATGCTATAGGAGCAGGTTTACCAACAGAAGAAGGTGTGACACTACAACCGGCCATCACAATAGATAAACCCAGTGCAGAAAGAAGAAGTAAAGGCTTGTTATTTTTCATAAAACCAACGTTAGCAGTAATCCCTTTAACCACTATTTTTAACCTGTTAGTTGGCAGGCTACAAGGTCTTAATGGCTTCTTTTACAAAAAATGACGGTTTGAAACTCCTGAGTTCAATCAGTGCCTATTTTTAAAGTCCAAACACTTACCCGCTAGACTCACCTTTCAAAACTGGGGGCATCTTTTAAAACTATCTAGCCCACTGATCTAATTGTTATCCAGTGACTTATAAGCGACCTAACTTTTATGGACACCTATTTATTCCGTCCTGAATAATTATTTTCTTTTGCCTGATGCAAAAGAATTCAATAAGATGGCACCGCATTCTCAGGGCGGGGTGAAATTCCCCACCGGTGGTAAATCTGTCATAACAGAAAGCCCACGAGCGCCTGGTCAGATAATAAAATACTGAACAGGGTCAAGCAGATCTGGTGTAACTCCAGAGCCGACGGTCATAGTCCGGATGAAAGAGAATAACAAAAGCCACCTCTTCTTGAGGCGGTTTTCTGTTGCTGCATCGGACTATAACTTGTTTATATCCGCCTGCCTCTTATCGCCCTGATTCTGGTTATTGATACTCAAACAAAGAGGTTTCACCATGAATCAGTCATTACTTTCATCTTTTGGTACACCACTAGAGCGTGTTGAGCAGGGTATTCAAGCACTGCAAAACGGCCTGGGTATTCTGGTATTAGATGATGAAAACCGAGAAAACGAAGGTGATTTAATCTTCGCCGCCGAAACCATGACGTCAGCACAAATGGCACTTATGATCCGTGAATGTTCCGGTATTATCTGCCTTTGTATGCCTGACGAGCGCATTCAGCAGTTACAATTGCCTATGATGGTCAGCGATAACACTAGCACCAATCACACAAACTTTACCGTGAGTATAGAAGCGGCCCAAGGCGTCAGTACCGGTGTATCTGCGGCAGATCGCGTTACAACGATACAAGCCGCCATTGCGGATAATGCAGAACCTGGAGACTTAAAAAAACCGGGCCATGTTTTTCCATTAAAAGCCAATAGCCAAGGTGTACTAGGCCGCCGAGGACATACAGAAGCCTCCGTGGATATGGCACAACTGGCAGGTCTCAAACCCTTCGGTGTCTTGTGTGAACTGACCAACGAAGATGGCACCATGTCCCGCTTACCAGAAGTCGTCGCTTTCGCAGAAAAACACAATATGCCGGTGCTCACTATTGAAGATATTGTTCTATATCTACAATCGTTAGCAACCAGCGCTGCATAAAAGCAATCGAACATAGATAGCTTAAAAAGCCATTAAAAGAAAATTAGGACAGGCGTTTTGTGATATTGCTTGGCGCCTGTTTAAGACAAATCGAGACAAATCAAAAGAAAAATCGGACACCCACTAATTTATACTATTAAAATCAACAGTCTATATAGCTCGATACAACCTCTTGGATTGTGTCTTACCATGAACCCAAGCACAGCCCACTCGTTCAGCGTACTGCTTTAGCTTACAAAAACAACCTATCGCCCGACTGAGTTTCAACCCCTCTGGCCGCATTGCTTTAAGCCAACATTCCTTATCAATACCTAATCGATCCAGTATTGGTAACGAATCTGATGGAATATATCCCCTTTTATCATCTCTACAGCACCTACCCGTCCAGTCAACTAACTCCAGATAATCTGCATAGTCGAACGAAATCGCCCAATCGTTATCGGCTTGCCTTGCGGAAAAAGGTTTTAACGTTGGTACTGATTCAGTACGTTTTTTCTGGAAATAATCATCAATACGCTGCTGTATCGATGTAAAGTCAGAACCTTCGGGGCTATCAGCCATAGCCGCCCTTACTGGGTTCAGATCAACATACGCCATACAGGTTAATAATCCCTGCTCGTCTAACAGTGCCTGACTTTTAAAACGCCCTTCCCAAAACCGACCTTTGCAATCGTCTTCAATATTAGCTTTCCTGGCAATATACTCATTCAAGCAGCGCATAAACCAGCTAATATCCGCTAACCGCTCACGCCACAAGGCAACAATCTCCGTAACCTTATTGAGTTCAGCTTTTGTTCGGCATTCATTCCGTTGATAACGTTCGATTAAAACTGGTTTTCTAAACAACATGGCCCAACGATCAATCACCTCATCATCCGACCAGTTATTCACTTGATCCTGATTGATATACAACACCAGATGGTAATGATTCGACATCACAGCATAGGCACAGATATCAATGGCAAACATCTGATCCAATTGCGTTAAACGATCTAAAATCCACTGACGACGATGTTCAAAAGACTGCCCTGAGAACTGATCCTCACCGCATAAAAAAGCACGGCGAACACAACGAGCAATACAGTGATAATACGGAGTATCTGAAGGGCTGATTTGTTCACGGCGAGCACGAGTCATGGTGTAATCCTCCTTGATTAAGATGCTATTCCTTAGCAGGTGAATTCAAGGTAGACCATGCCTGTGTTCTAACTGGAAGTGCACCACTATAGTTAAATCAACTAGCAAGGAGGTGCATTGTGGGAAAGAATTATTCACATTTGAGTCATTGTGAAAGAAAGCGGATTTTCCATTGGTTTCATTATCAAAAGAGACCAATTCGTGAAATAGCGCGCCTGCTCAGTCGCTCCCACTCAACAATTAGTCGTGAACTAAAAAGGAACATCAGCACTCACTACGTGCCAACTTATTACCCTAACCCGGCCCAGAGAATGTACCAAATGAGGATGAGTAGAAGGGTTCAGAGGCAAAAATTGAAGGATCAAGAAACCAGAGAGTACGTTACTGCAAAACTTAAGAAAGGATGGACTCCTCAGCTGATTGCAGGCCGACTCAAGCTGACAGGTGATGTCAGATATGTTTGCCATGAGTCGATCTATCAGTACATTTACAAAGATGCGTCAGATTTGATTTCTTACTTACCCAGGAAACACAAAAAGAGAAGGAGAAAATACCCTAAACGCACGAGTACTAAGAAAATTGATCTAAAAGTCAGTATCTTAGAACGACCTGAGTTTATTGACGATCGTTCTGAACCGGGTCACTGGGAAAGTGATTCAATAGAATCCAAATGCCGAAAAACAGCTCTAAATGTGGTTGTAGAACGTGTGACTCGTATTGTTCAGATCACCAAGTTAGGATCAAAAAAATCCTTGGTTACGAGCAATGCCATTGTTAAGCGGCTGAGTGTATATCCTTCAGGCTTTGTTCAATCAATTACCTATGATAACGGTCCTGAGAATGCCAGGCATTTAAAAATTAACGAGAAGCTAGGATGCCTATCTTACTTTTGCCTGCCTTACCATAGCTGGGAGAAAGGGGCTGTAGAGCAAGTGAACGGCCTCATTCGCCGCTACCTGCCAAAAGGTACTGACTTTTCGATGGTAACTGAAAAGCAAATACAGGATATTGAACAAGACTTAAACACTCGTCCAAAAAAATGTCTGGGGTACCGAACACCAATTGAAATCTATAATGAATTGTATGGTGCACTTCCAGATTGAACGTGCCATGACTTGTGGATTGTCTAATTTTATGGGTGTCCGGTTTTTCGTTTATTTGTGGGTGTCCGATTTTTTGGTTTTGATTTTTTATCTGCTAACCGAAGTAACTACTACTGTAAATAATGGGCACCCAACCTTTTGTCATTGATTCCTATAGAGTTTTTCTTGAATACCTCATTTTTTATAACACCCGGCTCACCGAGCAAATTTCTGATGGCGGCTTTTTGCCTAGAAAAAAGGTAGCAGCTGAAATTTGTCCAGTGCAACCGCTTGTTAAGTGCAGAATTCGGTATCTGCAATTTCATTTAAATCCATTTCCTCGTAGAAAAACTTACAAGAATACTTACCTCTGTTATTCACTTGAAAACAACAGCCCATCCATTTTTCTTGTCGTTGATCTGAGAGTTGATGTAACCGCACAAAAAGGTCTTCAATTGTCCCAACTACCTCTTGAGGGTACTTCTTAAAATGTCTTTTCATCTCTGCACCAAGAAAGCAGCGAAAAGTTAAAGAGTGACCACCATCAAATATTTTTATCCCTATTTTTATCAAACTCCAATTTTCTGGCCCCTGTGCAGCCAAAAAACGGGCTATTTCGTCATGGATAGAAATAATATCCTTAGCTTCAGGCTGATTATCTTTGTTCCGTCCAAATAGCTTTTTAAACAATATTCTTGACTCCTAGTTATCAGACTGGCTCTTCAGGCACTTAGCATTTCATCCACCCTCTCATGCAAGGCATAAAAGCTTACAAACCTTGCAGGGCTAGACTCAATCCCCAACGAGATTACCAGCTCTATACTGCTGCAGAAAGTGGCTATTTTGCTAATCAGATACACTCATCTTTTATTATTTATACTGAGATATCCGATATAACTGGGCTACAGAAGACTTAGTGACAGCATATATCGTATTGATTTTTTATCAGGCACTCACAATTGGCATCATACTATTCGCGGATGCGCTTAGGCTTATCCACGCTACGTGTGGTTGGGTGCTATTCGTTTATTTTGGGGAGAGGCCGATCGGGAAGAGTGAATAATAGATATCCAACTTTTTGCCATTTATTCCTATAACGTTTTCTCAAGTAGCCCTCATTTTTGTTTTTTTAGATTTCAAAAAAAATGGCCCAGAAGCATCAACTTCCGGGCCATTCTTATCGATTCAACTAGCTGAGCATCTTACAACTTGCCAAACCCGTCCCTTGTGTAGTTTTCACTACCATCCGTTTGTACGCAGATATTATCTTCAATACGGATTCCGCCGTAGGGTAGCAGTTGCTCTACCATGGCCCAGTTAACATGTTCGCTGGATGGGCTGTTTTTCAGTTCTTTTAATAACTGTGGGATAAAGTACACGCCCGGTTCGATGGTGATGACGTGCCCGGCTTCCAGTTTGCGGGTTAAGCGCAGGAAGGGGTGGTTTGCGGGTGGTTTTTCCAGTGTGCCTGCTTCGTCGTGTTGCCAGCCGCCTACGTCGT
The DNA here is from genome assembly GCA_047518265.1 of Oceanospirillum sp. Classification (GTDB taxonomy): domain Bacteria; phylum Pseudomonadota; class Gammaproteobacteria; order Pseudomonadales; family Halomonadaceae; genus Oceanospirillum. Next base: position 10,309 of record JAKZRG010000107.1, read on the forward strand.
GGACTTGTAGGCCAAGGAAGTGGCCTAAACCATGCGGGTAGAAGGTGCTGGTAATACCCTGCTCTAGCTGGATTTCTGGGTTGGCGGTGATAATGCCAAAACGGTTTAGCAGGTCGGCAATCATCAGGTGCATCTGTTCATGCAGGGCGACAAAGTCGCTTCCGGCGCTGATTTGATTGCACAGTCTTAGTTGCAGTTCATCCAACCCACGAACTAGATCTGCAAACAAGCTACCTTCTGGAGTAAAGGTACGGGTGATGTCGGCGGCGTAGCTATTAAAACGTGCCCCTGCATCGATCAGTAAAGTTCTGTGTTCATTGGGCAGGGTGCGCTGTTGGAACTGGTAATGCAGTACAGCAGCATGTTCGTTTAAGCCTACGATATTATCGTAAGGCATATCCCGTTCGTTATGGGCGATAGTGCTTAGATAGATCTGGTTGATCTGGTATTCGCTTTTACCGGCTTTAAAAGCCGCTTCTGCCGCAGCATGGCCTTGAACGGCTAGGTAGTTGGCTTCCCGTAGGCAGTACTGTTCCCACTCGGTTTTAATGGCACGATGGTAATCCAGTGCGGTAATCAGGGCCTGTGGGTTCTGTTCCAGTACGGTGCTATCTGAGGAAGCTGATAGTGTAATGGTTTGTTCATTGATAGCAGCAGTATTGTGGCCTTTTATCAGGCTCTCTACTGCGGCGAAATCATCATAAGCCTGTAGTTCAAAAGCCTCTACCCATTCTGCAGCTGGCAGCTCTGGTGACATATGCCAGAAATCTGTCGGGGCATGATAGAACAATACGGGCTTCTGGTTAGCACGAATCAATAACCAGCAATCCGGGTGTTCTGCTAGAAAGGGAGCCCACAGGACAAAGTTTGGATTCGGGCGGAAGGCGTAACGGGTATCGTCTAAGAAGTGGCCGTGTAAGCTGCCTGATCCGATTAATAACTGATCAAAACCCTGTTGCGCCAACAAGTTAACAGTACGTTGCTGAAGTTGTTCAATATGCTGAAAAAACGCTGACATCATGGTTTATCACCTGCCTTATAGTTATTGGTTTTATATAAATTACGGATTCAAGCTTATTACAGACTTACATTGAGATGGCTACCACACAGTAGCCAGTACTCAATAATAGTTTTCTCCCATCTTTTATTTGGGAGTGACAGAGTATTCGCGGATGCGCCTTAGGCTTATCCACGCTACATGTATCGATTTGTTCTGTGAATAATCATATTAAAGGGCTAATGAATCACTCTCTATCGCTTCTTCCAGTCGATTCCACAACTGACGTAGATTAGAGTGTGAGTTTTGCCTATTTCGGTATAAACGCACCTGAAGCGGTACATGCCACTGTTCATCACCGGCCATGCTTAAACTGCCGTGCTCTAAGCTGCTTATGGCTAAACGCTTGGGCACCCAACCAAAACCAAAGCCTTCTTTGATCATGGCTTTTACGCTGACAGAGTGAACATTTTCGTTCATGGTAACTAGCTGAGGCGGTTCTGGTTGCTGCTGTAAAAAATGATCCAGCACGGAGCGCATAAAGGAGCTTTCGTAGTAACCGATGTAAGGTAAAGGCGTGGTCTTTTGTCCCGGTAGGATATACAGAGGGCGGCCATCTTCATCGTTTGCGGTGACAGGTATCAGCTTTTCTTCTGCCACGACGATGCTATCAAAACGCTCATCGTCCAGTTCCCGTGCCACTTTCATGGTGGGGTGCCAAAAACAAAGTACCAGATCACATTCGCCCTGGGCTAAGGCGTTCACAAAATCAGCTCCAACCCAGGAGGTGGATTTAAGATTCAGATCCACGGGTACTTCAATACGCTCTGAAAAGGGCAGCATGACTGAGCGGTAAAGTGTTAGGTAGAGTGTCTGCGTTGTGGCAAACGTTAGACGGTTGCTTTCTTGCTCTCGAATCTCGTTACAACGTACCTTGGTTTCTCGTGCGATACGAGACATCTGCTCCGCACCCGCCAAAAAAACATCGCCGGCTGGGGTTAAAGATAAAGGTAAGCTGTTGCGATCAATAAGAGTGGTGCCCATCTCTTCTTCAAGCAACTTGATGCGTCGGCTTAAGGTGGGTTGCGTGACATTACGTTCATCCGCCGCACGGGAAAAATGCCGTGCTTTTGCTAAGGCGATAAAATCATCCAGCCATCGTACTTCCATAAACTGCTCTCAGGCTCAGAAAGGAAAATAAACGGGTTAAACCAAGTTCGGTTGTTTTGATTTCAGCAAAACAATCAGAATCTTAGTTTAACCCTAGCGCAATGGAGACATTAAATGATTAAGCCATCTCGCGACATAGAGAGACTAAATAATCCAGTTATGCCTTCTTTAACCATTGCTGTAATGGATGCAGTAGTGATTCACCCAGCTTGACTGAGCGCTCTGGTGACCAACCACACTCCAGATCCGGCCGCAGGTCATAATCTTTAAACGGCATCTCTAGCGTCATAGACGGGCAGTTAAACTCCCGCCCTACCCAGAAACCCGCTATGGTAAAGGTTTCCGGTCCAAATTTCCCAGGGGGATAGCCCCTATCTAATTGAAAATCTGGATTAATCTCTGCTAGATCTTGTTTAAAGTATAGCTCCTGCTGCAGTACCTCATCCGCTAAATGAGGTGCTCCTTCCTGTCCGGCAATAAAATTACACGGTAATGCTTCATCACCGTGTAGATCTAAATACAAATCAACACCTGTAGCTAACATCGCCTGACGTACCAAAAAGACTTCTGGGCTGCGCTCCATGGATGGGGTTTCCCATTCACGGTTTAGGTTAGCACCACAGGCATTCGTACGCAGATGCCCCCTAACAGAACCATCAGGGTTCATATTGGGAACGATATAAAAGTCCGCTTGCTCCAACAACACCTGAGACAGGGCATCATCGGTATCTAACAAACGATCAATAAAACCTTCAACACACCACTCGGCCATGCTTTCACCGGGATGTTGACGAGCGGTTACCCAGATAGCTTTCTTTGCGACCCCTTGTTCATTCAGATCGTCACCGTTACTGATTTTCAGTAAGTTCAGATCACGACCGTCTAGGGTTTCTCCCAGATCCATCACATCGCATAAAACAGACTGCTGGGCATACGCCACAAGATCAAGGTGGCGCTCAAAACTGTAAGGGGCAAAATAAGCGTAATAAACACTGTTCTGCTCAGGGGTATGGTTAATCACCAGCTCACCCTGCTCAAAACTGGTCGGTACACGAAACCAATTCTGACGATCATAAGAAGCGACAGCCCGATAATCAGGCCAACCATCCACATAAGCCGCTTGACCCGCATTAACCAAGCGCAGGGTTAATTCTTCAGCGGCAGCACCTTGAACACGAAAGTGAAACCACTGGAAGAAATCGGATTGGTTATCTTTACGAATACTCAGCTGAATATCATGAGGACTGGAAAGATCCAGCACCTCAATATTACCTGAGTCAAAGCCTGAACTGATTCGGATATCTGTTTCAGATAATGACATCTAGATACGCCCTTCTTCTACTGCATGACAGGCCACCTGACCACCATCATCTGTAGCAATCAGTTGAGGGATCTCTTTTTTGCAGCGGTCATTAACATGAGGACAACGACCATGGAAAACACAGCCGGATGGCAGGTTAACCGGTGTTGGTACTTCACCCTGCAGTTTAATATGACTACCGCTGTCATCATCCAGACGAGGGATCGCTGAGATCAATGCCTGCGTATAAGGATGGCGCGGCTTGGCAAACAGTGCTTTTGTTGGCGCTAGCTCACAAAGAGAGCCCAGATACATCACCGCAACACGGGTACCAAAATGCTCAACCACTGCCAGATCATGAGTGATAAACAGATAGGTTAAATTACGCTTTTCCTGCGCATCCATCAGCAGGTTCAATACCTGAGCCTGAATGGATACATCCAGTGCTGAAATCGGTTCATCTGCCACGATAAATTCAGGGTCTACCGCCAAAGCACGAGCAATACTGATACGCTGACGCTGACCACCGGAGAACTCATGAGCAAAACGCTCGCCCCAACTGGAGTCGATACCTACGGAGAACATCACTTCATGAACTTTGTCCCGTACTTGCTGCGCGCTCCAGGTTGGATTGTGCAATTTAACGGGCTCTTCCAACGTCTGCCCAATGGTCATACGTGGGTTCAAAGAAGCGTATGGGTTCTGAAAGATCATCTGCATTTTTTTGCGATAAGGCAGTAACTGCTTATCATCCAGCTGATCAATACGTTCGCCACGATAGCTAATAGAACCTGCAGATGGGTTCAACAAACCCATTACCGTACGAGCTACAGTGGATTTACCACAACCGGACTCCCCCACCACACACAGGGCTTCGCCTTTATGCACTTCTAGGTTCACGCCATTAATAGCATGAACAAACTCCTGTTCACGAACGATCTTACCGCCTTTAAACTTTAGCTGATCCAGAAAGTCGCCGGAGATATTAAACTTTTTATATAGCCCTTGGATTTTAACCAGAGTTTCAGGCTTATTTTGTGCTTTAGATTCTGCCTGCTGTTCTGCTTGGCTTTGTTCTTGTACGCTCATTGCTTACACCTCATCCGACGTCTGTTCAGCCTGCTTCATCTCGGCCACCATATGACAGGCCACCTGACAATTACCTGACGCGGTATAACCTGGCAGTGTCTTGGTACAGCTGTCCATGACATAGTCACAGCGTGGGTTAAAGGCGCAACCGGTTGGAATATTTTGCAACGGAGGCATAGCACCACGGATCTGATTCAGGCGCTGGCCAGGAATCGCCATCTGTGGCAGAGCATTCATCAAACCTTGAGTATAAGGATGTTGAGCGTCGTTAATGATCTCTTTCGTTGGCCCCTGCTCGATAATACGCCCCGCGTACATCACAATGGCTTTCTGAGTCACCTGAGACACCACGCCCAGATCATGAGTAATCAGGATCAAGGCCACATTATTACGATCACACAGCTCAACCATCAACTCCATAATCTCAGCCTGAATGGTCACATCCAGTGCAGTGGTTGGCTCATCGGCGATGATGATATCCGGGTCCATTAACAGAGCAATAGCGATGACGATACGTTGACGCATACCACCGGACAATTCATGAGGATACTGATCAATACGAGTTTCCGGTGACGGAATCTGTACTTGTTTCAGCTTTTGAATCGCAATGGTTTTAGCATCAGCCGTACTGATCTTTCTATGGGCTTTCAAACACTCAATCATCTGTTGACCCAAAGTCAAAACAGGGTTGAGTGTCATCATAGGGTCCTGAAAGATCATGGATATACGGTTCCCCCGTACATCACGCAGTTCTTTCGCCGACAGATCCGCTAGATTTTTACCGTCAAATAAAATCTTGCCGTCGGAAATACGTCCCGGTTTGGAGATCAGATTTAGAATAGAGAAACCCAAAACCGATTTACCGGCACCGGACTCCCCCACAATACCTAAACGCTCACCCCGTTCCAGATTGAAGCTGATATTGCGCAGCGCTTTCACCGCACCACTGCGCAAACCAAAACTGACTTCAAGGTTTTTAACTTCTAATAACGCCATGACTTACCCCTTGTACAGTTTTGGATTTAATACATCACGCAGCCAGTCACCCAGCAGATTCATCACCAGTACCAGTACCACTAGGGCAATACCTGGAATAACGGTGATCCACCAAGCGCCAGAGAAAATATACTCAAAGCCACTGGAGATCAGAGAGCCCAGAGACGGTTGAGAAACCGGCATACCCAGGCCTAAGAAAGACAGGGACGCTTCCGAAATAATCGCGTTAGCGATCTGTACCGTCGAGATCACCAAAATCGGTGACAGTGTATTCGGTAGAATATGACGGAACATAATACGAACCTGGCCTAACCCCATTACACGGGCGGCATCCACGTACTCTTTTTTCTTCTCAGCCAATACCGACGCACGAATGGTACGAGCATATTGCGGCCATTCAGCAATACCAATCACCAGAATCAGCATAAACATGGCGAGTTCTTGGTAAAGTTCGGTACCAAAACTGGCCTGAAAAATAGCCAAGACAACAATCGCTACCATCATAGTCGAGAACGATAGCTGAACATCCGCAAAGCGCATCAAGATGCTATCCACACGCCCGCCACGATAACCGGCAATCAGACCGACGATAATGCCGATAGTCGCTTGCAGCAGTACGGCACAGATACCGATCATCAGAGAGATACGGGTACCGTATAAAATGGTGGACCATAAATCACGACCCTGAGCATCCGTACCCAGCCAGAACTGAGGATCACCCTCATCTTCATTCCAACTCGGCGGTAATTCAGAGTTCATGATATCAATCTGATTGGCATCATAAGGATCAAACGGCGCAATAGCCGGTGCAAACAAAGCCATGATCACGTAGGTCATAAAGATGGTAAAGCTCAGCTGAGCCATACGATCCTTAACAAAGCTATGCCAAATATGAGTATCTTTAAAACGCTGCCAAGCAGATGGCGTCACTTCTGGCAGATCTTTGGTTGTATTTTGTGTAGTCATTATCTTACCTGCCTGTTATTTCTTGCCTGCCAGATCTACTGTTGGGTTCACCAAACCGTAAATCAGATCCACAATCGTGTTGGTAATTACAAAGATGGCGCCAACAACAATCAGATAAGCCACAATCAAAGGAGTATCCACTCGGTTAATCGCTTCTAGGAACAGGAAGCCCATACCCGGCCATTGGAAAACAGTTTCCGTCAAAATGGTGTAAGCCACCATCGTACCGATCTGAACACCACCTACGGTAATAACCGGTAGCATGGTATTTTTCAGTGCGTGTAAAAAGTAAATACGACGGGTCATCAAACCTTTTGCCCAAGCAAACTTCACATACTCGGACTGTAAAACTTCCATCATTTCCGAACGAATCAGACGGATAAATAGTGGCAGCATAATAGATGCCAAAGAGATAGCGGGCAGTACTAGGTGTGATAAGCCATCGGCGGTAAACAAACCACTCTTCCAACCCCAGAACATATCAACCGTGTCACCACGACCGTAGGACGGCATCCAGTTCAGTTCAACAGCAAATAGATAAATCAAACCAATCGCCGTTAGGAAAACCGGTACAGAGATACCAATAATACTGAAACCCATAACGGCTTTAGAAAACCAGCTATGAGGGTTAATAGCGGAGTACACCCCTAATGGCACAGAGAGAAAAACAATTATCAGGCTAGCACCAAATACAAGCTCCAGTGTTGCCGGTAACTTCTTCAAAATCACCTCTAATGCGGGCTCTTTAAAGAAGTATGAAGTGCCTAAATCGCCCTGGAGGGCATTTTTTACAAAGCGGCCGTACTGTACTAAAAATGGATCATTTAGGCCGAGCTCATCACGTAGTTCTTGACGCTCTGCTTCAGAGACCGATTGCCCCACCATTTCACGTAGCGGGTCACCTAAATTATCCTGGATGGAAAAGCTGATTAAACTGATGATAAACATCACCAACACAGCTTGAGCCAGTCGTTTTATAAAAAAAGCAATCATGGTAATTCTGCCTTAACCACTGTTGTGCATTCCCTGCATCGGAATTTTTCTTTTTGATGGAGAACCAGCGTCAGAACGATGCTGGTTAATTTCGTTAAACCAGTAGCCGCCCTAACTCGGCTACTAGATTAACGAAAGGTTTACTCTTTTAGCATTAACCGACTATTTATCTATCTTAAAGAGATGTCTCAAAGAGCTGCCTCAAAGAGGCAGTTCAAAGAGTTGAATAAATAGACCGATTAATTAAAAAACTGCTTACTTCTTGATGACTAGGTCACCCATGTAAGGGAAGTCCATTACGTTCAGGATTGGCTCAATTTTAACATTCTTGTTAGCCGCCCAAGCCAGGTTCTGCCAGTGCAGAGGAATGAATGCCGCGTCGTCAAACAGCATCTGTTCAACTTCTTTCATCATCGCCGCACGTTTCTTAGGACTTGTTTCAGAGTTAGCCGCATGCATCAGCTTGTCAGCTGCAGGGTTACAGTAGTTACCACTGTTGTATTGACCTAGACCAGCATCAACATCTGGACATGCAGATAGGAATTCGAAGAAGTTGTTCGAATCTTCAGTATCTGCGTGCCAACCGATCATCATCATATCTGCTGCACGTGCATCAAATTCACCCCAGTACTGTGCTTTTGGCAGAGTTTTCAGGTCAACTTTGATGTTGATTTTAGCCAGCATAGAAGCAACCGCTTGAGCGATTTTTTCATCGTTAACATAACGGTTGTTAGGCGCCATCATAGTGATGGTGAAGCCTTTCTCGTAACCCGCTTCTTTCATCAACTGTCTAGCTTTTTTCAGATCATAACGAGGCTTAAGCGCTTCGTTGTGACCCAGATAACCCCAAGGGCTCATCTGTGCTGCTGGGGTTGCAAAACCTTTCATGATTTTCTTAACGATACCCTGCTGGTTAATCGCGTAAGCGACAGCCTGACGAACACGGGAATCTTTAAAGGCTTTAACACGCTCTTGGTTCATTTGGAACGTGATAATACGGGTACCGCCCATAGTGACCAGATCAACGTTATTGTTTTTCGCGATACGTTTATGGTCTGTTGGTGGTACAGGAGCGATAAAGTCAACATCGCCTGCCAGCAAAGCAGCAACACGGGTTGGTGCTTCTTTAATTGGCGTCAGAACAATCTTGTCAACGTTACCTGGAGACTGTTTATCCCAGTAGCTGCTGTTACGGTCGAATTCAACACGTACACCCTGCTCACGGTAGGAAACCGTGTAAGGACCGGTACCAGACATCTGACGAGAAGCAAAAGAGTTACCATGCTTAACCAGAGTATCTTTAGGTTTACCGTTAGCGTCATTACCTGAATAGAACTTGCTGTCCATAGGGAACAGGTAAGTCACATTATTCAGTACTAGAGGGAAAGGCTTAGCAGTTTTCAGATCGATAGTGTAATCATCAACCACTTTCAGCTCAGTGAAAGGTGAGAAAATACCTTTAAAATCTGGAGAGGTACGCAGACGATTAAAAGTAAATAGAACATCTTGAGCAGTAAAGCCGTTACCAGAATGGAAGTTAACGCCTTTACGTAGGTGGAAGCGCATGGTCAGAGGATCAATACGTTCCCATTTTTCAGCCAAGCGAGGCTCAAAACCCAGTTTCTTGTCCCAACGAACCAGAGGATCGAAAGTCATATGGGATAATTGAAGGGTACCGCCGGACAGCTGCTCATGTGGATCAAGGGATACTGGATCAGCATCGTAAGCCATTTTAAGCGTTGCTGCGTTTGCGCTAGTCATAAGGCCTAGGCTTAACACTGCGCCAGCCAGCAGAGATACGGTTTTTTTCATCGTGATGTCCCGTTCTATTGTTATTAGTTTTTTATTTCACGGATGTGTTGCTCTTGGAAAATCCAGTTGCAACACGCCTGTAATCACAAAAAGCATAATAGATGGGATCAGGAGTACCAATCGGAATAACGGAACAGGCTATGCAGTATTTAAATACTCGCAAATCAAATATCTGTATAAGCCCTTATACGCAGCATAAATATCTAATAATTGAGCGATATTGGTGCACAGATTCTGCATTTCAACTAAGAAGGATAAAAAAACGAGTCACTGACCACACCATAGAACGCCTCTAACCCACTTAAATACATGGGAAAACGCGTAAATACCTTGTACGCCTGCGGCACTAAATTTATGATGCCTCCATAACAGATTAACAGCTCATATCATGAGCTCAAACGACCATTCATAGCTCACGACAACGGCCAAGCGATAGATAAATGGAATATGATTTTATCCGTGAAAAAGACGGTTCATACAGTGTTGAACTTTCTATGGAACACCAACCCATCGCCCAATGGATAAATACTGAGTTATCCGATGATAGCGGCAAAATAACCGATATTATCCGACAGATAAAAGATATTAAGCCTAAGCAACTTGCTGAGAAAAAACTCGTAGGCCAAGAATACAGCTTACTGCTGACCCCTGAAGAAGTGGAAGTGACCGCAAACTCCTTGCACCATAAAACAGATATATATGACGATCTATTACAAGAAGATGATCTGTATGAAGACGATAACTTAAGTCGCGCTATGTGCGGATTAGAAGATCTACAATACCTGCTGGAAGATTGGTTAGATTTTATTCAGCGCTAACCGTCTTAAATTTACGACTATTTACCACCCTATTTAATCAGGAGTCGCTATGTTTACACTACATTCTCGCTTAGAACAGGACACTATTCCTGTCGCTGATTTACCTTTATGCCGTTTATGCATGATGAATGACAGTCGTTTTCCTTGGTTTATTTTGATCCCAAGAATTGGTGGCCTTACAGAACTATATCAATTAGATACGGATGATCGACAGCAATTTATGGAAGAATCCTGCGCTCTGGCTGAAGTGATGATGACGGCATTCAGTGGTCATAAGATGAATATTGGTGCCTTAGGCAATGTGGTACCTCAGCTACATATCCATCATATCGTGCGCCAAGAGAATGATATCGCCTGGCCTGCACCTATCTGGGGAGTTGGCTCACCAGAAGCGATGACTGATAACGAGGCCCGTTCCCGTATACAAGCTTTTTTACCACTGTTAAAAGATAAGATTCCTGAATTGGTCATGGCTTGATTGGTTATAGCCAAGAGGTTTATTTCTCTTCTGCCCATTTTATTTTGCTTTAAGGATGCCTTTTTTCCATGCCATCAACCTCTTTGTCAGAACAGTCACTATCCATAGAGTTTCTTGATTCTATGGAGCAACTCTCTGTCACAGAGTGGCAGCAGCTCAATCATTTTGACAATCCTTTTATGCGTCGGGAGTTTTTACTGGCTCTGGAGCAATCCGGAGCGGCCAGTGCCCGTGGCGGCTGGAAACCACTACATATGGTATTGAGAGATGAACTGGGCCTAGTGGCTTTTATGCCCCTTTATCTGAAAAACCACTCCTACGGTGAATACGTCTTTGATTGGTCTTGGGCCGATGCTTACGACCGATACGGTTTAGATTATTACCCCAAACTTGTCAGTGCTATTCCTTATACGCCAAGCCAAAGTAATCGAGTTCTATTAAGAAATGGCATTCAGTTAAAAGATCTAAGTCAGAGCATATTTAACGCTATAAAAGACAAAGCTGAACAGCTTGAAGCGTCATCTTGGCACCTACTATTCCCAACAGAAGAAGAAAATCAACTGTTTGAAACAACAGGCACTATCACTCGTTTAAACTGTCAATTCCATTGGTTTAATACCGATGGCTGGCAAGATTTTGATCAGTTCCTAGGCAGTTTTTCAGCCAGAAAGCGTAAAAGCGTGCGTAAAGAACGCCAAAAAATAGGCCAACAAAACCTAAGCCTAACCCGTATTCTCGGTGAAGATATTACTCAAGAGCAGCTCAATCATTTCTACCACTGCTACCACATCACCTATATGCAGCGGGGCCGAAAAGGCTATCTGAATAAAGACTTTTTCCAGCAACTGATTAAAACCATGCCAGAACAGATCATGCTCGTCATGGCTGACTATCAACCCACTATCGATTCAGAAACGCAGCCAATAGATCTACCTGAGAAGCAAGCGGTAGCCGCTGCTCTATTCTTCTACGATCAAAAATCACTCTATGGTCGCTACTGGGGCAGCCGGGTAGAAGCCGATTGCCTGCATTTTGAAGCCTGTTATTACCAAGGTCTGGAATTTTGTTTTGAGAAGGGGTTGGAGCACTTTGATCCAGGCACTCAAGGCGAACATAAGATCAGCCGAGGGTTCCGCCCTATTATCACTAGCTCCAATCATTGGCTGGCAGAAGAAGGGTTTCAACAAGCCGTACAACAATTTGCTTTGGAAGAAGCGGAGCATACCTATTCTTATGCGGAGCAGGCGGAGACGTTGTTACCTTTTAAACAAGCCTAAATATCAAAGGGCCCGTTGTTATTAACGAGCCCTTCTTTAGCTATAAAATAAAAGGCAAGTTAAGACATAATAAAGTCCCATTCCTCTTTCGCCAGATAAACACCAGTCAATTCAGCAGAATCTACAAGCCCCTGAGCTACATTTTCCATGGATACGCCATTCTCAACCTGCTCCAGCCAATAACTCTTACCTAGGTAATCAGCCTTACGCCCCAATAGAATTTCATAGAGACTTTCGATCTGTTCTTCCTGACCCAGGGCCAGAAAATCGAAGTTATCGTTCACCTCACGATACTCTTCAGAATCAATCATACACAGCACCATACGACCTAGACTGGTGCCTTCATCACCCTCAGAAGCCCACCACTGAAAACCAGAAACATCTGCTTGGCGCCCTAAGATATTGCCGTATAAGGTTGCAAGAATTGAATTATCGTCATCATATTCAATTGACATTGTTTGATCTGCAAATTGGATATTTTCGATATTAATCAGCGTATCACTGTCGCTGCTATCATCTTTGCGAGTGATGGTTACAACACCATTATCCTGCTCAATCAGGTAGTCATCCTTATTGCCCTCATAGGTTGCCAGATCCGTATCTAAGCCACCGTGCAAAGTATCCATACCTTCGCCACCAAACAGGGTATCATTACCACCATCACCGAATAAAAGGTCATCACCACCTTTAGAGCCTACAGTATCATCACCATCACCACCGTGCAGCTCGTCATCATCCTCACCTAAGACAATCGTTTGACTGCCATCACCCGCATAAACAATATTAGCCCCTTCACCACCCGTTAATATTGCAGGGCCAATAATTACAGCAAAATCAATATCTTTCAGGTCAATAACTGTACCTGGGGGCAAGCTAGAAGCATCAATAACCAACGCTTCTTTACTGTCCAGATCGGTATCGCCTTGAATCACTACCGGCAAATCAGGAGGGGTATCTGAATCTGTTGTTAACGTCATGGCGTTAACCCACAATCCGCCATTATTATCACCCAATAGAGCAAAAAAACCTTCACTGCCTCTAGCAAGACTGGTTATTTCCTGACTACTGGCAACATCCTCTAGAATACTAGCAAAATCACTTAATCGATTATTTTCTGATGCAGTTGCGTCGCTAAAAGCCGAAAAACCAACGCCAGCAGGTAGGCTAACACTGCTTGTCGGCTCATCTCCATCAGAGGACTGTAATGGAATATCCGCATATCCAGGGCTGCCATCATCATTTTGTAACGGACTGACAGGTTCAACCGTGACAGTCTCAACCACTCGACCATCCTCTGTAGTCTCTGTGGTAGTAATAACTTCGGCACCATCAATTACGGTTGTACTACCGTCTGATACAACAGAGTCTTTTTTCGTAACACCAATAGAGTATGCTCCTGCCCCCTCATTACCTGCTATATCTGTAGCAATAACACCGACATAATGCGTTGCTATATCCACATAACGTAAAACAGCCCCTTCTGAAACTCTAACCTTTCCAGTATCTTCTTCAATATAAAATCGCCCATCGGCATCTGAGCTCAAACTATAAAGAAGCGTCCCAGCGTTATCGACCTCTAAAATAGATACAGTATTAACTAAAGTATCCTGTGCACTGCCTTCTAGAATTGTCCAAGCACCAATCATAGACTCTACTTCAGCCGCAGTTATATCTATGGTCAGAGAGTTGGAATTACTGCCTAATGCACTTTCATTACCCGCTAGATCCGTTTGACGTACCTGAACACTTCCTGCTTCAAATACACCCTCCATTAGCGTGAAACTACTACCAATACCATCAGTCCAACTAACACCGCTATCTTGGCTATACTGCCAGGTCGCATCAGCCTCCAAGCCGATAATATTCAAAGAGTTATTATTGGTGATATGATCGCTATCGCTACTACCCGTATCTTCAGCGAGAGTGAGTGTTAGAACATTTGGCTCAGTTACATCAATTTCAATGACAGCATCATTACTTGTAGAATCACTGATATTTCCGGCAATATCTGTCTGGCGAACTTGAATACCCCCTACGGCATGGGTGCCTTCAGATAAAGTAAAAGCATTACCGCTACCATTAATCCAATTAACCCCACTATCTGAGCTATACTCCCAATTGGCTCCGGCTTCTAACCCACTGATATTCAATATTATGTTATTGGTAATATTATCCGTTGCATCCTGACCGCTATCTTCCGATAAATTAAAAGACAAGACAGTAGGCTGGGTGATATCCACTTCAATTACTGCGTCATTACTGACAGTAACACTGGTATTACCAGAGGTGTCTGTTTGTCTTACCTGAATCTGATCAGCACTATAAACGCCCTCACCCACGGTAAAACTTGTGCCCGATCCTGTAATCCAGCTATTGCCCGAGTCTATACTGTATTGCCAAGTAGCATCCGTCTCCAGATCAGAAACAGTTAAAGTTTGGTTATTCGTAATACGATCCGATCCACTGTTTCCGGTATCCGCCAAGAGAGCCAAAGATAAGGTATTAGAATCGGTTAGATCGACCTGAATTGCAGAATCGTTACCGGTGACATCACTGATATTACCGGCTGTATCTGTTTGCCGGACCTGAATTTGATCAGCACTATAAGTGCCCTCATCTACGGTAAAGCTTGTGCCCGCGCCCGTAGTCCAACTGCCGCCTGAGTCCACACTGTATTGCCAAGTCGCTCCCGCCTCTAAATCAGCAACCGTCAATGTATTATTATTAGTAATACCATCGGAGTCACTACTGCCAGTATCGACTGATAAAGCCAGAGATAAGGTATTAGGATCGGTCAGATCAACCTGAATAACAGAATCAATATCGGTGATATCACTGATATTACCGGCTACATCGGTTTGCCGGACTTGAATTTGATCAGCACTATAAACGCCCTCATCCACGGTAAAGCTTGTGCCCGCGCCCGTAGTCCAGCTGCTGCCTGAGTCTACACTGTATTGCCAAGTAGCATCCGTCTCCAGATCAGAAATAGTCAAAGTTTGGTTATTCGTAATACGGTCCGACCCACTGTTTCCGGTATCAGCCAAGAGAACTAGAGATAAGGTATTAGGAGCGGTTAGATCAACCTGAATAGCAGAATCATTACTGGTGATATCACTAATATTACCGGCTACATCGGTTTGCCGGACTTGAACTTGATCAACCGTGTATGTGCCTTCATCCAGAGTAAAACTTGTACCGGAGCCCGTAGTCCAGCTGTTGCCGGAATCGACGCTGTATTGCCAAGTCGCTCCCGCCTCTAAATCAGCAACCGTCAATGTATTATTATTAGTAATACCATCAGAGTCACTACTGCCAGTATCGACTGATAAAGCCAGAGATAAGGTATTAGGATCGGTCAGATCAACCTGAATCGCTGAATCATTGCTGGTGACATCACTGATATTACCGGCCACATCTGTTTGCCGGACTTGAACTTGATCAGCTCCATATGTGCCCTCATTCAGGGTAAAGCTTGTGCCGGAGCCTATCGTCCAGCTGTTACCTGAGTCGACACTGTATTGCCAACTGGCATCCGTCTCTGGATCAGAGATAGTCAATGTATCGTTATTAGTAATACCATCGGAGTCACTACTACCTGTATCGGCTAATAAAGCCAGAGATAAGGTATTAGGATTTGTTAGGTCAACCTGAATCGCAGAATCGTTGCTAGTGACATCACTAATATTACCGGCCTGATCTGTTTGCCGGACTTGAACTTGATCAACCGCGTACATGCCTTCATCTAGGGTAAAGCTTGTACCAGAGCCACTACTCCAGCTACTACCGGAGTCAACACTGTATTGCCAACTGGCATCAGCCTCAAGGTCAGAAATATTTAGTGTGCGGTTATTTGTAATACCATCAGAACTGCTATTACCAGTATCAGCAGATAAGTCTAAAGTCAAAGTTTCGGGATCTGTCACATCAATAACGATGATGACTTCATTGCCATCTATCAGCGTAGTATTGCCAAGTCCATCAGTCTGACGTACCCGAACATCATCAATCTGATAAGTACCCTCTGATAGGGTAAAAGTATCCCCTACGCCGTTGGTCCAACCGGCCTCCTTAATATTATATTCCCAGCTTGCTCCACTAGGCAGGCCAGATACAGAGATAACCCCAGAGCTGGTGATACTATCACCATCCACTCCAGTATCCTGCTCTAAAGCAAAAAGAGGGCTATCAAGAGTAATGGCAAAGAGACCAGAAAGGTTGTTAACACCATCGGAAAGAGTGAAATCAAAACTATCAGCAGAAGGACTCGTACTGCTATCGTGTGCATACTTTACTAGGTTACTTAACACGTCCGCCTGAGAAAAATGATCATCAACGGATAATGCTGACTCCGCATTATTAATCGTGCCACTACCATCACTGTCCAACCAAAGCTGGCCATAATCCGTTGAATTAGTGAGAGTATAAGTCAGCTCACTGCTACCATGATCTAAATCGGCAGCGGACAACTGACTGCTGGTAATGGTAACCACCGCACCACGGTTAGCCGTTACTCCGATATTAGTCGATATTTCAGGCAGATCATTTTCTGCCGTGACGGTGACAGAAAAATCGAAATCCCCACTATCGCCTCCATCACCATCAGTCGCTCGTAGGGTAAGAGTGTGTGTTTCCTCACCTGTTTCAGAGCTACTCTGGTAATACAATTGGGACAGAAGGCTGGATACAAGCTCACTGGTGGAGTGAGTATTTAAGGTGATCGATAAACCAGTACCTTGCCCATTTAAAGTGCCATCGATAACTGCAAAGGTAGTCCAGCCACTGCCATCGCTGATCTGTATATCATTGCCACTCTGTTGAATATTACCAACGATACCTACATCCTGGTTCTGTAATACAATAGATTCAGAAGCGTTCAAACCGGTTAAGGTCAGTATGCCACCGTCCAAATCACTGCCATTAGCCCCGTATGCATCGCCATCATAGAACATGGCCTCATCGAAAATCTTTTGCGCATTTGTATTAATGGTATTTTCATCAAAACCACCCACTGGCGTCGTATTTATCCAAATACGATTACCTTCCAGAAATAAAGCCTCCGCCAGATCATCATCACCATCGCCATCAATATCTCCCAATGCAAAACGATTGGTATCATCATAGAAGGAGGTTAATACTTCGCTACTATCCGTAAAGATGCCACTACTGTCATTTAGCCAAAGTGCGTTTGCCTGATCATTATTTGCAACAAATGCATCCAGATCACCATCCTGATCAAAATCCACTAATTTGACATCGTAGGATACTGTTCCGCTGTCACCAATCTCCTGACCGCTATCTGAGAAGTTAGCGCTACCATCATTTAGCCAGAGGGTATTAGCACCATCAAAATTAGCGACTAATATATCCAGATCCCCATCACCGTCCACATCACCAACAGCGGTTGCTCTAGAGCTAGCAGTTTCATTTATGGTTTGTTCGAGACTATATTGACCACTACCATCATTAAGCCAGATTCTATTTGTATTAGTCTGTGTACCACCAACATGGATATCTAAATCACCATCACCATCAAAATCTCCAAAAGCACCCTCCCCACTATATGATGACAAGCTTGAAGTCCAATCTGATTCTTTTACGGTAAAGCTGTAAGAACCATCATTTTCAAGCACAGTACTTGGGCTGTAAAAAGTCAGGTCTTCCAAACCATCACTATTAGTGTCCGATACCAATGCCACCAAACTACCGGATGAATCCAGAATTAAACCACCCGTGTTATAATACATCTCTAATGGTAACTCGTTTGTTGCCGCTAGAGTTAAATCAAGCAAACCATCATCATTAACATCTGCAAGCTGTGCGCTGCGCTCAGTATCACTCCCCTCTCCCAAATCATATCCTGAAGAAAACTGCCCCGAGCCATCATTAAAGAGGACACTATCAATGCCACCGGTTGTAATCAGTAGATCGAGATCACCATCGCCATCAATATCAGCCGCAGATGCATTCTGGCTATCGCCATTACCCAGACTTTGATTACTATCAATAAAAGTACCATCGCCATCGTTAAACCAAATATTGGTACGCCCATTGGCATTAACCGCAATGAAATCATCCAAGCCATCCCCGGTGACATCGGCAATTTCAATACCATAACTCACCTGATTCCCTAACTCCTGGCCGCTATCCGTAAAATTGCCATTACCATCATTGAACCAAACTCTATTAGGATATGAAAAAGAGTTACCTACCAATAGATCAAGATCACCATCGTCATCAATATCTGAGAAAGAGAGGTCTCGACTTGCAAAACTACCTAATACCTGTTCGGTATCAAGAAAACGAGAAAAAATAGGATCATCATTAGACGGAGTGATATCTACGGTAATGGACTCAGTGACAGAGTCAGTACCATCACTAAAAGTAAAATCTAAAGACACTGTGTCATCAGGTGTATCAGAAGTGTTTTGATAAACAATTTGTTGGGCAACAGCATTGATAATGTCGGTCGTTGCATCGCTGTTAAATTCAATCGAAAAGGTACCATTAGTGTTTTCTGTAACCACACCTATTTGTTGTCCTGATGGAAAAAGAACTCCAAGACTATGCCAAGTACCGACATAAGCCACAATAGAGCCATCAGTACCATAGCCAAAATAGATATATTGATTATCAGCAACCTTCACTAGATCTTCATCGGTGTCATACTGGTTGTAGAACTTATCGGCGGAATTGGCACCACCAGTACGTTGAATGGTTAGAGTCGCGCCGTTATAGCTGCCAGCACTGTCCAATTCGGCATCAAATAACGTTACATCAGAGTCCAAAACGATAAAGTCGTCATTTTCTGTATAAGGGGGAGTGGCATCAAGGCCGGTAATTTCAGGAATACTATTGCCATTTAATACGCCTTGCCAGTCAGCGTTAAATTTAAATGTAGCGGCTTCAATATTTCCAAAAGTCTGTTCCAACAGCCAGTCTCCCCCTAAGGAATCTGAACCCGTCAAATCGTCTGAAGCAGCGATATCGGCACCCAATATATCTGACAATTCCTTTAAAAATATCTTCCCCTCTTCATTTTTGCCTATTTCGCAGCCATACAGCAGGAGATCAGCCTCAGAAGATAGGCTATCAGCAATTACAGCCAAGTTGTCGCTATATTGGGACAAGGTTTCTGATGTAAGAGAAATATCACCTAATAGAAGTTCCCCCACACTGCCGTGAGAAATAAGGTGTAAAGACTCAATATCCCGATATTCCGATAAAGCTATTGCCAATTCGGCAACTCGATCATCCTTATCAGACAACAGGATAAGTTCCATTCCAGCAGCAATAGCTGAGGCTGCAAGATCATTGTAATCCTGAATTGAAGTATCAATAACGACAAGATGTTGCTTGGAAATGGCAGGAGTAATCATATCTCTATAAGTCCTTTACTAGGTCGCCGCCTAGCATTAGCAGCAGTATTAAACAACAATCAAAAAGGAATATTTATTTTATATATTTAAAAATTAATCTCTCAAACAAAACAAAACTCTCTGACTATCAGTCAGCTAGAAATATCGGAATAATATTGCTTGAGTATGCAAAACTTATAGTTTACTAGGTGATTCCTTCTCACTATAAAATTAAGTAGCTCGATTAATTGTATTCACTATATCAATCTTTAGGGATAAAGCGAAAAGCTTATAAAGCAGATATAAATGGCATCATTGCGTGATGGAACCATAGATTTAACGCGTCATTTTTTTCACAAAAACAACCACAAATAAAGCAAGGGTAAAGCTACCGATAAAAGCCTCTGCTGCGGCAAACAGTCGACTCCAGCCGGAGGGGGTAATATCACCAAAACCAAGTGTAGTGAAGGTCACCACACTAAAATACAGGGCATTAAAAAAGTTTAGGGTATTCTCTTGCCAAGAGTATTCCATGCTCAAACGAATCAATTGTCCTCCATCGTTCACACCATTAAGAAAAAAAGCTATAGCAAAACCCAAAATCAAGACAATGGAAAATAGCATAATCCGTAGAGGGCGCTCACCATAGCCACAAAACAGATCAACCATACGAGAAATAAACCGGGAAACAGAGAATAACGGCATCTGCATACGCCTCATTACCATTTCACGACGAAAGAAATAACCGGCTTGTTCAAAGAGCCCTTCATTTTCCAATACTCGTCGTAAATTTCGATAAACCTCTTCAGCCTGCTCCAGATAATCCAGCTTTACTACATGCTCTGTACTTTTTCGGGCTATTTTTTCTTGTATAACATAATGCCCCCAATGAACATTATCTAAACGGGCTTCTTCTAGCTTCGTTCCAAGCAAGTTAGCATCTTCAAGATTGGCGCAGTGTAGATTAGCGCCTCTAAGATCCGCCTTCATAAGAGAAGAACATTTTAAATTAGCATTAAATAGGTGAGCTTTTTGCAGGTTTGCGCGGTAAAAATCGCTATGCCTCAGGTCATAACCATGTTTATTACCATGATGCACTAGATTGATGTCGTATAACTGGCTGCCTCGTAATGAAAAGCCTTGCATGGATCGACCTGTTTTAGCCCTAGCCTCCAAATGTTCCAAAAGATCAGGATTATCTTTAACCTGCTCAGTATGATGCCAATAGCACTTACCATTATGAGATGCGCTCTCTTTACAGGCCTCTCCATCAGGGCTTACATATTCACAATGCATTTCTGGCATTATTCTTTCCCAGACAACAGCTTCAATTAAATAGCTCTTAATAATCTAGTGTTGTTCGAGTTGGCCAAAGTCGCAAGTTAAAAACAGCTATATATTCAACAGAACTAAAAGAGTTAACCGCTTCATTCGAAGGGATATTTTGTTTAAATCATCTCAGACGTTTTATTCAAAGAAACATGAGGCATCGTACTCTGTAAAGCCTGAATTCGGTGTTCAAAACGAGCATTTTCTGGAATCTGATTCAAAACTTGTAGCTTTTCCAAAGTGTGGGCGACTGGGTTTTGCAAACCCACAATCGCTACAGAACATCCGGCAGCTCTGCTCTGTATCAATAATTCCTCAATAACCATTGCGGTAGAAGAACCTATCATAGGCACATCACTCATATCGAGAATCAGTTGATTGTAGTTTCGGTAACTCATTAGCTTACTGCCCATGCCTTTGGCAGAAGCAAAACTTATCGGGCCACGCAAGATATATAACAAAGTACGACCATTATGATGGGCAAATAGAGACTTTTCCTTTTCGCTTAAATCATGAGCGACATCTTCACTTTGATATATTTTTAAGTTCTTTAACTGCAACTCCGATAGTTTCTTAACGGTATAAGCATTCGCAATAAATACCCCCACACCCACAGCTGTTATTAGATCTACAAATAAGGTTAATCCTAAGACTAATAACATCATAAAGGTGACAAAAGGAGGTGCTGAATGTACTCGTCGGATGAAGCTCCAATCGATAATATCCCAGCCCACTTTAATCAATAATCCCGCCAGTACCGCTAGCGGAATATGCTCTGCAGCTCCTCCTGCTCCCAAAACAGCCACTAAAAGCACCAAAGCATGAACCGCTCCAGAAATAGGAGTCTGTCCTCCTGCTCTGATATTAACAACCGTTCTCATAGTGGCTCCAGCTCCAGGTAAACCACCAAAAAAACCAGAGATCATATTTCCAATACCTTGACCAATAAGCTCCTGCTCAGAGTGATGCTGTGAACGGGTCATATTATCAGCCACCAATGAAGTGAGCAGGGAATCAATTGAACCCAAGGCTGCTAAAACTAAAGCAGAAATCACCATGTCACTTATCAATTCAGGTGTAAAAACCGGCAAATACCAATCCGGCAGCCCTGTAGGTATCACACCTATCGTTTCTACCTGCATACCTTCAGGCAGGCTGAAAGCAACCAAAGTCCCCACGATTAATGCCAATAAAGGAGCCGGGATCAATCGTCCCCATTGGGCTGGCCAGAAAATACCCAACAATAGAGTACCTACAGCGAGAGAAAATGCGGGCCAATGGATGACACTGAGTTGTTCAGGTAAGTTTTGCAAAGCGGCTAATACATTCTTTGCTGAGTCGTGACCCAAAACGGGACCTATCTCAATGGAAATAATAATGATGCCTATCCCTGTCATAAAACCTGAAATAACAGGAAAAGGCACTTGAGTAATATATTGTCCAAGGCGTAAGAAGCCAAAGATGATCTGAAAGACTCCGCTCATCATCACAACAGTAAAAGCGATAGCAGGCCCCGTAACAGGGTCAACAGCAGCATATTGAGTATAAACAGCAGCCATTACCACCGTCATTGGCCCCGTTGGCCCAGAGACTTGGGATGATGTACCACCAAACAAAGCCGCAAACAAACCGACGAAGATAGCCCCGTATAAACCCGCAATCGCTCCCGCGCCAGACGATACCCCAAAAGCCAACGCCAAGGGTAAAGCCACTACCGCAGCAGTTAAACCACCGTACAAATCACCTTTAATATTGCGGGTATGTATTGCGGAAAACGCCATGACACAATTTCCTTTGTTATTTGCCTGATCAGAAATATCCATCAATCAGAGCAGAGGAGAATCAACCCACATAGAGTAGATCTATCAGAACCCGTAAAGATAGTAGAGGGAAAACAAAGCAAAGCTCAACACCCCTTTTAGTCAAAGCTTTTCATCCCGGAGCATAGATATTTTTATATTTGTAAGCAGTGACCATGGAGAAAGTGCTTTTTTGTAGAGATATTTCTATTTAGGTACTTAGTAATTTTTGAGCATCAGAGCCACAACATGATAGAGTTACAAAATGAATTTATTGGAATTCCAACTTGCTAGAAACAAGGATAAAACGTTGATTAAGTCTTTGAACACACTCAAAAAAGGGCTAGCAGGCGCTTTATTTGTTGTCACGCTCTCCAGTTGCCAAAGTGCTTACTATTCCGCCATGGAACAAGTAGGTGTCCATAAACGAGATATTTTGGTTGATCGCGTTGACAGCGCCAAAGAAGCTCAAGTAGATGCTCAAGAACAATTTAAAGATGCCCTAGAACAATATAAATCTGTCGTAAGTTTTGATGGCGGTGAATTGGAACCCCTCTATAATCGCTTAGAAGCAGAGTATGACGACAGCAAAAGTGCAGCGGAAGCGGTTAGTAGCCGAATTAATCGCGTTGAAGATGTGGCCGAAGCTCTGTTTGAAGAATGGCAAGTTGAACTCGAACAATATAGCAATGCCCGTTTACGTAGCCAGAGTGAACGCCAACTTAAAGACACTCGTACACGTTACAAAAAACTGCTGTCCTCCATGAGACGAGCAGAGCGTCGTATGCAGCCAGTTTTAGTCGCTTTAAACGATAATGTTTTATTTTTAAAGCACAATCTAAATGCGAGAGCCATTGGGGCTTTAAAAGGCGAGCTTGCTACCATTCGTCAGGATGTCGACGTTTTAATCAGGGATATGCAATCGGCTATTAACGAGTCAGATCGCTTTATCAAGACCTTAGAAAAGCCTTGAGTCGTTTAATTATCCATAGAAAGAACGGGGTTAAGTAAATTAACCCCTTTCTCATACCTATTCTGATAAGTGATCAATCAACCCGCCTTGAGGGCATAGATAAACTCTCTTCTATTTAACCAATCGTTGTCTAAATCTCATTAACTCAAACTCCTCACCTGACTTAATTTCCACCCAAACAATTAATCATAGAGATAATTTTTAAAATAGATTAAAGATTGTTATTGCTGTAAATGATTTTCTTGCTTTCTCCCGACCTATAGACTACGCCATCATATGGTATACAAATTGCGTGCAGCTTTTCTAATTTCTAGACGGTTATTCTATACCGCTAATTTCTATAACAATATTATTGATTTTTACTAAAAACCGATCCAGAATCGAGTGAGTAAACATTGACATATAATCGTCGCACAAACAGGTTCTGGCCTTTAGGGCTATAACCACCTAGTATGTCAAATAGTGTCCTATGATTTGTATTATAAATACGAATCTTGGGACGCTGTTAAAACGACTGTTAAGCGCCTTACCGTTAAAATATTAGATTAATGCTATAAACTTATCGGAACGAGCTAAACTGAGCATAAATAGAGCCGGAATATAACCGGTGGTAGGGATTACTTGTATTTAACATTCTCTATCGTCTGCACAATGATTTTATCCAAAAAAGCATAATAAAAAGGAAGCACTTTATGAAATTTACCAAGAAATTGCTGACAGGCATGGCTTTTGTTGCATCTGCAGGTATTGCAACAGCAGCCAGTGCTGAAACCCGCTTTGTATCTATTGGTACTGGTGGTGTAACGGGCGTGTACTACCCTACTGGTGGCGCAATTTGCCGCTTAGTGAACAAAGACCGTAAAAACCACGGTATTCGTTGTTCTGTAGAAAGTACTGGTGGTTCTGTATACAACATCAATACCATTCGTGCAGGCGAATTAGAAATGGGCGTTGCTCAATCTGATTGGCAATATCATGCGTATAATGGCTCCAGCAAGTTCAAAGATGCTGGCGCATTTAAAAAGCTCCGTGCAGTATTCTCTGTTCACCCTGAACCTTTCACCGTTGTTGCTCGTGCAGACTCTGGCATCAAAACCATTGCAGACCTAAAAGGTAAGCGCGTTAATATCGGTAACCCTGGATCGGGTCAACGCGGCACTATGGAAGTCTTAATGGCTGAGATGGGCTGGTCTAAATCAGACTTCAGCCTGACGTCTGAATTAAAAGCCGCAGAGCAATCCAAAGCTCTTTGTGATAATAAGATCGATGCCATGGTTTATACCGTTGGCCACCCAAGCGGCTCTATCAAAGAAGCAACAACCTCTTGTGATAGCGTAATGGTTGAAGTATCCGGTAAAGCCGTCAACTCTCTGGTTAAGAATAACGATTTCTACCGCACCGCGACTATCCCAGGTGGCATGTACCGTGGCACGCCTAATGACACAAGCACCTTTGGTGTAGGTGCAACCTTTGTAAGCTCTTCTGATGTACCGGATGAGGTGGTTTACACTGTCGTGAAATCTGTTTTTGAAAACTTCTCTACCTTCAAAAAACTACACCCAGCTTTTGCTAATCTAAAGAAAGAAGAGATGGTAAAAGATGGTCTGTCAGCACCTTTACATCCAGGTGCTAAGAAGTACTACAAAGAAGCAGGTCTTCTGTAAGACTTCCATGATTGCAGGTTAGCTGTCCAATGCTACTGTCGGTTTCGGCAGTAGCATTTCTATTTGCGCAGCTGGTTTTTTTCCTTCACCATGGAGCACCACCATGTCTGACTCAATATCCCCATCACCTTCCCCGTCAGATGAAATCGACAAACTACTAAAATCCGAAACGGGTAGTCGTACTCTCGACGGTTTTTTAGGCAAGCTGGTTGTTGGTTTGCTGATTGCTTGGTCTGTATTTCAGCTTTGGTATTCGTCACCTCTGCCTTTTATCTTGCATTTTGGCGTATTTAACGAAGATCAGGCCAAGTTTATCCATTTAGCTTTTGCTGTATTTTTAACCTTTTGCTTATTTCCTGCCAGTATTCGTCACAGTAAAGGACATTGGCAAATTATCGACTTTATAATCGGAACTGTCGCAGCAGCCTGTTCATTATATTTACTGGTTTTCAGAGAAGAATTAACCCTACGTATTGGTGCTCCTAATACGACAGATATTGTTTTTGCTGTTGTGGGGCTTATTACCTTATTAGAAGCTGCTCGTAGAGCCTTAGGCCCTCCCTTAGTTATTGTTGCCATTGTGTTTTTAATCTATACCTTTGGCGGCCAACAGATGCCTGATGTGATTGCTCACAAAGGTGCCAGTTTAAATAAAACCATGTCTCACCAATGGCTTACCACTGAAGGTGTTTTTGGTGTTGCATTAGGTGTATCCACCACCTTTGTATTTCTATTTGTACTATTGGGCGCCTTACTGGATAAGGCTGGCGCCGGTAATTACTTAATCAAAGTATCATTTTCTATGCTAGGCCATTTAAAGGGAGGCCCTGCAAAAGCAGCGGTGGTTGCCTCTGGACTAAGCGGCATTATTTCAGGCTCTTCCATTGCAAACGTTGTAACCACTGGTACCTTTACCATCCCTCTAATGAAGCGGGTGGGTTTCTCCGGTGAAAAAGCTGGCGCTGTTGAAGTTGCGGCTTCTACCAATGGTCAACTGACTCCCCCAATTATGGGGGCTGCTGCTTTCCTGATGGTTGAGTATGTGGGCATTTCCTATATTGAAGTGGTCAAACATGCCATTCTACCTTCACTGATATCCTATATTGCACTGATCTATATCGTGCACTTGGAAGCAGTGAAGCTCAACATGAAAGGGATCGCACGTACCAACGCCCCTACCATGGCACAACGTATGTTGTCCTGGGCCATGACCTCAAGTATTACTTTAGCCTTGGCAGGCGTGGTTTATTACGGCTCTAACATGCTGGAATCGCTATTAGGTGATTTTGCTTATCTTGCGATGCTACTAGTGGTCTGTGCCGGATACTGGTATCTGGTCAAACTGGCCGCAAGCTATCCTGATCTGGCGGATGACGATCACAGTATTGAACTGGATCATTTACCCGAAGTACGTCCAACTGTCATGGCAGGCCTATATTTCGGTTTGCCGATTATTGTGCTGTTATGGGCTTTGGCGGTAAAACGCTATTCACCACAACAGTCCGCGTTCTTCTCGGTTATCTTTCTAATCGGTGTCGTACTGACGCACAAACCTATGAAAGCTTGGTTCCGGGATGATGACAGTTGGAAGGATTACTTTAAAGAGAGCTGGGATGACTTTGTAGAAGGCCTAATTACCGGCGCTAAAAACATGGTCGGTATCGGTATTGCGACTGCTGCTGCGGGTATTATTGTTGGTACGGTGACTCTCACGGGACTGGGTCAGATGATGACCGAGTTCGTAGAGTTTATCTCAGGCGGCAACCTAATCCTGATCCTAATCTTTACAGCGATTATCTGTATTATCCTGGGTATGGGTTTACCGACAACAGCAAATTACATCGTGGTTTCTACCCTGATGGCTCCTGTTATTGTCTCCTTGGGTGCTGAAAACGGTCTAATCGTACCTCTCATTGCCGTACACCTTTTTGTGTTTTACTTCGGTATTCTCGCAGATGATACGCCGCCTGTGGGGCTTGCGGCCTTTGCTGCTGCAGCTATCGCCCGATCAGATCCGATTAAAACCGGTATTCAAGGTTTCACTTACGATATCCGTACTGCTATTTTACCCTTTATGTTTATTTTCAATACTCAATTATTGCTGATTGGTATTGATAGCATCTGGGAACTCTTGATCACTATTGTCAGCGCTGTGGCCGCTATCTTGATCTTCTCGGCAGCAACACAAGGCTACTGGTTAGTGAAAAGTAGACTTTGGGAATCTCTAGTACTGATATTGATAGCATTTAGCCTATTCCGCCCGGATTTTTGGTGGGATCAGGTGTACTCACCTAGCACAAACATACCTGCAACAGAACTTGTTCAACAGGTAGAGGCCTTGAATAAAGGAGAGTACTTACAGATCAATGTAGAAGGTACGACTCTGGAAGGTGCCGAGGTAGCGAAAACTGTCTCGCTACAGCTAGAATCCACTGAAGGTAGTGGTATGGATCGCCTTCAAACGATGGGCTTTATGCTGACAGAAAATGCTCCGAACTGGACCGTTGATCTTGTTACCTTTGATAGCCCTGCTGAGAGAGCAGGTATAGACTTTGGCTGGCAAATCACAGGGGTTAAAGTAGCGTCTGACAGACCACCACAGGAGTTGGTTTTTATTCCTACCACTCTACTTCTCTTATTTATCGGCTGGCTACAGAAGCGTAGACGAAAGGAGGAAAGTGTTTAGTCACTTCTTAGATTCTATAACCAAGACACAGAAAGAGCGCCTATAAGGCGCTCTTTTTGTTTTATCGTTTATAGCGTAACTATAATTATATATTCTGCGCTCTAGAAATACTGAAAATACAAAGAGTTATATCCTCCACTATTCAAAATTCCATTTAAAACCGACGCCTGCACGGGTAGCCTGTAGAGTATTTTTTGGTAACTCTAAAGAAAAACTATCATTTTCGACACTCATACCATCCCGCTCTGAGAGGTGATAATTAACAAACACCCCCATCGACAATCCTTGATAAAGAGGATAGTAGTAGGAAGCATTCAATTCGAAGTCATATCCTCTCTGATTCTTAAAAACTACACCTTGATATTCCGTGTTAGTGGTTTCATTCCAAACAGGAAGGCCAGCTGTCATTTTAAATGACAGCTGAGGCTCATTATTCTCAACACTCCCGCTTTCATAGCCAATACCAGTACTCAGCGACAAATCACTAACAGACTCTTCAACGACATTACTTATAATAAAATCTTCTGAGAAAGCATCAAAGTTAGAGCGTTTAAAGGTTTTATAAGAGAACTCACCGTCCAAGACCCAGCGCCACTTCGGAGTAAATTTATAATGAAGCGAAACATTAGTGCGGGCTGTTGTAAAAGTAAAATCATTGGACTGAAGATGATTAGATGATAAATTGAACTCATCTTTAAATGCATTACCAACTGAACCACCATTTATACGCCAATCTTCAGTGCTTATATTGCTAGACATTGTCGACATGGCAATAATAGTAAAATCCCACTCATCATTAAATGTATACAAACCGCCCGTTGTTAGCACCGGATTAGTCACTGTCACATCTGTCGTTACAGGAATTTGACTGACTGATTCTTCATAGTGAATATTTTCTACGCCGATGGCGACAAAAGAATAGGCAAACGATTTTTCGTCATCACCTCCTTCATCAGCCTGAACAAAGCAAGCTGCACTTAATAAACAGGGGATAATTAATAGATTTTGTAACTTATATTTTTCAGATATTATAAAGTTCATAGATTAGCCCCTTACTCAAAGCTTTCTGAAGTGGCGCTAACACTATAGATAAAGACATTATCTATTGAATCATCAGCAGGTACGAAAAAAACTTCTAAAAAATAACGATCATCAGATTCAAAATCGATGCCACGTTCAAAGTAAAACTCATGACTGGATTCTGAAATATCGATACTAGCTTCCAACAAAATACCACCCTCTTGATCTTTCACCACATAACTTACTGAGCCATCAATATTAGCTTCCGAATCTTCGGTACTTTCAGTTTCTGGGGTTATATGCAGAATAGCTTGAGCGTCAAATTCTAATTCAAAGCTGACCGCATCATCTTGGCTAGATACAACAAACTCAATAGACTGAACCTCGTCATTCGGTAGATGATATAACTCCAGTTCACCATCATTGAAGACATTCTCTTCTTCATTCACTAGCATAAGCTTTGGTGATTTGGGTTTTATGCCCCAATAAAAATTTGGCCAACCTTCAAGTCCACGAGACTCCGGCGAGCCAAAATCTAAGAATGCTTGAGAACCATCTATTGATAGTAGTAATGGTAATCCATTGTTATTAGCATCAACATTGAAAGTAGTAGAGAAGGGTAAGGTTGAGATATTTGTTTCTAGTATGGAGCTCTGTTCTCCTTTAATAGTCAATACACTGTTATATAATTGGTTGTTACCTATAAACCAGGGAGAGTAGATATCTATCTGATATTCATCTTCATTGGGGTTAACGAGTAGATAGGATATCTCATCATACAAAAGATCTTCAACGGAGAAAAACTCCATCTCCTCAGAGTCATAGGTTTCACCGTCCATAGAGATTAAAATCTCTGCACCAAAATCAAAGTTAACTTTTGGGGTTATTTGCAAATAAAAGGCCTTACTTTTACCTGCAACGATATTTGCAACAGTGTTGGCATCGACAATACTAGCCTGAGTTTTTTTGATAATATTGCCCGATAAGCTCTCGTAAATAGCTATATCAACAACATCCTCTAATACTAATTCATTTAAGCTATCGTCATACGGCCATATATAAGCGTTGTAAACCAAAGCAGCCAGTTGAAAATCTGTTATATTTTCAACTTCGATCAAAATAGGTTCACCCGAAAAGGTTATATCCAAGTAGCTGTCGTCCACTATATTCTGTGTTGACACTCGGTAATCTGGGATCAAAGTTACAGGGTCTTCGGAAAGAGTTAATTCTAATTCCGCATCATTAACAGCACTCTCTCCACCGAGCGATACCGTAACATAATAGTCTATTGTGCGGTTTTGACTTGGAAAGTATAAGCTTGAGCCGTTTTTCTGGTAGATTGTTTGCTCATCGTCGTTAGTACCTTTACGGACAAAAATCTCATCTGAAACCATTAGACCAATTTCGGTCGCCTGACTATCGGCAGGGATCTGAATAGCCCCCATCAGTGAAATCGAAGATATTTGCCTATTTTTTGTATTAACCCGACCAGAAGATTCAATATTACGTTTGCTGCGAACATCGATATAGTCAGAATCAAATACATTGATATAGATGCTGTGCTCTTTTTCTTCTACTAGGCCTAAGTTGACAATATCAAGACTTAAATTCTGATTGGCTGGCTGCCTAATATGAAAAACATCTAAACCACTAGGTGAAGCGCTATAACGAATAGGTGCATCTATAGATACAGAAGTAGCAACTTTATCTAAAACACCAATATCAGCCTCAATCGTCACAGTCCGAGCCGTTTGAGAGTAATCACTAGGTATCTCAACACTGCTATCACATGCAGATAACAGTATCATCGAAAGTACAAAAAGTATTCGTCCCATTATTTTTCTCCTTATCAGGGTATTCTAGATACATTACCTAAAATATAGCCATGATACCAATACGAAATAAAATGTTTTTACTCAACCACCAATCAATAGGTGAGAAATAGAATGACCACTATAAGAATAGTATAAACATTCTAATCAATCATTCAGAAAAAATTCTATAGTAATGTTTAATTATTTTACTGCGAGATAAATATCAGAATATTTTTATTGTAAGCAGGAGAAAATGAGAGGAGTAATGAGAGAAGATAGCAATCAAGGGTTTTCTGAAGAAAACCCTTGTCAAAATTACAGTAATATCATGGGCTTGGCCAAACCGTCCCGGAGCTACAATCTTCAACCCATAGAATATTATTACGAGAATCATTATCAATATAAACCTGATTGGTCGCAGATTTAGCGTAGATAAAGTCTTTACATTGAGCACTTTGTCCAGGCCCAACCACGATCTTAGCACCTACCTTTATATCACAACGACTCATAACATCTAGCTCACTCCAGGATGGACAGATGCCGTTAGCTTTACGGTATTTAGCTTTGGGGCCAACTGGCTGCTCAAACGACCACCAGCGTCCATATTTCGTATAACTTTTTTCACTGTTCCATACCCGATATACAACAACCTCTTCAACAGCTTCGTATACTTGTCCTTTACACAGTTTTCCGTTACCACTAGAGCCTACTGCATTCTCCAATAACGCTGGATCCTTTACTGCTTTTAGCCCTTTAGGGACTTCCATAATACTACCAATACAAGCTTGCCCTTCAGCTTTTTGTAAGCCATTAACTTGCCCTGCATTATCACCTCCATCAATAATTGAGCAACCACTTAGAGTAGCAATTAAAACAATGGGTATAATAGATTTAACCTGCATAGTAATTCCTTTTAATAAATAACATTAACAATCAAAAGACACCTTAACATTACAACAATATGAGATTTATTCAAAGAGCAAGCTACACTAGGGTACAGATAAAAATAGGGATAGGGATAATCACGGAGAAATTTGGTAGCGCTTTAGAATCCTCTTATAACGGATTGTTTCTTTATATTTATCTAATTCAGAAGAAAATTGAAGTGCTACTCCTTCTGCATTTGCCAGTTTTTTAGAGAAAGCAAAATAGTTTTCACCTTCATGAATAACAGGTTTTAAGAATTTTATTTTATCTAACAAACCTAGCTTTCCAGCATAAAATTCTAGTGCAGGTTTATTACCCACTCCGATAAAATTACGCTGTTCCGTCGCAACCCAACGAATTAACTCTGCTTCATCACGTACATGGTGCTTAGATAGGTATTCAGCGTGTTCAAATTGATCGCCATAAAAATATCCGCGCACACCATAGAATTCAAACTGTTTGAGTGCATTCAGGTCACCATCAAATTGGACTTTTAGATGTGTGGGTGTCACTAATGAACTGCGCTCAATAAGGTGAGACGTCTGGGTATAAACAACATCTTTAGCTCTCTCATCGGTTTTAAAATAGAGCACAACCATATCAATCACTCCGGTCTTTAGGTTGTACTGTACTCTTTTCCATGGATAACGATGATATTCAAGGTTGTAACCCAATTGGCGGGCGAGATCCTCAGCAATTTCAATAGCGGCACCTTCTAGCCCCTCTTCTCCTTCAAAATAATAAGGAGGATAATCGGCATTACTGAGCCCCACACGCAGAGTATCTGCCCAAATAGGCTGTAAAAAAGCAAGATTGAAGGATATGCACAAAAATATTCGCCAAAGCATAGATACCTCTCAGAGCTACAACCTATTTAAAGATAGCTCTTCTATACTATTTCACCAATAATCCTTCTCTGGGTAACAACTTTACATCAAAATGCAGGGCGATAAACAACCCCAGCCGAAAATTGCTTTACACTGCCAAATCGGGGTGACATATATTTGTAAGCAAAACCAAGATCCAACTTTTTATTTAGAGGTATTTGTAACGCAATTGAAGCGAATGGGTTCTCTCCCTCAATATTCCCCGATTCTTCCTCCCCTGAATTCAAAAATGTACCTTCTGTAGCGGACAATTCCCAAAAAGAGTACCCTATTCTGGGTACAAAGCTTATTGACTCAAGCTTGAATTGATAACCCAACATAACTTCTTTTTGAGAAAGGGATAAATCATCGAATGTGCCAAAAAAGCTCCAATTTGACTGAGAAGAATACCCTAGCTCAATCAAAATATTCGATTCAAGAATAATTCCCCCTCGAACAGCCATCCCTATAGAATCAACTGATTTATAGCTACTTTTTAACGCCTCATCATGTTCACCATTATTTTTAATTGTTCCAAACACCGACTCAGCACTAAAAACAAATTGAACATCACGTTCGTTTGCGAAACCAAGTCCAGATAAGCTAACTAGAATAAAAAAGACAAGATACTGCATTATCATCCCTTATATTGATAAATTATTTATAAAACAATAATACCCGAATAAATATATTCCAATATACAATCAATAGAATATTTTTTCGTAAAGAAAAGCGTTAAGAATCAAGCAAAAGTGATATTTTTACCAAGGATCTGATTATGAAATACGATAACAATAATATTTTTGCCAAAATTCTACGAGGAGAAGCCCCTTGCATTAAGGTATATGAGGATGAGCATACCCTAGCCTTTATGGATATTATGCCCCAAATGGATGGACATACCTTGGTTATTCCCAAAGAACCTGCTGAGACACTATACGATTTGTCTGAAACAGCAGCCTTAGCCTGTATGAAAACGGTACAAAGAGTAGGCAAAGCTGTAGAAAATGCGATGGAAGTACAAGGCACAACACTTTTCCAACATAACGGTCAATCCGTAGGACAAACCGTGCCACACTTTCACTTCCATATTTTACCTGGCCCTATTTTTTCAGCTAAAGGTATAAAAGGTCATGCCATTGAACCGGCTCCACCCGAAACATTGCAACTTTTTGCCAATAAGATTATTCATTATCTCAAAGAAGAGGATATTTGATCGTATATAAATATAAGCAAATTGACTAATAGCACACGGTCCCGTCCAAAAATTGAAAATTTTCTATAACAGCACAATGCTGTGACAATATAGATTATCCAACATCCTTTTTCATTAAGGCCGGTTAATCCCTACATAATCTTCCGGCCTTAGATAGTTTTCAACTCCCTCTGATATTGCGATTCATTTCTATTCAGCCGCTTTATACATTACCAACACACCCTCTTTTAAATCTAATCGATACGAACAACCCTACCAAATATTAGTGCAATAACTCTATTTCCACCATTTTAAAATTGCACCGAATCATTATTAGACTTCCATCTTCTTAAAAGTGTGAACCTGTTCATAAAAACACCAATAAATGGGATTTTATCCCATTTTTTATAAGCTATTCTGCAAAATGACTTTACATGGGAAATAATCCCACATAACCTTAAATCACAAAGCGGGAAATAATCCCACAAGAATAATAAATCAGATTTATCCACGTGATCGATTAGTCACCGAGGTAATAAACTATGAAGCATTCACCTATTCTAAAATCTACACTTCGTATCGCCTTATTAGGTTGTACTGCGGCAGGTCTAATTGGCAGCCTCCCTTTAATGGCAAAGCCCCATCGACCCGGTCCACCTCCTGGCACAGACGAGCAATCACCACAAGGAGGCCCTAACAGGAATGAGCGAGTTCCATTGCATATAGAGCAGGATGAATTGTTACAGATGATTGAGTCAGGAGAAGCCATAAGAGCCTTTGAAACCGCTTTTGATGTGGGAGATAGGCTGTTTGAATGGCGCTTTAGAGCTGATGAAGGTGTTGGTGCCAATGTTGGCAATGGTCAGCGCTTCACTCTGGTACCCCGTGCCGATTTAAATAGTGACGGCCAATGGGCCGCCCATATTCCTCAACGGTTTACAGGCCCTAATGCTCAGAGCTGTAACGTATGTCATGGATCACCCTTTGGTGATGGCGCAGGACCTGTCGTACTCAACAATGTACGAGACCCACAACATACAGGTTTGATTGATGCCTTTATCACACGTCAAACACCCCATGTTTTTGGCATAGGGGCATTGCAACGTTTGGCTGAGGAGATGAGTGAAGAGCTCGCCTTAATTCGCACGGATGCCATTGCTCAAGCTAGCTTTAGCGGTCAGCCTGTCACTGCGGCATTACAAACCAAAGGCATTAATTACGGCTCAATAACCGCAAGCGCTGATGGCACCCTTGATATTTCCAACATCTCAGGTATCGATTCTGACCTACTTGTAAAACCTTTGCAGTGGAAAGGTATTGTCAAAAATATTCGCGCCTTTGTTAGAGGTGCCAGTCACAATGAGCTGGGCATGCAAGCTGTCGAAAGTACCGGCGACGGTGTTGATGGAGACGGCGACGGTGTGATCAATGAATTAAGTGTCGGCGATATTACGGCTATAACCATTTATCAGGCGGCACAACCCCGCCCCACTACAAAGATGGAGCTCTCTTGGTTAGGCCTGATTAGACCCCTTTCTGCAGAGGAACGACAAGATATCACCCTAGGAGAACAATTGTTTGATGATACTGGCTGCGGGAGTTGCCATACTCCACAGTTAACATTAAACAACCCCATATTCAGTGAACCTAGTCAAAACCCAAACTATCGGGATGAGATCTTTCCTGGTGGTCAAGATCCTGAATCTGAAGGTGTCAGTGCCATTAGTCCAATTCAGTTTGATCTAACTCAGGATCTTCCTGACAATATTATCAGACACCGTAACGGTGATACGACTCACCTAGGTAACTTCGAAAGTAATGGTGATGGAGGCGCAATTGTTAGTTTATATGGTGACTTGAAACGCCATGATATGGGGGATGACTTAGCAGAAGCAGTGGATGAAGTCGGTACTGGTGCCTCTAATTTCTTAACTAAAGAGCTTTGGGGTGTAGGTTCTACTGCACCATACCTACATGATGGTCGAGCCACCACTTTAGCTGAAGCCATTTCATTCCATGGCGGAGAGAGTGCAGATTCTCGTGATAACTTTAACGCGCTATCGGGAGATGAACAAAAAGCTTTAATCGCTTTCCTTAAAAACTTAGTGCTGTACAAAACTCGCGAGAAATAAACCTAAGTACTTATAACGCAAAAAGAAGCCCGTACTTAACGGGCTTCTTCATATTTAACATTGTATTTAATTGCACAAGCCCGACAAATACAAGCTAACCCTTTTGCATCAGTGGGAACCTGTTCCAATAGCTTCTGAGGGAACTTAATCTCAGGGTCGTTACACCAACATGTTTTAGTATTTTCCTCACAAGAGAGATTCACACATGCATTACTTTTCTGACACAATGGACAGATGAGCGGATCTACAAGAACAGAGCTTTCAACTGGCACAGTATTCTCTTTAATAGGATTTCATTTAAGACGACGCATTAGCAATCACATAAGCTTCTAAAGTCATCCCTCCACTAGGCTCAAAAACCTCCAATCGCTTTTTACTTTCTTCTGTAAAAATATGCCCTTCGGCCAAAAGTAGAATATCACGCTCATTTAATAAATTACGTGTTAATTTCATACCGGGTTTTATTGAATTCAAAGGCAATTTTTGCTCATTCTCGCCTAGTTGCACTTCACTGCTTTCATTCTCAACAAAATCGGGCAGGATCTTTAAGATATCAGCATCATAAATATCGCCAGATAGGCCATGTAAATGCTCTAAAGCTCCGTCACGACTCATACGTGTGCCCGTCAATTGACCATTAAGGGCCATATAATAATCACGAGCAATAGCAAGAATAAGAGATCCCATAGGGATATCTTGAGCCGATAGTTTACTAGGTAGACCGGTAGCATCCACACGTTCAAATTGATGTTTGATTAATAAGGAAACAGCATTAAGACCTTGGGCGGGAGCTAAAACTAAAACGGCCTTTTCTGGATGAGAAAAATATTCTCGCTCTTCATCAGCACTCAGTTGTTGCCATGGTGTACTTAATAAAGATTCATCAGAACCAATTAAACCTAATTGATGTAACAACCCTGCTAAATATGTCGCACGAATTTCCTTTGGAGAACATTCCAATGTCGTGGCAAGCTTTTTACACAATTCAGCAGTATCAAAAGCTGTCTTACCGCCTAAGTGAGGTGTCATGCTAATAACATTATAAAAAGATTTTACAGTTGACCTGAGGCTTTGACTAAGTGCCGCATTAACTTTTTCTACCTTTGCTAACGCTTGATGGATCTGCTTAGTCCGTAATTGCACCTTATCTTCCAGTTGATGATTAAAGGCTTCTAAGCTTTTATTTTTCTCTTCGACTTCTAACATTAAGCGAGCATTTTCTCGCTTTAAGCTTAACTGTTCCAGTCCTTGTTCAACGGTCAGCAGTAGCTCATCATTATCCCAGGGTTTTTGCACATATCGATAAATCTTCCCTGTATTGATGGCACTAATGGTTGATTCAATATCAGAATACCCTGTCAGCAAAATTCGAATACAATCTGGATGAATATCCAACGACTTCGCTAGGAATTCAGCCCCTGACATCTCCGGCATTCGCATATCTGAAATAATCAGATCAAAGCAATTCTCTTCAAGTAACTCCAACCCATCAGCAGGGCTATTGGCTAAAAAGATTTCATAGGGTTTACCACGAAATAAGCGCTTCAAAGCATTAAGAACACTCTGTTCATCATCAACACATAATATTTTCCTGTTCTCAGATTGTTCCAGAGGCGCTTCAGGCGTTAAGTTTGGTGTTGACATAATGATCTTCTCCTTGCTAACCCAGGCCAGAGAATATACTAGCCTTTCCAATAATAACTGAAATATGGCTTTATAGCCGATGACAAAGCTATCAACTCTAACTCATAAGCTCTAAGTCATAAGCTCTAAGTCATAAACTGACGATTCGATTACGCCCTTTCTCTTTTGCCTTATAAAGCGCTTGATCAGCCGCTTCCAATAAAGTTTCATCCGTAGCATTTTCCAGATCTAATTCTGCAACACCAAAGGTAGAGGTTACCGAAAAGGTTTGTTCGAAATTTTGTTTAAATTTCTTTTTCTCTAATGTAATACGAATTCGTTCAAGCACAGTAACGGCATCTTGAGCTGAAGTATTTGGAAAACAGATCACAAACTCATCACCCCCAAAGCGCCCGGCAATATCCCCTGCCCGCTTACCATTTTTTAATAAAGAACCAAACTCAACCAACACCTTATCGCCAGCCTGATGACCCATGGTATCGTTGACTTGTTTAAAAAAGTCCAAATCACAAACACATAGACTCAACGGCTGCTGCTCTCTCTGAGCCGTTTTAATGGATTCATTTAAACGTTCAAAAAAGTAGCGTCTGTTTAATAATTCGGTGAGAGGATCATAAGTGGCAAAATAAGCGATTTCTGCAATCGCTTTATCCCTACCTTTCATCACCTGATATATCAGAATCAGCATGATTGCACCTAATGAAAATGCAAACAGAGTAAAGAGCACTGTGCCCTTGATAACCCAGGCTTCATGTTTTTCTACTGCGTGAGCCGAATCTTGAGTGAACTGCTGTAACTCATCTCGTAGAGAGATAAGCTCACGACTAAGATCCTTCTCCTCTTCAGAAAGTAGAGCAACCAGATCCTCATTGTAACTGCTTTCCTGTTTTTTCATGTCCTCAATCATATTCAGCACCTGGGATTGATACTGACTATGTTCGCTAACAATCTGCCCTAACAGCTTTCTAACCCGCTTCATTTTTATACGTGTGGCTTCTCGCTCCGATAACAGCATGGGTTCAATAAACGCGTCCAGTGCATCAGAGGTTTCCGTAAATTTATGTCCAGTCCGTATAAAGCTTTCTTCTAACAAATTAATTACTGAAAGTCGGTGGGTCACTCGTAATTTTTGCAGTTTCTCAATCAACAGTGTTTGCTCAAACTGACGATCAATTAGCGGCAATAACTGAGTTGCTAAGGGTAAATCCCGATTAGCAACTTCATGAAACTCCTGTTTCACCTGTTGCATTTGCCAAAAAGCAAAACCACCATTAACCAAAATTAACAGAGCAATAGCAAAAGCGAGAGAGAAGATATAGCGGTTGGTGTTTTTCTGCTGATCCGAAGTCATAAGGCAGATCCTTTGAACCCTTTATATAGTCTTTACAAAGTAGCCTTATTAGATCAGTTAAACAACTGGATTTAAAAGAAAAAGCATCCTTTACAACGACACTCTGCAGAGCTGGGCTAATCTTCAAATATCGATAGATCTAAGGGAACACTTTCACCTAACCAGTAAGCATATTCAGTATGATCTCTTAAATTATCACCCGTTTGGCCATGTACAAGTACCGTTAACCCCTTTCTTTGCTTATCCAACCAAGGTATCAAACAATCAAAATCAACTTGCGAAAAAACGATCTGGCAACTCCATCGAGTGTGAGGACCCACTAACTTCTGATGTACCCGTCCTATCTTCAACCCAAACTTTTCGCCTACCTCTTCACATAACTGTGTGGCAAATAGCACGGTCTCTCGATCAAAATAAACATGGGCATGGTAATGTTGATGGATATTAATCGGGCGTTGAACTTCAACCATATGATTTTTATCTTTTAGGGGATGAGGGGAAATATTACAGAACATTATTCAGGAAAAAAGGCCTTATTACAGACCTAAGCAAAATTATTCGACATTTTTAGCTATTATTGCACTAAGAATTTATAAAACATTGTTGCCTCAGAGACCATAACCTTCCATTGCATAAGCAGGTAAGTCTTCAATAGCTGGTACTGGCGTTGGGTTGCCATCATCATCAATAGCCACAAATTTAAATACGGCCTCTGTGACTTTTTCTCTCTGGCCAATGCGACCACGACGCACCCAAGCTTCCACGTGAATTTGCATAGATGAACTGCCAACTTCTAATATATCCGTATAAATCCCTAGTATATCACCGACCTTAACTGGACGAATAAAACTCATACCGTCCAGTGAAACCGTAACCACCCTTTGTTGAGCTCGCTGACCGGCACAAATCCCAGCCGCAATATCCATTTGAGCTAAGACCCAGCCACCAAAAATATCACCAGCAGGGTTAGTATCTGCAGGCATAGCCATCGTGCGTGTTGTTAAACGCCCTTTTGTTTCTTCTGTCATGACACCTACCCCATTGAATAATAACGACAGCCAATACTTTAGTCTTATTAGCATCAATTGCAACGATTTAACGGCTATCAACAAGCTTCAGTTAATCCTGAGAATTAACTGAAGTTATCATTAACCCTTAATAAAAAAGGATAAGAATCCATTTTAACGACTATAGGTTATGCCCCATCACTGCCTTGATCTCCATAAACTCTTTTAACCCTTCGGCTCCCCACTCTCGACCATTACCGGACTGCTTATAGCCTCCAAACGGTGCGTTAATATCTCCTGAAGCGCCGTTTAAATGCACCATACCAGTACGTAAACGTCGGGCAACTGACTTAGCTCGCTCTAAATCAGCTGAAGAGACATAGCCAGACAATCCATATTGGCTATCATTAGCAATCGCAATAGCTTCTGCCTCATCTTTATAAGGAATGATGGTCAATACTGGGCCAAAGATTTCTTCCTGTGCAATCGTCATTCGATTATTTGCATGAGCAAAAATAGTCGGTTTAACAAAGTAACCTGTCTCATTACCTTCTGGTTTCCCTGTACCACCACAAACTAGAGTCGCACCTTCATCAATACCTGACTGAATGAGTTTTTGAATACGTTCATACTGACGCTGACTCACCACTGGCCCCATCGTCGTATCTGCTGCAAGAGGATCTCCAGGATTAGCTTTATGGGAGGCCTTTTCAGCAATGGCAATTACCTCATCCATTTTAGATTCAGGCACCAGCATTCTCGTAGGCGCATTACAGGATTGTCCAGTGTTAGAAAAGCAGCTTAAAACTCCTTGTTTTACGCTGCGCTCAAAATCTACATCATCCAATAAAATATTGGCTGATTTACCACCCAACTCTAAACAAACCTTTTTAATCGTTTCTGCAGCGGCCTTCATCACAGCCACACCGGCTTGAGTTGAGCCTGTAAAAGAGACCAAGTCCACATCCGGGTGAGATGATAAAGGCGCACCTACATCCAGCCCCGTGCCATGAATCATGTTAAAAACACCAGCAGGTACTCCAGCCGTATCTAATATTTCAGCCATGATAATGGCAGAAAGAGGGGCTTCTTCACTCGGCTTTAGCACCATAGTACAACCTGCTGCT
>JAKZRG010000108.1:0-10769 GCA_047518265.1 Oceanospirillum sp.
GCCAATCGAATCGCCCTCAGTCAGTAAGTACCCTTCTGCAATTGCATCTGGATTAGCAACAGCAAAGACACTAGCGGGATTCTGCGATATTTCCACAATGTAACCCTGAGTAGTAACAAGGTAATCATTTACTCCATCAAACTTTAGAGAAGCATTGCTACCATCTTGAACCAAAGCACCAGCATTAACAATCTTAGGCTGATAAGCAGCAGTCAACTGAGTAGCATTATTGCCGTTACCCGACTGGTCATACCAAGTCTCTACGAAGCCGTTGACGGTATCGTCATAAGCAGGGATACCAGCGATGCCGTAGACCTCACCGATGTTGGCCTCAAGGGCTGTACGGTTGTCGGACTGGTCGGTGTTGTAGATGATTACTTCTTCGATTTTACCATCTACATACCAATCATCATTCCCTCCGCCTCCAATACGAGCAACATCGACAGTAGTGCTAACACCCTGCATTGTAACTAGACGTTGAGTATTGGTAACAATAGAAGAAAACACATCCCCTCTAGTAGTCCAAGTGGCTAATGAGCCATTGACAAATGGTGATGCAATTGTCGCACCAAGGCTAGCTGGAGTTGCCGAGGCTCCCGACTGAGCAAGTGGGAGGTATAATTTATCCCCCGCAACATTGCCGTATAAAGATTGTAAGGTTTTTCCCGTTGAAAGATTTAGAACAGTAAACAGTGAACCAGAAGATGTAGGGATTGTAGTTGTTAAATCCAAGGTATCATTCACCCCATCAAAGGCCAACCCACCAGTAACCAAAGTCCCCCCGTCCACAATCTTAGGCTGCCTTGCTGCATCCGTCTGCACTGCGTGGTTAGCATTAGGGACACCAGAGGTTGTACTCTGGTCGTACCATTTGGATACCGTTCCGTCCTTGGAGGAAGTTAGGGTAATCCCGTAGGTGCTACCGATGTTCTCCTCGATGGCTCTGCGCTTGTCCGACTGGTCGGAGGGGTAGATGATGACTTCTTCTATTGTTCCCGCCAAAAATGCAGAATTTGCCCCTGCTGTATTTAATGCACCAATACTGTAACCCTGTATTGTATTGTTAGGGGAAGACCCAGAGCTATCAGAGACTACACTCCCGTTGGTAGACAATAGACGTGTTGAACCAGAATAAGTACCAAACAATAAATAATCATCCCCAGCCACAACGTCAGGGCCAGACAATGGGCTGTCAGCAACTCCAAGGGCAAGCTTGCCAGAGGTTATTTGTGCAATGTATGACCTTTTGTTTGCGCTATCTCTAGCACCAATAATGATACCTGATGTGTTAATAACGTCCCAGTTGGCAACACCAATTAAGGTAGCTATATTGGGTGGAACTAAGCTAGTCTCTAAAACATCATCAACCCCATCAAAGTCGATACCACCAGCTACCAAACTCCCACCAGAAACAATCTTAGGCTGACTCGCAGGAGTCCCCTGAACTGCGTGGTTGTCGTTGCCTGACTGGTCGTACCATTTGGATACGAAGCCGTCATTACCAGCTCCCACCCAAGCCACCAGCGTCTCATGCGTAACCTCAGCAGCCGTAAAGGAACGCAGTGCGTTATCACTACTACGGCGAACCTCGACTACGCTACCTGTGTAGCTTGAGCTAAGGTTACGAAGACTATAGGCAGCCGCTGCTGCACCTGCAGTGTCCAGTGGTAAAGCATTAGCAAAGCTAGTGTTGACCCAAGCCGCAAGGGTTCCATCTGTTACCTCGGAAGCTTTGAAGTCCTTTAAGGCTCCATCAGTATTACGGCGAACCTCGACTACATTACCCGCATAGGAGTCACTAAGGTTACGCAGGGAGTAAGCCGCTGCTGCCTCAATGATAGGGCCGTCACGACCCGTAGCTGTAAGCTCACGTAGGTCAAGGGGCGGTGTAATCTGCTGGTTTACCCAGTTCGTTAGAACCGAAGTGCTAATGTCCTGAGCCGTAAAGTCCCGTTCGTTATTGTCGCTCTCACGTCGAACACGGACAACCGAAGGGCTGTCCGATCCTAGGTTGCGCAAACTATACGCAGCCGCAGCCCCTTCAGCAATCTGAAGAGGGCCTTCGCCTACTCTGTCTGTAATTGGAGTATGACCTAGGGAACCCTTTAGGCTAAGGTACATATTAGTACTTGTGGCAGATTACTAGACCGCTCGTTACAGCAACTGCGCTGAACTGACCGTAAAGAATTGTGCCTGCACCAATACCTACACCTGTTAATACAGCCGAGGACTGATCAACATTATTTGCAGTAAGGACGGAAAAGTTAGTGTCAGTGACTAACTGAATTGCTCCGTAGCGTTGACCTGCCACGGAGTCCCCAGCGTCAAGTACTTCTGATCCAACTGAGGAAAATTCTAAGGTGTTATTTCTTGATGAACTCATAGTGATATTATAGCATACTTGCTACCTCGCTTGACGACTTACGTAAGTTGAAAATCTCTTGTTAATTGTATTGTTGTTTGATCGCATATCGATCTTTTCTAGCTCAAGCGCAAGGTAAGTACCCGCAACTTGTTCTTCGGTCAAAGCCTTGTCGTGCTGACCATCCATACGTAGGAAGTCTGCATACACGGAATGCGCCAAAAAGAAAAAGAACTCATATGGAATGTCAGTAGATGCCTCTGTAAAAGTAGGTAACTCCTTTTGATAGTTTACGAATACTGAAGTTGCAGCATTAGTAACAATGTTTAGTACATGAGCACCATTTGAATCAACATAGAACTCGTACTCCATTGCAGAGTTACGTAGGAACGGTTGAGTCCTGTAGATGCGCTGGAAGTCCGAGATGTTATCTAGGCTTGTCTGAGTATAAGGAACTAATCCTGAGTCCCCCAGTGTGCGCTCTTCGCCTATAACGGCGTAGCGTGGCCAACTAGGGCTAGTTCGGTATGCTTCAAATGCTCGTCGATTGACGAACTGTAAAATATTAAGCTTCTCCTCTGTGGTGAAACTACCTACACCCGAAAGTGCTGTTACTAAATTATATAAATCGCTGTAGGTTTTTGTCTGCATTATAGCTTGTTCGGTGTAAGGTCCGAGAAATTCTTTTGGAAATATTGCAGGAACTCCTTGGAGTGCACTGTGTCTTGTCCGTATTTTTTAATAAGTCTAAAGTACTCACGGTGCGGAATTGTTGCAACGCAACGTCCCAGTACTGGGTGCACCTTGCCTCGTTCTTGAGTAGCTTCTTTGCGAGCTTGATTTGTACGAGATGCTTCCGTTTGCTTTTCAAGTTGAAATCCATTTTTGATTTCATCCATAAAAGCCTTATCGACTTCTGCATCAGAATAAGTTGTAGCTGGTGTAAATATATCCATATTAAAAATTAAAAGTAAAAAAAGGGAGAGGCTGGGATTATACCAACCCCTCCCTGAAAAATCAAGCAGGATTACTGAGTAATCTTACCGTGAGCCTGTGGGTGGTAAACACCGAGGGTCAATGTGCAATCGCAGTATCCACGTTCGCCGCCACCTTGATTAGGTAGACGAGTCGAACCCATAGGGATCAGTTCGTGTACACCGTAGTACTCAGGGTTAAGCAAGTAACCGTCATTGAAAGTACTACCACCAGCAAGTGTAGAAGGTGCAGTATCTGGGTTCATGTTGACGATGGATACGATGCCGTGATCA
This sequence comes from Oceanospirillum sp., assembly GCA_047518265.1. GTDB lineage: Bacteria > Pseudomonadota > Gammaproteobacteria > Pseudomonadales > Halomonadaceae > Oceanospirillum. The sequence goes on from JAKZRG010000108.1 coordinate 3,631, forward strand.
CTTTGGTACAACTCAACCGAGAGTTTGATCTCAGCCTTGTTACCATCGTAGTTTACTGAACGGATGTTTTCAGTTGCACCAGCCGAGATACGAGCGAAGTCAGCGATAGTACGACGAAGTCCAGTGTCAGCAACAAGCATAAGGTTGTTGGAGCTACCAGTTTTACGATAGATCGAAGAGATCAAATCGTTCAAGGCAGTTTCACTGAATGCACCAGAAGTGCTGATGTCGTAGATCGAAGAAGCAGGAGTACGGAAGTTCGCAGGAACGTCAGCAGGACCAGCAGAATCGATCCAGTCACCAAGACCACGAAGGCCGTAAGGTGTATTAACACCATCTTCAACGCTGCGGTCTTGTGTACCAAGAAGCGTAGCTTCTACGTCACGCTTTAGCTCACGAATTGCTTTAGCTTCAGCTTGTGCAATCTTAGCTGGACCAACGGAATCAACAGCGTCTTGCAAGTCAGAGACTTGAAAAGCACGGCGAAACTTTTGAACGTAGTTACCTAGGCGAGCACGTCCAGAGAACTGGTCAACAAAACCAGGGTCAACATCGTCTCCGATAGTTTGACCAACGTCTTGACCTTCACGGACACCAGCAATGCTAGGGGACGAAAGAGCGTCTACGGTCCACTCAGTGAATGTAGCACTGGAGCGTTTCTTAGAAGCGGATGAAAGAACAGGAGTTTCTTCGGGAGCCAAGATGGTAAGTACATCTGTGAGGTCTTCACGATTGGAAACAGCGGAACCAGGATTAGTGGTGTCGAATGTATTTGAGAATGACATAATATTTTATATTAGAATTAATTTATCTGTTTTGTAATTGAAGGGTTCGGAGAGTAATGAAGTCACTCTTATCACCTGATTGCTTAAACTGAGTATTCAAGTTCTTGATTGATTTACTTGCACGGCTAGAAGGCTTATCTGAGCCTGCTGCACTAGGAGTAGAAGTATTTGATGGGTTAAGTCGTACCTTAGACTTAACGTTTTTTACTTCTTTCCGACCGTAGATACTATTAGCGGCGTGCGCTAACAGGTACGGCATCTGTGCTTTAACGTCAGACGGTAAGCTAGTCATTAATGTCTCGACCCTAGGGTCGCCCATAATGGCCTGGTACTCACGCCGTGTATCGTTGTCCTCGCCTTTCATCCAGGGTAGCTCAGCTTCAGCCTGAGCACTTAGGTGCTCCTGCATCTGGTTGCTTTGCTCTACCTTCTGGATCTCTACCAAGCGAGCAGGAAGGAATTTGTCACGAGCCTTACGTGCCTGCAATAATGCATTGCGGACATCAGCCTTAGTCATCTCCTTACCTTCTACTTCCGTGACAACATCATCAGCTTCATATCCGTCTGCATTGAACATAATGTCCTCTGCCCATTCAATAACATTACTAGCATCCGTAGCTTTTGATTGCAGGTCCTCAAGAGTCCCTACGCTATCAAACGGATTGTTTGTAATTTCTTGCTTTGGTTTAAGCGGATTGTTTTGCTCGGCAGAAAGTTGGGACTCCAGTTGTTGGAGTTTTTCCTCTGCTGCCTTGCGTTTAGCTGTGAGTTCTCCAAAGCGAGCTACTGCACGGCTGCCTAGCTTATCGGCTAGTTCCCGCAGTTCCACTTCGGACATGTCATCTAAATCAATCTGAGAAAGAACTTGCTCTTCTGTTTCCGCTTCAGGAGTTTCGTCTTCAGTACTCTCGTCTGATTCCTCTACTCCTTCTACTTCTTCAGTAGCAATTTCGTCGGCTACCTCTTCTTCAACCTCGGGAGCTTCTTGCTCTTCTGGTTGAGGCGTTGGCTGCCCTAAGCGTTGGATCGCAAAATCCTCTGCTGTGATATTTGTCTTTTCCACTGTAGTATTTTCAGGTTCAGCGATTCCCGTTGTGACTTCGTTGTTCATATATTTCCACTCTTCAACGCTGAGCGATAGCTATGTTTGCATTATAGCACACGAAATGTATGCTATGAAATTATTCGCTGGATGAAGTCTCTGCCCAGCTGGCCATTGTCATAATCTGATCGTAGCTTAAAATGCGACCTGATAACTGCTGTAGCTTATCAGTTGGCACCTCGTGCATTTCTGCGATGCACTCTTCACGCATCTGCTTGATTAGATCAATAAAGCGGTTAAACGAATCGTGCCGCTTTAGATGTTCAATGTCTTCTTGAATAGTCATATTAGTATTGTCCCATATCTTGGGTTCCTACTTCCCCCATCTGTGCTGGAGTTGTACCGATGCGGCCAATCTCAGCGTTCTGCATTTGTTGCATTTGGAATTGGTACTGACCTGCGTACTTCTGTAGGCGACCCGCAAAGGCTTCGTCCTCTTGTAGCTTTTGCTGGATGTCAGGCTGCTGACCGTACTGCTCTAGTACTTGCATTGCAATCTGTCCGCCGCTTGCACGAGCGGGCATTTCAATACCAGCGTAGATCTTAGTCAGGTCATCTGTAACGTCCTTGACTACTTGCTGCTGTGCATCCTCTACAGGAGTAAGTACAGCGTCCGCTAGGATTGGGTCAATGCTACTTGCTAGTACTGATAACAATTTGTCAACGTCGATGCGACCATTGCGGTCCAGTTGAATTAGTTGAGTCATCTGAGCCAGCTTAACTTCCTGGGACTTAGGGTCCGTGTTTAGTACATCGTAGTTGATAGTAATATCAAAGTTTGAATCAGGGTCACCTCGGTCCATAACTTGTGGGTCAGGGACTCCAGTTACACGGAAGAACACTTCGTCTGGACCAAAGCGTTGGAAGCAACGATAAGCCATACGCATAACCTCTGCATTGTGCTGCAAGAACTTGTCCACGAGGAACTGCTTGCGTACACTAGAGATCTGAGAGTCTTCGTCTAGTCCGACTAGGCGATCTGCTAAACCCTCTAGGGTCTGCTCAATCTCAATAGATCCAACAGGTGCAGGAGGAACAGGTGCAAAGTCCAGGTCACCTTTACGGCGATAAGGAATCATACGACCAGGACCCCAGTCACTTGGTGCCTGACCTACTGGGTGCAGGATAGGGGGTAGCGTAGATAAACTGTTGCGATCAATGCGAGAGTCACGCTCTACCTTAACTTGGTTCTGGATACCACGAAGGATATCTGGGACCGTAGTTGTGTCGTATAGACGCTTGCTGTCTTCTGACAGCTTAGTGACTACAACTGGGTAGTCCTCGTAGCCATTGAGTAGCTCACGCTTGGCGTATGCAGGTGCTTCATTGTTCTCTCCGCCGTAATCCTTGTGGAATACTGTGCAGTAGATACCCTCTGAACCATCGTCAGGATCGACCAACCGCTGGTACGCATACACGATTTCTATTAGTTCATGTGCCTCGTAGGCATTATCGGTCAAGCTAGTACTGCGGCGGCCTTCCTGTTCTCTTTCAACGCTATCTATATTAACACCTCTGTAGTGCTCGATAATATATTCAACAAAATCAGCGTCCCATCCTGCGGTAGCTACCTTGTTCTCAAGTTCTTGTGCTGTATAGTAAGTCTTCCAGAAGCAATAAGGTGCACGCTGTGGATCGGTGACGTACGCTGGGAAAAAGAAATCTCCGTCTGGTGCGAGTGTCTTAATCTCTGGTGCGTCAATCTGACGGCGTACAGTTGGAAGCTCCGCTTCCCCGAACTTGCGTAGGTCCTTAAGTGCTTTCTTTGCTCGCTTATCTGTTACACCATCAAAGATGTTCTGAAGCATAAATACTAGTTCATCGTCATTTTCACCTGACTGAACTGCACCAAAAATATTTGGGTCCATCTCTGCGATCTGCTCAAGAGTAAGCTTCTGTAGGAACTGACGGTCCTCTGTGTGCCAGCCTACATAAGTAATAAGCATTCCACGTTCTAGCAGATAATTGGCACCTAGTTCCATTTCACGCTTGTAGCGAGGGATGTATCCGCTTGTTACCATCCACTTGAGGAATGACGATACGATCTCTGCACGAGCAATGTCGCTGGACTCTACAGGGTAGGCACGGATGTTAGACCGATTCAGCGAAGACATAAACAAGGACACCAGCCGTGTAATGCGTTCGTCAATGACGTGACTCTCTGTGTCTGATGCTCCCTCCCAAGGGAATGCATCTGCACCGTGCTTGCGGTGATCACGACTTTTGCCTGGCCACCAGTTGCGGCGGTCGTCGTAGCTAGTACGGCACAAATCAAAATAAGCTTCCAGTTCGTTTACAGTCTGGTCGTATGCGTTGCGTAACGCAGTAATGTCTGGAGAGGCATCGACATACGTCAAGGCTTCAAAGGTGGATTTATTTTGCATCTATTTTTTTCTTTGCTGATTTAGTAATGTCGTGAATGTAGCCTTTGTATACCCCAATTTTATCACATAATTCCTGTGGACGCATTGGTGTTTCAAGCTGGTGCCTTACATAGCGGTTTAGATACTCCCATCCCGCAAGTCTATTGACCTGTTCCTTAATCCATTCTGGATCTAAAGTAATGTCATCTTCACTTAACATAGCGATAGGATGTTCCTGTTTCGTCAGTGATAGCCTCGACGTTTACATTCTTCCCAGGCGTGAAGTGATTCTCAAACTTGCGAGGGATTACTACTGGGACCTTCTTCTGTATCTCCCTGATATACACGTAGATATAACTTTTGTTTGGAGCTTTTGAGTGCACTGCACCACGGTAACGCTTGGGCGTAAGCTCAGGGATATCTACTGCTTCCTCTAGCATAGACTGCCCCTCTTCGTTGATCCACCTGGCCTTGCCAGTTCCCGTGACGGTATGCTCTGGTAGTTTGCTTTTTACTAGTTCTAGTAGTAAATCCAGCTCGACATTGTGCTCTTTGGCAATTGCTTGTACTCTTTTCTTAGGCATATTAGTATCCTCCTTTTTTATTTGTAGTTGTTTGCATTGATGCATTGGTCATAAAGTCTGGCCCTTCCCCTCCGTTCGACATTCGCAAATAGCGTATAACATCAAAGAAATCCTTCAGGGGTTCGTCGGACTTACCGTTTGCATTGTAGTTGATTAGGCTGTCGATTAAATTTCCGCATTCCCTGTGCACGTAGCACAGCGGACGATTCGATAAGTCTACGCCTACATTTGGGTTATAGTTAAACCAGTCGTCGAGGGCAGTAATGCCCCGATCTTCCATTACTCCGCTAGAAGGAATGAAGCTTAGACCAAAGTCATAGAATGAAGTAAATAGGTCATCGTTGTTCTCGTTCTCCTTTGCGAAGAAACGGGAGTCACCAATTCTTTCGGTTACCTCAATGCCTAGGTCTTCCTCGATCTCCTTGAATAACTCGCAGTATCCCTCTACGTTAAGACCTACTTTCTTAGATGCAGAGCCATATCTCCACTTAGGGTCACCGAATATCGCCCATTCCCCGAAGGTATCACGGTCTGGCCATTCCTTTCTGATGAATACCTGGCCGTCTTCATTTACCCCAGCCCAGATGCAGGTGTAGTTCCTTGCTCCAGCAGGGTCAACTACCTGATAGCAGGTGAACTCCGACTTATCCGAAATGTCGGGGAACGTAAACCCGTACTTGTTTGGTTCATCGTCTAAGACATTTACTTCTGTGTTGAAGTAAGGTAGCAGTGCATTCGCTGATTTAACTGGTACGCCGTAGGCACGTACCATTATAACTGACTCAGGCTGGTTTACTAGGTCCTTGGCTATACGTTCGTAGCCACCAAATGGATTCTCGTCTGAGTGCAGGTATACAACTCTTGCATCTCTGCTAGGGCTGTACTGCTCAATAGGCACTGCCTTGTTCTTGAGTAAAGCAGCAGGTCGAGTCTTTAAGGTTTCAGCGTTCTTTAGGTACTCGGATATGAAAGGCGTATACCCGTCAATCGGCGTAAAGCCGATAAGCATCTTGGAGTCACGGGTAGCTAAACGGAAACGCAAGGTGTTGACCAGCGCAGCGTCACCTAGGTATTCGTCAAGCCATGCGCCGATATTCAATCCTACTGGTTTCTTGAACCCGAACTCAAAGCCCTCAAGGATCGTCTGGTTATTACTGTACTGCGTGTAGGTCTTGAAGTCTACACGTGTCCTAGTATCTGGGAAAATAAACGAAGAGGCCGTGAAGCCATTCTGCATAGAGTAGTTGATGTATCCGTCTACGCTCTTGGTCTTGCGCTTGAACTCCTTAGGCATCATCTCCCATACAGCGGACTGCTGTACCTTAATAGAGGTATCTGCATTCTGGGAGAAGCATACGATATGTCCGTCCATACTTTCCGTGACGGCCTCCATAAGCATCTTGGCGCAGCCAGTAGTCTTGCCCGATCTGTTGCCACCTAGTGCCAGTACTTCATTGTTTGTACGTAATCCTGTACGTATGCGGTCCCATCCCGCTAGGTCAAAGCCGTAGCGTATAGGGTCTTCCTCCGCTGCTTGTATACGTCCTTCGTGCGCTTCGTGCAGGGCTGCCAATAACTGAGGGTCCTGCTCTCCAAGCAGGACTATCTCCTCGTCTGTAGGAGGTCTAATTATTGGGTGCTCTGTAAATTGAATCGGCATTACTTACTTTTAGGGGAAGCAAGCTTCCCCGTACTTTTAGAACGTGGCTGCTCTGTCTTAGGTGCAGTTGGTTTCTTGCCCCAATCAATATCATCGTAGTTCTTGCGCTGCTTATCTTGGTTGTGTCCCTTGCGTGGACCGCTTCCTTTAGTGCTCATCTGCTTCGATTATATCGTTACCAATTGAATAGAATGCTTCACCTATGCTCTTTGGGTGATACCCTAAGGCGTGGCACATACGGGACATTAATTCTGCCATTTCACTCGCAGCTATATGATCCCCTGGAGTGCTAAGCGAAATAATTTCTTTGTGTTGTTCAATTGTTATCTTCATGTCTTTTATGTCTGGGTACTTTGTTATTTGCGTCATCCATCTTCATTGCTAACTCCAGAACCATGCGCTCGCTCCAGCCAGCGAATGGTCCACGCATAAAGACTTGAGTGAGGTCATCGGAGTCCCATTCGTGATACTTCGCTAGGGTCAGTTCGATCCAATGGTCAGTTGCTAGCTGCCATTCATTCAGTGCTTCGTGGTGTCTATTCATATTAATCCTGTAGGTCTACTACCTCTGCCTGCTTAAGCTTCTGGATTCTATCCTTGGCTGCCTTGATTGTTTCGTCGTAGTCCTCCTGTGTAATGACTTGG
>JAKZRG010000109.1:0-27744 GCA_047518265.1 Oceanospirillum sp.
GCTGGTGCTGGTGCTGGTGCTGGTGCTGGTGCTGGTGCTGGTGCTGGTGCTGGTGCTGGTGCTGGTGCTGGTGCTGGTGCTGGTGCTGGTGCTGGTGCTGGTGCTGGTGCTGAATTATTTTGCATCCAGGCTGGTTTTTTAAAACCACCTTCTTCTTTAGATTTTTTCGTTTCTAAAACTTGATCGTCAGATGGCACAGGAATAGGCGCTACCTCCGGCACAGATTCAACCGTTGTCACTGACTCCGATATTTCTTGTTCTATAGTAGGTACAATTTGATCAGGTATTACCTCATTAGAAAGAGAGTCATTCCCCTCCCTATCACTATTTGTCACTTCATCGACAACATTCTCTGCCGGATCAACCATCGCCGCTTGCTCTTCACTAGGAGAAACCGGATCTAAAGGAGCGTTTGTTGGAGCTTCGATATTTGTTTCGGCCTCAGTGAAAGAAGGTTCAGGAGAATGACTTGAACCCGTCTCAGAGATCGTCAACGGTGCATCAAAGGAATCAAGCACATGTTGAGGGATCTCTTGTGCTGGTTGTGCTGGTTGTGCTGGTTGTGCTGCGGATATTGTGTCATTAGTCGCAGTTTGAACAGGTTTGATATTGCTTTCGCCTGAATTAAAATCAGAAACCAAACCCATAGAGGGCTCAACCTTGGCACCGCCCAAATCACCTAACGACGGCTCTTTACGTTGACCGGATTCATTTGTAGCAGCTGTTTGTAATCCCGGTTCCACCCGCTGATGTTCTTTGGACTCTGGCACGGCTACACTCTTAAACAAAGGAGGTAATGTCGGTCTCTGTTGCCATAAACCCAATAGCTTTTCTTTTAGATCCTTTTTATTGTTTTCCGAGTATTCCGGTGCACTGTATTCTGACGAGTGATGCTCTTGCATCATATCTCTTGATTCTTGAGCGAGAGATTCCTGTTGCTCATTATGCAATTGAGCAAAGTTTTCAGGCTTCGGTGGTTTCTCCTGAAAGAATCGATCTTTATTCTCTGAGGCCGAATATTCTTCAGGCAAGCCCGCACTGGAGTCTTTCGCTTCTTGGCGTAACCAGTGATAAACTCGCATACCGCCTTTATCGGCATAGAAGCCAACAACGTCAATAATCTGTAACCAGGAATATCCTGTTAATAGAGTAAAACCGGCCATCCAAAACGCGAGCATCATTAATGTTGCCCCTAAGAGGCCAAAACCCTCTAATGAAGCCGTTATTCCCTCACCTACAGCCCCCCCCGCATAATTGGGTAATGGACTCTCAGGAGAATAAAAATGCAACCCTGCTAAAGTAGCTGTTGAGAAGAGCGCACAGAAAAAGCCTGTAAAGCGTAACGCAATTACAGAGCGCTCAATCTTATTAGGTAGACGATTCCCTAACTTCATCAGTGCCCAGCCTAATAATGAGATAGGAAATAAATAGGCTGCATAACCAAAGCCACTGAACATCAGATCAGATACAAAGGCACCAAAGCTACCCATTAGGTTTTCGGGCATTTCCGGGCTAGTAGCGCTTGACCAACTACCATCTGCTCGGTCATAACTAATAAAAGCCATTAATAGAAATGTACATATAGCTAACACCAGAATAGCAAGCCCTTCGCGGGCAGTATTGCGAATCCGGTTAGCCAGAGCAGGATCTAAAGAAGGTTGTTGGCCCTTTGACATGAAACTTCTACCATTTAATTCTAAAGCCTTATAATAACCGAGCTTCCTCTTAAGAAAAATCAATAAGAGCACTCAATAAAAGAAAGCGACTAAAACAATAAGAAAAGTAACGAAATAAAACCTGAGAGAAATAAAGGATAACCAAATACGATGATTGAGCTTCCCTGGCTTGACCCTGAAGGTCCCGTGCTTTTCCCAGCCGTTGAATCTGCACTGGATGATCCACCAGGCTTACTGGCTTATGGCGGACATTTAACCTCAGAATGGCTAGTAACCGCTTATCGCTCGGGGATCTTTCCTTGGTACAATCCAGGGGAGCCCATTTTATGGTGGTCGCCCTGCCCTAGAATGACATTAAGACCAAGCGAATTAAACGTGCGGCGTAGTTTGCGTAAAGTGCTGAAAAAAAAGCAATTTCAGGTTACATTCGATCAAGCATTTGAACAGGTTCTCGAAGGCTGTTCTGCTGCTCGTTCATACACGGATGATACTTGGATAACAAAAGAGATGAAAACCGCTTACATTGAGCTGCATAAACAAGGTTATGCCCATTCCGTTGAGGCTTGGCAAGATGGTCAACTGGTCGGTGGTTTATACGGTGTTGCTATCGGAAAGATATTTTGTGGCGAATCTATGTTCACCCGAGTGAATGATGCCTCAAAAGTAGCCTTTGTTCATTTGGTAGAACAACTGAAAGCATGGCAATTTGAACTCATTGACTGCCAAGTATATACCGAGCATCTCGCTAGTTTTGGTGCACAGGAAATCGAAAGAGATGAATTTCTAGGCTACCTTAAAGAGTATGGAGCAGCATTAGAGCTGCCTGGGGAATGGAAAATAAGTGATAGCATTAAGGAATCGATCTGTTGAGCATTGAAACGCCCTTTATCGAATCTCAATTGCGTTTTTATATGACAGTGCCGCATGCCTGTAGTTATTTGGCTAACAAAGAAGCCACCACGCTATTTCTCGATCCTGAGCACCCATTAACGCCTCAGGTTTACGACCTATTATCTTTGGTAGGCTTTAGACGCAGTGGTCGCCATCTTTATCGCCCTAACTGCAAAGGCTGCGATGCGTGTATATCAGTACGCGTCCCTGTCGATAAATTTAAACCAAAGCGAAAACACCGTAAGGTATTAAATCGCAATCAAGACCTTACCGCTCGTATAATACCCGCTCGCTTTGAAGCGGAGCATTATGCGTTATATGAACGCTACGTAAACGAACGCCATGCAGACGGCGACATGTTTCCTGCGTCAGAGGATCAATATCGCTCGTTTCTTAATTTAGAAAAGCCTTTTGCTCATCTCATTGAATTTAGAGATCAGAACGAACAATTGGTTGCCGTCTCGGCTATGGATCTGTTAAATCACGGTTTATCGGCTATTTATACCTTTTATGAGCCAAGCCAAGCTCGACGCTCCCCAGGGGTATTTGTGGTATTATGGTTAATTCGATTCGCTGAATCCCAAGGTTTACCCTATGTTTACCTTGGCTATTGGATAGATGCTTGTCGAAAAATGAGCTATAAAACTGAATACCAGCCTCTAGAACAACTTAGAGACAACCATTGGTATCCGTTGAACTTTAAGCATCCAAACGATGACGAAACTGAAGCGTGATACTAAAAAACATCTGCAATTGGCTATTTTCTGTACAATCAATTGATTAATAGATTATTTTTCTGATTTTTTTCTGGGAACTTTTTGCTTAGCTGGCAAAAATAGGGCAAAATACGCCCGATTTTTTTGTGTGTGGCTTCATCATCTGATTTGCTGTTAGATTCAGTATTTAAGTCAATATACGCACCAACTCGCAATAGACAGCAGAAAAACCCGAGGTAATTCCTGCATGGCAAAAGAAGATTCCTTTGAAATGGAAGGCACCGTGGTTGACACGCTGCCAAACACAATGTTCCGCGTTGAACTGGAAAACGGTCACATTGTTACGGCTCACATTTCTGGCAAAATGCGTAAAAACTACATCCGTATTTTGACTGGTGATAAAGTTAAGGTTGAACTGACACCTTACGACCTGTCTAAGGGCCGTATCGTTTACCGCGCTCGTTAATAGGCGGACGGTTTATCAAAAAAAGCCCGGCTATGCCGGGCTTTTTTGTTACTTAAGAAAAATAACGGCAATTTATGCGGGTTCTGCTTTTGCAGCTTCCAGCAGCAACTCCCCATTATCGTCCAGAGTGATATGTACCTCACCACTGGATTCAGCCAAATCACCAAACAACAGAATTTCTGCCAAAGGTTTTTTGATCTTCTCCTGAATCAGACGAGCCATAGGTCGCGCACCCATTTCTGGATCATAACCGTTTTCAGCCAACCAGCCCTTAGCCGCATCATCAACGATCAGGTGTACTTTTTTCTCATCCAATTGCGCTTGCAGCTCGACCAAGAACTTATCCACCACACTCTTGATCATATCGAAGCTCAGCGCACTGAACTGAATAATACCGTCTAAACGGTTACGGAACTCAGGTGAGAAGGTTTTACGCAACACCTCCATACCGTCTGTACTGTGATCCTGATGAGAGAAACCGATAGACCGACGGCTTAACGCCTCAGCACCCGCATTTGTGGTCATCACCATGACAACATTGCGGAAATCTGCCTTACGACCGTTATTATCCGTTAATGTACCGTGATCCATTACCTGCAATAACAAGTTAAAGACTTCTGGATGAGCTTTTTCAATCTCATCCAACAACAGTACACAATGAGGGTTTTTAGTAATCGCCTCCGTCAGCAAACCACCTTGGTCATAACCCACATAACCCGGAGGTGCACCAATCAAACGAGAAACCGTATGCCGCTCCATGTATTCCGACATATCAAAGCGAACCAATTCAATACCCATGATATTGGCCAGCTGCTTACTCACTTCCGTTTTACCAACACCCGTTGGGCCAGCAAACAGGAAGGAGCCAATTGGCTTCTCTGGGGCTTTCAGACCCGCGCGGGATAACTTAATAGCATTGGATAAGGATGTAATCGCATCATCCTGACCAAACACCAGCATCTGAAGATTTTTCTCCAGATCCCGCAGCACTTTTTTGTCAGACGTGGTAACACTTTTTGGCGGTATACGAGCAATTTTGGCAACAACGGCCTCAACTTGCTCCACACGAATCGTACTCACTCTATCTTCTGGTGCAAGCAAACGCTGATACGCACCTGCTTCATCAATGACATCGATAGCCTTATCCGGCATATGGCGATCATTGATATAACGGTCAGCCAGTTTAGCTGCAGATTCAAGCGCTTCATCGGTATAAGCCAGATCATGATGTTTTTCGAACCGGCTTCTTAAACCCTGCAGGATAGCGATAGTATCCTGAACAGAAGGCTCCATAACATCCACTTTCTGGAAACGACGTGCCAAGGCACGATCTTTTTCAAAAATACCCCGGAACTCTTGGAAAGTCGTTGAACCGATGCAACGCATTTCACCGGAACTCAACAACGGCTTCAGAAGATTAGAGGCATCCATCACACCACCCGATGCAGCACCGGCACCAATAATAGTATGAATTTCATCGATAAACAGAATCGCATGAGGTTGCTTCTTCAATTCACCTAATAAAGCCTTTAGGCGTTTCTCAAAATCACCACGATACTTAGTACCTGCTAGCAGCGCCCCCATATCCAAGGAATAGACCACACTCTCCTCGATAACATCAGGCACTTCGCCATCAACAATACGCTTAGCTAGGCCTTCCGCAATGGCTGTTTTACCGACCCCTGCTTCACCGACTAATAACGGATTATTTTTACGACGACGAGCAAGAATCTGGATAACACGTTCAACCTCGTCCTCTCGACCCACTAACGGATCAATACGGCCTTGGCGTGCTTGCTCATTCAGATTGGTTGAATAACCGGTTAACGGATTATTCGCATCGCTTTCTGTTGAGCCTTCTTCTACATCCTCATGATGCTGATCATGGTCATGACCAAGACCTGGTGCACTATCATGCCCCGAAACCTTAGAGATACCATGAGAGATATAATTTACAGCATCCACACGAGCTACATTTTGTTGGCGTAAGAAGTAAACCGCTTGGCTTTCTTGCTCACTAAAAATAGCCACTAAAACATTAGCACCGGTAACTTCACTTTTACCGGAGGATTGCACATGAAAAACAGCCCGCTGCAAAACCCGTTGAAAACCTAAAGTAGGTTGGGTTTCACGCTCAAGCTGATCATCAGGAATTAAAGGCGTTGTACTATTGATAAAATCCTGCAGATCTACACGCAACTTATCCAAGTTAGCGCCGCAGGCTTGTAAAACTCTTGATGCTGAATCGTTATCCAGCAATGCAAGTAATAGATGTTCTACCGTCATAAACTCATGGCGCTTGCTACGCGCAACGGTAAACGCAGCATTTAATGTTGATTCGAGGTCTTTGCTTAACATGGGACTACCCTCACTTGCCGCTATTTATTGTCAATCAGCTTGGTCAATCTCACACAGTAGCGGATGCTGACACTCTCTAGCGTACTGATTCACCTGGACACATTTTGTTTCAGCAATATCCCTGGTATATATTCCACATACACCTTTGCCCTGTGTATGTACCGCCAGCATTACCTGCGTGGCTTGTTCTTCACCCATGTTAAAAAACATGGTCAAAATTTCGACTACAAACTCCATTGGAGTGTAATCATCGTTTAACAAAACAACCTTATACATAGAGGGTTGTTTTAGCTCAGGCTTGGCAGGTGCAACTGCAACTCCACCATCATCCTCATGCTTCTCCTGATCATCGTCCTGATTAACAATGGTAGCCTGATGAAATACGTTAAAATAAGGGACAGCCATGGCGTACCGTTAATCCTCTGTTTTTAAGTTAAATTTGAAGTACATGTTAGCTAAAAAATAAACATATAATTTGTCAATCACAAGCTATTGGACTCAATTCTGCGAGAAAGTGCTCATTTTTTCACTAACCAAGGCACTGACGTTCTTGAATATGGGGCCAAATAACCAACTTATAAAGTAAGAATAATCAAAATAGCTGGAAAAACAATCTAACTATTGTGAATGAATAATTTTTCTTCATGTTTACATGGCATAAAAAAGCACAGAAAGATCAAGAAGATATACGACATATAATGACCAAACACCCCCTGCCCTTCCAATCATAACAATCCGCAACTAACCTATAGAGCAAGCCGGACAGGGTGACAATTTTATATTTTCATCCATATTCAGAGTAAAACCCCTGATATTTTCCCCATTGATAAAATATCAACGTATCGTTGTAAAGCGTTATCCAGTAACATCCCGCAGTTACATGACAAAAGTATCGACAAGCAATGAGCCGACTATTTCTATTTAACAAACCCTACCTAGTACTCTCCCAGTTTACGGATAACGAAGGCCGAAAAACACTGGCAGACTTCATAGACCAACCGGGAATCTACCCTGCAGGACGTCTAGATTACGACTCTGAAGGCCTACTATTGCTAACAGACGATGGCCGTCTACAACATCGAATTGCCTCTCCTGATATGAAATTAGCCAAAACCTACGTTATTCAGGTTGAAGGAGAGGTTACCGACGAAGCCCTTAAGCAGTTAAGACGAGGCGTTGAACTAAAGGATGGTTTAACCCGACCAGCCAAAGCCCGACGGATCGATGAGCCAGACTTTGCTCCACGCGTCCCTCCTGTACGAGAGCGTAAAACAGTTCCGACCAGCTGGGTAGAACTGGTGATCAGCGAAGGTAAGAATCGTCAGGTGCGCCGAATGAGCGCCGCGGTTGGCTTCCCAACCCTACGCCTGATAAGAACACGTATTGGCAACTGGAACTTGGAAGGCATCGAAGAAGGACAATATCAAGAAATTCAGGTTAACTTACCCGCCGAGCCTATAAAAAAGCATAAGCACCCCAATATGACGAGTAAAAGCGGCTCACGAAATAGAAATAGCGCTCAAAATAATAAACACACAAACAACCGTAGCTCTAGAAAAAAGCCGGTCAGAACAAGGAATCAATAAATGACAGCACGTACAGACGTCTGGAAACCTAACAGTACCGTAGCCACTATTGTTGTTAAAGATGACCGCTTCTTGCTGGTAGAAGAATGGAGTCAGGGGCGATTAGTTTACAATCAACCCGCAGGCCATATCGAAAAAGGCGAAAGTTTACTGGATGCCGCCCTACGAGAAACATTAGAAGAAACCGGCTGGACAGTAAAAATTACCGCCTTGCTCGGCCTTTATATTAATCAAGTAGCCGATCACACCACTTACCATCGTCACGCATTTATCGCTGAAGCCGTTAGCCATGATCCAGAATTACCTTTAGACAAAGGCATTGAAGGCGCGGTATGGCTCACTTGGGAAGAACTTCTCGCACAAAAAGACAAAATGCGCAGCGAAGCCGTATTAAAATGCTTTGAAGATTACCGGGCAGGCAAATGCTACCCCTTAGACTTTATTTATGATTTCAATCATCTGTAGACTAAAAATATCTAGCTAGAAGCATCCGACTGAGCAATGTCGCTACATAGACTTGCAACAGACGCTAGATTAATAAATCCGTTATACTGCCGGACTTAGACAAACGGCAGCATAGCCATAGAAAGCAGGCATGTAGGTCGATATTGATCGAATACACAAATGCCATTCACTCTTTATTGAAAAAAACCATATTAGCGAAACAAGATGTCAAATACCGCCACCTCTTCAGATAACAGCACTTTAAAAGTCATCGTCGGCATGTCCGGTGGTGTTGATTCCTCCGTATCCGCCGTACTACTGCAAGAGCAGGGGTATCAGGTGGAAGGCCTGTTTATGAAGAACTGGGACGAGGATGACGGCACGGAATACTGCACCGCTATGGATGACCTAGCCGATGCACAAGCCGTTTGTGATCGTATCGGTATGAAACTGCACACTGCGAACTTTGCCTCTGAATATTGGGATAATGTTTTTGAGCATTTTCTAGAAGAGTACAAAGCAGGCCGTACCCCAAACCCTGATATTTTGTGCAATAAAGAGATTAAGTTTAAAGCCTTTTTGGAATACGCCGAAGCATTAGGGGCGGACCTGATTGCCACAGGTCACTATGTACGTCGTGGAGAAATCGACGGGAAAGCCTCACTATTAAAAGGCCAGGATAACAACAAAGATCAAAGCTATTTCTTGCATGCTGTAGGCCATAAAGAGATCGGCAAAACGCTCTTCCCTGTGGGCGAAATTGAAAAACCGGAAGTCCGGGCTATTGCAGAAAAGCACGACCTGATCACCGCTCGTAAAAAGGACAGTACCGGCATCTGCTTTATTGGTGAGCGCCGCTTTAAAGACTTTTTACAACAATATCTACCAGCACAACCGGGGAAAATCACCACTCCTGAAGGCAATGTTATTGGTGATCATAGCGGCCTAATGTATTACACCATCGGCCAACGTCAAGGTTTGGGTATTGGTGGTTTAAAAGAATATTCTGAAGACCCTTGGTTTGTGGCAGAAAAAGATCTGGAAAATAATATTCTTATTGCCGTACAGGGTACAGATCATCCCCTACTGTTTAGTCGTGGCCTAAAAACTGAAGATGTTGACTGGGTATCTGGCCAACCACCCGTTGAAGGCGAGTTCCGCTGTCGCGCTAAAAATCGTTATCGTCAAAGCGATCAAGCTTGTTTAGTTAAACCTCTAGGTGATAATCAATTTGAAGTGATTTTTGATGAACCTCAGCGAGCCGTCACCCCTGGACAGTCCGTGGTTTTCTATCAAGACGAGATATGCCTGGGTGGCGCAGTGATCGAACGCACTTGGCGAGATGATACCTAAATAAGATTTCAGCTCTTTAAAACGCTACAAACTGAAGAGTTTGCTGTGAAAACTAAAAAGCTGATATTTAAAGATTGAAGCACCTAGGTTTGGCACCATATAAAGAAAGAGCAGTCGAATACAAGCCAAGCTTTTATTGAGACAACCTAAGTGCTTAGATCATTTAAGTGTTACTGTCGTTTAAGCGCCAAGGCGAGATAACTAACGGATTAAGAGAGATATGAGTTCAAGCCATAAAGATCAAGAACAAGCCATCGCATTGGCCGGTGTTTTCCAAGCGGCGGCCCTAGTACATCAACTGGCCAATAAAGGTATGGTGTCACAAGATAGCTTTGAAGCCAGCATTGGTAGCATCTTAAACACCTCGCCAGAAAGTACGATTGATGTTTATGGCGGCAATACTTATGGCTTGGGGCTTGGCATTAAAACCTTGCGCAGCTTTATGAACAAGGATGCTGAAGCTTCTACCCATATCCTCCGTTACGCCATGTCGATTCTCTATTTGGAAAAACGCTTGCGTAAAAATCCAGAAATGATGGCAGCTATCGGCCAACGACTGGATCAGGTGACAATGCAGAGCCATCATTTTTCGCCTACCCATGAAAACGTGATCGCCAGCATTGCAAGCTTATACCAAGATACGATCAGCACCTTTTCTTTTCGTATTCAGGTACAGGGCGAACCCAATATCTTGCGTCAAGCCGGTAACGCCGACAAAGTGCGGGCCATGTTATTTGCCGGTATTCGTTCCGGTATTTTATGGCACCAGCTAGGCGGCCGCCGCTGGAAACTCTTATTAACACGCAAACGTGTTTTAAGAGCTCTAGAGGATGCCACTCGAAGCATGGCTTAATATTCTCTTCAAAATATAAAAGATAAAAAGCGCTTCAAACCAAGCCTTATGTGTAATCCCTGCATAATTCAGGTATGATGCGCCCTTCAATGAAACCAGCTTACAGAGAGCAGTAACAAATAATGCAGCTTTCCAGCCTTACCGCAATATCCCCCGTTGATGGCCGCTACGGCTCTAAAACCGCCGACCTGCGTCCTTGGGTTAGTGAATTTGGCCTAATCCGTGCCCGTGTTGAAGTTGAGATCCGCTGGTTACAGCGCCTGGCTGAACACGATCAGATCACCGAAGTTCCTGCGTTAAGCGCAGAAGCGAACCAACTGCTGAATGATCTGGTAGCAAACTTTAGTGAAGATGACGCTCAACGTATCAAAGATATCGAGCGTACAACCAACCACGATGTTAAAGCGGTTGAGTACTTCATCAAAGAACGTATTGAAGCAAATGACGAACTGCAGGCAATCACTGAGTTCGTACACTTTGCTTGTACGTCCGAAGACATTAACAACCTGTCTCATGCCCTGATGTTAAAAGGTGCTCTGGACAATGTTGTACTGCCAACCATGAAAGAAGTGGTTGAAGCGATTCGTCAACTGGCACTGGATAATGCTGAACAGCCTATGCTGTCTCGCACCCACGGCCAAACCGCTTCTCCTTCTACCGTTGGTAAAGAGATGGCTAACGTAGCAGCTCGTCTGCAACGTCAAGTGACTCAGGTTGAAGCCGTTGAACTGTTAGGCAAGATTAATGGTGCTGTAGGTAACTACAATGCCCACATCTCTGCTTACCCAGACGTTGATTGGGCTGCCAATGCACAAGTATTTGTGGAAAGCCTGGGCCTGACCTTTAACCCATACACCACTCAGATCGAGCCTCACGATTATATCGCTGAGCTGTTTGATGCCGTGGCACGTTATAACACCATCCTGATCGATTTCGATCGTGACGTTTGGGGTTATATCTCTGTGGGTTACTTCAAGCAGCGCACGATTGCTGGCGAAGTAGGTTCTTCTACTATGCCACATAAAGTAAACCCAATTGACTTCGAGAACTCCGAAGGTAACTTGGGTATTGCTAATGCCATTATGCAGCACCTGTCTGCTAAACTGCCAATTTCTCGCTGGCAGCGTGACCTGACAGACTCCACTGTACTGCGCAATCTGGGTGTTGGTTTTGGCCAATCCCTGATCGCTTACCAATCTTCCCTGAAAGGTATCAGCAAACTGCAAACTAACGCAGCACGCCTGAATGAAGATCTGGAAAACAGCTGGGAAGTTCTGGCAGAGCCGATTCAGACGGTTATGCGTCGTTACAATATCGAAAAACCATATGAGAAGCTGAAAGAGCTGACCCGTGGTAAGGCTATCACAAAAGAAACGCTGCAAGAATTTGTAGCCACTCTCGATATGCCGCAAGAAGCGAAAGATGAGTTGCTGAAGATTACACCTCACAACTACATCGGTAACGCGATTGATCAGGCTAAAGCTATTTAATCATCAGGATTAAAGGCTTAACTGATATCAGCTTCGGCTGAAAAGAAAAGGCTCTGATCTGATCAGGGCCTTTTTCTTTGCATTGTACTTTTTGATATTGTTTTCCTGACAATGTCTTCTTCGCTATCATTTACCGTCGATTACTTATAATTATCATCTGACCCCATTTTCTCTGGAACCTTTCCCCATGTTACAACTGCCTGAAAGCTTGCTGGGCCATATCAGCTACGAAGAATTTCTGCGTGATTACTGGCAAAAGAAACCTCTATTTATTAAAAATGCCATTCCAGACTTTCAATCACCTATCGATGAACACGAGCTAGCCGGTTTAGCGCTGGAAGAGCAGGTAGAATCTCGACTGGTTATGGAGAAAGGCCCTAATGGTGAAAACTGGCACGTAGAAAATGGCCCTTTTGAAGAAGACCGCTTTAATACACTGCCAAAAACTCATTGGACGTTATTGATTCAAGCCGTTGATCACTATTCACCAGAAGTTGCCGCTTTGATGGAAGCCTTTGACTTTATTCCTAGCTGGCGCGTGGATGACATTATGATCAGCTACGCACCGAAAGAAGGTAGTGTTGGCCCCCACCTTGATTACTACGATGTTTTCTTGCTACAAGCAAAAGGCAGCCGCCATTGGCAACTAGGCGGTTTTGCCGATGATAAAACCCCTATTGTTGAAGGTGTTCCTCTACGTATATTGAAAGAGTTTGATGTAGAAGAGGAGTTTACCTGTGAACCTGGAGATCTTCTTTATCTGCCACCTCAGCTAGCCCATTACGGTGTTTCTCAATCCGATGACTGCATGACCTGGTCTGTTGGTTTTCGAGCGCCATCTGCCGATGAAATCATTACATCTCTAGCAGATTATATTGGTGAGAGTCTGTGCGATGATGATCGCTATAGCGATCCGGATCTACCATTACAGACCCATAACAGTGAGATTGGCCCAGACGCTATCACTCGCGTAAAAGCTTTAATGCTGGAAAAGCTCAACGATGACAAGATTATTAATGCCTGGTTTGGTCGCTATATGACCCAACCCAAGTATATGGATCAGCTTATTCCGGCAGAAGATAACCTGACACCGGAGCAATTAGAGCAAAATATAGCCAATGGTGAGGTTATCAACCTAAGTGAAGGCAGTCGATTGGCCTTTTCTAACACTGAAAACGAGCTGATTTTGTTTGCCGACGGTGAAGGATATCCAATTTCAAACTCAGATAAGCCAATTGCCATCCAATTAGCGGAACAAAAGTACTTAACATCAGATGAAATAAATTCACTATCAAATGAATTTAAAGTGAATTTATGTGAACTTATCAGTCGCGGTAGTCTTTATCTTAGTGACTAAAGACATTGTTGACAGTCACCGTTTATCAGCGGTGACTGTTTTTAACGCTAAATATCAGAAAATTCTCTCTTCTCTCCCTCTATTGCAACGCAATAAGCCACTAGTAGCATTCAAATCCCCTTTTCTTGCTCATTATGTCTAAATTCCAAGATTAGCCAAATTCCAGCCATCAAGATTGTCGACAATCCTGATAAAAAAGACGTCATAACCTTGTCATCAGGTCGTCATTTTTGAAAGTAAAACTACAGAATAGTGCAGTGCAATATCACTTAATCGCTCAATACTGTAGTCGGACTACAAGAATTTTTTTGTAGTTAAATTACAACGACTTATAAGTCCAAAGTAGCGTTTGCAAAGGCCCTGTCAGTTCGGCATAGTGTGAACACACAAACGACAAACACCCGTTTGAATCACTTAGACGAATGGGTAGATTGACGGAGTGTTGTTACCGGAGTCAGTATAGAAAAACGCACTGACTGTGAGTAAAAACACAGGCACAAAATTCATTGAGTTCGACGGCACAATCGGACTGAATATAACGGATACCTTTTGGGACAGGCACTCGTCACAAAAGGGAGATAAACCGATCAGTTACACTGTAGAGGATTAACCATGTCAACTTATACTCAAGACATCGAAGCTGTAGCAGCTGTGAAAGACAACAATGGTTCTGCTTGGGATGCTATCAATCCTGAATCTGTTGCTCGTATGCGTGCTCAGAACAAATTTAAAACTGGCCTGGACATCGCTCAGTACACTGCTGACATCATGCGCGCTGACATGGCAGCATTCGACAAAGACAAAACTAAGTACACTCAGTCTCTGGGTTGCTGGCACGGTTTTGTAGGTCAACAGAAACTGATCTCTATTAAGAAACACTTTGGCGGTAAAACTGATCGTCGTTACCTATACCTTTCTGGTTGGATGGTTGCTGCACTGCGCTCTGAGTTCGGTCCTCTTCCTGATCAGTCTATGCACGAGAAAACATCTGTTGCTAGCCTAGTAGAAGAGCTTTACACCTTCCTACGCCAAGCTGATGCTCGTGAACTGGGCGGTTTATTCCGTGCTTTAGATGCAGCTAACGAAGCGGGTGATTCTGCTGAAGCAGCTAAGATTCAGGATCAGATTGATAACCACGTGACTCACGTTGTACCAATTGTTGCAGATATCGATGCTGGTTTCGGTAACGCTGAAGCAACTTACCTGATGGCTAAGCAAATGATCGAAGCCGGTGCTTGTGCACTGCAGATCGAAAACCAAGTTGCTGACGAGAAGCAGTGTGGTCACCAAGACGGTAAAGTAACGGTTCCTCACGCTGACTTCCACAACAAGCTACGTGCTCTACGTTACGCTTTCCTAGAGCTGGGTATCGACAACGGTATTATCGTTGCACGTACTGACTCTGAAGGTGCTGGTCTGACTAAAGAGATCGCTGTTGTTAAAGAGCCAGGCGATGCTGGTGATATCTACAACTCTTACCTAGACGTTGAAGAGATTAACGTTGAAGACATGGCTGAAGGCGATGTTGTCTTTAACCGTGGCGGCAAGCTGGTTCGTCCTAAGCGTCTGCCTTCTGGTCTGTATCAGTTCCGTCAAGGTACTGGTCATGAGCGTTGTGTATTTGACTGTATCGGTGCAATCAATGCAGGTGCTGATCTACTGTGGATCGAAACTGCTGTACCAACAGTACACGAAATCAAAGGCATGATGGACGACGTTCGTAAAGTTCACCCAGATGCTAAACTGGTATACAACAACTCTCCATCGTTCAACTGGACGCTGAACTTCCGTCAGCAGACTTTCGATGCAATGGTTGAAGCCGGTGAAGACGTTTCTGCATACGACCGTGCTAACCTGATGAGCGCTGAGTATGACGATTCTGAACTGTCTGCTGTAGCTGACGAACGTACTCGTACTTTCCAAGCAGATACTGCTCGTGAAGCGAACGTATTCCACCACCTGATCACTCTGCCGACTTATCACACAACTGCATTGTCTGTTGATAACCTGGCTAAAGAGTACTTCGGTGAGCAAGGCATGCTGGGTTACGTTAAAAACGTTCAGCGTGAAGAGATCCGTCAAGGTATCGCCTGTGTTAAACACCAAAACATGTCTGGTTCTGACATGGGTGATGACCACAAAGAATACTTTGCTGGTGAGAACGCTCTGAAAGCCGGTGGCGCGAAAAACACATCTAACCAGTTCAACTAAGTCGAACAGGTTTTATGTGAAACTCTCTGGTAATTGCCCAAGCATTACCAGAGAGCAAAAGGCGACCCCTTCTTTTGAGGTGTCGCCTTTTTTATCACTAGGGTTTGCCCTAACAATCCCTACGAAAGAATCGAATGGCTTTTTACGTTAGAATTCCAAGCTGCTTTTTATTTCAAACTGATTAAGTGATTTCGACTATGGCTGATACACCTGTTTTTCTTAAAGATGCTAAAAACTTGTTAACCGAACAAGGTTTTGCCACAAACGATATCTGGTATCACGGTACATCATCGGCGCTGGTTAACTCCATCAAAGAGCAGGGCTTGAAGCGTTCTGGCGACAAAGCACTGATGGATGCAGCCAAAAAGACAATGGCAACAATCGGCAATGACTATACCGAAACAACAGAACCCGTATTTTTAACCCAAAGTAAAGAATTGGCCTTCTATTGGGCTGAGCAAGCGATAAGAAACCGTAGTGTACGCGTTGAAGGTGACGAACAACCCGTTGTATTGACCGTTAAACTTCCAGAAGACCTAAACGCTCAAGTAAAACCTGATGTAGGTGCTGCAAGCCTATTGCTGGTAAAAGAGGGTGAAAACTTTATGGCTTATCTGGCAGGTATTTATCAGGAACACGGCTTTGGGGCTCCAGAAATTGATCTAATGAAAGCAGATCGTATGGAATACTTAAGCAAGTTAGGTATGGCTTATATCAATACAGACATTGATGCTTCTTGCTTGAATATCGTTACAGATTGATTGACTGACAGAATGAAAACCTACCTGCCTTCCAGTCAGGTAGGACAGACAAATATCATAAATAAAGCAAAGCAATACGACCTCTCTTTCCATTAAACCGTTATAGGATAGTGATATAGCAGTACAAAAAAGTGATAAAAAAACCATGATCTAGGCCGCATTATCCCTAGCGGTTTAGAAAAAATGAATCTGCACTAGCCTTAAGTGTAAGTCTGCCCCATATAAAACTGGTTTAGTTTTCAGTATAATCCCGCCCAGCAGACAGAATAACGCCTTTAAGTCAGAGATGATCACAAGTCATCTTATGTGTAGGCACTTGGCCATAAAGCCATAACTATAGGGATAAAAATGACAACTCCAACAGCAAATCAAAAAATCATTTACACCCTCACAGATGAAGCGCCATTCCTGGCAACGGGTTCATTACTGCCCATCGTTAGAGCCTTCACCTCAGCTGCAGGTATAGCAGTAGAAACCAGTGATATATCCGTGGCGGCACGTATCCTGGCATCTTTCCCAGAAAAACTAACCGCTGAGCAAAAAGTTTCCGATACTCTGGAAGAGCTTGGCAAAATCACCAAAGACCCATCTTGTAACCTGATTAAATTGCCGAACATCAGTGCGTCTATTCCTCAGTTGAAAGCCGCAATTGTTGAACTGCAAGAGCAAGGTTATGCGGTTCCTGATTATCCAGAAGAAGTCAGCACTGAAGAAGCAAAAGAAGTTCAGAGCCGTTACGCTAAGATTCTAGGTAGTGCTGTAAACCCAGTACTGCGTCAAGGTAACTCTGACCGTCGTGCGCCTCCAGCCGTTAAAGCTTTCGCTCGTAAATTCCCACACTCAATGGGTCAGTGGAGCAAGTCATCCCGCTCTCATGCTGACTACATGCGTGAAGGTGATTTCTTCTGCAGCGAGCAGTCTATCACCATGACTGAAGCGGATACTGTACGCATTGAGTTTGTTAAGGCAAACGGCGACGTTGAAGTTAAAAAAGAACTGCCTCTGCAAGACGCTGAAGTTCTGGACAGCATGTTCATGAGCGCTCGCAAGCTGCAAGACTTCTTCGAAGAGTCTCTGCAAGATTGTAAAGACAGCGGTGTAATGTGGTCTCTGCACGTTAAAGCAACCATGATGAAGGTGTCTCACCCAATCGTATTTGGTCACGCGGTACGTGTTTTCTATAAAGAAGTCTTTGACCAGTTTGGCGATCTGTTTGACGAGCTGGGTGTTAACCCAAACAACGGTATGAACAGTGTTCTTGAGAAAATCAAGACTCTGCCTCAGTCCAAACAGGACGATATCGAAGAAGCGATTCACGCTTGCTACGAGCACCGTCCAGAAATGGCGATGGTTGATTCTGTTAAAGGCATCACCAACCTTCACATCCCAAGTGACGTAATTGTTGATGCTTCTATGCCTGCAATGATCCGTAACTCTGGTCAGATGTGGGGTCGTGACGGTAAGTTGAAAGATACTAAAGCCGTTATGCCTGAGTCTACTTATGCGCGTATTTATCAGGAGATGATCAACTTCTGTAAAACTAACGGTGCATTTGATCCAACGACTATGGGTACAGTACCTAACGTAGGTCTGATGGCCATGAAAGCTGAAGAATACGGCTCTCATGACAAGACTTTCGAAATGGTAGAGCCTGGCACTATGCGTGTTGTTAAATCAGACGGTACCGTTCTGATGGAACACGAAGTAGAGAAAGGCGATATCTGGCGTGCATGTCAGACTAAAGATGCTGCTATCCGTGACTGGGTTAAGCTGGGCGTAACCCGTGCGCGTAACTCTGACACTCCTGCTGTATTCTGGCTGGACGAAGAGCGTGCACACGATAACGAACTGCGCAAAAAAGTTACCGAGTACCTGAAAGAGCATGATCTGGAAGGTCTGGACATCCGTCTGATGTCTTACAACGAAGCGATTCGTTTCTCCATGGAGCGCATGATGCGCGGCCAGGATACTATCTCTGTATCCGGTAACGTACTGCGTGACTACCTGACCGACCTATTCCCAATTATGGAACTGGGTACATCTGCTAAAATGCTGTCTATCGTGCCTATGCTGGCCGGTGGTGGTATGTATGAAACAGGTGCGGGTGGTTCTGCTCCTAAACACGTACAGCAGGTTCTGCAGGAAAATCACCTGCGTTGGGACTCTCTGGGTGAATTCCTAGCGATTGCTGTTTCTCTGGAAGAACTGGGTCTTAAAAATGACAACGCAGCAGCTAAGTTGCTGGGTAATGCATTAGACACTGCTACCGGTAAACTGTTGGAAAACAACAAGTCTCCATCCCGTAAAGTGGGTGAGCTGGACAACCGTGGCAGCCACTTCTACCTAGCAATGTACTGGGCTGAAGCGCTGGCTAACCAAACTGAAAATGCAGAACTTGCTGCTAAGTTTGCACCTCTGGCTAAGGCACTGGCCGCTAACGAAGATAAAATCGTTAACGAGCTGGGCACCGCACAGGGTCAACCGGCTGATATCGGTGGTTACTATCACCCAGATATGGCTAAAGTGGACAAAGTTATGCGTCCAAGTAACACATTAAATGAGGCTCTGGCTGCTCTGTAAGCCCCTCTTTTATACCTGTTACACCAAAAGCCCGGATCTTTTCCGGGCTTTTTTATTTCTTTCTGCTCTAGCCTCTAGCCTCTAGCCTCTAGCCTAAAACTATAAAGTGATTCAAAAAATAAAAATGAATCACAGTTATTGTATCTGATTGATCCAGCTCAATACTTAGTCTAACAAATCACTCTACTCTATGTATCACACAGCCCTGAACAACAAAACAACAACACTTAAAGCCCACAGGGGAAAGATCTATGAGCAAGTTTGATTACTATAACGATACGCAAATGAACTTCACCCGCTACAGTAAAGGAACACTTATCTTTACTGGTTGTGCAGACGATGGTACCCGTCTGGAAATTCATATTGATAAGCCAAATATCGTGCGTGACTTTGATGTCGATACAAAAGAAGCTTTCTCTTTTGTTGATCTATTACCCGATGCCACTAAAGCAGGTGGCGGTAATGTCAGTTGGGACTGGGAAGAGAAATAAACCACTTTTCTCTCGCCCATAAAAAAACCCGGATAATCCGGGTTTTTTTGTGTCTGATATTAATAGGCTTATAAAGAAACGTTTTCTAACACAGGCTCTTTCAATCCTAATATCATATTTTTATTAGCGACTACTCTTCACCTACCAACCATTTCACATCCGCTATCGCTGTTTCACCCAACATGGATTTTGCTAATGCCGGTAAAATTTTCTCTAGCTTCTGATCCAACTGATACGGTGGATTAATAATCAACATACCACTACCCAACATACCGAACTCTTCGTCCGGCTTAGCTTCCCGCAGAATCTCTGCTATCAAGATACGTTTGATACCACTTTGTTCAATCGCATCCAGTAAGAAGCGACTTCTATCAGCAATCAAAATAGGGTACCAAACCGCATAAATACCCGTTGACCAGCGCTGATAAGCTTTTTTTACCGCCTTGGCTGTTTTGGTGTAATCCGTCTTTATCTCATAGGATGGATCAATCAAGACCAAACCACGCTTAGGGGTTGGCGGCAAAATAGCCGGTAAGCCCTCAAAACCGTCTCTATGATGAATGACCGTATTGTGCCAGCGACGAGTCTGGCGCTTAACATTCGCCACTTCGTTATTGTGCAACTCCATCAGAACAATATGATCTTGTTCTCGCTGAAAAGCCTGAGCAATGGCAGGAGAACCTGGGTACTGCTCCAACCGCCCTTTATCATTGCAATCTACGATAGCCTGTCGATAACTTGCCGGTAATAAAGGATGATCAAACACCTGATGGATGCCCTCGATAGCCTCACCGGTCTTTCTCGCTTCCGCACTATTCAGATCATAATGAACGCCCCCTGCATGGGTATCAATATAACAATAGGGTTTATCTTTTTTGCCCAGAGCCTCAAAAATCAGCGCCTGAGTAAGGTGTTTAATCACGTCGGCATGATTTCCGGCATGGTAAGCGTGACGATAGCTGAGCATAAAAAATCCTGCGGTTAATCTGAAAGCATATTATCGATAGCCGATAATAAAAGCGCGGATTGTACCACTGTAGATCAGTGTCATGAATCGAATTCATTTCTACAATAAAAAACCTCCCTTGACTGTCAGGTATTTCACTATATGATGCCCGTTGCATTTTAGTCTGGGGAAACAGGTGAAATTCCTATGCTGCCCCCGCAACGGTATACAAGCTTAGTTTGGCACTAAATTTGAAAGCCCGGTTACCAGCCTAGAGTGAATAAGAATTTTCGGTGTTGCGGAGGGCGACACCGGTGTAGAACGTCCCATGTTATTTATAGCGTTAGGACACTGCACCTGCCCTCCCTCAACGCTTACCGTTTGCGCTGAGGAAATTTACCCCATGAAACAAGCTATCCTGGCCACTGCTATTACTAGCGTTATCACGACATCTGCCGCCCAAGCTGCAGATCCTATGACGATCTTAATTACTGCAAGCCGTTTTGAACAAACAACCACTCAATCTATCGCTCCAGCAACAGTAATTACTCGCCAAGAGCTGGAACAGAGCCAACCTAAAAGTGTTGCTGAGGCCGTCGCTCAGGCTGCAGGCATTCAAATTGTTAATAGTGGTGGCTATGGTCAAACCAGCTCTATCTATATGCGCGGTCTTGATCAAAAACGGATGCTGGTTTTGGTTGATGGTGTGCAAGTGGGCAGCGCGACCATGGGGGAAGCAAGCCTTCAACACTTCCCTGTCGATCAGATTGAACGTATTGAAATTGTACGGGGCGCTCGTTCTAGCTTATACGGTTCTAATGCAATCGCTGGTGTTATTCAGATTTTTACTCATAAGGCGAAACAGAACCAGCCTTATGGAGAAATTGAAGCGGGTTTAGGCAGTAATGATACTCGTCAAATCGCCGCTAATGGTGGCTGGGCTAATGATACGAGCCGTATTAGTGCTTCTGCCAGTCGTTTTACCTCTGATGGCTTTGATGTATGGGATAAAGAAGGTGAAGATGGCGAAGACAAAGACGGCTATGAAAATAAAGCGTTTAAACTAAACGCCGAACATCAACTGGACAACGTTATGTTATTTGGCGGTTTTCAACACGTCGAGGGTAATAACGATTACGATCAGTGTTCAAAGCCCGACTGGTCAAAAACTAACGACTGCCGCTCTCTCTTTAAAAATACAACGGTTAACCTAGGTGCAAAAGCCCAGCTTTCTGATTCTCTAAGCCTAAATACCCAACTAAGCCAACACAAAGACAGCAGCCAAGAAGAAGTTGAAGGCGTCAAAGCCGATAAATTTAAAACCCAGAGTCGTTTTTTCAGCTTGCAGGGTAACTACCTGATCAACCCACATCATACGTTAATCACAGGGTTTGATTATAAGGCCGATGAGATTTCAGGTAGTGGTGTAACCCAGTATCTAGATGATAGCCGGGACAACCAAGCGTTATTTGCTCTTTGGCAATGGCAAAAGTCTCGCTTCAGCGCTGCTGTTTCCGGTCGTATTGATGATAACGAAGCCTTTGGTAGCTTTGACACCTATGGCGTTGAACTGGGTTTAGAGCTAACAGATGATCTTAAGCTGACAGCCAGTCGTGCTACTGCGTTTAATGCACCTACATTTAACGACCTCTATTCTCCTGACACTGGCTGGACAGCGGGCAACCCCGACGTAGAGCCAGAAACCTCCAGTACCAACAGTCTTGGTTTGAACTACCAGATCACACCGGCACTCTATACTGAACTAAACGTGTATAAAACCGACGTTGACGACCTAATTAACTGGGCACCAGACGATACTGACAAATGGATGCCCAGTAATGTTGATAGTGTTGAAATTGAGGGCGCTGAATTATCGGCCCAGCTTCAATTAGACAATACCCGTTTACATGCTCAGCTGGAATGGTTAGATGCAGAAAACAAAAAAACGGGTAATACTCTGATTTATCGAGCTAAGAAAAAGGCTAGCCTGCGAGCAACCCAGACACTTGGCAAGTTTACTCTAGGTAGCAGCATCCTCTATACAGGCAAACGCTATGCTGATGAAGCCAATACAGATCAACTTAAGGCTTACACCCTGATTGATTTAGACGGTCAGTATCAGGTCAATCGTGCGCTTAGCTTTAAGCTAACAGTGAAGAATTTGACGGATAAAGACTACGTCAGCAAACGAAACTACCAAACTGAAGATCGCAGTGTCTTTGGCTCGGTTAGATACCGCTTCTAAATCTACCATTAAAAAATAGAAGGCTTAGTCCTCTCTAATCATTAGCTAGAGTAGACTAAGCCCAATATTAAAACAGCTACCAAAAGGAACGACCATGACTGATCGTGATACCCGCCATAAAAAGGCCATGCAAAAACGTAAAGAACTGGTGGATGCCAAGGTGGCAGGAGCCAATGAAGAACGCGGTATCGTGATTGTGATAACCGGTAACGGTAAAGGAAAAACCACTTCAGCTTGGGGTACCGTTGCCCGTAGCCTAGGTTACGGTTATCAAGTCGCGGTGACTCAGTTTATTAAGGGCACCTGGGATTGTGGCGAACGCGACATTTTCTCTGAAAACCCAAACCTGACCGTACATGTTATGGGCACAGGCTTTACCTGGGAAACTCAGGATAGAGAGCTGGATACTCAGGCTTGTCGACAAGCTTGGGATAATACCTTGCCACATCTGACAGATCCCAATGTTCATTTAGTCGTATTGGATGAAATCACCTATATGATGAAGTACGGTTATCTGAGCTTAGAAGAAGTATTGGATGCTCTAAAAAATCGCCCGGTTAACCAGTCTGTTATCTTAACGGGACGGGCAGCCAACAAGGATCTACAAGCCTACGCTGATACTGTCTCAGAAGTGAAAGACATCAAACATGCGTTTAACGATGGTATTAAAGCCCGTAAAGGTATTGATTGGTAAACAACTCACCAGTGAGGTTAAGTCATCTTAAGAGCTGACTTAATCTCATACCCCACTCTGGGACTTACCGTAATCAAGGCTAAGTCACAACGCTATAGCTTGAATATGCTCCAAGAAAAGACGCTCCACTATTTTCACCCCTTTAGCTATATTCTCTTCATCGTCCAGAGTAAAACCAAAGACTAAACCAGATACCGGAGACTCTGTTTGATCGTAATAGCTCAAAGCACGCAAGCCAACGCCCTCCACCATCAAGTGCTCAACTAAAGATTGATCATCAAAACCTTCCGGAAGCTTTACAACCAAATGCATACCGCCCCCCGCATCAATAACGGGTAGATCCTTTAAACTGGATTGGGCTAACAAATACTCCAAATATTGACGCCTTTGCTGGTAAAGTGAACGCAGCTTTTTGATATGACGACTGTAATCACCGTTCGCCATAAACTGCGCCATAGCCACTTGAGGCACAACTGACAGCCCACCATCCATATAACGTCGTGCCTTAGAAAAAAGTGGCACCAATAATTCAGGCAAAACCATATAACCCAATCTTAAACTTGGATACATGGTTCGACTAAAAGTGCCGGTATAGATCACTCGCTGTTGCTGGCTTAATGCAAACAGGGCCGTTACCGGTGCGCCTACAGCAAACTCACTATCATAGTCATCTTCAACAACCCAACTGTTATTCTCTTCAGCCCAATGTAAGATATTTAATCTTGCGTCTAAAGGTAGGGTATGACCCAACGGGAAATTACGAGAAGGCGTAATAAATAATAATCGAGCAGCCTCGGATAAATACCCCTGCTGTAATGCCTGCCAGCCAATATGTCGAACATCTGCACCAGATGCTCGAATAACGGCTTCAGTGCCTGGAAAACCAGGAGCTTCCAACAAGGTAGAGTCTCCCGCCCCTGTTAGTAAGGAAGCGATCATATAACTCCCTTGCTGAGAACCAGAGGTAATCAATATCTGCTCCTCTGATACCTGTATCCCCCGAAACGTACTGAGATGCCGGGCGATTTGCTGACGTAAACCTCGATGACCTGCATTAGGCTGGCTATGCAGTGATTCTAAGTCAGCCGCTGCAGACAAACAGCTACGCCAGCGTTTTCTAGGAAAGGTGTCCAACGAGGGGATAGCAGGCTGTAATAATAAACGACCTCCGGGATATAAATTTATCCCCTGCATAAAACGCTGGGCATGATCCGACAGCTCAGGCAGATGGGCGGGGTTGGTCGCATCATAGGCAGACTTGGGCAACAATTGCTCCGGCAAATTAGCCACATAGCTACCAGCCCCCTGACGAGAGACAATATAACCCTCTGCTATTAGCTGTTCATAGGCCGTTTTAACCGTATTACGAGAAACAGACAGCTGAGAAGCCAAATCTCGACTGGAGGGTAGTTTTTCCCCTCCCTTTAAGCGACCGGCCAAAATCCCCTGCCGTAATAGCTCAAAAAGCTGCCGATATAACACTTCCCCCTGAGCTTTTTGTTTAAAGCCTTGAAAAAGATCCGGGTAAAAGTCAGACATAAACACTCAAAATAGTTTTGAATCAAGGGATTAAGTCAATTATATCATTTATCGCTAGTAGCAATAAAATAATAAGAGATGACTTAAGCTGCCTCTGAAGCAGTGCTTTCTCACTCAAACTTTCAGAGTGGTTTCAAATCAAAACTGCGATGTACAGCCATACAGGCAGCACGTCAAAAATATCAAACGCCGAAATTGAGTAATACGGCACAGTTCAGAACATGTAATACTGATAAACTAATTTAAAATTAAAACAATAAAAACAAATAACTACGCAAGGATCAGCTTAGGAAAGGCGCCATAACGGTTAAACCTTTAACGGGATGCCAAACGGCCTGGTTTTAATATAACCACAAAGACATTCTATGCTGAACATATAAGCACCTCTGAAAAATAGGTCATCACTATGTCTGCTGCCGATTATTATGCCACCGTCCAGAAAATCTACATTGCCTATTATGGCCGTGCAGCTGACCCCGGCGGGTTAGAATATTGGGCCGACCGTCTAGATAGCGCCTCAGGCAATCTCAATGAAATTATTGAGGCCTTTGCTCACTCTGCAGAATCGGAAGCACTCTTCTCCTCAGCATCCAATGAAGAAAAAGTGACTGCTATCTATCAGCAATTGTTTAATAGAGATCCAGATTCTGGCGGTTTAGCCTTTTATACTGAGAAACTATTAACAGGAGAGATGAGTCAGGCCACCATTATGCTTAATGTGCTTGACGGTGCTCGAAATGAAGATCTACTGATTGTTGAAAATAAGCTAGCAGCAGCAACTGCGTTTACGGAATCACTTGAGCAGGAAGGTACTGCATCTTTATACGTAGGAGATCTGGCTGCATCGCAAGTGAGAAATTGGCTATCTACCGTAGATGATACAGATGATAGTTTAGCTAATGCCACGGAACAACTCTCCGAACAGGTGCAACAGCTCGGAGAAGATACTCAACTATCAGTTAGTAATATTACTGTAGATGAGCAAGAAAACATCGCCACGATCACGATTACCCGCACGGGCTATCTTGGCCAAGAAAGCAGCTTCAGTTACAGCACCAGTGATGAGAGCGCTAGCGATGACTCTTTAAATGAAGGGATTGCCAGCGCTGGTGAAGACTATTCCTCTATCTCTGGCAACCTAACCTTTGCTTCCGGTGAAAACAGCCAATCCATACAAATTTCACTGACTGATGATGAGATTTTCGAAGGAAATGAAAACTTTAATCTAGAATTCAGTAATCTGGTAAATGCGACAATTGATCAAGACCAAATAACGATTACGTTAATCGAGAATGACTCCCCCCTATTTAATACCGAAGACTTTAATCCTACCGTTAATGAAGATGAAACCCTATCAGACACTATCCAAGCAACAAATTTAGTTTCAGGCATTACCGTCAGCTATAGCTTAGCCACTCAAGCACAAAATGGCACCGTAACCTTAGAGGATGATGGTAGCTACCAATATACACCTAATGAGAACCATAACGGCAGTGATAGCTTCCAAGTCACCGCAACAACGGACTTAGGCACAGAAGAACTACTCACCCTAAATATCACGATTGATCCGATTAACGACGCTCCTGTATTTTCTGAAACATCTGTCAGTATCGAAACCAATACCAATACTCCTGTAGAATCTTCAGTCAACGTCACCGATATCGACTCATCAGAACTTAGTTATAATGTAACGGAAGAGGCCAGTCAGGGCATTGTAGTAATAGATGATCAAGGTAACTACACCTACACCCCTAACGATGGTTTTTCCGGTTCTGACAACTTTACCATTAAGGTCGATGATGGCGCTGAAGGCACTGACACGGTTGAAGTTTCAGTGACGGTCATTAATACGGATACGCAACTGACTATCGGCAACCTGACCTTTGATGAATCCGAATCCACCGCCAGCATTGCAATTACCCGCAGCGGCTACCTGCTACACGAAACCAGCTTAAACTATGGTATGGATAATAATACTGCCAGTGCCGGAGAGGATTTTACGGCAGAGAGCGGTAGCTTAACCTTTGCCTCTGGTGAAACCAGTAAAACTATCGATATTGCCCTGAGCGACGATAATCTGGCCGAAGGAGAGGAAAGCTTTTTCCTAGCCTTAATGAATCTCGTCAATGGTACGATTAATCAAGATCTGATTGAAATCACCTTGAATGATAACGATGAGGTTACCTTCAATACCGAGGATTTTAGCCCCAGTGTTGATGAAGACAATACTCTGGAAGCGAATATACAGGCGACCAATCTAGCCCCAGGTATCACCGCCAGCTATAGCCTAACCACCCAAGCTCAAAATGGCATCGTGATATTAGATAGCGATGGCGGTTATCAATACACCCCTAACGCCAATTACAACGGTAGCGATAGCTTCCAGGTGACTGCTACGACAGACCTAGGGACAGAGGAGCTGTTAACGCTAAATATCACTGTAGATTCGGTCAATGACGCCCCTGTATTTCCTGAAGATATCATTAACCTAGAAACAACAGAAAGCACCTCCATTCAGGGCTCAGTGAGCGCCGATGATATAGATTCTAGCGACCTTACCTATAGTCTAAACAGTAATCCCAACCAGGGTAACGTTGCACTGGATAATCAGGGCAACTACACCTACACCCCTAACGATAACTTTTCCGGTTCTGACAACTTTACCATTAAGGTCGATGATGGCGCTGAGGGCACGGATACGGTTGAAGTTTCAGTGACGGTCATTAATACCGATACGCAACTGACTATCGGCAACCTGATCTTTGATGAATCCGAATCCACCGCCAGCATTGCAATTACCCGCAGCGGCTACCTGCTACACGAAACCAGCTTAAACTATGGCATGGATAATAATACTGCCAGTGCCGGGGAAGATTTTACAGCAGAGAGCGGTAGCTTAACCTTTGCCTCTGGTGAAACCAGTAAAACCATCGATATTGCCCTGAACGACGATAATCTGGCCGAAGGAGAGGAAAGCTTTTTCCTAGCCTTAATGAATCTCGTCAACGGCAGTATTGACCAGGATCTTCTGGAAATTACGCTAAATGATGACGACGATGTCACCTTCAATACCGAGGATTTTAGCCC
>JAKZRG010000110.1:0-38740 GCA_047518265.1 Oceanospirillum sp.
CATCTAATGCGCGCACTTGTTGGCGAGTGTTGAAATCGTCAGTCTAGTATCTTCAATGACTGATGCGGGATGGAGCAGTCTGGTAGCTCGTCGGGCTCATAACCCGAAGGCCGTCGGTTCAAATCCGGCTCCCGCTACCATTTCAAGCGCTTACTTTTAAGTGTTGTGTCAAACGTTTTGTTGAAGCGTTGATCTCAATGTCCATTGGGCATTTCGAGAGGCACCTTTGACGAGTGTTGAGATCGTCAGTCTAGTATCTTCCTCTTATTGATGCGGGATGGAGCAGTCTGGTAGCTCGTCGGGCTCATAACCCGAAGGCCGTCGGTTCAAATCCGGCTCCCGCTACCATTTTTAGCACTTTGTAGAAGTGTTATATCTAGAGTGTTTTAAAGAGTTTTGTGAAGCTGTAGCGTTTAAGCTTATGTTGACTAAAGCGGTAACAGTCAGTATAGTACGCTCCTTCATTGATGCGGGGTGGAGCAGTCTGGTAGCTCGTCGGGCTCATAACCCGAAGGTCGTCGGTTCAAATCCGGCCCCCGCTACCAATTTTAATAACAAAAAGCCCCTTTTATAGGGGCTTTTTGTTAGCTGCGAAAAAAGTTTCAGTTTTATTCTTCTTTTTGGGGTGAATGATGGCAAAGAAAGAGACTTTGCTTGCCGATCTGGTTAAGCCAGTTATCGAAGCATTGGGGCTAGAGTTTTGGGGTTTGGAATACAAACCACAAGGCAATCATTCATTACTGCGTATTTATATTGACGGGCCTAATGGCATCACCGCTGATAATTGTGCAGAAGTCAGTCGCCAGTTTAGTGGTGTACTGGACGTAGAAGATCCCATCAGTAGTGAATATACATTGGAAGTTTCATCACCTGGACTGGATCGTCCACTGTTTACTATTGAACAGTTTGCCCGATACAAAGGGCAGATGGTAAGCCTTCGTCTAAACCTCGCTTATGATGGTCGTCGGAAGTTTACCGGTATTTTAAACGGCATTGAAAATGATGATGAAGTGCTGGTAGTGGTGGAGCAAGACGAATATTGCTTCCCAATTGAGAATATTGAACAGGCCCGCATAGTGCCACAGTTTAGTAATTAAGGACTTTTTGTTGAGGCAATGGCATGAGTAAAGAAATTCTTCTGGTAGTAGATGCCGTTTCAAACGAGAAAGGTGTTTCAAAAGAAGTTATTTTTGAGGCAATCGAACTTGCGTTGGCGAGTGCCTCCAAAAAGCGCTTAGACGACGAAGAGGCAGATGTTCGAGTCAGTATTGATCGCCGCACCGGTGATTACGATACTTTCCGTCGTTGGCATGTAGTTGAAGATATTGATTTAGATGATCTTGATTACGAAATTTCACTGACTAATGCTCGAAAGCAAGAGCAAGATGCTACGTTAGAAGCAGGCAGTGTGATTGAAGAACAGATCCAATCCGCCGAATTTGGTCGCATCGCTGCACAAACTGCTAAACAGGTTATCGTGCAAAAGGTTCGTGAAGCAGAGCGAGCTGAAATAGTTCGTCAGTATGCTGAACGTCAAGGCGAAGTGGTTAACGGTACTGTTAAAAAAGTAACCCGTGATGGTGTCATTGTTGATTTAGGCAATAACGCTGAAGGTTATTTGGCACGTGACGAAATGATTGCGGGTGAAAAATACCGTATCAATGATCGTGTTCGGGGCTTGTTGTTAGAAATTCGCCCTGATGCTCGTGCTGCACAGCTTATATTAAGCCGTGCTTGCCCAGAGTTTCTGATTGAACTTTTCCGTATTGAAGTGCCAGAAATTGCCGAACAGCTGATTGAAATTCGTGGTGCGGCTCGTGACCCAGGTTTACGTGCAAAAATCGCGGTTAAAACTAACGACAAGCGTATTGACCCTGTGGGTGCTTGTGTTGGTATGCGTGGATCTCGTGTCCAGGCAGTTTCGTCAGAGTTAGGTAATGAACGAGTTGATATCGTGCTGTGGGATGATAATCCTGCTCAGCTGGTTATTAATTCCATGGCACCTGCTGAAGTGGCATCTATTATTGTTGATGAAGACAAAAATGAGATGGATGTTGCTGTTAATGCAGAGAACCTAGCTCAAGCCATCGGCCGTAACGGTCAGAACGTACGTTTAGCCAGCGAGTTAACCAGCTGGAAAATTAACGTGATGACAGAAGAGGAAGCCGACGCTAAGCAGGGCGAAGAGTTTGATAGCGTTGTTCAGTTATTTATCAATCATATGGATGTTGATGAAGAACTGGCGCGCATTATGGTGGAAGAAGGCTTCACCACCTTAGAAGAAGTTGCCTATGTACCTGTCGATGAAATGTTAGACATCGAAGGTTTTGATGAAGATTTAGTTAAAGAACTGCGCAGCCGTGCAAAAGATGAACTGCTGAATCTGGCCATTGCCACAGAAGAGAAGTTGGAAGATTCAGAGCCTGCTGAAGATCTGTTGAATATGGAAGGTGTCGATAAACATCTTGCTTATGTTTTGGCAAGTAAAGGCATCTGTACCATGGAAGATCTTGCAGAACAGTCCATTGATGACTTGCTTGATGTTGAAGGTATGTCTGAGGAGAGGGCTGGTCAATTAATCATGACTGCCCGTGCCCCATGGTTTGAGAGCGGCGAATAAGCGCAGCGTCACAGGAGAGAAATGAATGGCAGAAACAACTGTAAAAGAGTTTGCCGATAGTGTTGGTCGACCTGTTGATCGTTTGCTGAAGCAGATGAGTGAAGCGGGCCTGCCACATAAGCGTCAGGACGAAGCTGTGTCAGAAAAAGACAAGCAAAGCTTGCTTACTTTTCTGAAAAAAAGCCATGGTGGAGAGACTGCTGAGCCTGGAAAGATCACTCTTAAGCGTCGCACCACAAGCCAGCTGAAAGCCGGTACTGGTAAAAAAACGGTAAACATCGAAGTACGTAAGAAGCGTACTTATGTGAAGCGTAGCGAAACGGATTTAGCGGAAGAAGAAGCAAAGCGTAAAGCAGAAGAAAATGCTAAGCGTAAAGCGGATGATCAAGCTAAACGCAAAGCAGAAGATGCTAAACGTAAAGCAGATGCTGATGCACGCCAGAAAGCTGCAGGTGACCGTAAGCCGCGTGAAGCAAGACCTTCACATACAGCTAAGCCTGCACATACAGCTAAGCCTGCACATGCAGCTAAGCCTGCATCTGCTCCGGCATCTGCTCCAGCGCCTTCAGATACGATTAAGCCTGCCGCTGATAAGCCTGCTCGTACTAAGACTTTCCGCGATGAAAGTGCTAAACCTGCAGCTAAAGGCAAGAAATCTGGTAAGCAGCCAGATTACGCTCAACAGCGTAAAGACAAAGATAGCCGCAATAAAGGCCGTAATGCGAAGAAAGGCGGCCGTCGTGGTAATAATCGTGTCGTTGATAACGGACCTAAGCGTGATCATGCATTTGAGAAGCCAACAGCGCCTATCGTTCATGAGGTAGCAATTCCAGAAGCGATCACCATTGGTGAGCTGTCTGAGAAAATGGCTGTTAAAGCTGCTGAAGTTATCAAGGTGATGTTTAAAATGGGCGCTATGGCGACCATTAACCAAGTGATTGATCAAGATACCGCACAGATTGTGGTAGAAGAGATGGGTCACAAGTTCAAACTGATCAATGATAATGCCCTGGAAGATGACTTCCTGGATGCGATCAGCTACGAAGGTCAGGAAGTAACCCGTGCACCGGTTGTTACCGTTATGGGTCACGTTGACCATGGTAAAACCTCTTTGCTGGATTACATCCGTCGCGCCAAAGTTGCTGATGGTGAGTCCGGTGGTATTACCCAGCATATCGGTGCCTACCATGTAGAAACCGGTCATGGCATGATCACCTTCCTGGATACACCGGGACACGCGGCCTTTACCGCTATGCGTGCACGTGGCGCTAAAGCCACTGACGTTGTTATTCTGGTTGTTGCAGCAGACGATGGTGTGATGCCGCAAACAGAAGAAGCCGTTCATCACGCAAAAGCAGCCGGTGTACCGATTGTTGTTGCTGTTAACAAGATCGATAAAGAGGGTGCAGACCCTGATCGTGTTAAGAATGAACTGGCTGCAAAAGACGTTATTCCTGAAGACTGGGGTGGCGATGTACCTTTTGTTCACGTATCTGCCAAAGCGGGTACGGGTGTTGATGAGCTGCTAGATGCGGTACTGCTGCAATCTGAGATTCTAGAACTAACGGCTGTACCAGAAGCTCCGGCTAAAGGTGTTGTTGTTGAAGCTCGCTTAGATAAAGGTCGTGGCCCTGTATCAACAGTTATGGTTCAGAACGGTACTCTGCGTAAGGGTGACATGGTTCTGGCAGGTGTTCATTACGGTCGTGTTCGTGCATTGATCGATGAGAATGGACGTCAGACTGAAGAAGCCGGTCCTTCTATTCCAGTTGAAATTCTAGGTTTAGATGGCACGCCTGACGCTGGTGATGAGTTCACCGTAGTACAGGGTGAGCGTAAAGCCCGTGAAGTTGCTCTGTTCAGACAGGGTAAATTCCGTGATATCAAACTGGCACGTCAACAGGCAGCTAAACTGGAAAACATGTTCGAGAACATGGGCAAAGGTGAAGTAGCTAACCTGAACGTGGTTCTGAAGACCGACGTGCGTGGTTCCCTAGAAGCGATTACTGCAGCTCTGAACGAACTGTCTACCGATGAAGTTAAGGTGAATATCATCTCTTCTGGTGTCGGTGGTATTGCTGAGTCTGATGCTAACCTTGCATTGGCTTCTAGCGCTGTTCTGGTTGGCTTTAACGTACGTGCAGATGCATCTGCTCGTGTTGTTATCGAACGTGAAGATGTTGATCTACGTTACTACAGCATCATTTACGAGCTAATCGATCATGTGAAACAGGCTATGACGGGTATGTTGGCGCCTGAGTTCAAAGAAGAGATCGTTGGTATTGCGGATGTACGTGATGTCTTCCGTTCACCTAAACTGGGCGCAATTGCCGGTTGTATGGTGGTTGAAGGTACTGTCTTCCGTAATAAGAAGATCCGTGTTCTACGCGATAACGTTGTTATCTATGAAGGTGAGCTGGAATCCCTGCGTCGCTTTAAAGATGATGTGAACGAAGTTCGTAACGGTGTGGAATGTGGTATCGGCGTGAAGAACTATAACGATGTTAAAGCTGGCGATAAGATCGAAGTTTTTGACAAAGTTAAAGTTGAACGCACGCTGTAAGATTTATCTGAGGATAATATCCGAATGTCCCGTGAGTTCAAACGAACCGACAGAATTGCTGAGCAGCTCCAAAAGGAGCTGGCTCGGCTGGTTCAGTTCTCTATCAAAGATCCTCGCTTAGGCATGGTGACCGTAAACCATGTGAAAATTAGCAAGGATCTTGGCCACGCTGATGTTTATATCACAGTGTTGGGCAAAGATAGTGAAGCTGAAGTGAAAGAAGACCTAGCGGTATTGAATAACGCAGGTGGTTTTTTACGTAGAGAGATTGGTAAATCGATCAAAATGCGTGTGTTACCACAATTGCGTTTCCGCTACGATACCAGCCTTGTTCGAGGGCAGATGCTAACGAGTTTGATCAATCAGGCCATGGCCGAAGATGGTGCTCGTAGCTCTGATTCAGAAAATTCTGACCAAGACAAGCCGGACTCAGCTAGCTCTGATTCCGATTCTAAAGAGGATTAAGCCCAGTGGCGCGTCGTCGTAAAGGCCGGAATATCTCCGGCGTTTTGCTGCTGAACAAACCAAAGGGTATCTCTAGCAACCGCGCACTGCAAAGAGTGCGCGCGATGCTGAATGCTAGCAAGGGTGGCCATACGGGTAATCTTGACCCTATGGCAACCGGCTTGCTGCCTCTGTGTTTTGGTGAAGCAACCAAATTCTCCAGTTATCTACTTGATGCCGATAAAGCCTATATCGCTTGTGCCCGTTTGGGACAGGTGTCAGATACTGGTGATGCTGAAGGTGAAATTATTCATGAGCGTGTTGTGCCAGAAATATCTGAGGCGCAGATTCGTGACGTAATGGATCAATTTACTGGGCCTATCGAACAGGTTCCTCCCATGTATTCTGCGTTGAAGCAGAATGGTCAGCCTCTTTATAAGTTGGCTAGGGAAGGAAAAACCGTTGAGCGTAAGGCTCGACCGGTAACTATCTATGAGATAGAGCTGATCAGCTGGCAATCGCCTGACCTGACATTCTCTGTCCGATGCTCGAAAGGGACTTATATACGTACCCTAGCTGAAGATATGGGTGAAGTTCTAGACTGTGGTGCTCATCTGATCGGATTGCATCGTACTCATACTGGTGGCTTTAGTGCTGGCGAGATGATTGCGTTTGATAAACTACAGGAAGAGCGTGACCAGGAGCTGTCTTTAGACGGTTATTTGTTAGATGCCGATATTTTAGTTGGGCATTTTCCAAAGAAAGATTTGTCTGAAGTGGAAACAGGGCGTATCCTGCACGGTCAGGATATTGCGAATGACGGTGATTTAACCGGCATGGTACGTTTATATGATGCACAAGGGCAGTTTATAGGACTGGCTGAGGCATCCGCTTCGGGTCGATTACAACCACGTCGTTTGGTTGTTAATGAACCGGAAGCGAGTGATCAGTAAAGAAGTTTGCTGGCACGTTAAGCTAAGTACATTGAATAGCAGTACCTAGGATAACTGTAAATATGCACGGTTATCCCGAATTCTTCATTAATTGCATATTTTATTAGGAGAAGCTCCATGGCTTTAACTGCAGAAAAAAAAGCAGAAATCGTAAAAGACTTTCAACAAGCTGAAGGCGACACTGGTTCCCCAGAGGTTCAGGTTGCATTGTTGACTTTCAACATCAACGGTCTGCAAGAACACTTCAAATCAAACAAACAAGATCACCACTCTCGTCGTGGTCTGATCCGCATGGTAAACCAGCGTCGTAAGCTGCTGGACTACCTGAAGCGTAAAGATCTGGGTCGTTACAGCGATCTGATCAAGCGTCTGGGTCTGCGTCGCTAATACGCTTGGCAATCTTTTAACTGATTGTCTTTTAGAAGCCCGCTATCTCTTTGATAGCGGGCTTCTTTGTGTGAAAATAGAAAAACACGAAAGCAATAGATATTGGAAGGAAATTACCGTGAACCCGGTTATTAAAACATTTACATACGGCAATCAGACCGTGACCCTAGAAACGGGTCGAATCGCACGCCAAGCAACAGCAGCTGTTCTGGTGACTATCGATAGTACTTCTGTACTGTGTGCCGTTGTCGCTAAGAAAGATGCCGCGCCGGATGCGGGATTTTTTCCACTATCTGTTCATTATCAGGAAAAAACTTACGCTATTGGTAAGATTCCTGGTGGTTACTTTAAGCGCGAAGGCCGTCCAACTGAAAACGAGACACTGACTTCTCGTTTGATTGACCGTCCGATCCGCCCTCTTTTTGCTGATGGCTTTATGAATGAAGTACAGGTTGTCTGTACTGTTATGTCGGCAGAAAAAAATGTAAATCCTGATATTGCTGCTCTGCTGGGTACTTCCGCAGCATTAGCTATTTCAGGTGCACCGTTTAACGGTCCTATTGGTGCCGCCCGTGTTGGTTTCAGTGACGAAGATGGTTATCAGCTAAACCCTAGCAATGAGACTCTAGAGTCTTCCCTGCTGAATATGGTGGTTGCTGGTACTGAAAACGCAGTACTGATGGTTGAGTCTGAAGCAGAAGAATTGACCGAAGACGAAATGCTGGGTGCGGTTCTGTATGCTCATAAAGAGATGCAAGCAGCCGTAACTGCTATTAAAGAATTTGCTGCAGAAGTGGCTACGCCTTCTTGGGGCTGGGAACCTAAGCCTGAAGATACAGATACCAAACAACTGGTTTCTATGGCTTATGCAGACAAGATTAAAGACGCTTACAAAATCACTGTTAAGCAAGATCGTTACGCTCTGTTGGGTGAGTTAAAAGCGGAAGCCGTTGAAAAACTGGCCAATGAAGAAGCACCGACCGCTGATGCGGTTAAGTCTGCTTTCAGCAGCCTGGAAAAACAGATTGTACGTCAATCTGTTGTAAACGGTGAGCCACGTATTGATGGTCGTGACCAAGATACTGTACGTGCCATTAACGTTGAAGTAGGCATGCTGGCAAAAACCCACGGTTCTGCGCTGTTCACTCGTGGTGAAACTCAGGCCATCGTAACGGCTACACTGGGTACGGCACGTGACGCACAGATTAGTGAATCACTAGCCGGTGAAGTTCGCGACCCGTTTATGCTGCACTATAACTTCCCTCCATACTCTGTAGGTGAAGCAGGCTTTATGGGTGGTCCTAAGCGTCGTGAGATTGGTCACGGTCGTTTGGCTCGTCGTGGTGTTCAAGCGGTACTGCCGACTGAAGAAGAA
The DNA here is from genome assembly GCA_047518265.1 of Oceanospirillum sp. Classification (GTDB taxonomy): domain Bacteria; phylum Pseudomonadota; class Gammaproteobacteria; order Pseudomonadales; family Halomonadaceae; genus Oceanospirillum. The sequence goes on from JAKZRG010000110.1 coordinate 8,343, forward strand.
TTCCCGTACTCCATCCGTGTTGTATCTGAGATCACTGAATCTAACGGTTCCAGCTCTATGGCATCCGTATGTGGTGCATCTCTGGCTCTGATGGATGCTGGTGTACCGATTAAGACTCCGGTAGCGGGTATCGCTATGGGTCTGGTTAAAGAAGACAATGGCTTTGCTGTTCTGACCGATATCCTGGGTGACGAAGATCACTTGGGTGACATGGACTTTAAAGTTGCCGGTACTTCCGAAGGTATCACTGCTTTGCAGATGGATATCAAGATCGAAGGTATTAACGAAGAGATCATGGAAGTTGCACTGAACCGTGCTCATAGCGCTCGTATCCATATTCTGGGCGAAATGAACAAGGTGATCAGCACGGGTCGTGAGACTCTGTCTGAAAATGCACCGGCTATGACGGCCATTAAGATCGATCCTGAGAAAATCCGTGACGTTATCGGTAAAGGTGGCGCGACTATTCGTTCTATCTGTGAGCGTACCGGTGCGTCTATCGATATCGATGATAACGGTATGGTTAAGATCTACGCAGAAAACAAAGCTGCGGCGCAAATGGCCATTGATGAAGTTGCAGGCATTACTGCTGAAGCTGAAATCGGTACTGTTTACAAAGGTACAGTTGTTCGTCTGGCTGACTTTGGTGCATTTGTTAACTTCCTTCCGGGTCAGGACGGTCTGGTTCACATCTCTCAGATTGCTCAAGAGCGTGTAAACAGCGTAAGTGATTACCTGAAAGAAGGTGATGTGATTGCCGTTAAGGTACTGGACGTTGATAACCGCGGCCGTGTGAAGCTAAGTGTTAAAGAAGTAACTGAAGAAGAGAAAGCAGCAACTCTAGCTGCTGAAGCTTAATTTTTATTGAGCTGAATCCTTCTAAGAATTTGAATTGGTTGCTATTCATGTAACCGATTCACTTTCTAAAGGTTATAAAAAGCCCGCCTATCATTTATTTGATGGCGGGCTTTTTTGATTTTAAAGGAGCGCCTGAGGCGATCCTTTAAAGGGTATTACAAACGGGCTTGAGTCTTAACGCTCAATAGCCAGAGCAACACCTAGACCACCACCGATACAAAGAGTCGCTAGACCTTTCTTCGCATCACGTTTGATCATTTCATGTACCAGGCTGACTAGTACACGACAACCGGATGCACCAATTGGGTGACCCAGTGCAATTGCACCACCGTTAACGTTAACCTTGCTCGTATCCCAACCTAGTTCTTTGTTAACACTCATGGCTTGAGCAGCAAAGGCTTCGTTTGCTTCAACCAGATCAAGATCATTGATATCCCAACCGGCTTTTTCTAAACAACGTTGTGTCGCAGGTACTGGACCAATACCCATGATCTCTGGGCTGACACCAGAGTTAGCATAAGCACTGATTTTAGCCAGAACTGGTAAGCCCAGCTCTTCAGCCTTTTTAGCGCTACATAGAATAACAGCTGCTGCACCATCGTTCAGAGTGGAAGCATTACCTGCGGTAACGGTACCGTCTTTTTTGAAGGCAGGGCGCATTTTACTCAGTTTTTCGGCTGTAGTGCCAAAACGAGCATTTTCATCCGTATCAAATACGATAGGGTCTTTTTTACGCTGAGGGATGCTTACTGGAATAATTTCATCAGTAAAACGTCCACCTTTGATCGCTTCTTCTGCTTTCTGCTGTGATTGAGCGGCAAACTCATCTTGCTCTTCACGGGTGACTTCAAACTTAGCTGCTAGGTTTTCCGCCGTGATACCCATGTGGTAATCGTTGAAAGCATCCCATAGGCCATCAACAATCATTGTATCTTGCAGTTCCCAGTTGCCCATACGCTGACCGTTACGAGAGTTAGGCAGTACATGTGCAGATAGGGACATATTTTCCTGGCCGCCAGCGATAATCATATCGGCATCGCCTAGGCGAATGGCTTGAGTGGCTAGGTGTAGGGCTTTCAGAGCAGAACCACAAACCTTGTTAATGGTCATAGCTGGGGTGGATTCTGGTAGACCGGCTTTGATGCTGGCCTGACGAGCAGTATTCTGACCACAACCTGCAGTCAGTACGTGGCCTAGCAGTACTTCATCGATATGTTTTCCATCAATGCCTGATTTTTCCAGCAGACCCTTGATGACAGTGGCTCCCAGATCACTTGCAGTAACAGAGCTAAGAGTTCCATTAAAACTACCAACAGCGGTACGGCCCGCAGCAACGATGACAACGTCTTGCATAGGTATTTCCTTTATTATCGTATGACGAATTTTTTTGTGCCTTGCAACATGCATTATGTTACAAGTGCGCTAAGAAGAAAATACCTCGAAAAGATGACAAAAAAAAAGCTGACCTAGGGTCAGCTTTAAAAATTTGGTGTTGCTCAGTCTGGCATTAGGCGACCTGTACAGGAATCGCATTGCTCTCGTGAGAAACTTCATTGCCTTCTTTCATGTAGATCAAAGCTGGTTTGAATGTCGCCAGTTCTGCTTCTGAATAGTTGGCATAGGCACAGATGATTACTCGATCGGCTGGTTTAGCCAAGTGTGCTGCTGCACCATTTACAGAGATAATACCTGAACCCTCTTCACCACGGATGGCGTAGGTCGTAAAGCGTTCACCATTCTCTATGTTATAGATTTGGATCTGCTCGTATTCTTGGATACCGGCCATATCCAGCAGGTTGCCGTCGATAGCGCACGACCCCTCATACTCCAGTACCGCGTGGGTTACACGAGCTTGGTGCAGTTTTGCTTTCAGCATGATGGATTGCATGATTATTAACCTTTGAACTCTGTTTACTTGATGCTTGAGTACGCGCACGTTAGCTGCAGTAGGCAGCCAAGTCGCGCAGTATGCCCGAATATTACGAATGATTCAACGCAAATGCGATGTTATCAATGAGCCGGGCATTGCCCAGATGTGCCGCGCCAAGGATGACCAGTGCGTCATCATTCTTGTCGGCAGGTTTCAGATCAGACTGACGTCTAATGCTTAAGTAGTCCGGTTTAAAGCCTGCTACTGTCAGTGTCTTATTACCTTGATGGCACAGTGTATCAAAATCTTTCTCACCACTTTCAATCGCGTGTTTAATTTTGACTAATGTCTGATAAAGCTTAGGGGCTGTGGCTAATTCTTCATCGTTCAAATAGCCGTTGCGTGAGCTTAATGCCAGATCGGACTCTGCTCGAACGGTAGGAACGCCGATAATATCTATAGGCATGCAGAGATCAGCAGCCATTTTTCGAATGACGGCTAACTGTTGAAAATCCTTTTGACCAAATAAGGCAATATCGGGTTGAACGATATTAAACAATTTAGTCACGACGGTGGTGACACCGGTAAAGTGGCCAGGGCGACTGGCACCACAAAGCTCATTGACCAGCTCAGGTACATTGACTTGAGTTTGAGCACCCGTGCCATTGGGGTACATTTCGTTGGCATTGGGAGCAAAGAGTATGTGGCAACCGGCTTGATTCAGCTTTTCACTGTCGGCCTCCAAGGTTCTTGGATAGGCCTCTAAATCTTCACCTGGGCCAAACTGCATGGGATTAACAAAAATGCTGCTGACGACAATATCACCGGCTTCATGGGCTTCATGCACCAGTTGGATATGACCTGTATGCAGGTTGCCCATAGTAGGAACAAAGGCCACATCACAACCGCTTTCACGGTGCTTTTTGATCGTGGCTCTTAATTCTTTAATGGTATGGCAGGTAATCATGAGAAGCAGTGCTCCTCTGCCGGGAAGGTATTGTCTTTTACTTCCTGATGGAAGTGGACAAGAGCTTCAGGTATTGAGTGAGCATCCTGCATAAAGTTTTTTACAAACTTGGCCGTGCGGCCTACGGTAACACCTAGCATATCATGCAACACTAGAACCTGACCGTCGGTATGAGGGCCGGCGCCAATACCGATAACAGGAACAGAAACGGCTTCTGTTACCAAGCGGCCCACTTCTGTTGGCACGCACTCTAACAGGATAACGCTGGCACCGGCATCCACCAGTTTTTGGCTAGAGGCAATAATGGCTTGAGCAGCAGCTTCTGTTTTGCCCTGTACCTTATAACCGCCAAATTGATTGACCATTTGTGGTGTTAAGCCGAGGTGAGCACAAACGGGTACACCGCGTCGGGTTAATTCAGTGATACCCTCAGCAAGCCAGGCTTCACCTTCAATTTTAACCATATGGGCGCCTGCTTGCATGAGTCTGCCAGCATTGGTCAGCATTTGTTCTGTGGATGCGTTACTCATAAATGGCATATCTGCCATGATAAGTGATCCATTGTTACCGCGTGCTACACACTGAGTGTGATATGCGATGTCGTCAACACTGACAGGAAGTGTGCTGTCGTGGCCCTGAAGTACCATTCCCAAAGAATCGCCGATCAGCATAACTTCAATGCCTGCGGTGCTGATTTGACTAGAGAAGGTTGCGTCATACGCTGTTAGGCAGCTGAATTTCTCGCCAGCTAACTTCAGTTTGTTCAGGGTACTGATTGTCACTGTCTTCATTGTTATCTTCCGCCATTACAATAACGCCCACTGCTTTTGGCGTGGGCGTTTCGGAATGTGTTACTTTGACGTTACCTGCATCATAAGGTAACAAGCTGAGGTAACTTTACTCTGTAATAGTCAGTACCTGCAAGTCATCTGTGGGAATATCACGCAGAATGAGTGTAACCAATCCTTTACCCGGTAACTCTATATTTGGGTCGATTTCGGACAAGGGTAACAGTACAAAACCTCTTTCATGCATATGCAGATGGGGCACTGTTAGGCGGGGATGTGTAATAAAATCATCATCATAGAGCAACAAATCCAAATCTAATGTACGAGGTCCCCAGTGGCGTTCCCGTATACGTCGATGGCTTTGCTCCAGAGCTTGTAGTTCATTCAATAGAGCCAATGGTTCTAGATTAGTTTTTAGTTTGGCGACAGCATTGACAAAGTCTGGTTGATCTTGAGGGCCAACGGGTTTGCTACTGTAGAGGGAAGATTGAGCGATCAGCTGGCAGTCAGCCAGCTGATTCAGTTCTTGCAGGGCCGTTGATAACTGTTGAATAGGCTCATCCAGATTACTGCCCAAACCGATATAAGCGATGTGACTCATGATGAGGAGTCTCTTTTTCGGTTATGACGGTAACGAGGGCGGCGGCGGCGCTTTTTAGGGCCTAAGTCATCATCATCCGTATGTTGCAGCAGGTTTTTTCGACCAGGAGAATCACTTTCTTGGAAAGAGGTCCACCAATCAGCCAGTGCTTTTACCTGTTCACCGGATTCACTGCGTAATACAAGAAAATCGTAAGACGCACGGAAACGAGCATGTTCCGCTGTCTGGAAGGCGCGTTTTCCCTGACGACGCTCTAACCGTAGCTGAAACTCCCATATCTCACGCATAGGTTGGCTAAAGCGTTTGGGGATCGAGGTAAAATCAGCTTGAGCCACAACGACCTGCTGTCCAGCCTGCTGCATACCAGGGACAGGGGGTACCCCTTCAACCATTTGATCTGCAAATGCTTTTTGTACCACGGGCCAAAGTATTGCCGCAAAAAGAAAGGCTGGTGTTACCGGTTTATTTTCGGCAATACGGCGATCGGTATTTTCCAATGCCCGGATAATAAATTGCTCTTTTTCCGGGTGTAGGCTGATCTGTTCGGCGGTATAAGGGAATAGCTGTTGTAGTAGCTGATACTCTTTTAATAGCTGAAAAGTTGTTGCAGCTTGGCCAGATAAAAAGAGTTTTAACACCTCTTCAAATAAGCGGGCCGCTGGAATCTGACGTAACAGTTCAGCCATGGGGCGAATAGGTTCTGCGGTGCTTTCTTCAATATTGAAGTCCAGTTTTGCAGCAAACCTAATCGCCCGTAGCATTCGTACCGGATCTTCCCTATATCGGGTTTCCGGATCGCCTATCATACGGATACAGCGATGAGTGATATCCTCAATGCCACCAGCGTAGTCATAAATAGCAAAGTCACGAATATTGTAATACAGGGCATTGATGGTGAAGTCGCGTCTTAGTGCGTCCTCTTCAATGGTGCCGTAGACATTATCCCTGACCAATAAACCGTTTTCTGTTTGAGAAGAATGGTTCTTAGCTGTATTGGTAGCGGGTGGAGCCCTGAAGGTAGTGACCTCTATAATCTCGCGGCCATAACGTACATGTACGATACGGAAACGACGGCCAATAATCCGAGCATTATGAAAGAGTGATTTAACCTGTTCCGGTGTGGCGTTAGTGGCAACGTCAAAATCTTTTGGATGCAGATCAAGCAGAGCATCACGGACGCAGCCGCCGACTAAAAAGGCGTCGTAATTAGCCTTTTTAAGACGATATAGCACCTTCAGTGCGTTATCTGAAATGCCGGAACGGCTAACAGGGTGTTCGTCACGGGAGACAATACGCAATTCATAAGGGCTGGAATTGGATTCTGGCATACCGTCAGTTTTCAACAGTTGCTTGATAGTCTGGCCGGGACGCTTTAGAAAAGAAGGAATTCCTTTTAGCATCTCAGGATCTTGAATCTATGAATAGGAGAGAGGAGTGTACCTTAAAAACAAAAGCGGGGCCAAATACTGGCCCCGCATAATAACTGTCTGCTTCCGTGCAAACGATATGTCAGACTTCGGTAAATCGCTCTGAATGCGCAATGACAGTCTATTGAGTTACAAACCTTGGTGGCTATTGCCTTATTATTTTTGTTTTCCAATTCGAAGTATCACTACTTCTGGTTTGGACCGCCTCGTATTCAAAACAATTATCCAATGATGGATTTTTTCTGCCCGCTGTTGTTTTTATTGTCGGGCATGCATTTTTTAGCTTTGCTTTGTTGTTTTTGTTGCAAGCTTAAATGCTTTAGTTCGCTACGGTTAATCTTTTGACCCGATTTGTTGTTATTGTTTCAGGTTTGGCTGTACCGGGTTTGTTTTTGTTTTTCCCGAGATATCTGCCAGTTTTCAGACCCTTTTTTATTTTTGTTTGACGGGTCTGGTTAATTTAATGTGCCGTTTGTTGTTTTTGTTCGGCGTGAACGTTAACCGTCGTTCTTGTTGTTCTTGCTCGTAGTTATTGCATTCGGTGTGCCAGTTTTTTAAAAAAGCTTTGTTTTCAGTGGGTTATGATGTTTTTGCTTGTCGCCTTTTTTAAAGGGGTAAGAGATTGTTACCTATGAAACAATCTTTTTGTGGGGGAGCTGGGTGTTACGGTAACACTCGGTGTTCTTACTGAGTGTTACATATCTTTTTTCTAAAATTGTGAAGGAGTAGACATAACTAGTAGGGGAGTCAATGAGGTAGTGCTTGAGTGCGTAGGGCTTGAATCAAGCCCATATCGCGATAGAAGGACGTTTGTTGTGCTAGATCTTAACCACTCTTTTTCTGAGCAGGTTTGCGACGAGGAATGCCTAAGCGTTGACGACGTTCCCATAGGCACTTGCGACTAATTCCCAGCTTCTGTGCCAGCTCTGTTTCACTCATCTGTTCTTGATGCTCCAGAACAAAGTGCTGGAAGTAATCCTCAAGAGAGAGGTCATCAGGGGCCTTAGTGCCATCGTTCCTAGCGGTTGAGCTAGGAGATGATCGCTGTGGAATACCTATGGATGGCAGGGCTGATTGAGCCCCTGGTGCAGGACGGCTAGGTACATTTGGGCTAGGTAGCTCGATGCCTAGGTCATCCATATGAATTAAATTACCTTCAGCGAGAATAACACCGCGCTCAATGGCATTTTCCAGTTCTCGAACGTTACCAGGCCAATCGTATTGACGTATCGCGTCGCTAGCATGTTTTGCTAAGCGTAAGCCTGTACGTTCCATACGTTTACTGGCAAGGCCCAATAGGAACTCCGCAATTTCCAGAATATCATCCCCACGCTCCTTTAGTGCAGGTAACGCAATTTCCATGACATTCAGTCGATAATAGAGGTCTAAACGGAACTCACCTTCTCTGGATAGTTTTTTCAAATTACGGTGGGTTGCAGCGACCAGTCGGACATCAACCTTCTTTGACTGCACGGAGCCAATCCGGCGTATTTCACCTTCTTGCAATACCCGTAACAGCCTGGCCTGAGCTTCTAAAGGTAATTCGCCTATTTCATCCAGAAACAGTGTGCCACCATCAGCTGCTTCTACAAGACCACTTCGATTGGTATTAGCGCCGGTAAAGGCACCTTTTTCATAGCCAAATAATTCAGATTCGATCAGAGTTTCAGGAATTGCCGCACAGTTTACTGAGATCAAGGAGGCATTTTTCCGACGACTCTGGTTATGAATCGCCTTGGCCACTAACTCTTTACCTGTCCCGGATTCACCCTGGACTAAAACGGTGGCATTGGTCGGAGCAACCTTGCGAATGCGTTGGTAAACCATCTGCATAGGGCTACAGTGGCCAATCATGCCCATGGTACCTGGTTCACTGTTATCTTCTTCAGGCGCTGGCTCCTGATTTGATAACTGAGGCGCCTTGTTAGCGTGTAAAGCTAATATCCGATTGACGGCTTCTAACATCTCGTCATGATCAAAGGGTTTGGCGATATAATCTACCGCTCCCATTTTCATAGAATCGACAGCAGAACGCAGGCTGGCATAGCTGGTCATAATCAGAACAGGAATGCCTTCAGCGAGTTTAATTAGATCTGTCCCTGGGGTTTTAGGTAAACGCAGGTCAGAAATAATCAGGTTAAAGCTTTTTAGCTTAAAATTTTCCAGAGCTTCATCCACGGAAGCTGCTTCGCTGACTTGAAAGTCATTTCTTTCCAGCAGACGTTTGAGTGCTGTGCGAATAATATCTTCGTCTTCTACTACCAGTATTTTGGTCATTATTACTTCCACGCGGATTCGCTTTTGGCTTCAGCATGGTGAAGAGGCAGGGTTATATTGACCTGGGTTCCTCGACCTTGCACCCGGTTTGCTGGGCTTACCATTTGTATCTGGCCATAGTGTTCTTCAACAATGCTATAAACCAGCGCTAAGCCCAGTCCGGTCCCTTCTCCCGGTTCTTTAGTGGTAAAGAAGGGTTCAAAAATATGTTCTAACTGATTTTCAGGAATGCCACAGCCATTGTCCGTAACAGAGACTGTTACCGTGTTTTCCTGGGGAGTAACAGCAATAGTAACACTATCTCCGGCCTCTGAGGCATCCCTAGCGTTACTTAATAGGTTAACAAAGACCTGAATCAGTTTCTGAATGTCACCGATAATTTGTAACTGAGGGGAACACTCATTGATAAACTGAATATCCTTACCCTTCGAGCTTAAGGAAACCAAGCTAACGGCTTCATCAATCGCAGAGTAGATCAACATGGGCTCCTGCTGGCTCTGCCCAGTATGGCGGCCCGCATGAGCAAAACTAACAAGGGAATGCACAATGCGACTGACACGCTTGGTGAGCTCTAAAATCTGTTCGGCAGTTTCTTCAATAACTTCGGGATTATCGGTTTCATATTTTAGATTTTGTACCAAGGATGAAATGCCGGTAATCGGGTTACCGATCTCATGGGCGACACCGGCGGCTAATCGACCGATACTGGCGAGACGTTCGCTATGAACCAGCTCTTCTTCCAGCTGTTGGGTTTCGGTGTGATCTTCTAAGAGAATCACAGAGCCGTCCATATGAGACAGGGGCTCTTCTATTTGGGCTTTATGCAGAGAAAACCATCTGTGATGACCGCTGTCTTGCGTCACCTTTTGAAATAGATGGGAGTGCTCCTGTTGTTTGATAAATTCCCCTAATAGATCCTGCCAAGGTTCAGGCAGTGCATCGAAGCTGGAGCCAATAACCTCTTTACCACTGATACTGGTGAGTTCTTCCATGGCATGGTTCCACATCAGTATTTCTCGATCACTGCCCAGTGAACACACCCCGATAGGTAGATATTGCAAGGTTTGCCTGTGATAACGCCGCAGGCTATCCAGCTCTTTGGCTAACCCTGTTAATTGAGAGCGATAGTTCTCTAATCGAGTTTCAACAAAGTGGATATCTTCCGAGTGACTTTGGCTATTACCTGTTTGATAGGGCAGGTATTGATCAACAATTTCTTGAGCAATAGCGGGGCCCATTAATCCCGACAAGTTGGCCTGAATACGATCTCTTAACCGACGCAGTGCGTAAGGACGGCCATCATCTGCGGTGAGCTTGAGATCTTTCAGTGCAGATTCAACTTCCCTTGCTGCGGTTACTGGGCCTAAAGGCACGGATAAAAAGCTGACAAAGTCCTGACAGGTACGGGCTTTTAACTGTAACCGGTGAGGGCGAGACAGAGCATCAACGGAGCAGGCACTGGCACCTTCCTTTTCCTCTTCACTGGGTTTCATAAACAGAGAGGTGAATATAAAGACCACAATATTGGCGGTAACAGACGTCAGTGCAACCTGGTACCAACCATCAGCTCCAGAATGGAATACTAGGTTAGAGGCAGGAATTGTCACTTGTTCTAGGTTATAGAGCAGAGGTATAACTTGACCAAAAATCCAGATACCAATGCCGGTGCTCAAACCTGCAATTAGACCGATACGGTTAGCGGTCGGCCAATAGAGAACCGCTAGGATACCGGGTAAGAACTGTAATATGCCGACAAAAGAGGTTAAGCCTAAACTGGCAAGATCGTGTTTTACCCCTAAGGTACGGTAAAACAGATAGGCGGCAATAATGATAGCGCCAATCAGTAAGCGTCGGAACCAGAGCAGCCAGTTATAAATATCAAACTTAGCACCGGGTTGATAAACCGCCAGAACCAAATGATTAAGGGTCATTGCCGCTAAGGACAGAGTCACTAAAATAATGGTACCGCTGGCAGCTGAAAGCCCTGCGACAAAGACCAGAATGCCCAACCAGCCATCGGTAGCCTCCCGACCAATACCTAGGATCATATATTCCGGTTGTAGGCTGACACCCTCCGCCATACCAGCCCATAAAATCAGTGGTACAGGTAAGCTTAATAGCAACAGGTATAGGGGTAAGGCCCAGCTGGCACGATAAAGGACTTCAGTGGATTGATTTTCAGTGAAGATAATGTGAAACATATGAGGCATGGCCACGGCTGCTGCAAAAAATAGCAGTAACATGGTGCGCCATTGTCCAGCCTCTAAGGGTTGTTGTAAGGCTTTGAGCTGTTCGCTGTGATCCTGCAGCCAAACCTCTAAACCGTGGAAACCATCAAAAACTTCAAATAAAGCGTAGCCGCCGATGATTAACATCAATACTAATTTGATGATGGATTCAAAGGCGATAGCGACAATCAAGCTTTCATGTTTTTCCCGCAGAGAGGTGTGACGGGCCCCAAATAAAATAGCAAAGGTAGTGATCACCAAGCAGAAGGCTAAGGCTAGAGTATGGGGCGATGCCTCATTGGTCAAAATATAAATAGAATCTGCTACAGCTTGTATCTGTAGTGCTAGTAGAGGCAAAGCCCCCATCAACATAAAGACAGTAACTAGGCTGCCAATCCAGCGACTGCGAAAGCGAAAGGCAAATAGATCGGCCAGTGAGGACAGCTGATAAGTGCGACTAATTCGAAGGATAGGAACTAAGAGAACGGGGGCTAAGACAAAGGCACCGGCTACCCCCAAATAGTAGGATAAAAAACCATAACCGTGCTGATTGGCTAAACCCACTGAGCCATATACGGCCCAAGCACTGGCATAAACCCCGAGAGATAAAACATACACTACCGGGTGTCGGGTGAGTTTACGGGGCAGCCAGTGTCTTTCTGTTGCATAGGCACAAGCAAATAAAATCAGTAGATAACCCACGCCGATGGCAAAAATTTGCCCAAGACTAAAACTAAAGCTCATCAAGTTTTCTCTTTTGCTCAAGCCAAACGGAAATACCGATCAGTGCGGCCCATACTAAATAGGGACGATACCAGCTGCCATTGCTGTCGCCCCACCAGTCCATCAAAACAGGGGAGAACAGATAACCGGCAAAGACTAAAAATAGAATAAGGCGGTAGATATACATAAGGAACCTTGCTGGTTAATCTTAAAGACGGATATTGCCCTAAGATATAGAGCAGTTAAAAGCATAGGGTGGCTGGCGCGGTTTTTTAGCGTGGCTTTATTCGAGTGTTTTTTTCGAATGGCTTTTATTGAGAGGCTTTTATTCAAATGGCTCTCTTTCGAATGAGTGTAGCGAAGCCTCAGGAATTTCAGCGCAGCTTTTAACGCGACTTATTCGCCAGTGTTGAATCGCCCACTGTAACAGCTCGTGATAGTCAGCCGACAGCATATTTTGTGTCAAAGGTAGACCTAGGGCTTGTAGTGCTTGTTGTAAAAGCCGACGGCGCTCTTCTGCATCAATGGCTGGAGCAAGGTTTTGTTTGCTGAGTTTCTGGCCATCGGACTTAGTGATCACCGGGATATGGGCATATTGAGGTTGCGGAAGACCCAGGTGTTGGATTAGTTGTAACTGTCTGGGGCTGCTTTCCAAAATATCATAACCGCGAACGATCTGGTTAATACCTTGTTCTGCATCGTCTAATACTACCGCTAGTTGGTAAGCGAAGAGCTTATCCCTGCGTTGGATAATAAAATCTCCCAAATCATCCATATGCCAATGACAATGACCTTGGATGCGATCCTGAATACTGAAAGCGCCAGAAGTTTGAATACGTACAGCACAATCGGCATTGGAGGTAGGAGGTTTAACTCTACACCAGTTCGGATAGACGGGATGATCTTTTAATTGCTTACGGCTGCAGTGGCAATAATAAGCAATATCTTGTTTGAGTAATTGGTTAACGGCCGTTTGGTAGCGTTCATTTTGTTGGCTTTGGTAAAATACCTCGCCATCCCAAAACAACTCAAAAGCTTCCAATGTATGAAGAATATTCTCTGCTGCACCCGGTTGTTCTCTAGGTGGATCGATATCTTCAATACGCAATAACCAGCGCCCTTGATGAGCTCGTGCGTCCAGATAACTGGCCAAAGCTGCGACTAGAGAACCAAAATGTAATGGCCCTGAAGGGGTGGGGGCAAATCGCCCGGTATAGGTTGGGGAATCTATAGGCATAAGAATAGGAATAATAAAGGCCAGTGACACTGGCCTTTATTATTGTATGGCGTGCTTAGCCACCTACCTGACGTTCTTTGATCTCAGCCAGGGTTTTACAGTCGACACACAGGGACGCTGTAGGGCGTGCTTCTAAGCGACGAATACCGATTTCGATACCACAAGATTCACAGTAGCCGTAATCTTCGTTATCGATGTCTTCCAGTGCTTCATTGATCTTTTTGATCAGCTTACGCTCACGGTCACGTGTACGTAATTCCAGGCTGAACTCTTCTTCCTGGGTTGCACGGTCGGCGGGGTCAGCAAAGTTGTTTGCATCTTCTTGCAGGTGTTGAACAGTACGATCAACCTCCTCCATCAATTCTTGTTTCCATTGAAGAAGAATCTGACGAAAATGCTCAAGCTGCTTGTCATTCATGTACTCTTCGCCATTGGCGATGTCGTATGGAGTGAATGATTTAAGCTCATTTGTATTGGTTGCATTGTCTGGCATATGACTGCCCCATATTAATGTTATTGGTTACCTGGGGGATACCTGCCGATTTCTCGTCCATTATTGGCACCCTCAGCAACGTAGAAAATGGCTCTACGTTTTTGAAAGCCTTGCTTATTTATCGGAAAAGCGACCGAAATGCAACTTGAAGACTAAATTATAGAACGGATTAGTCATTCTTGCCGGGCTAAAAATTGTTACTTTAGTGCATGAAATCATGCTTTTATCTATTATGTACAGTAATTATTGCTAAGTTTATTATCTGGAGTGGTTTATGTCTCTATCAAACTTTAAGTGGGCAGATCGGGTTGCCGAAGTTGCTCCTTTTCACGTAATGCAACTATTAGCCCGTGCACGTCAGTTGCAAAGTGAAGGTCGAGATGTGATTCATATGGAGGTGGGAGAACCTGATTTTCCTACTGCCGCTCCCATTGTTGCTGCTGGCCAAGAGGCTTTAGCAAAAGGTTTGACGCAATACACTCCGGCAGCGGGCTTACCTGAGCTAAGAGAAGCGATTGCCGGTCATTATCAAACCGCTTACGGTGTGACGGTAGACCCAGGGCGTATTATCGTGACACCTGGGGCTTCAGGGGCTCTGTTATTGTTATCCGCACTATTGGTTAACTCTGGTGATAAAGTAATGATGGCTGATCCAACTTATCCCTGTAATCGCAATTTTATGCGCTTGTTTGAAGGTGAGCCACAACTTATCCCTGTGGGTGCTGAGAGTGAGTTCCAGCTGACCGCTCAGCATATTGAACAGCATTGGTGTAAAGAAACCCGAGCCGTCATGTTGGCTACGCCTTCAAATCCAACAGGGACTCTTGTTGATAAGTCTTCCTTGCAGGCGATAAGTGATGCGGTTACCGCTCGTAATGGTGCCTTGATAGTGGATGAAATTTATCAGGGATTGACCTATGGTATCGATGCTTTGACAGCGTTATCCGTTAATGATGATGCCTTTGTGATTAATAGCTTCTCTAAATATTTTGGTATGACGGGCTGGCGTTTGGGCTGGCTGGTAGCTCCAGAGTGTGCGGTACCTGCTTTGGAAAAATTGGCGCAAAATGTCTTTTTGTCGGCAACAACGCCGTCTCAATATGCGGCGCTTGCAGCTTTCCAGCCGGATACTATTGCGATTTTGGAAGAACGCCGAGCAGAATTTGCTCGGCGTCGAGATTTTTTGTTACCTGCTTTGCGGAATCTAGGTATGTCCATTCCGGTAACCCCTGAAGGGGCCTTTTATATCTATGCTGGTGTCGATCACTTAACCGATGATAGTTATCAATGGTGTCAGGATCTGTTGGAGCAAGAGGCTGTAGCAGCAACCCCAGGTTTGGACTTTGGTTTTGAAGGGGCTCGTAAAACCGTGCGCTTTGCTTATGCGACGGAGATGTCTCAACTTGAGAAAGCAGTGGAGCGAATTGCTCGCTTTATTGCTAAGTAGCTATTTTAAAAAGTACTTATTTTAAAAACACTATTACCAAAGACATTTTGTTGTAGGAGAAAATAATGCAGTGGATTTCTGAGTTAAAGTCCGCCACGTTAATACGCAGGTATAAACGTTTTATGGCAGATGTGCGCTTAGACGATGGCTCTGAAATCACACTGCACTGCCCTAATACAGGCTCTATGAAAAATTGCATGCAGGAGAGTTGGCGGGTTTGGTATTCCGATTCTGGTAATCCAAAACGAAAGTACCCCTGTACTTGGGAGCTGACAGAAACACCGGACGGTGATTTATTATGTGTGAATACCGCTCAGGCAAATAAGCTGGTGCATGAAGCCTTGCAGGCAGGCTCTATTACAGAGTTAAAGGGATATGACAATATCCGGCCTGAAGTAAAGTATGGCGCAGAAAATAGTCGGATCGATTTTTTACTGAGTAACCAAGAGCAGCAGTGTTTTGTGGAAGTAAAGAGTGTCACTCTATTGGAACCCGATCGAGGTGTTGGTGCTGGTTTCTTTCCCGACTCCGTGAGCGAGCGGGGACAAAAACACTTACGTGAGCTACAGCAGATGGTACAAGAGGGCCATCGAGCGGTATTACTGTTTTGCGTGAACCATACAGGGATTACTCAGGTGAGCCCTGCTGCTCATATTGACGCCAAGTATAACGCCACTTTGCTTGAAGCAATGGCGACAGGGGTGGAAGTTTTAGCCTATAAAGCAGAGCTCAGCCCGACATCCGCTCGATTAGTATCACCTATTCCACTGGTTGTTGAGGCTTAATTTTAGTATTGGTCGTCACTTGTAAACAGATTTCATTATGCTCATTAATCTCATAGGGAATACTGCGTAAGGACTGTCCTTTGCAAGGGCCGTGAATGCAGGCACCTGTTTTAATTAAAAACTGAGCCCCGTGCATGGCACATTGAATTAACTGTTTGCTGCTATCCAAAAATTGATCCGGCACCCATTCCAGATTAATGCCCATATGGGGGCACTCATTCGCATAAAGATATACTTTCTTTTTTTTCTTTACTGCGATGATTGGGCCTAAGGGACTTTGAAAACCTTTGCTGCCATTTTTTTCAATGGCATCAAGGGAGCAAAGTATAAACATGGCAATCTCCCTATTATGAGATGATCGGTAGAGAATATTGATAGGTATCTTTCTACTTAATGCTTATGACAAGCAGTAATAAAAAAGCCGTTTGCATATGCAAACGGCTGAATCTCAGATTAGCACCCTAACCCTTAAATACTCAATAACCCCTGTTCAAGCCTTGGCATTATCTATGTCAGGCATGACAATAAGGTGACAGGCATCAATCTATTCGATTGTTCTCGCCCTAGAATAATTATAGGAAAGACTATGGCGTGTTATAACGCATCCGAGTGCCATGATTAATCGACAGCAGCAATTCATCCGCCGATAGCTCTTTAGGAAAGTAACAGCCAGAGATATTGGCATTGGCAATACTGGCACCTTCTAAGCGACTGTGGCTTAGGTCGATGCCTCTTAGATCTGCCCCGCGAAAATAAGCGTTGCTAAGATCAAGACCATGAGCCTCCAATCCTCTCAGATCAAGGCCGCGAAAATCGCCGCCTCTCAAATCAACGGTGTTACCATTGGCCCTTGCCTGATTAAATCCTTTAATATCTTCGTTTCTAAGCAGTTGATACAAAGGGTCTTGTAGAATTTTTGGCTCGGTACTCATAGTAACATCCTCCGGCGTCTATGTTTTATAGACGGCTTCCCTAGCTGTTTTATTGGTTTTGCTTCAGTTCAAACCAAACTGTCTACGAATACTGTTCAGTAGGTTTTGGCTGGCATTATCTTCATCGGTATTGATTACTACAGTATAGCTGGCTTCATCATCGGTGATAGCATCCTGCTGTTCCAGTTGTTTTTCCAGTACCACTAGGTCGGCCTCGGAAGCATCCTTACCTTTAATATGACGCTTCTTCACTCGACGGCGAAGGGTATCTTCACTGGCGGTAAAAGACAGTGTTAGGGCAGAAACCGCAAGTTGTTCGGCTTTTTCCCGTAGTGCATCGCGCTGCCAACGTTTTAGGTTGGTGGCATCGATGATCACTGGAGTCGCAGAATGGATAATGGTGTCGGCTAAGCTGATTAGACGCTGATACGTTTTTTCTGTCGCCTCTGGGGTGTAGATGCCCTGATCCAGCTCAGAAAGACTTCTCTCTTCAGCGTTCAAGCCAAATAAACGCTTACGCTCTACATCAGAACGAATGCGGACTACGCCCAGCTCTTTAATCACAGCACGACTGATAGCGCTCTTACCTGAACCGGATACACCGTGAGTGATCAGCATAAAGGGCTGTTCAAATACCGTGTAGGATTCTGCCAGATCAATATAGCGCTGATAGTCTGCTTCCAGCTTACTGCGATTATCGTCATCAATACCTGGGTCAGCCAACATAAAGCGAGTAACTTTGGCACGAACCATCGCACGATAACTTTTGTAGAAGCTTAGCAATTGAATCGCTTCGTAATCGCCGGTTAGTTCTAGGTACTGGTTAATAAAGTGGCGGGCCAGAGCATTTTCACCCAGAGACTCTAGATCCATAACGAGGAAGGCGACGTCACTGATCACATCGATCCAACGGAACTCGTCATTAAATTCGATACAATCAAACAGGGTAACTTGATCACCCGTCAGCACGGCGTTATTTAGATGAATATCACCGTGACATTCGCGCACCATGCCACTTTGTTTGCGTTTGGCAAATAGAGGCTCTAGGCGTGAGAAGGTATCCTGCATCCAACCTTCTAGCTGGCTTAGCTGACTCAGAGCAGATTTGTCCGTTAACATCTCTTTGATTTGATCAAAGTTCTGCTGTGCAGGAGCAAGCACCTCGGCAGGATCGCCTAGTACGGTTGATGCGTCGGCTTTATTGATCTGACCGTGGAACTCTGCAATTTGATACGCCAGAGAATCCATATGATCCTGTGTCAGAGCGTTATCGGCTTGCAATACACTTAACAGCTTATCGTTATCGAATTGTTTAACCTTGATGGCGTATTCAAACGGTGCGCTGCTATCTCCAATTTTAGGCTCTGCTTCGCTACCGGAAATAGGTAAAACATCCAAATACAATTCAGGAGCTAAGCGCTTATTCAGCTGAAGTTCTTGCTGACAGAAGAACTGACGCTTTTCTAACGTTGTAAAATTCAGAAAACCAAAGTCCATGGGTTTCTTGATCTTATAGGCGTACTCGCCAGTCAGCAGAACCCAGGAAATATGGGTTTGGTACAGTTTAAATTCGCTTACCGGATGATCATAAAGGGCCGGGTTTTGCAGCGCCTCAATCAGAGTCTGACTCACGGGCGTACTCCTAATACTTGTTCTTCTCATCAAGAGAGCCCCTTTATTGGGTGGGGCTCTTCATGGCTATGATTCTAGATTTATCTTCCTGGCTTCTAGGTGATTGTTCTCACCTGTTTAGCCATTAGCTCAGCTTGGCAAATGCCCGACGAGCTGCAGCAATTGTATTCTCAATATCTTCATCTGTGTGAGCGGAGGATACAAAGCCTGCTTCATAAGATGCTGGAGCGAGGTAAACACCTTCTTCCAGTAAGGCATGGAAGAATTGGTTAAAACGATCCAGATTACAGTTCATCACATCTGCAAAACCATTAACCGCAGGCTTGTCGGTGAAAAACAGGCCAAACATACCACCTGCTTTTTGAGTGATAAATGGAATGTTGGCTTCTTTAGCTCCCGCTTCCAGGCCCGCGCACAGTTTATCAACTTTAGCGCTTAATGCCTCGTGGAAACCGGGTATGGTAATACCATCCAGTAGGGCAAGACCAGCGGCCATCGCCAGAGGGTTACCAGATAAAGTACCTGCCTGATAAACCGGGCCCAGTGGAGAGATTTTAGACATGATCTCTTTTTTACCACCAAACGCACCCACAGGCATACCACCACCGATGATCTTACCCAGGGTTGTTAGATCCGGTTTGATATTAAAGTGGGCCTGAGCGCCACCCAGTGATACGCGGAAACCGGTCATTACTTCATCAAAAATCAGTACAGAGCTGCTTTCATCACAGACTTCACGCAAGCATTCAAGGAAGCCTGGTACCGGTGGGATGCAGTTCATATTGCCAGCCACAGGCTCAACAATAATACAGGCAATTTGGTCACCGATCTGACGGAAGCACTCTCGTACGTTTTCGATATCGTTATAGGTCAGCGTAATGGTGTGTTCTGCTAAGGCTTCAGGCACACCGGGGGAGCTCGGCTCACCAAAAGTCAGAGCGCCAGAACCGGCTTTTACCAGTAGAGAATCTGAGTGACCGTGATAGCAGCCCTCGAACTTAACAATTTTGTCGCGACCGGTATAACCACGAGCCAGACGAATAGCACTCATGGTGGCTTCTGTACCAGAATTCACCATGCGAATCATTTCGATAGTTGGCATCAGTTCGCAGATACGTTCTGCCATCGTGGTTTCAATAGCGGTAGGCGCGCCAAAGCTCATGCCATCGTCCAGACGATCGCGTACGGCTTGTAGGACTTCTGGATTGGCATGGCCTGTGATCATAGGCCCCCAAGAACCGACATAATCAATATATTGTTTGTCATCCTCGTCATAGAGGTAGGCCCCTTTTGCACGTTTAATAAAGACTGGAGTACCACCAACACTTTTAAACGCACGCACCGGTGAATTCACACCACCAGGGATAACGGCTTGGGCTTGGGCAAATAACTGTTCTGACGTGGACATAGGGTTCCCTAATCTGTGTACTAAAAAACGGTATTAAAAACACAACAATCAAATTTATACAGACTCTACCCTGTTCAGGGCTTGCTGCAAATGGATCACTTGTTGATCCGGTTGATCGGAAGCAAAAATAGTGTGCACAACGGCCACATAGTCTGCTCCCTGTTGGATTACTTGGGCTGCATTGTCGTGGTTGATGCCTCCGATAGCAACAATTGGACAATCAAACCTCAGTTTGGCCTGAGCCAACAGATCCAATGGTGCAGGTTTTGCATTGGGTTTAGTATTTGATGGAAAAAAACGACCAAAGGCAATATAGCTGGCGCCTTGGTTAATGGCTTGTTCTGCCAATTCAAGAGAATCATGGCAGGTGGCACCAATAATCTTATCCGAACCAAGCTGTTGCCTAGCCTGAGCAAGAGAACCATCACTTTGTCCCAGGTGTACACCATCGGCATCAATAGATAGGGCTAGAGGCAAGTCGTCATTTATAATAAGTGGGGTTTGATATTGACGACAAAGTGTTAGTAACGCCAGAGCTTCCTGCTGACGTTCCTGTTCACTTCCCCCTTTACGCCGGTATTGTAAAAAAGCGATGCCAGCTTTTAGAGCTGTTTCTGATTTTTCCAGTAGCTCATTACCCGGCATCAATTGACTGTCCGTAATGGCATAGATGTTTTTACTTCGCGATCTAATCCGAGAGGTAGAGAGATCCTGTACTGTTTGTTGATCCGTCTCGGTTACTGGCATTCTTTATTGCTCCAGAAAAAGCGGTTAGGGATAAATTGACCGCGGCCTAGCTTATGGGCGTGTTTTAAACTGTTCCAAGTAAAGCGCTGGGCCATTTCAACGGCATTACAGATGTCAGCCCCTTGGGCTAAAAAAGCAGCACTTGCGGCAGCAAAGGTGCAGCCACTGCCGTGATACTCACCTGGCAGCCTAGGCCAGGACTTTTTCTGCACCTCACCGTGAGCGCCATATAGGGTATTGATGACATCGGGACTATTGGCATGGGTGCCTGTGACCATGACATAACGGCAGCCCTGCTCTATCAGGTGTTGGCTGCGTGCACTATCAGAATCTGCTGTGGGGCTCATTTTAATGAGCTCTTGAGTATTCGGTGTAACCAGAGTGGTATAAGGCAGTAGCAGTGTCGATATGGCATCAACCATGGCTTCGCTACTCAGTGCTTTTCCGCCTCCCGCTCGGAGAATCGGGTCTAGCACTACAGGGATATGTTGATAATCTCTTAAAATAGTATGAATCGCCTCAATATTTTCAATACTGGCCAATAAACCTATCTTGATGGCTGCAATGGGCATATCGTCCAAAATGGTTCTGGCTTGAGCGATCAGATCGTTGGCATTTACGGGGTGAATGCTTTGTACATTATGGGTGTCTTGGCAGGTGGTTGCTGTGACAACCGTAGCGGCATAACTACCCAGTGAACGTATCGTTTCAATATCCGCATGAATACCAGCACCGCCAGATGGGTCGTGTCCGGCCAATACAAGAGTAACGGCGGGCTGATTGATATTATTAGTATCGGGATTGTTAGAGTCAGGCATAGTTGCTCCTGTATAACTCCAAAGGGCTAGGCACTAAAGGGTTTGACAACAACAAGAATAATTACCCCGATTAGGATAAATACAGGCAGTTCGTTAAAAATACGAAAATAAACATGGCTGCGCTGATTGTTGTTTTTAGCAAACTGTTTCAAGTGATAACCGCAGAAAAAATGATAAACAACAAGTAGACTTACCAATAGCAGTTTAGCGTGCATCCAGGGTTGTGACATGTAGTGGCTGAAATTCATGCTCAATAATGCACCTCCTAGCAGGATGACAATAATCATTGAAGGCGTTGCTATACCTCGATATAGCTTGCGTTCCATAATTTTAAAGCGCTCATCTCCAGCGCTATCTTTTGTTTCTGCGTGATAAACATAGAGGCGAGGCAGATAAAATAGGCCGCTAAACCAGGTGACAACAGCCATAATGTGGAATGCTTTAAGCCAAAGATAATCCATCGTTCTTTCAACTCACTCGTAGTGACTAATAGTCGTTATTGGTAGTAGTTTTCGATCATTCGATACGTAAGAATCCCCAATATTTCCTGTCTGTCATTAATGACATAGAGAGCATCCGTACGCATATCGGCAATCTGCTCATAAGCCTCTGTTAGTGTGGCTTGTGGTTGTATTGCACTGGCCGTTAAGCGATCCTCTGTAGGGATTTCTGACAGGATAATTGTCTGAGATTCTGATACTTGTGTTTGTTTTTTCTCTATCTCCAACAAGTATAAGTAGTTCGCTAATGCGGCTGTTGGCATTAAGATTTTATCATCACTGTCAACTTCAGTAATAAGCATCCATTGGATTTTTTCTTGGATGATTTTTTTTGCCTGAGACAAGGTAATCTGATTGTCACAGTGCCAATAATTATTTTCCATAATCGAGGTTACACCTACTCGGTTCATGGCTTGGGCCAGAGGCGGGTGAGCGAGGTCTCTTCCTTTTAGGGCGAGTAAGTGATGAAAAATAGAGGTGTTTTCAGGCCGAAAATAACGGCAAGTAAGGATCGCGGATACTACGCCTAGCATACCTGGCAGAATAATATGAGAGTTATTGGTCAATTCCATCAATGCCATTAGTGCCGCAAGAGGAGCTTGTAGTGAGGCCGCCATCATTGAAGCCATACCAATGACGGCGTAAATACTGATGTCAGACACCTCTGTTTCTACAAAAAAAGCGCCCATATACCCCATGGCGGCACCAAATAGCCCTCCAATAACCAGTAACGGTCCGATAATACCGACAGGTACCCCTAAACCAAAGGTGGTTGCGGTTAATAGAAGTTTAGCTATCGCTAAGAACAGTAATAAACCTAAGGACAGTTGACCCGTAAAAGAAAGATTGACCAAGTCAAAGCCTGTACCCAATAGTGTTGGGAAATAGATGCCAGAAATACAGGTCAATAACGCCACAATAGAGAAGCGTAGGGCTAAGGGTTTTTGTTGGTACAAGGATAGCTTGCCACATATTGTGATAAAGAGAGCGGCTAAGCCTCCCATCATAATACCACTCACAGCCACCCAGGGCAGCTCATAGAGCGATGAAAGCTCAACGGATGCGGAGTGGAGCAGACTTGCTTCTCCAAGCATCCATTGACTAAGAGCTGTACCGCTGACGGACGCGAGTATTATCGGAGTAAATCCTACGAGAGTGTATTCCATCATAATTACTTCCATGGCAAAGATGACACCTGCAATGGGAGTATGGAAGGAAGCACCTATGGCCGCGGCAGAACCGCAACCGACTAATATCCTCAAACTATTGTTAGGCAGCCTAAACTTTTCCCCGATATAACTGCTGATAGTCGCTCCCATATGAACAGCGGGCCCTTCCCTACCAGCAGAAAACCCTGATGCCAACGCGATCAATGCTGTAAAAAATTGATGAATACCATTTTGCCAGGGTAGGCGGCCTTGATTAAAGAAGAAGCGCTCAATCACAAAGCCAATACCTTGAGGACGCCAATGCTTTTTACTGAAATGCATCAGTAACATTAGGCATAACCCTCCCAGCATAGGAGCCGATGCCCTCATAGCTAAAGGGAGATCTTCATAGTTTTCGATATCCGTTCCGAGCAGGGTTTGGCTGATTAGATTCAAGCTACTAAGAAAGAGCACCATTAGGGCGCCAGTGGCTAAACCGGATAAAAGGCCAAGTAATGCCAATTGCGGCAGAGCATCTAAGTGCGCTAACCGGTGACGGAAGTGCTGAAGCGTGAAGCGTTGGTGCCATTTCTTTTTGGATTTGGCCAAGAGAGCATCCTCGATTGGCGGGTCACTGAGACATTAACCGTAAGTTTTGTGTATTATACCGAGAATCGATTCAAGGGGTTATAACGGAGAGTGCACGTGATTAAAGTTGGTATTGTTGGCGGAACAGGGTATACCGGAGTTGAGCTATTACGTCTTTTAGCACAACATCCGAAGGCTCAGGTTGAGGTCATTACTTCTCGCTCAGAAGCAGGCGTGGCAGTAGCTGACATGTACCCTAATCTGCGTGGTCATTATGACCTTTGCTTTACTGTGCCTGATAGTGACGCCTTGGCAAAGTGTGATGTTGTCTTTTTTGCCACACCTCATGGTGTTGCCCATAGTCTAGCGGGTGACATTCTTCAGCGTGGTGGACGAGTCATTGATTTGTCAGCGGATTTCCGTATTCGTGATGCGGATCTGTGGGCAGAATGGTATAACCAGCCTCATGGTGCCCCTGAGTTATTGGGCGAAGCTGTTTATGGTTTACCTGAGGTTAATCGGGAACAGATCCGTACGGCTCGTCTAATTGCCGTTCCTGGTTGTTACCCTACAGCGGTGCAATTAGCGACAATTCCTCTGTTAGAGGCAGGCTTGATCGATGTTCAGGATATTATTGCTGATTGTAAATCAGGTGTTAGCGGAGCAGGTCGCGGTGCTAAGGTAGGCTCTTTACTATGTGAAACCAGTGAGTCCATGATGGCTTATGGCGTAGCGGGTCATCGACATCTGCCTGAAATTCAGCAAGGTTTACAAGATGCGGCGGGTGCTCCTGTTGGCCTTACTTTTGTCCCGCACTTAACGCCTATGATTCGCGGTATTCATGCGACGGTTTATAGTCAATTAAATAACCAGCAAGAAGCTGATCTGCAAACTTTATTTGAACAGCGATATGCGGATGAGCCATTTGTTGATGTTATGCCTGCGGGTTCTCATCCGGCAACACGTAGTGTTAAAGGGGTGAATGTCTGTCGGATTTCCGTGCATCGCCCTCAGAATGGTTCTCGTGTTGTGGTACTATCCGTCATTGATAATTTGGTTAAAGGCGCATCAGGGCAGGCAATACAGAATATGAACCTGATGTTTGATCTCGAAGAAAATACGGGATTAAATCAAGTAGCTTTGATGCCTTAAAGTCGTTAATTACTAGAGTCACCAGGAATGGCTATGGTTAAAGGAAGTAAACAAGAGCAACTTGCGATTGTAGCGTATAGTCCTTGGCAGCGTATTCTTATCCGTTTGACCATCGCTGTCTTCATCGTTGTTGTGATATTAGCCGGGTATGGCTATGGACAATATCAGGGCTGGGAAGAGCGCCGCTCCGCTGTGTCGGAAAGGAATGCATTAAGGATTTCTCAGGCCGGTTTTGAACGAGATAATGAAGAGTTAAGGCAAAAGGTGGCGGTATTAGCTCGGGGTAATGAGATAGATCAGAAAACCTACGCTGAAGTTCGGCATACTATTACCGAACAAAATGCACGTATTGCTCAATTAGAAAACGAAGTCACTTTTTATAAGAGAGTGATGACGCCTACGTCTGAAGATCAAGGCTTAAGGATAGAAAGTTGGGGATTAAGTAAAACATTAGACCCTTCTCGTTTTAACTTTGAGCTGGTATTGACTCAGCTGGCAGGAAAAAACAGTTTTATTGAAGGTCGAGCATTGGTAAGTGTGGTTGGTACACAAGGCGATACTCGCAGAGTGTTACCTTTAAGAGACCTCTCTGAAAGTGTAAAAGATTTAGGCGTTCGCTTCCGTTTCCGCTTTTTCCAGAATGTTAGCGGAGAGATGGTTCTGCCAAAAGGTTTTAAACCAGAAAAAATTGAGATCATTCTGCAGTCTACAGGACGTAAGGCTATGCGGGTGGAAAAAAATTATGAATGGTCAGCTCAGGAGGCCGTTTAATCATGTTTGGAAGTAATAGTAAGCCAAGTTCGCATCATTTTGATACCTTGGTATCAGGTAAAGCAGAAATTGTCGGTGATCTACATTTCAGCGGTGGTCTGCATATTGATGGCAAGATTTTTGGCAATATTATTGCTGAAGATGATTCGAAAGCAGTCGTTAGAGTGAGTGAAAAAGGTATGGTTGTCGGTGAGATTTCTGCACCGCATATTATTGTTAATGGTCAGGTGACTGGGGATATTCATTCTTGCGAACATCTTGAGCTAGCAGCCAAAGCTAAGATTGCCGGTAATGTCTTCTATAATATGATTGAGATGGTCATGGGTTCACAGGTAAGTGGAACTCTACAGCATCAATATCGTGGTAAGTCTGATGATCGTCCAGAAATGCCTAAACACGTTACTCAGGAAAAACCTCTTTTGCCCGTGGATCCATCAACTGAGGCGTCTGCCAGTAACGTGAAAGAATTGCCGGCTAAAAATGCCGCTCAGGCTGTAAAAGAGAAGGCTAAATCATAAGCTGGTAAAAACTTGAGCGTTATAAGTTGACTGTTTTAGTCGGTTAAGTTGATAATTCACTCTAGCGATGCTATTGCAGCAGAATTACCGGAGCGAATAATGACGGCGGATGTGTTTACACCACAACCCATGAACTTGACCGATGCAGCGGCCAATAGGGTACGAGAGCTGGTTGAGTCAGAGAAAAACCCAGAGTTGAAGCTACGTGTCTATGTCACGGGTGGAGGCTGCTCGGGGTTTCAATATGGCTTTGATTTTGATGAGTCTTCTCAGGACGATGATGCAGTAATCGAACACCAAGGTGTGAAAATGGTGATTGATAGTATGAGTTATCAGTATCTGGTTGGTTCTACTGTAGATTTTCAGGAAGGTTTGCAGGGGGCGCAATTTATTGTGCAAAACCCGAATGCTACGACAACATGTGGCTGCGGTTCTTCTTTTACGGTCTAGCTATATTTTTTGCTTAACCTATCCAAAAAAGGCAGCTATTAGCTGCCTTTTTTGTATTTATGGTATACCGCTCTATTTTGGAGTTCGTTTAAACGGGATATATTGCACCGAGTATTCGGCTGCCCTTTGCTCCAGTGGCTGTTGGTAAGTTGCCGGGTAGTCCCGAGAGTGTTTGATGGGCTAGCCATGCAAATGCTGATGCCTCAACCCAGTCAACATCTAGACCTAGCGCCTGGGTATTATTAATGCTGATATCAATCTCTTTTGCCAATAGTGACATTCTTTCAACTAAGAATTGATTATGGCTACCGCCGCCGCATAGATAGATTTGCTGACATGCTTCCCTCTGACTTGTTTCTATATTTAATACGGCCGTTAGTTCGACTAGAGTTCGAGCAACATCTTGCCAAGAAAAATCACTATCCAATGCTGTTAAGTGTTTTTGTAGCCATGAAAGATTGAAATGCTCTCTACCGGTGCTTTTAGGGGGAGGTTGTTGGAAAAAGGAATCGCTTAGCATGCTATTAAGTAGCGCTGGTATTAGGGTTCCTTTCCGGGCGTATTGACCTTCAGAATCAAAACTCTCACCTGTGTTCTGCTGGTGCCAGCTATCGATAAGGCAATTACCTGGGCCGCAGTCATAACCTTTGGATGTGCTCTTTTTTAGAACCGTTATATTGCTAATACCGCCAATATTGAGAATGGCCGAGTGTACGGGGGCTTGCCTAAATAGCCATTGATGAAATGCTGGCACTAAGGGGGCGCCTTGGCCTCCAGCAGCAATATCCCTACTTCTAAAATCTGCAATAGTGGTTATGCCTGTTTT
This sequence comes from Oceanospirillum sp., assembly GCA_047518265.1. GTDB lineage: Bacteria > Pseudomonadota > Gammaproteobacteria > Pseudomonadales > Halomonadaceae > Oceanospirillum. Next base: position 35,534 of record JAKZRG010000110.1, read on the forward strand.
CTCAGCAATTAAGCTATGGTCACCAATTTGGACGCTATAAGGGGTATTGCTCTCCGGGGCATGATCTATGGTGTGTCCATGGCTCCCAATGGCGCTAATCTTATGGGGTTCTAGCTTGTTACGCTGAAGAAGTTTATTGCAAGCATCTGCAAATTGTTGAGATAAAAGATAGCTAATGCTACCAATTTCAGTTCGTTGAATCTGATCGGCTAAAGCAAGATGCAATAGCCGTTGTCGAAAATCAGGCGAGTAATTTACGGCGAGAGTATCAACGAGCTTGAAGTGATCATAGTGATCGATTTCAACCAGTACGGCATCGACGCCATCCGCACTGGTACCTGACATTAAACCGATATAAAGCGCTTTCACTAAGGTTTGTCCAACGTTGCCACGCGAACATTACTATAGGAGCCAAAGTTGCCCAGTAGGTTGCTGGCATACTGTTCGAAACGCTCACGTTCTTTTTTTGCAATAGGCTCCGCCGCTGGTAATTTTACAGTTACTGGATTTTTGTGGATGCCATTTACACGGAACTCATAATGTAAATGAGGGCCAGTCACCATGCCTGTACTACCAACATAACCAATAATTTGTCCCTGGCGAACCTTGGAACCTGAGCGGACCCCCTTCGCAAATGCTGTCATATGTGCGTAGAGCGTTGTATAGCGACTGCCATGTTGTAGTACGACGTATTTGCCATAGCTACGGCTAAACTTCGCAGAGACAACCTTACCTGAACCTGTTGCCTTGATAGGTGTGCCGCGACCAGCCGCGTAATCTGTCCCTTTGTGTGATCGGAATCTGTGTAGCACGGGGTGATAGCGCTTGGTGGTAAAGTGGGAGCTAATGCGAGTAAAGTCCATTGGTGAGCGCAAGAACTGTTTGCGCATACTGCGACCATCTTCAGAGTAATAATCGCTATTGCCATCTTGATCAGTGTAGCGAATAGCGCGGTAGGTTTTACCTTGGTTTGTAAACTCAGCTGCCAGTATATCGCCGTCACGGTAGTAGCGACCATCAAGTAGTTCCTGATAATACAATACTTTAAAACTGTCACCAGGGCGCATATCTAAAGAGAAATCGATATCCCAACCAAATATGTTGGCAACATCCATAATGGTTTGTTGGCTTAAGTTAGCATTCTTCCCTGCAGTAAAAAATGCACCTTCGATCAAGCCTTCAGAGTATTTGAGCTCTTTTTCTGGTTCGCGGGTTAAAGTATTTTCAATAAAACGACCATTTTCTAGGCGCTCAAACATGGACAGTTTGATTTTGGAGTGATCCAAGCGCGCTGTTTTAAGCTTTCCTACATCATCTAATAAAAAATGTAACTCTTGACCTGGCATTAAGCGTGCCAGATTAGTGGTTAATTTAGGACTATGAATAAGAGAATAAAGGTCATTGTTGCTTAGGCCTGCACGAGAAAATAGCTCAGACAGAGTTTCTCCTCGTTTGACTTGGTAAGAGTTCCAGCTATCCGTGAGCTTAGGCCATAGGGAGTCATCTTCTGGTAATGGGGCAAGAGGATTGCTCTCCAGTGAGAGATCTAAAGGCACATTAATCCGTTTGGCGGATACATCTTGGCTGGACACCAATGTAATGATTAATGCTAGGCCAATAAAAATAGCCAAAAGGAGATGATGCTTAACAGTAGATACGCGTGACAACATAAGAGATAACCAAAACAATGCCTGAAAACGTTGGGTAAACCTAAGCGAATGCTATAATGTACGCTATTTTTTTCAAGATACAATTGGTGAAGAGCAATTGTTGTGTATATTGCTTAAGACAATACAGGATTAATAGATGACTTCCGTTGATGAAGCACTGGCGCTGATCAAGCGTGGTACCGAAGAGATACTCGTAGAAGAAGAATTAATTAAGAAGCTAGAAAGCGGCCGTACGCTGCGAGTTAAGGCTGGTTTTGACCCTACTGCGCCGGATCTGCATCTAGGGCATACGGTGTTGATTAACAAACTGCGTCACTTTCAAGAGCTAGGACATCATGTGATGTTTTTGATTGGTGACTTTACTGGTCGAATTGGTGATCCTACGGGTAAAAATGTTACGCGTAAGCCTTTGACGGAAGAAGATGTTGCTAAAAATGCGAAAACCTACACGGAGCAGGTTTTTAAGATTTTAGATCCGGAAAAGACAGAAGTATGCTTTAACTCATCGTGGATGGGAGAAATGACTGCTTCTGAAATGATTCAGTTGGCTGCACAGCAGACGGTTGCTCGTATGTTGGAGAGGGATGATTTCAGTAAGCGTTATAAGGGTAATCAGTCCATTTCTATTCATGAGTTTTTGTATCCTCTGGTGCAAGGTTATGATTCTGTCGCAATGAAGGCGGATATTGAGTTGGGTGGTACCGATCAGAAGTTCAATCTTCTGATGGGGCGTGAATTGCAAAAGGGTGCCGGTCAAGAGCCGCAGATTTGTATCACTGTACCGATTCTTGAGGGATTAGACGGTGTACAGAAGATGTCTAAATCCTTAGGTAATTATGTTGGTATCAATGATGCTCCGGGTGAGATGTTTGGTAAGATTGTATCTATGCCAGATTCATTAATGTGGCGTTATTATGAGTTGCTAAGTTTCCGTCCTATGAGTGAAATTGAAGCGTTGAAGGCTTCAGTAGAAGCTGGTGCGAACCCGCGTGATATAAAAATGGAGCTGGCGAGAGAGCTTGTAGCTCGTTTTCATGATGAAGAAGCTGCGGCAAGTGCCCATAAAGGTGCGGGTAATAGGTTGAGAGAAGGTGAGCTTCCTGAAGACTTGCCTGAGGTAACCGTTGATTTTGAAGGGCAGGAGGAGATTCCTGTTACTGCCGTGCTTAATAAGGCTGGTCTGACTAAGAACTCTAATGCTGCACGGGATATGTTGAAGTCCGGTAGTATTAAGGTGGATGGTCAGGTGGCGGAAAATGGTCTAAAGCTTAAAGCAGGTAATACCTATATATGTCAGGCTGGCAAAAAGCAGTTTGCTAAAGTGACGATTGTCTAATGCTCTTTGTTTTTAAATGATGTGAGCGTAGCTACTATCCTCATTGTTTATCTAAACCCCAAATGCCCGCGTTAGCGGGCATTTGGGCATTTGCTTCATTGCTTTTTGTGTGCTTTTATCTTTATTGGCTTTGAAAAGCCTATTCTGTCGTTGCCTCTCCCTGTCTTTTGAAGAATATCCTCTTTTCTTCTTTTTAACCCT
>JAKZRG010000111.1:0-17607 GCA_047518265.1 Oceanospirillum sp.
CTGCATGACCATTCTGCCACCCGGCCATCTCAAAATAAGTTTGGAGCGGGAAACGAGATTCGAACTCGCGACCCCAACCTTGGCAAGGTTGTGCTCTACCAACTGAGCTATTCCCGCTGAACTTGGGACGTATTATATAGAGTTCTTTGTTTGCGTCAACTACATTTTTTAAAAAATTCAAAATAAATCATTGAGTTAGCTTACATTCCAGATTTAAGATCTGGCCAAGCAGCCTTCAAATATTGCACCATAGACCAAATAGTCAGCACAACTGAACCATATAAAAGCACGAGACCGACCATAGCGATAGTTGTTCCTGCTTCCTGACTTAGTAACACAAAAATAGATAACATTTGCAATGCCGTTTTAGCCTTTCCTATCATAGAAACGGCAATACTTGCTCTCTTGCCTAGTTCAGCCATCCATTCACGTAATGCAGAAATAACTATTTCCCGGCCTATAATAACCAAGGCAGGAATAGTCATCACTACGGAAGCATGAGCTTCAATCAAAATCCCTAGCGCGACAGCAACCATTAACTTATCTGCAACCGGGTCTAAAAATGCACCGAAAGGCGTACTCTGATTTAAACGGCGAGCCAAATAGCCATCTAACCAATCAGTCCAAGCGGCAAGAGCGAATATACCGGCAGAAAAATAAAGATTATTCTCTATAGGGAGATAAAAGAATGTCACTATAAGAGGGATAAAAGCAATGCGTAATGCAGTAAGAATATTAGGTAGTTTCATGTAGCCTATTACTGTTCCGGGTGTAAATGATAATAAATTTGTTCTGCTAAACTAGCGCTAATGCCAGACACTTTTGCTAACTCTTGAATACTGGCACTAAGCGCTTCACGTTGACCACCAAAATGGCGCAAGATGGCCTGTCTACGCTTTGGGCCAACGCCTGGAATAGATTCAAAACGAGAAGTTCGACGAGTATTATCTCGTCTTTGCCTATGACTCACAATGGCAAAACGATGAGCCTCATCTCGTACCTGCTCAATCAAATGCAATGCCTTAGAATCTGATGATAGGTCAAACACCTGATCACTCGTTTCTAAATATAATGTCTCAAACCCTTGCTTGCGTGTTGTCCCTTTCGATACCGCCAACAAAATAACATCCGTGACATTTAACTCTTTAAAAACAGCCTGAGCCTGAGTTAACTGGCCTTTACCTCCGTCTAGCACGAGGATATCTGGTTTTTTCCCTTCCCCTTTCTCCAAACGTTGATAACGCCTTGTCAGAGCTTGCTTCATAGCGGCATAATCATCTCCTGGTGTAATGCCTTCTATATTAAATTTTCGATACTCTGCCTTCATTGGCCCGTCACGTCCCAATACCACACAAGAAGCAACTGGAGACTCACCTGAACTGTGACTTATATCGAAACACTCAAGACGCTCTGGTAAAAAATCCAACCCTAATGTTTCTTTTAATGCCTTAAAGCGCCCTTCTAGTGTTCCCTTACGGCCTAAATGACTGATCAAGGCCTGCTCGGCATTCGTTACCGCTAGCTGCAACCAACGGGCTCTATGTGAACGTACATTGTGACTAAGAGTAACTTTTTTCTTATATAAACTATCAATAGCAGCAACGAGTGCATCTATATCGCCTAAGGGATGGTTACAAATAATCTCTGCAGGTACATCTCGGTTATCAGTCGCCAAATAATACTGGCTTACAAAAGCCAATAATGTGTCTTGCTCAAAATCCGATAATTGATCACTTGGAAAATAGTGGCGAGAACCGAGTACACGACCTGCACGTACAAACAGTATTGAAATGGCTATTCCACCAGGCCGAGAGACCAATGCAAAAATATCTGCATCCCCCTGTTCGCCATAAACATACTGCTGCTCTTGTATTTTTCGTAACTGAATCAGCTGATCCCGTAAATGAGCTGCTAACTCAAACTCCAAACCAGCCGCAGCATTATCCATTTGCACTTGCAATTGCGCCAATAGCTCATCACTTCGACCTTGTAAAAATAACTGAGCCTTTTCTACATCACGCTCGTAATCCTCTTGACTGATCATTTGAACACAAGGTGCACTACAGCGTTCAATTTGATGCTGTAAACAGGGACGACTGCGGTTATTAAAAAAGTTATCATCGCATTGACGCAATCTAAACACTTTATGGATCAAATTAAGCGTTTCTTTAACAGCACTGGAATTAGGGTAAGGCCCAAAATATCGACCCTGTCGCTTCTTTTTACCCCGACTAAATTCAATTTGAGGATAATCTGAGCGACTAATAAAAATATACGGGTAAGACTTATCATCCCGCATTAGGATGTTAAACGGGGGACGATGCTGTTTAATCTGGGTTTGTTCTAACAACAGCGCTTCAGTTTCACTACCTGTAACAGTAAACTCAATACGTTGAATTTGCTGCACTAAAGCCTTAGTTTTGAGACTAAGGCCACTGCTACGAAAGTAGCTACCAACCCTATTTTTCAAATTCTTTGCTTTACCAACATACAATAACAGATCAGCCCCATCATACATTCGGTAAACACCAGGATGGGTCGGTAGCGTTTTGATAAAGGCTTTGGAGTCGAAAGAGGACATACCTAAATTGATTCGGTATCCAACATATTATGACGAATAGCCAAATGAGTTAATTCAACATCACTGGATATCTTCAACTTATCAAAAATTCGATAGCGGTAAGTGTTCACCGTTTTAGGACTTAAGAATAACTTATCAGAAATTTCATTAACCTTGTGGCAACTCACAACCATCAACGCAATCTGCAGTTCGCGATCAGACAATGCATCAAACGGGTTTTGATTACCTGGCATCATCTGTTTTAAGGCTACTTTTTGGGCAACCTCGGAGCTGATATAATTCTGTCCGCGGCTGACTTGACGAATTGCTTGTACCATTTCTGCCGGATTAGTGCCTTTTGAAAGATACCCTGCAGCACCAACCTCCAGAGAACGTACAGCATAGGTTTCCTCAATTAAGGCCGACAAAGCGATTACTTTGCACTCTGGGTTCATACGCACTATTTTCCGAGTTGCCTCCAAACCACCAATCCCCTGCATTTTTATATCCATCAGGACAACATCGGGCTCGACTTCTCGCACCATCTGTACAGCGTCTTCACCATTAGCTGCTTCTCCTACAATATCGATCCAGTCCTCATCAGCTAGCATTTTAGACACGGCTGCCCGCACAATATGATGATCATCAACAATTAGCAGCTTTACCATGTCTACCTCAACTGGAACAAATATTTTAAAAACATAGGGTTATAGATAACATTCACATAAGACAACTACAATGATATTACTATAAATTAATTAATATTCAGTCTAAATATTGAATTATGCTTCTTTTTACTTTTGGAAAATAACTAAATACCTACGACAACATCAAACGCATCCATCATTACTGTAAAATCTTGAAAATCTCTTAGAGACTTTCCGTGAGCAAAACAATCTACTCATTTATCCCCTTCGAAACAAGGGATGAATCCCCCCCTAAACCTCCCTTTTTTGCTATTGATTCCCAATACCATGCTGACGTAGCTTGTTAGCCACTGTCGTATGAGATACTCCTAACCGTTTAGCTAATAAACGGGAACTAGGGTAATCTGGATAAAGTGACGCCAATATCTGTCGCTCAATACGCCCCGTAATCTCTCCCCAATGGCCGGAAATATCCAGTTCGTTATTAATACCAGTGTGCAATGTAGGTAATCTAATATGATTCGTGTCAATTTGACTGCCATCACTAATTGATACCGCTTGATATAAAACGTTTTCCAACTGCCGAACATTACCCGGCCAATGATAATTTTTCAGCAAAACCTCAACCTCATCATTCATCTCTGGAAGCTCCGAACCAATCTGATGGCAGGCCCGGTCAACAAATCTCTTCGCAAGCTCAATAATGCCTTCTTTACAATTTCTGAGAGGCGGTATACATAAGGTCAAAACATTTAGTCGATGAAATAAATCTTCGCGGAAAGTACCTTGATCACATAACTCAGATAAATCTTTTTGTGTTGAACAAACGATCCTAACATCCACCTGAATCTCATCATCGCTACCCACTCGTCTAAAACGTCCATCTTGCAAAAAGCGCAACAATTTCACTTGAAGATGTGGGCTCATCTCTCCTACTTCATCCAGAAAAATAGTACCACCATTAGCCAAATCAAGTAGACCTAGTTTTCCTTCTGTTCTAGCCCCTTCGAATGCCTTGGGCGCATAACCAAACAGCTCACTTTCGGCTAAATTATCAGGCAAAGCGGCACAATTCAGAACCATAAAAGGAGCCCGTCCTCTTGGGCTACTTAAATGACACGCCCTAGCCAACATCTCCTTACCTGTCCCTGTCTCTCCCTGAATCAGTAACGGTGCATCCAAAGGAGCCATACGTTTTGCTTCACGTATTAGGGCTAACATTTTCGGAGCTTGAATTTGCAAAGCTTCGAAACCATAATCATCATGTTTTTGCATCGCATACAATCGAGCCCCCAAAGATTCAACTGGATGCAAAGAGATCACCGCGCCCGCAGCTTCTTTCCCGGTCAGTTTATCTTCCAAGTAGATAGGGCTTATATCTGCTAAATAAGCATCACCTCTAATCTCCACCCGAACCCCATTTAATCGAGATTCCAATTTGGGCAACATTATTTCAAGTTCTAAGTTTTTAATGCGCTTACTAAGAGACATGCCTGGAACTTCATCAACTCTGACCCCTAGAACACGACCAGAAGCAACATTAGCCACTACAACCCGGCCATCACTATCGACGGATAAAACAGGTATATCCAATGATTGTAGTAAAATATCCAGCTCAAAATGACGCCTTTCACTAGGGATTAAATTAATGCGCCGAACCTTATAAACACCAGTGATTTTTTCCAGCCGTACTCGAACACTTTGCAACTGCATATTGAGCATACCCGGCGTATAAAGATAAATGGCATTGACTTTTTCGCCACCAGCTTCAGCCCGTAGTACATTGATACGGAATTCAACAAACACCTCAAGAATATCACGCATAATGCCAACACGATTCTGACAGACAATTTCTAAGCGCATTTGGCTATGACCACTCTTTTCATTTCATTGTGTAAACCATTCTATACAGTATGGCGAGTAAAAACACCTTTTGCCCAAGAATTGGATTAAATAAAGAAATATTCACTATTTAGTAGAAGTCAAAAAGAAAGCTGAAAGAAAATAACGGCAGCAGAGCCACTGTTTAAAAACGCAAAACAGTGGCTTACAACAAGAAAAAGAAAGCTAGATACACGTAACACCTGTACCTTTAAGTCCACAATAGCCTGCTGGATTTTTATCTAAATATTGCTGATGCTCAGGCTCAGCAAAATAAAATTTATCAATCATTGCGACCTCGGTGCTAATACCTCCAAAGCCAGAAGAATTTAATTTCTGCTGAAAAACAGCCTTACTCTCTTCCGCTTGCTTTAAATCATCAACGCTAGATAGATACAATGCAGAACGATATTGAGTCCCTATATCATTGCCTTGACGCATGCCCTGAGTAGGATCATGGCTCTCCCAAAAGATTGTTAACAACTCATCTAAAGAAACTATTTCAGGATTATAAGCAACAGCAACAACTTCAGTATGGCCAGTCCTCCCTGTGCAAACTTCATTATAAGTAGCAAAAGGGGTAACCCCACCCGCATAGCCCACAGCCGTTAATAGCACTCCTCTCGTTTGCCAAAAAAGTCGTTCAGCCCCCCAAAAACATCCCATCCCCAATACCAGTTTATTGGGATAGTCCTCAATATCAGTCATGGGCATTGAAAAAACATGATGCGCACCCAATTGAAATAGATAACCATCACGTCCTTTTAAAGCAGATTCAGCTGTAACTATTTTATCTTTTTCTGTGTGAAACATATGAAAGACTCCAGTATCATGCGATAAAATTACCAGCATGAGATTTTTATGAGTTTAATGATAGAGAGCACTTCAGCATGCCCGTGCCAATCTGGCGAAGCTTTTTCTAACTGCTGCGCCCCTTATATTTCTGGTGAACAATTACCTAAGACAGCAAGTTTGTTAATGCGCTCCCGATATACTGCTTATGTGTTAGCCAACATTGACTACCTACAAGAGACTACTCTCTCTTCTATGCGTGCTCGCTATGATTTCATATCATTAAAACAATGGGCAGAGGGTTCTGAATGGCTAAGCTTAGATGTTCACTCAGAAGGCACTGAAGGGGATACAGCACGTGTTTGTTTTACTGCCCGTTATAGACAGAAGGGTGAGATCTTCAATCACTCCGAAGACTCTCAGTTCATTCGAGAGCAGAATCGCTGGTTTTTTGCCCAAGGAAAGGACTACACCCCACCAGCTAAAAAAAACCTAGGGCGCAATGATCCATGTAATTGCGGGAGCGGGAAAAAATTCAAAAAATGCTGCATGAATAAATAAAAAGGGGCTAACGCCCCTTTTCATTTAATACTAATTAACAATCAACGCTTCTTAAACAACCGATGGCAACTCTTACAACTTTTTGCCGCTTGATTGATATACATCGCAGCATCCTCTCTATTTGCATATTTCAGCGCTTCATCGGTATTCAAAATTGCTTCAGTAAAATAATCCATTTGCCTTTCGAAGCGCGGCCAATCCTGCCAAATTTCAGCTAAAGCTTTTGTTTTACCTTCCGCCGACTCCATTCGAAACATTTTAAGTAATGGTTTGTTCAGATTAACTAACTGTTTGGTGTAATTTTGAGCCGTCTTGGCATTAAACTCCTCATTCACTACAACCTCAAAGCGCAGTTTCTTAAAAACAGTTTTAATCTCTTTAAACTGCTCTATGCGTGCTTTAATAGCTACTCCCGGTTTTGAATACCCCTCAGCCCAAACCGACGAAGAGAAAGACGAAAAAAATAAAACCAACCCAAAGTATAATGACAGTTTGTTCATTTATTTATTTTCCAATACGTCACTCTAACTACAGCTAGCTAATACGCATAAGCTTCAAACCCCATAAAATCGAGGGGTTAACATTACCAAGTTGTTCCAGTTTAATATCGCCTTTGATACTAAAACGCTTATCTCCTGTGTCACGTCTAACAGGCTGCATAAAACGCACACCAAAACGATCCTTAATAGAAGATACAATTGGCTTACTTGTATCCAATGATTTGCGCTGAACTACGACACCCACTTCACCATTAGCCAACTCCACCGTTGCTCCAGGTGGGTATATACCCAACTCTTGCAGAAATAAGTTTGTTAGTGACGCATCAAAAAAACTACCACGCTGCATAAAAAGCTGTTTTAGACTTCGCTGCGGAGTCAATGCCGCACGATAGGGTCGACTAGAAACCATAGCCGAATAAATATCCGCTAAACCAACAATCTTAGCTTCAATCAGAATTTGATCCGCATTCAAACCATTAGGGTAACCAGTACCATCTACTTTTTCATGATGCTGCAGTACTATATCTAACCATAGTTGGTTATTGATACCAGCAACTTTTAAAAGTTCAACACTTTCTTCAGGATGCTTTTTTACACGATTAGCCTGTTCTTCTGTCAATGGCCCCTTATGTCTTTGCAGCGAATCTTGATAAGTATTCATGGCTACATTGGCAGTAATCGCAGCACCCACAATCGCCAATTGACTTTCTTTCGACAGCTCTAGTGTATTAGCGATAATAGCTGAAATAATCGCCACATGGAGAGGGTGTTTTATAGAGTAGTTAAATTTATTAGACAGATGAATAGACCCTAATAAAGCATCCGCATTTAAATTACAGAGACCTTGAATTTGAGAAGCCGATTCATACAGGCGTTTTTGCAAACGACCCTCTTTAAAACTGCCCTCACCTGCAATACCGCCAAAAGCTTGCTCCAACTCACGACACATCTCATTGAGTTCATTAAAGGGATTGGTATCTTTTGCATATTGATAGGGATCTGGTAAAGCTGACACTGGAGTTTTAGCTACCTCTTCTACTGCAGACATCTGTTCATCCAATCGATAGCCAGAAGCAACAATAGAGTTCAGCCTTGATTGAGTCGATACCACAAGACCTGCATCCATCAACAATCGACCCGTTGCATCGTATACAGTCCACGGAAGTGTATCACCAACCATCAACTCATCAGCTGTGACCTTAATCAGGTCTCCTTTGTCACTTGCGCTCATCTTTGCACCTTAATTCGATACACCTTCCATGTGCACTTGCTCCTTGCAAGAAAAAAACATTACTAGTCATCATGTTACCGCGATTCTTGTAAACTTGACACTAGTGAATACTGACTCAGAACATTATTGTATCTTCTTTAATACTATTTTACATTTTCGGTTTGTCTCTTAAGCTTTGTACACGTTACACTCTATTTAAAAGAGCCATAGGTAGGTTACCGATGAAAGGCATCCGTCTGATCAACCGAGTGAAAATACTTAATATTTTAGAACGTATTGACTTTTTCAGCGAATTTAATCCTGGCGAGAGAAATATGATTGCGGATACACGTAGCCGTTTTGTCGCCGCTGAAAAAGGAGAATACATTATTGAACAGGGAGATACTGACTGCTCTTTCTATATTCTCCTGCATGGATCTGCCAGTGTGACGCTAGAGGAAAATGGCAAGCAATTAGCATCCTTAGCCCCTGGAGACTTTTTTGGTGAAGTCACGTTCCTAACAAAAACGCCACGTACCAGCAATGTTATCGCTAAAGAAACCTGTATTTTATTTCGTTTTGATAAGGTAGTGATGAATAGATTACCAACAATGACTCGAGAAAAAATCAAAGACAAAATCATAGCCAAACTCGTTTTTTTACTCACCGAAAAAAATGACAGCCAAAAGCTATAGCTTTTGGTTTAGTTAGGCATATCGAGCATTTTGCTAAAACTACAATTCGGCTATTAACCAACCGTAATCAATATCGCTATTTCCGATAGTCTTGTATTCTGCGGCAACGGCTCCGATATAACCACTATTTTCAATCAATTGAAAATACTCTCCCAAAGGCAACTCGCCGCTATTAGGAGCTCCCCGGCCTGGACAGTCTGCAAATTGTATATGCCCTATCTCACCAGCATTATTCATCAACTGAGAAGCTATATTCTCATTCATTCGAGCCATATGGTAAATATCATACTGCATCCCCGCATTAGGATGATTAACTCTATGATAAATATCTAGCATTTCTGAAAAACTGCTATACAAATAATCGGGCATATCCAAATTATTAATAGCCTCGAAGCACACTTGAATACCTTCTGACATGAAAAGCTCGGCAGCATAAGTAATATTTTCAATATAACAAGCTAAACAGTCATCCTTATTATCATCCAGTTGAAGATTACCCGCTAGAACATTAACTTTCTTAGCACCTAAAACAACGGCATACTCCAAAGCCTTAGCACAGGCTCTACGAAACTCATCTTGCAAATCATAGTGACAGCTCAGCCCACATCCACCTTCAAGCAGGTCAGCAGCAGGCACGTTAATCAAATGAATCTGTACTTGGGCTTCATCAGCTACCTGCTTTAACTTCTCAGGCGACCATTCATAAGGAAACTGGATCTCCACGCCGGTAAACCTATGGGCGGATGCAGCATGAAAACGTTGTAACATAGGCCTATCAGTGTAAAGCATAGACAAATTAGCAATAAGAGGGTTTTTCATATTTCGTCATTAGCCGCCTGAGCGTATAAATTAATCAACGTAGAAGGATCTTTTTCGGAAAAACCATTACTGGCATGCAAGCGCATCAATTGTGCTGCTAAAGCCGACATTGGAGTACTTGATTTAATTTCTCTTGAATGCTCAACAGCCATATCTAAATCTTTCAACAACGTTTTAACATGCCATTTAATGGGTTCAAAGCGTCGCTCAGACATCTCTGGAGCTAATATCTGTAGTGGCTTTGAATCTGCAAAGCCTCCTTCAAAAGCTTCAGCTAACCTCTGACTATTCACACCAGATTTTTCTGCCAGAGCAACGGCTTCAGCTATTACCAAAGCATTACAACTAACAATCATCTGATTACAAATCTTAGTATATTGCCCAGAGCCACTTCCCCCCATATAAGTTACACGGGAAGATAAACACTTTAACAAGGGCCGCAATTCATCAACTATCACTTCATCCCCACCAGCCATTATGGCTAAGCTACCGCTCTTGGCACCAGAAACTCCACCAGAAACGGGACTATCAACCCAATGGGCGCCGAGCTTTTCGACTGTGAACGAAAATGATTGAGTCACAATAGGGTCAATACTGGAAAAATCGACAATAACTTGTCCAGAAGAGAGATGAGGCTGAATATCATTAAATACCGATTGAACAGCCTCAGTATCAGTCAAACATAAAAAAATCAGATCTGAATCAAGTACCAGATCTTTTATAGACAATGCTTGAGACGCCCCCTGTTCACATAAAGAAAAACACTTTTTAGGGCTACGATTCCAAATAGTTAAATTAAATCCGGCCTTTAACAAGCGAGTGGACATAGGGCTACCCATTAGCCCTATACCAATAAATCCAATATTTTTCATAGTGTTGCTAAGAGACTTCCAATGAGTAATCAACAATAACGGAGTTACCTGTATCACTATACTCCATTGCACGACAGAGTTGCTGCACAAGCTTTATACCGCGCCCATGCATCTGTACATTTTCACCAGATTGACCAATGACATTCTTATAATCAAAGCCTTGACCACTATCTTCAATTGTAAGGCGTAAAATTGACTCATCATGCAAACGAATTTTACAGGCACTGATAGTAATATGGCCTTTTTCAATATTCTTAAGCCTATCTTGTCTAGCGGTTAAATAAGCTTCAAAAGCATCTGGACCACTCTTTAACGATGAATCTAACTCAAGTAGACCATGATCCAAGGCATTATTGAGTAATTCAGATAGAATAAGGAATAACTTCTGATTATGAGACTCTAAGCCTTTGAATTGAGTAATAACACTCAACAACATAGGTGTTAAATCTAGGTTTTTAATCTCTTTAACCCCAAGGTGAAAAACTGTCTTCCACTCAATATCTGTCGACTCTTCAATTGTCGTCAAAAAAACATGATCGGGTTGATCTTCAAAAGCCTCTTTACTTACCATATCTTGATATGGCATATCAACAAGCGCCAGGGTCACATCATCATGAGGCTGTTCCCCAGCCAAAAACTCATCTAACGCATGCTTAATATCATCTAAGCGGTTTTCAGGATGCTGTAAACAGGTTAATAACCGCTCAACACCAAAGAATTCTCTATTCTCATTCTCTGCTTCAATTAAGCCATCAGAAAAAACAATTATTTGATGACCTGGCTGATACTGAACAATCTCACTGTGTACCTCATATTGCTCAGGCGCTAAAACCCCTAAAGGCAACTGACTCGACTCAAACGTTTCCATCACATGGCCAAAGGAATCAACACTATAAAAGGTGGGCAAACCTGCATTCCACACTTCAACATAAGACTCCATTGGATCCACCATAACGATGGCACAAGCCACAAAACAACCTGTAGGCATCGACTCTTTTATTCGCCGATTTAACTCACGACCTATTGTCGATAACTCAAAACCTTTATAAACCATTGAATAAAAAGTGCCAGAAATAGGCAAGGTATTGATAGCGGCAGCAAGGCCATGGCCCACAGCATCACCCAGCAATAAAAACAAACGATTACTCGGTGATCTTGCCGCACATAATACATCGCCACTAAACTGCTCAGCAGGGGTCAATATATACTTAACGAGAGGATCCTCTAACCCCTTACTTTCAGCCATATGTTCCATAATATGCCGAGAAATACGACGTTCTTCTTCATCTTTTTCGACATATTCTTGCAAAACTGTATTCTGGCTAGCCAGTATATTTTGCATATCCACAACACGTTTAATTGATTCAATCTTAGTATTGAGAATAACTTGGTTAATTGGTTTAAAAAGATAATCGGCCCCACCAGACTGGTGACCTTTAATGTAATACTCTTCTGTTGCTGCTGCCGAAATAAAAATAATGGGTACCCAACGAGGAGAGGCCATTTGCTGCAGTCTCTGCGCTGCTTCAAAACCATCCATACCCGGCATCATGACATCCATTAAAACCAGATCAGGCGATTCTTGTTCGAAAACGACTAAGGATTGCTCTCCATTTTCAGCAGTAACAACTTCATGACCCGCTCTTTTAAGCATAGCCTGAAGCAAAACAAGATTTGCACGGGTATCATCAACAGCCAGAATACGCATATTTTTTCCTGCTAATTAGGAGATCTCAAATAATTTATCAAAATTAGCAATCGCCAATACATCTTTGGCTAATTGAGAACAGTTTTGCAACTTAATAACTTTCTTTAGAGCATCCGATTTTTCTTTTAACTGCAACAACATACCTAGCGCAGAGCTATCGAGATACTCAACTTGATTTAGATCTAATGTAATAGACTTAACAGAGGTTTCATCCAAAAGCTGCTGATAAGTCTCACGAAAGACTTTGTGGGCATTAAAATCAAAACGACCATTTAAGCGCATTAAACCTTGGTCATGATTGATTGAAGTCTGAATATTCATATTTTCTCCATTTATGCGTAAACGTCAGCTATTCATTATTTCAGCGATCTTTGCAGGTAGTAGTTGCAAAGATTCTACAAATTCAACGGCTCCAATTTTAGCTGCAGCCTTGGGCATACCATAAACAACGCAACTAGCCTCATCCTGGCCAAAAGTTCTGGAACCAGAGTCCCGCATGCGTTTTAACCCTTCCGCACCATCGGCACCCATTCCCGTCAGAATGACACCGACAAAATCATTGGCAAATTCTAAAGTTGAATCGAACAATACCTCAACAGAAGGTTTATGACGATTAACTAAAGGGCCATTATCCAACTCAACTTTTAAACCTCGACCACTGCGAACAACCCGCATATGGCGATCGCCTGGTGCGATATAAACATTTCCAGGCTTTAAAACATCATCCTGTTCTGCCTCTTTTACCGTCAAACGACAAGTATCATCCATTCTTTCTGCAAAAGTACGGGTAAAACCTGGCGGCATATGTTGCGTAATAACTATCGGTGGAGAACTCTCCGGTAACGGCAGTAAAAAAGCCTTAATAGCTTCAGTACCACCTGTAGAAGAACCTACCGCAATATATTTTTGTAATGCTCGGGGTGAAAAATGGATAGGCTTATTTGAATTAGGAATTGCACGCGCGTTATGTTTTCTTAATTTAGCTAACCGAGGGCCTGCTTGTGCTGCGATCCTGATTTTATTACAAATTTCATCAGTGTAGCTTTTCAGCTCCGTACTAACGCCAACTTTAGGTTTAGCCACAAAATCAATTGCCCCAAGTTCCAACGCCCTAATTGTCGTATCAGATCCCATTGTCGTTAATGTTGAGACCATTACCACCGGCATAGGTCTTAAGCGCATCAACTTATCCAAAAAGTCCAATCCATGCATCTTAGGCATTTCAACATCCAGTGTAATCACGTCAGGGCTCACTTGGCGAATAATTTCTCTGGCCTCGATCGGATCATTAGCAAGTCCCGTCACCTTCATATCTACTTGAGAGTCAATAATCTCTTTCAGCAGATTCCTTATTAAGGCCGAGTCATCAACAATAACAACCTCAATCATAAATTCGTCCTATCTATTCCTTTGATCAGTCAAACAGCTCAATATCATTCGCTACGGGTGCTCGACCCAGTGTCTGACTATAGCGATTTTCAACAGCAACAATCTCACGATCAATACGCTCATTATGCAAACGTTTCATAAGAACCTTACCCGTCTGCGGAAAAAAAATGACCTTTCGTGGACAAGTATCCAATAAATCTTGCGCTACTATAGGAATGGATTCAAAACCTAGATAATCAACAACAAACTTTGCATTTCTTTCACCAACATTACTGTTCGCCATTGCTTCCATAACATTCCCACCACCAAAAATTTTAGCTTCGAGGTTCTCTCTACTAGCCCCTCGCTTTAAAATTTCGTTGATAAGAATCTCCATCGCATAACTACCGTAGCGGGCCGAAGCACTTAACGGATTAAATACATCAGAGTTCCCTGGCAGCATAAAATGGTTCATACCACCAACATTTAGTTTCTTATCTCGGATACAAGCAGAGACACAAGAACCTAATACTGTACTAATTGCCATATCCGAAGACGTAACATAATACTCACCGGGTAAAATCTTGGCGACTTGGCAGTCAAACTGACGGTCATAATATATTTTTGGCTGAGATGCTTCATGCAGAGTATCCATAATCGTCTTACCTTAGCCATTTTTCGCTTTTTCATACACCGTATGCCTTCGCAGAGTAAAGATATCCGATGCCTGAGGAAAACTTTCAGAGTGTCCAGCAAATAACAAGCCATCACTTTTCATATGAGGTAAAAAGTTAGCCAGTACTTTATATTGTGTTTTCTTATCAAAATAAATCATGACATTACGACAAAAAATCACATCAAACTGTTCGTCAAATGGCCACTTCTTATCTAAAAGGTTAAGCTGAAAAAAACGTATCAAATCCTGCAATTCAGGCTTTACTTTAACTAAACCTGAATTATCCCCTTTTCCACGAAAAAAGAAAGCCTTAACCCTTTGATCTGAAAGCCTTTCTATCCTGTCAAAAGGATAGATACCTTTCTCTGCTTTTGCTAGCACCTTAGTATCTAAATCCGATGCCCAGATTTCAACCGGAGGAGCATAAGTTTGATAATGCTCAATACATGCCATGGCAATAGAATACGGTTCTTCCCCTGTTGATGCAGCACAACACCAAATTTTGACCGGTCTCGTTTTACTCTTCAAAAAGTCTTTCAAAATATCAAAATGGTGAGATTCACGAAAAAAAGAGGTCAGATTAGTCGTTAAAGAATTAATAAATTCCTGTTGCTCATGGCTAGTAGGATCATTTAATAAGCTAAGGTACTGCTGAAAGGTTGTTAGCTTATTAGCTCGTAATCTTCTAGACAGACGGCTATAGACCATATCTCTTTTAGATGCCGCTAAATTAATGCCTGCCCGCTTATAAATAAGATCTTTGATTACAACAAAGTCATTATCTGTAAAATGAAACTCGCGATTAGAACGATTCACGTGCATTTTTTCTTCCTAAAAAATAGGCTGCATGTGCAGCCTATTTATTATCCAGCGACTGTAACGGATAATAGATTAGAACTCTTCCCAATCATCCTCATCTCGTAAGCTAGCAGGCTTACTAGATGGTGCTATATCGATTTTTTTACTGGATACTGGTGATTGAATCATCTCAGCTTTAGTCGATCGTGGAGCAACAGTTGGGGGTTGACTAAAACCATGATTGGAACTGGCGTCCAATCTAAACAAACTAACCGCACCGACTAATGAACGCGCCTGTTCCTCTGAAGACTCAGCTGCAGCTGCTGCTTGCTCAACCAATGCAGCATTTTGCTGTGTCACCTCATCGATTTGAGTAATTGCAGTATTTACTTGCTCAATACCAGAACGCTGCTCTTCTGAGGCAGAAGAGATCTCTGTCATAATGCTAGTCACTTGACCAATCGCATCAACAATGTCTCGCATTGTTGTACCTGCATCATCAACCAACTTTGATCCTTCATCAACAGTATCTACCGAAGTAACAATCAACTCTTTAATTTCTTTTGCTGCACCAGCACTTCGCTTCGCCAAGTTACGTACTTCTGTCGCAACTACCGCAAAACCTCTACCCTGCTCTCCAGCTCGGGCAGCTTCCACTGCAGCATTCAATGCCAAGATATTCGTCTGGAAAGCGATACTATCAATTACACTAATAATCTCTTCAACTTGCTTAGAGTTATCACTGATAGTTCGCATAGTACTAACAACCTGATTAACCACATCACCGCCCTTCTGGGCGATACGACTAGCACCTTGTGCTAACGAGTTTGCCTGAGTCGCATTTTCGGCATTCTGCTGCACCGTAGATGTCAACTGCTCCATAGAGGCCGCAGTTTCTTCTAAACTTGACGCCTGCTCTTCTGTCCGTTGTGATAAATCATTATTGCCTGCAGCAATCTCGCTTGAAGCTGTATTAATGGCATCAGAAGATTCTTTAATCTGAGACACAATACTCGTTAATTGATCAATAGTGGCATTGGCATCCCCTTTAAGCTGGGCAAACATACCTTCAAAGTCTTGATCAATACGCTGAGTTAAATCACCTTGAGACAAAGCACCTAACACACGCGCTAATTCAGATAATCCCTCTGATGTACTTTCCATTACGTTATTAATGCCCGTAGCTAACTCTTCAAAGAAGCCTTCTTTACCCTGAGTATTAATACGACGGTTGAAATCGCCTCGGCTAGCACCTTCTACAATATCTGCAATTTCGGTTTGAGCTAATGTTTCATTAGTACTGTCGGCCCACTCCACAACAGTACCCAAGCGTTCGTTGTTTTCATTAAAAATTGGGTTAGCAATGAAAGCAAAATAACGACCCGCTATAGACAATTTAGCTACATGGGTGGATGTGAGAGCAGCGACCATTCGACGCTGGTGGGAAGGATCCTTATGGAAGCCATCAAAGTTCTGACCAATCAAATTATCGACATCGAAATGCGGGAATTCTTTTTGGATTATACTTTGCGATGCACGGAACATCTCTTTCAATGCAGCATTAACATAAATAAGTTTACCGTCATTATCAGCCATCATGACGTTACTAGATACATTATCCAGTGCATTTCTAATTCTATGATTCGCTTCTGCCAGAGCTTGCTGCTTCTCAGCCGCTTCTTTCTCTTCTGCCTCACGGCGCAGAATTTCTGTCATATCTCGCCATTCAACGACAAAGCCCTGACGATTATCAGGTGTACCAATGGGGTTAACCTGCAAGTCAAAGGTGCTGCCACCAATTGTCAAAGTTGTACTATGAGTATCTGTCAAACCTTTAAGCATCTTGCGCTGCATTTCAGGTTTTTTATGGAACCCATCAATATTCTGGCCAACAATATTTACCGCATCAAAGTGTGGAAGGTCTTTTTGAATTTCTCTTTCATTATCCTTCAACATTTCCCGAATAGAATCGTTCACATAGATAATATTCAAATCGGCATCGGAGATCATGACGTTGGTGTTCACCACATCCAAACCTTTGCGAATGCGCTGAGTTTCTTCTAATAAATTATCCTGATCATCCCTCAGCTGTCGCTCTTTCGCTTCAATAGCCAAGGACTCAGTCAAATCTTTCCATTCAACAACAAAACCTTGACGAGCCGAAGGAGTGCCGATTGGGTTCACCTCTAAAGCAAACGAGCTTCCACCAAGTGTCAGTTTTGTTTGATAGCTCCGATCCAATTTCGCCAGCATCTTACGTTGCATGGACGGATCTTTATGGAAAACATCTATATTTTGACCAACAAGATTCGACGCATCAAAATGCGGTAAAGCCTTCTGAATTTCTGACTCATTGTCTTTCAACATAACCTGAATAGAATCATTCACATAGATAATATTCAAATCAGCATCTGACAACATAACATTCGTGTTAACGACATCTAATCCTTTACGAACACGTGTCTGCTGTTCAAGCAATTCTTTTTCTCTTGAATCCGCAGCTAGACTCTCTGTTAAATC
>JAKZRG010000112.1:0-12486 GCA_047518265.1 Oceanospirillum sp.
AACCTCAAATCCAGAAACGTGGGATTCGATTTATCTTGTTTCAGAAGATACTATTTATTTTGTATCAGAAGAGGGGGAAGACTTTATCTATGCTGGTAGCGCCGTGGATACGGCTTATTCATTATTTCAGAATGATCTGGAGTCTTTCTCATCTGCAGATAATCATCATGACTTTATTGAGTCGGTTTATCAAAACCTATTTAACCGGGCACCGGATGCAGAAGGCTGGTCATTCTGGGAGGAGCAGCTTGATCAAGGGCTAACGGAGGGTGCCTTCCTTATGTCATTCCTGAACGGTGCTTATGCGGGCACCAGTGGTGATGAGGACCGAGACCTATTGGATAATATGTATGAAGTGGCAACGTATTACTCCGAACAATTTATGGAAAATCCGACAGAAGGTATGGATAGTGCGATCAATACCTTACTGGAGTCTCTTCCTTCTGCTGATGACGCAGTTGAATCAGCGATGAATGTGATTGATTACGCCTTTAATAACGATGTGACTCTAAGTGGCATTATGGAGGATCAAGCATTATTTGATCAGGTTTGGGGATAACTCCTGTCGCTAAGCCTATAAGGTAAATAGATTAGCCCAACGACTATTGGCAACCGCCTCTCGTCATTGGGCTTTTTTGTGACTATTTTTTGATGTAACACTGTATGTCGTAAAATAAATTGAAATAGAATACAGTTCATACATTAATGGAATATATTCTACCAACTCAAGGAACGAGTTATGGCACTCCAATTCAGCCCCCTAACACCTTACACAATATTGCAGCTTCTTTTTAAAACGGAATAGTTCCGGGTAAGGGTTGGTGAAGATCGCACATACAAATACATACAATAACACTAATATCTGTATCACTCACAAACAGACTGTAGAGTTAATATAGCCATATCAGATAGAAACAATATCACCGCCGGACTCAAGATGAGTCAGCGAAGACGGACAACACTGCCAGCGAACAATACGGACTGACTGGCAATATCAGTGAAGATTTAAAGGATACCCGCCATGTCATGGACCAATAATTTAGAAAATGCATCGTTAAAATCTTTAAGCCTAGAAGCCAGCTCAGACAATAGCTTCGACTATAATGAAATGCTCTCCATTCTGCAGACAGCTGCAATAGGTGGCATCAGTGCCTCTGAATATACCGACCTGCAAAGCATCTACACCAATGCCGTTGATAGTTTCTCCAGTAACTATGTTAAAACCATCAGCTACAATACTATTTACACCAACCCGGCCAATGAGAAATGGTGGGGTGGTGCCCAAAGAGTGAGTAGCGCCCAAGAACTGGGCAACATGCATGCAGAAATGTCGGAACAAAAAGCCAATTGGTTAGTCGATAAATGGTTTCTGGGGTTGGACACCCCCATTAATGGCAGAGGATATACATACGATACGCCAACAGGTGCACTGTTTGTTGATGGCATTGGTTCGACTGATATCAGCCAGGGTAGAGCGGGCAGCTGTTATCTACTGGCAAGTATGGCCGGGATCGCGGAACACTCAGCGCCATTAATAGAAGACCTCTTTATCGATAATGGTAATGGCACCTATGGCGTTAAGTTTTACATTAACGATGAAATGGTCTATACAACCGTCAATAAAGAGCTATCCGTTTTTGAAGTTAGTTACACAAGCCATAAAATTGCTTACGCAAGCAACCCAAATCATACTCTGTCAGGTGAAATATGGGTATCCCTACTGGAGAAAGCCTACGTTCAGTTAAATTCACAGGAGTACCTTCAGCGAATCTGGCCCTGGCAGGAGGGTGTCAATCAATATCATGCAATCAATGGAGGTTGGGCAAGCCCTCTGAAACACCTGACTGGGCAAGACTATACCTATTACTCCAGCCTTTTTCGGTCGTCTGCAGATAGCTATAACCGTGATGTTAATTACTCCGGTAACCCCGAAACCTATAAATACGAAATTATTGGCGCTTTAAAAAATGGGGCTGTAGGTTGGTTGGCCACCTTTAAAACCACTGTCAATGAATCAGGCAAAAATGAGTTTATCGATAACCATGCTTTTGCAATTACAGATTATGATGATGATACCGAGCTTTTCACTTTAAGTAACCCATGGGGTAATGGTAATGATAGTTATGAAGGTGAGTTTCAGGTTTATTTTGAAGATTTCTGGAATAATTCCATAGGGGGACTGCTTGCGCTTACAGACCCTATTGGTACTCCCCCCGAGCCTATTCCAGACAGTAATTATACAATTCTGTCAGATTCTATGATCAGTGAAACGGCTGTTACCGAAGGTAATCTAATTACGTTTACTATTAGCCGTGATCACAGTGACTCAGCAGCTACAGTCTATCTTCGTACAGTCGAGGGATCTGCCAGCCGGTATGATTTTAATGGTTTTGATAGATATACCGTACAATTCGCACCTAATGAGACCACTAAAACCATCTCGGTTGAGACATTCACTGATCATTACAATGAAACGGTTGAAAACTTTGAATTACAGTTATTTGCGAACAGCACCGATCTAACCCCTAAGGCTAGCGCAGTAGCTCATATAAACGACACTCCAGCGCCAGATTACAGCTATACAATCACAAGTAATGCGACTAATGCTGCAAGTGCAGTTTATGAAGGAAGTCCTGTTACATTTACCATTACTCGTCATGGTACAGGCAGTGAATCATCTGTATATTTTGAGAGACACGATGGAACAGCTTCATGGTTCTATGATTATACAGGATCTGGTATTCCTTTTAATTACAAAATTCATTTTTCCGCTAACGCTACAACCCGAGTTATTCACTCCGGAACACCGAGTGACGATGAAATAGAAGGGGTCGAATACTATACTGCAGTAGTATATAAAAATATCGGCGATGAAATACCAGAAGATGCCACCTTAGTTTATATTAGAGATAAAGAACTCCCCTATTACAGTTATAGTATTCAGTCTTCAGCCAGCGCCCCGGATTTTGCCGCCAAAGAAGGAGAAAACGTCACCTTTACTATTACTCGTAGCGGCAGTGGTACCGAGGCCACTATTTTTGTGGCCACTGAAGATATCACAGCTAATAGTGGTAGTGATTACGAACAATTAGAGTTACAAGCCCTCACCTTCGCTAAAGGTCAAAAGACTATTACACTGGAAGTGGAGACGCTACACGACAGCTGGTATGAAATAGAGGAATATTTCAAACTCAACCTGTTTAGAAATGCAACGGATAGCACACCGACCAGTTATGCCACAGCCTTTATTACTGAAAATCCAATGGCGCTATACAACTACACAATTGATAATAGCGCGATTGTCTATGAAGGCGGAACCGTTACCTTTACGATCACCCGCGACGGCAGTGGTGAAACATCAACCGTATACCTGAGTACAGAAGATGGCAGTGCGAACAGCTCAGACTATGATTATCTGGAACAGTTTGCCCTGAACTTTGCCGCTTTCGAGACCAGTAAAACCGTTACTCTCAACGTCTATGAAGATTTTGCCGATGAGGCCGATGAAAATTTCTGGCTGAATCTGTATTACAACAAATCAGACAGCGGTTATGTGGCTCAGGGCGAGGTCACTATCGAAAATGTCACGCCACAGACTGATTTTAACTACACCATTATCAGTGACAGTACCTTGGCAGCTCCTGGCGAAGAAGGCGGTAAAGCCACTTTTACTATTACTCGGGATGACACTGGCTCTGCATCCACCGTTTACCTAAGCACTAATTCAGGTAGTGCTGATAGCAGTGACTATAGGGCATTGAATCAATACGCCCTAGACTTTGCCAGTTACGAAACAATAAAAACCATAGAAGTCGATCTCTACCAAGACACTGAAAGTGAAACGTTAGAATACTTCTGGTTGGATCTATATAAATCATACTCTCAGACAGAATATGCTCGATATGACGCTTATGGTAAAGCCTACATCCAGAACGTCGAGAGTAGCGCCGAAGAGATGCTCTATAACTACAGCATCAGCACGGATGCGGGTTACAACTCTCCAGTCACAGAGGGTGATAGCATCACTCTAACTATCACTCGTGACGACAGTGGTTCTCAATCGACGGTCTATATCAAAACTTACGAGGGTACTGCTCAGGTAAGTGACTTTGCAGGCATTGACTCACAAGCGATCACTTTTGCCGAGTATGAAACCCTAAAAACCATCACTATCGACACCTATCAAGATAGTGATTCTGAGTACCCAGAGCACTTCTGGGCTGGTATTTATCGGGGAAATCCCGACAGCTCCAACACAGGTAACGCATTGGCTTCCACCCAGAGCTATATTCAGGACGGAGATAATGTGCAGTATGGCTATACCATCAGCAGTAATAACCGTAAGGTGACCGAAGGTGACTCTATCACCTACACCATTACCCGGGATGATAGCGGTACCGAATCTAAGGTATACCTCAATACTCTCGACTCTGTTGCCCTAGCAGGCAGTGACTTTGCTGGTTTTGATCTGCTTGAACTGGAGTTTGCCGACTACGAGACCAGTAAAACAATCACTATCGACACCTATCAGGACAACGACGACGAGTTGGCAGAAGGTTTCTGGCTACAATTGTTCACCGCTTATAGTGATAGAGTCGATAATAATTATGCCGCCTACGACTGGGGCCTGATTGAGGATGCTAGAGCAGAAGACATTCCTGATTACAGCTACACTCTGGCCAGTGATAGCACAGAATCAGATCCCGCTTTGGAAGGTGATAGCCTCACCTTTACCATTAACCGAAGCAGTAGTGGTTCAGCCTCAACCATTTATCTGCAAACCTCAGATAGTAGTGCTACCGGTGGGCCGGATTATAAAGCCCTGACTTCCCATGAGATAAACTTCGCTGAATACGAAGTCACTAAGACCATCACTCTGGACAGCTATCAGGATAGTGATATTGAAGGTGTAGAATCCTTTGGTCTGGAGCTATACATCAGCCAAGCAGATCTGCAATCAAGTAATCTGCATGCTTGGACTCAGGCTTATATCGATGATCAGCCCATCAAGCAATATAATTATACTCTCACGAGTGATAACTCACCGGTTACGGAAGGTGAAGCCTTAAACTTTACCATTACTCGCGATGGCAGTGGCTCTGCAGCAACCGTTTATCTGAGCACCAAGAGTGGCACCGCCATTGAGGGCGGAGACTTTGAAGAGCTGGATCGCTATAGTGTGGACTTTGCTGACTATGAAACCAGTAAAACCATCACCTTAGATACCTATCAGGACAGTAACGACGAAGGCGAGGAATACTTATTTCTGGATCTGTATACCAGTGTCAGTGATGCCTTGGAGGGTGATTATGCGGCCTATACTACGGCCCGTATTGAAGATCCTGAGTCAACACCTGACCCTGAGCCCGATCCAGACCCAACACCTGATCCAGAGCCCGATCCGGTACCTGAATTCAATTACACCATCACCCCAAGTGTGGATACCGTAGACGAAGGAGATGCATTTACCTTCACAATTACCCGAAGCGCAACGGGGGCTGCAACAACGGTTTACCTAAAAACCAATGACAGCACCACTAACGGCAGTCTAGATTACGATACGATTCCACTACAAACGGTAGATTTTGCTGATTATGAAACCAGCAAAACCGTTACTATCGATACTTATCAGGATAGTGAACAGGAGAACACCGAAAGCTTTGGACTGGAACTGTATGAAACCGCTTCCGATTTGCTTAGTAGCAATATACATGCTTGGGCTACCGCCAATATCACGGATACTACTGAAGAACAGGTGGAATACAACTACACCGTCGAAGCTGATAACTCTCCGGCAACGGAAGGTGAAACGTTAAGCTTTACCATTACGCGTAATGATAGTGGCACCGAATCCAGCGTATTTATGAGCTCAACCGATGGAACCGCTAATGCGGGCAGTGACTTTGCTGGAGTATCTGCTGAAGAACTAACGTTTGCAGCTAACGAGACGACTAAAACCTTCACACTGGATACCTTTGAAGATATTCAGACCGAAGGTAGTGAAGTATTCTGGCTCGACCTGTTTAAGAACTACGCCGATGCGCAAAGCGGTGTGATTCATAGCTATGCACTGGCTACCATTGCAGATAACGTAGTCATTACCGACTTTAACTACGCCATCAGCTCTGACACCAACATTGATAATCCAACCGGTGAAGGCGGCAGTATTAGCTTTACCATCACCAGAGATGGCAACGGTAGCGAATCTACGGTATATCTGAGTACTTCCGATAGCACCACCTTGGCCAATCTGGATTACGCAGCCCTATCCGGCTATGCATTAACTTTTGGAGCGGGCGAGACTAGCAAAACTATTTCCATCGACACTTATCAGGACAA
This sequence comes from Oceanospirillum sp., assembly GCA_047518265.1. Taxonomy (GTDB): domain Bacteria; phylum Pseudomonadota; class Gammaproteobacteria; order Pseudomonadales; family Halomonadaceae; genus Oceanospirillum. The sequence goes on from JAKZRG010000112.1 coordinate 6,340, forward strand.
CTTATCAGAAGGGGTGGAAAGCTTCAGCTTGGAGCTTTATAAGAGCCAAGCGGAGCTGCAGGATCGCGATTACCATGCATGGTATACCGCAGCCATTGAAGACACTGAGACTGCAGACTTCAGTTACACCCTAACCAGCTTGAACTCCCCAGTACAGGAAGGGGAAGAACTAATATTCGAAATCACCCGTAATGGCAGTGGTTCTGAATCCACCGTATATATTAATACTTCCGATGATACCGCCACGGAAGGCGACGACTATACAGGTTTGTCCCTTCAGGCAGTAGAATTTGGTGTGAATGAAACCAGCAAAACCATCACCATCAGCACAACTGCAGATGCTGAATCGGAAGGAGACGAATTCTTCTGGGTCGATCTATTTAAGACCCAGTCGGATGCACAAAATGGAACTTTTGAGGCATATAGTTGGGGCATGATCCAAGATAATACTGAAACAAACTCAGCACTACCTGAGGCTGCACAAACACAATCAAATATCATCACCCGTGTTTTTGCAGAACAAGCACCAGAGACATTTGCAGAGCAAGAGAATGCTGTCATTCCTTCATATCCAGGCCATAGTCAGGGTATGTTTAATAACAACTTCGCTTTTGCTGCAATAAAAACTGATGGCTCTGTAGTGAGCTGGGGTAATACAAACAGCGGCGGTAATAGCAGTACTGTTACCGATAACCTAACAGACGTACAACAGATTGCATCAAACAGTGAAGCCTTTGCTGCACTGAAATCAGATGGCTCTGTTGTCACTTGGGGCAATAGTAATCTAGGCGGAGACAGCAGTGCTGTGAACTCTGACCTCGATGGCACCATATCCGTCACCGCCATTTTCTCCACCGAGGCCGCTTTTGCCGCACTCAGAGAAGACGGTTCAGTCATCACCTGGGGGGCAACCGGTGCAGGCGCAGATAGCAGCGCCACTGCCAATAATCTGAATGGCGATACAGATGTCACCAGTATCTCATCCAATATGTCAGCCTTTGCTGCGATCAGAAGTGACGGTTCTGTTGTCACTTGGGGTTTTGACACTTTTGGTGGAGATAACAGCTCTGTTGCTGACGAACTGGATGGCTCTACTTCTGTCACTCAAGTCTTCTCTACAGGCTCAGCCTTTGCCGCTTTACGCAGTGATGGCTCCGTCGTCACTTGGGGTAGCAGCAATGACGGTGGTGATAGTAGTAATGCTGCCAGTCAGATTGATGGTTCAAACGCTGTATCCGCTATTTATGCAACCACATCTGCTTTTGCAGCCTTGCGTAGCGATGGCTCCGTTGTCACCTGGGGTGACCTGAATAATGGCGGCAGCAGCGATGCAGTGGCCAGTCAACTGACTGACGTGACCAGTTTACACTCTACTAATACAGCCTTTGCTGCACTGCTTAGTGACGGCTCTGTTGTAACCTGGGGCGATAGCCCAAATGGAGGTGATAGCAGTAGTGTAGCCAATGACCTGGATGGCTCGAAAAATGTAGTACAGCTCTATGCTAATGAGTCTGCCTTTGCTGCCTTACTGAGCGATGGCTCTGTCGTAACCTGGGGTAATAGCGTAGCCGGAGGTGATAGCAGCTCTGTCAGTAGTTCACTTAATGGCGATACGGATGTAGTAGACATTGTCACCAGCAACAATGCCTTTGCGGCGATACTCGCTGATGGCTCAGTGGTAAGTTGGGGCGATACTCTGGGCGGCGGTGATAGCAGTGCCGTATCGGAGCTACTGGACGGTTCAACTTCAGTCACGAACGTCTATTCCAGCGGATTTGCCTTTGCAGCACTGAAAGAAGACGGCACAGTAGTCACCTGGGGTGACTTTGAATATGGCGGTAATAGCACCTCTGTATCCGATGAGCTAACCAATATTGTCGGCATGTCCAGCACAGGCACAAATGAACTGCCGGATATCACTGCACCAGACACTATTACTTACACCGATACTGCTGCTGATGACAACTTTACTGTTACCAATGGCACCATTGAAGCCAGCGATAGTAATGATTTAGTGTTTAAGTTCTCTGACGGAAGCCAGAGTCAAACCGGCACTTTCGGTACCATTACCTTGGAAGCCAATACAGGCGCTTGGAGCTATACCCCTGATGATGCCGCTATTGAAGGTTTAAAAGAGTCGGCCAGTGAAAACTTTACTGTCGTAATATCTGACGGCCAGTCCAGTAGCTCCACTACCATCACTGTTGAGCTTCTAGGCAGTAATGATACAACTGACTTTTCTGGTGATACTTCAGGTGCCGCCGATGAGGATAATAGCACGACGTCAGGCACACTAACGGTGGATGATAGAGACAACGAAGACACCGTCTCCATCACAGCCAGCACTGAGAGTAGTGATTACGGTACCTTTACCATTGACACTGAAGGCCAATGGAATTATGTGCTTAATGCCGAAGCCAATACTGTTCAAGACTTGGACGAAGGCCAAACGGTTGAAGACAGCTTTACAGTAACCGGCTCCGACAACAGCACACAAACCATAACCATCACTATTTCTGGCCAAGAAGATGGTGAAGGTCCTTCTGGTGGTGAGCATAGCATTACAGCTAATGAAGGCGGCAATATCATTAACGGTAATCTGACGTCAGATTCTGGTATCACATTTAGTGCCGCAGATGACCAGTCTGATATTGCAGGATTCCTGTTTAATAACGATGGTAGCTATAGCTTTGATCCAGATAACGAAAGCTACCATTATTTAACAGAAGGTGAGGTGCTTGAGCTGAGCTTTAACTACCAAGCCAGTGACGCTTCTCTGGGCTTTGTTAACATCACTCTGACTGGAACGAATGATCAACCTACAGCAAATATATCTCTGAAGAATCTGAGTATTATGGCTGGGGTTCCTTTTAGCTATACTCTGGACGCCAACACCTTCATTGACGCTGAAGATGACGATCTGATCATTTCAGTCAGCGCAGAAAATGAGGAGACCTTACCTGACTGGTTAAACTTTGATACTTCTGATCTAACAATTTCCGGTATAGCATCCGGTGTAGATTTAGAAAATCAGCTGACACTGCAGGTCTCTGCCACTGATGATAACGGAGCCGTTGTTTCAGAAGATATTACAGTTAATATCTCCAATGGCGACGCTCAGATCAACAGTACAGCCTCAGATGACATTGCCTATGGCAGTGATGCTGAAGACACCCTTCTAGTATCCTACCTACCAAGTCAGTACACTTTTGCAGATGGAGTATTATCCAGTGTAGAAGGGGAGGACAGCCTGATAAAGATTGACACTATTGGCTTTGGTTATGGTTTAGGTCATGACGCCTATAAGGTTGATGTGGCCCTAGATGATCTGATAGATCCAGAGGGTGATGATGTATCATATGCACAAGAGCTACTAAACAACATAAGTGACCTCTATATCGCCTACTTTGGTCGTGCTCCAGATGCTAAAGGCTTTACTTACTGGTTCCAGGAGATCTACACCGGTTCACATAGCTTTGCACAGGCAGCAACCGCTTTCTCGTTCTCAAACGAGTATCGGGAAACCTACCCTACAGGCAGCAGTAACCGAGACTTTGTAGAATCTGTTTACCAGAACCTGTTTAACCGGGAACCAGATACTGGAGGCTGGAATTATTGGGAAGGCCGTCTGGATGGAGGCCTGAATCGGGATGTATTCCTACTCTCAGTAATAAATGGCGCCTACGCTCCAACCAGTGGTGATGAAGATAGGAATCTGTTAAGTAACAAGCATGATGTTGCCGTCTACTATGCCGAACAATCCTCTGTGAATTCAGATGAAGGTTTCGACAGCGCCATTAATGAGTTACTGAACCTGATAACCGACAATGCAGATACTGCAGAATCAGCAGTGGATGTCATTGATCACGCCTTTAGCAATGACATCACCCTAAGCGGTATTATGGAAGATCAGAGTCTACTGGATCAAATCTGGGGTTAATATACGTGACCTGTCCGGCTTAGCCGGGCAGGTTATCCCTAGAGTATCAACAAATTGACCCGAGTTAACCTCATCAACAAACTATCTACATAAAAACCATCTAATGTAACAAAAAGCCCATTATGTAATCAGGTTAATTGCCGAGATATACTTAAAGTACTTTTATTCAGACAATCTATACCTTTTACAATGGATTAAGTATGAAAAATTCAAGGAAAGAATAATGAGATCCAATTTCTTTTTAAAAACTCAACCAATAAGGCGACATATTTTGTCGCGATTGCTATTTAAAATAGTTTATTAAGCTCAACTAACACGCTTAAGTATAGCGCCCTAAATATTAATATCGATCAACACTATTATCACATAACAAAGATTTTAGTATTAAACGATATAGATACTCACTGTACTCAAGAAAGAGTCGGTGATAATGGATTCCCTGCCAGCCCTTGCTGGTTACATCAGTGAAGATTTAAAGGACACTCGCCATGTCATGGACCAATGACCTGCAAAATGGCTCATTAAAGTCATTAGCTCAACAAGCAGCTTCAGATAATAGCTTTAACTACGATGAGATGCTCTCTATCCTGCAAAGTGCTGCCGATAACGGCATTACCTCATCGGAATATTCCGATCTAAAAAGTATCTATAGCAATTCCGAAGAGAACTTTGCTAATAACTATGTAAAAACCATCAGTTACAATGCCATCTATACCAACCCAGCTAACTCTAATTGGTGGGGAGGGGTCACAAAAGATAGCGCTGTAAAATCATTAGGAAATATGTCAGCGGGCCTATCAGAGAAAAAAGCCACTTGGCTAGTGGATAAATGGTTCTTAGGCCTTGACCTTCCTATGCCTATATCCGGTGGCGATCCTGCTCAAGGCGATGAAGATGCTGATTATGCCTTTAGTTATCAAATCTCAGATGGTCAGTTATTTATTGATGGCGCTGAAGCTGCAGATATCAGCCAAGGTCTTGCGGGAACTTGCTATGTTCTGGCCAGCATGGGTATTGTTGCCAGCACGGAAGGATACGATATACAAGATAACTTCGTTGACAATGGTAATGGTACGTACGGCATAAAGTTCAACTTTAACAATGAAGAGCTGTATACAACCGTCAATCTGGATGTCCCTATAACTAATAATTGGGGCGGCCGTTTAGGTGTAGCCTATGGCAGTAACCAAGATCACGATCCAGATGGTGAAATCTGGATGACCTTGCTAGAAAAAGCTTATGCCCAGATCAATAGCCAGGTATATGTTAGAACAGGTGGAGACCCTGGGAGCCATAGCTATCAAGGCATTGAAGGAGGCTGGGCTAGCCCTATCAAGCACCTTACCAATCAGGATTACAAACAATACTCCAGCTATTACCATGCCACAGGTGATAGCTTTCACTCCGGCTATTATCGCTCTACCGACCCAAATACTTACAAACAGACAATTATTGATGCATTAAATAATGGCCAACCCTGCTATCTATCATCTCAAGGCACCGTTAAAGAAAATAATAAATATACATTTATCTCTGGTCATGCCTTTATCATCCTGTCATACAATGAAGAAACAGATAAATTTCTTCTACGCAACCCCTGGGGTGATGGTGGTTCTGGTTGGTCACATATTGGCGAATTTGAAGCATCTATTGAAGAGTTTTGGAACTCCACGATCAAGGGAACAGTAGCTATTCCAGAATTGATTGAAGTGGAGCCAGAGCCCGAAGTTGAAATCAATTACACCTTGGCTTCAGATGCCAGCACCATGGCTACCGCTGCAGACGAAGGTGAAAGTATTACCTTTACCGTAACCCGTGATACTTCTGGCTCTACCTCTACGGTCTATCTAACCACAGCAACAAACGGTACCGCAGACCAGTCTGACTTTAACGGCTTTGATAAATATGCTCTGCAGTTCGAAGCTCATGAGACCACTAAAACCGTTAGTGTCGATACCTTTATCGATAATCTAGATGAAGCTATTGAAGATTTTGATCTGCAGCTGTTTAAAAAATCCACCGATCTGACAGCTGACAGCAGCACTACTGCGCATATCGCCAATGTCGAAGCCGCAGACTACAGCTATACCATCACTACCGATGCCGATAGCAGTGAGACTGGAGTCTCTGAAGGCGATGAAATCGCCTTTACCATTAGTCGTAATGCCAGTGGCACTGCCTCTACAGTCTATCTGAGTACCGAAGAT
>JAKZRG010000113.1:0-2715 GCA_047518265.1 Oceanospirillum sp.
GGATAAGGCTTGAGCTACTTCTGAAAGCCACTGTAACTGGTTAAGACTTTCAACGACAAAAGTAGAAACACCTAATTGCAAAAAGCGTTTTATTTGCGCTTTAGATTTAGCTGGCCCAGTATTTAAAATGCGCTCAGCTCCTATTCCTTGTTTAAGTACCTGGTGTAACTCGCCAGCGCTAGCGACGTCAAAATTATAACCACAGTTGTCTAATGTTTGCAGTACTTTTGATAACGGATTAGCTTTAACCGCAAACCACAATTTAATGACATCTTGCTGCAGTAATTGCTTTAGATGTTTATCTAGTGCATCAAGGTCGTAAACAAAATAGCCATTTTCATCAGCATTACTGGGCATATCATGCGTAGATAAAATTGACCGAGTGTTATTATTAAACCACGTAGGAGCTGTTGCCATCTCTATACCTATCTTAAGAATGATTCTAGTTCAAGTGAGGCATCACTTTGCTCATCACGATATTTAACGATCAAAGCACAAGCCATATTTAACCCCATGTCACGTGCCCAAGGCTGATTTACAGGACGGGTACCGGGTACAACGATAGCCCGTTCGGGAATAGGTGCGCCCTTTTCTAGCATGACGTTATTTACACAATCAAATACTGGCACTGACGCTGATAAAGAAACGCCTGGAGCAATAACAGCACCCTTTTTAACAACCACACCCTCAACAATCACAACACCAGCACTTAAAAAGGCATCATCTTCAATGATCACTGGGCTTGCCCCGACAGGCTCTAAAACACCACCTATTTGCACTGCAGCTGAGACATGAACATTCTTGCCAATTTGCGCGCAAGAACCAATCAGGGCATGGCTATCTACCATAGTCCCTGAGTCAACATAGGCGCCAACATTAATATAAGCCGGTGGCATAATAATCACACCCGGAGCTACGTAAGCACCCGTACGCACAGAAGAACCGCCGGGTACTAGCCTGACATTGTCTTGCACTGAAAATTGACGAGCAGGTAAGTTTCCTTTATCAACAAATCCTTGATAAATACCATCAAAGTCGATATTTTCGCCAGCTTTAAATGCGGCAAGTATTGCTTGTTTAGCATCAATATTGGCGTGCCAATTTCCTTGGTCATCTTGTGTTGCTGCTCTTGTCGTTCCAGCTTCTAATTGTGCTAATGTTTGCTGCCAATTCATTTTATTCTCCAACATAATTTAATTTCTGGTTTTGCTCAAACCATAATGTAATTGCTTCATTTGCTTGCTTAAGTGCCTCCGAAGAGCTCAACTCAAGGTGCGTTAATGGCGGACGTAAAAGAGGATTTGAGATTTGTTGTTGTTGATACATAAGCACTTTAACCGCGATCGGGTTTGCCACTTGAAACAAGGCATCAATTGCTTGATACCAAACAGAATACAAGTTGTTATCATCACCTTGTAAACACAAATCGACATAGCACCTAGTTGCGCTAGGCCAAGCATTAGCACACACAGAAACCAAACCTTTAACACCTGCTTTTGCTAAAAATGGCATCATGGCATCTTCGCCACTAAATAAATCAATATTTGGGCAATGTAGTTGGTAGCTTAGGAATTGATTTAAATCGCCACTAGCTTCTTTCAATGCCCAGCAATTAGGATGGTTTTGTAGCTCTTGAAGACAATCAATAGTGATATCAACACCGCTGCGTGAAGGTACGTTGTATAACATACAAGGCACTTGTGCAGTATCGAGCAAAGATTTAAACCACTGAGTTTGTCCAACAGAACCTGGCTTAGCGTAAAGCGGAGAACCAAGTAAATAAGCATCGATAGGGAGTTTATTACAACGCTCTATCCATTGTTGCTGATTAGGTAAGTTGTAGCCGCCAACTGCCACCATAATGGCAGTATCTAGCGCTAGCTCACAGATAAACTCTACAATACTTAATTGTTCACTTTCTGTCAGCGCTAAGCCTTCACCCGTGCTACCAAGCAACAAAATGCCGTTACCTGCTTGCGCTTGTTCTTTGGCGATAGCCGCTAAACCGTCAAAATCAATGGTATTTTGCTTGGTAAAAGGCGTTACCAATGCAGTCCATAATGGTAGACTACGAATATTGTTTAATTGTGTTTGATGATACATTTCTCTCGAACTCACTTCGTTCGGAGAACTTTTAGGCATTTGCAAACAGCAAAGCAAAGGAGATGCTTTGGCACATTCGCAAAGGCCAGAAGCTCTCCACCCATAGGTGACAGTTGTCAGGATTCAACCTAAGCAACCGACAAGCACATCATCAAAAATGTACCCATCTCGGCATTAATCCCCCTCATTATCAATCATTAGAGTTTGATCTCTTTATGATAACTACCTGGTTAATGCTCCTCTTCTGGCCCTTGATACTTGGCAGTTTTATTAACTGCCAAGTCAAAATAAGGGACGAGCGTATTAAATCATTGAACGGTAACTTAAGTCAATAGACGTCTATACGGATATATATAATAAAATTTTATTAACCTGTGATTTAACGAATAATGGCTTGTTCTATTTGCCAAAGCTTGTCCTGCCCCCAGGTTTCAACATCGCCATAACGAAAACATGGCACTCCCCAAAAGCCCATACTTTCTAGCTCATGTTGGTGCTGATCAACCCACGTTTGCCAATCATGTTCAGTGTCATAGGCAATTGCTGCGGCGTAATCCAAGCCAATCTCATCACAGAGTTTGATTAAATTACTTTCAATCGAAATATCAATAC
>JAKZRG010000114.1:0-22594 GCA_047518265.1 Oceanospirillum sp.
GTTCCTTACTTTATTGGTTTATCTCCTCATCAAGCTAATCACGGTCTCGCCCGATGGATCCCCTTCCGTCGGGCATTTTTTTGTCTAGATTTTACGATATATCAATCCTAATAAAGTAACTCACCGACGGAGCTAGATTGAAAAATCGATAAAGAGAAGCATGAAAGATGATCAATATATCAGGTAGGGATTAAATGAGAATAAATCTCAAAAAAGACTTTACAGGATAAATGAGAATGGTTATTATTTTTACACGCTTTGAGAAAAGCCCCGATTTAAACCAATAACGGGTTCAGGTTTCCTAGTTATTGTGGTTTATCTCCTCATCAAGCTAATCACGGTCTAGCCCGGTGGATCCCCTTCCGCCGGGCATTTTTTGTCTGCATATAACGTCTAATATCAGCCCCTATGATGTGATAACGCCTCTTTTGGATAATAAGGCGTTACCGGGATTCATATCATTCTGTTCTTCCGATTCCTTTCAATGAACAGAAAAGCCTACTCGTCTTCTGAGTCCGGTTTATAAGCTTCTGAACTGCGCTTTTTGATTGTGCCAAAACCGACATTCTGACGCTCTACCGGTGCAAGACGACGTTTGGCTGGAGCACCATTATTGGCTTGTCCCTCAGCATTTTTACGTGCCGAGCGTTTAGCCGCTTTCTTCTCCTGCCCCTTCTTCTTCTCTTTCTGAGCTTTTTTCTCTTCTGCAGATTTTGGCTTTTTCTTACCAACAATCTTACCGCTGGCTTTTACTTCTTTCGGGCCTTTATATTTGCCCTCCAGACCTTTCACCTTAGTCGGTTCAAAATCAACGCGCAGATAACGTTCAATAGTCGCCTTCAGATTCCACTCTTGAGATAGAATCATAGAGATAGCGGTACCCGTTTCTCCAGCACGACCAGTACGACCAATACGGTGTACGTAATCATCGCCTTTACGAGCCATATCATAGTTAACAACCAGCTCAATACCAGAAACATCCAAACCACGAGCAGCCACATCCGTCGCCACCATGACATCGATATGACCACGACGCATCAGGTTCATCACATGGTTACGTTGATCCTGAGTCATATCACCGTGCAATACCACACAACGCACATCTTTATAACGTAGCCAGCCGCCCAGTCGATCCGCATCAACCTTTTTATTAACAAAGACCAGAGCTTTTTGGTATTGCTCGTCATTTAGCAGACGCACCAACATGGCATCTTTATGTTTGCTGTCATCCGCTAGTAGGTATTTCTGAGTGATGGCACTGTGCTGATCGCGCACGGTACTGATCATAATGGTTTCAGGGTCTTTCAATGCCGCTTCTGCAACCTTACGCACACCAGGGTGACTGATGGTGGCAGAGAACATCATGGTTTGACGCTCAGGTCGGCAACGACTAGTAATCGCCTGCAACTCTTCAGTAAAGCCCATATCCAGCATACGATCAGCTTCATCTAAAACTAGATATTCCAGATCATTCAGATCCAGAGAATCTTTATCCAGGTGCTCAGCCAAACGCCCCGGTGTTGCGATAATAATTTCCGGGTTTTTACGCAACATCGCACGCTGAAACTTAAAGCTATCACCACCGATAATCCAGGTAGCTTTAATCTGAGTAAACGCTGACAGCTCTGTAAAGTGCTTATAGATCTGACGGGCCAGCTCACGGGTCGGTGCCAGAATCAAACCACGAGCCCCAGTATTCGGTGCCGGGTTCTGTAAAAAGTGGTTCAGCATCGGCAGTAAAAAAGCCGCTGTTTTACCACTACCGGTTTCTGCACTGACCAGAAGATCTTTTTGTCTCATGGCCACAGGTATCGCCTGAGCCTGAACTGGCGTGGCTTTTTCAAACTCAAGTTTATCTAACGCCTTTAATAGACGTTCATGCAGGGAAAGCTCGGTAAACAAGGACTGCACCTCAAAAAACAGAATGGAATCAAAGGTCTTTGACTAGACCGCACGGATGCAGTAACAGACCTTAAAAAAAGAAAGAGTAATTTGAGCGCAAGCATAGCACAGACCAAGCTATTCTATGACCTGTTTTACGTGAGAAATGCCTTGTAGGCCTTTATTCAACAGGCCCCTTTGCTTAACAGAGAATCACTTCAGAAACGCAACACTTAATCCACCAGCGTAAATTGATCACCTGCAGAACCGAAACGTGAATCAGGAGAACTGCTGTCCCGGGTCCCCAATTTAATCATCAAACGTAGATCATTGGGCGCATCGGCAAAAGCCAGAGCGTCGTCGTAACTGATCAGATCCTGCTGATGCAAATCGTATAAAGCCTGATCAAAAGTCTGCATACCCAATTCTCGGGATTTTTTCATAATATCTTTTAAGCCAGGCACATTACCTTTACGCACCATATCGGAGACTAAGGGGGTATTTAGCAAAACTTCGATAACGCCTTTACGGGATTTCCCATCAACGGTCGGCACCAGCTGCTGAGCCACAATGGACTTAAGATTTAAGGAAAGATCCATCCAGATTTGGTTATGCCTTTCTTGAGGAAAAAAGTTAATCACGCGTTCTAGGGCCTGATTGGCATTATTGGCATGTAGGGTCGCTAAACAAAGATGACCCGTCTCGGCAAAAGCGAGGGCATATTCCATGGTTTCCCGACTGCGTACCTCACCAATCATAATCACATCAGGAGATTGTCTTAGGGTATTTTTTAACGCGATCTCAAAACTGTCCGTATCGATGCCCACTTCCCGCTGGGTGACAATGCAGCTTTTATGCTGATGCATAAACTCAATGGGATCTTCAATACAGATAATATGGCCCCGACTGTTTTCATTACGGTATTGAATCATCGCGGCTAGAGAGGTGGATTTACCTGTGCCTGTGGCACCCACAAACAGGATCAAACCCCGTTTTTCCATGGCCAACTCACTGATAATAGGAGGTAGATTCAAGGTTTCTAGACGAGGCACATCAAACTCAATACGACGCAGCACCATACCGACCTGATTACGCTGATAAAAAGCACTAACCCGAAAACGCCCCACACCCGGTGCACTTAAAGCAAAATTACACTCTCGTTTCTGCCGAAACTCCTGCTCTTGCTCCTCATTCATAATGCCAAAGATAATATCATTAGCCATATCAGGACTTAACGTACTGCTTGATAGCTGAACCAGTTCACCATTTAGCTTCATTGAAGGCTGCATACCTGTGGTGATAAATAGGTCTGTTCCCTTCTTTTCAGCCATTAATTTCAGCATTTTAAAGAATTTATCTAATAATGCTTGTTGCTTAGGAGAGCATTGTCTCTGTTCAGCCATAACGTTTTTATAACCTTACACCTTAATTACGTAAACTGTAATTACATAAAAGCATCGGGATTAACAGCCTTGTCACGGGCTGTTTCTAGAGAAATTTGACCTTTATTCAATAACGTCCGTAAACACTGATCCATCGTCTGCATGCCATGTCCGGCACCGGTTTGAATAACACCGTTCATTTGAGCGATCTTGTCCTCTCTAATCAGATTACGAATAGCAGGAGTCACCGTCATAATTTCATGGGCCGCCGTGCGACCACCGGACTCTTTTTTCAGTAAGGTCTGGGATATCACACCTTTTAAAGACTCCGACAACATAGAGCGCACCATGGCTTTTTCCGCGGCGGGAAACACATCCACAATACGATCAATGGTTTTAGCGGCTGAACTTGTGTGCAAAGTACCGAACACCATATGACCGGTTTCTGCTGCTGTCAGCGCCAAACGTATGGTTTCCAGATCCCGCATCTCTCCCACTAAAATGATATCGGGATCTTCCCTCAAGGCAGATCTTAGGGCATCACTAAAACTGTGAGTGTCTCGACGCACCTCACGTTGAGTGACCAGACATTTTTTACTTTCGTGGATAAACTCAATGGGGTCTTCAATGGTTAAGATATGCTGGTATTTACGATCATTCACATAATCCAACATCGCAGCTAGGGTCGTGCTTTTACCGGAACCCGTGGGCCCGGTAACCAAGACCAATCCCCGGGCCATCATAGAAAATTTCTGAAAAACATCTCCCAGACCCAACTGATTCATGGTTAAGACTTCACTGGGGATGGTTCGAAAAACAGCGCCTGCACCACGGTTCTGGTTAAATACATTTACCCTAAAACGCGCGATACCCGGCACCTCAAAAGAAAAATCCAGCTCCAGGAACTCTTCATAATCCCGACGCTGTTTATCATTCATAATGTCATAAATCATGCGATGCACATCTTTATGATTAAGCGCAGGTACATTAATACGCCGGATATCACCGTCGACCCGAATCAAAGGCGGCATACCAGCAGAAAGATGTAGATCGGAAGCGGCTTGTTTTGCACTAAAAGCCAGCAGTTCGGTAATATCCATACACCTAAGAACCTAAATTGCGAATTGTCAGAGACGGTTGTTATCAAAGACAACGGTTATCAAGAACCGCTGCTATCGTATATCGTTCTTATCAGAGACTAGCGTCAGAGATTATAATGTCGGCCGCATAACCCCATCCATGACCCTACGGGATAGAGGATTGAATGACAGAACATCAAATTGCTCAAAATATAGCCACAGTACGTCAGCAGATCGCCCAGAGTTGTGCGCAATATCAACGAAAGCCAGATTCCGTCACCTTACTGGCAGTCAGTAAAACCAAGCCTGCTGAGGCAGTACGCGAAGCTTGCCTAGCGGGTCAGCGTGAGTTTGGTGAAAACTACCTGCAAGAAGCCTTGGAAAAACAACAAACCTTATCTGATCTGGATATTAGCTGGCACTTTATCGGCCCGATTCAATCCAATAAAACCAAAGCAATCGCAGAGAATTTTCACTGGGTACACAGTGTTGATCGTTTGAAAATAGCTCAACGTTTAAATGATCAACGACCTGAAGGCCTACCGGCGCTTAACATCTGCCTACAGATTAATATCAGCGAAGAAACAAGCAAATCCGGTATTAGTCTAGAAGAGCTGCCCAAGATTGCCGAACAAATCAGTCAAATGCCTAATTTATGCCTACGAGGGCTGATGGCTATTCCTGCTCCTGCAGAAAGCTTTGAACAACAGCGCATTCCCTTTGCCAAACTTAATCAGGCATTAAAACAGCTACAAACGCTTTATTCTGATATAGACACGCTATCCATCGGTATGAGCGGAGATATGGACGCGGCTATTGCTGAAGGCAGTACCATGGTGCGTATCGGTACGGCTATTTTTGGCGCTCGGGACTACAGCAATCGAGCGTAACGTGACACACTCTACGCGATGACACTGACGGTCTAAAACAGCAACGTTATGGTTTAGCGCCTAATTTCACCGAATGTAATTTGAAGGAAAAAACAGATGCAAAATGCCACTATGGCCTTCCTAGGCACAGGCAATATGTGCGGCAGTATTATCGGCGGCCTAATTGCTGAAGGCTATAACCCGGCCGATATTACGGCGACTCGTCGAAGCGAAGAACGCCTACAGGCATTAAAGGGTGAATTTGGCATCCAGACCAGCACCGATAATATTGCTGCCGTTGCCAACCATGACGTCATCATCCTTGGGGTTAAACCTCAGATGATGAAAGAGCTCTGCGACCAGATTAAAGATCAGGTACAGATCAGCAAACCCTTGGTGATTTCTGTCGCTGCAGGATTAACCGCAGAAACGCTGGAGCGCTGGCTAGGTGGCAACGTGGCTTTGGTTCGCACCATGCCAAATACACCGTCTCTGGTACGTTGTGGCGCAGCAGGTTTATACGCCAATGCTGCCGTGAGCCAAGAACAAAAAGCTGTCGCAGAAAAGATGTTACAAGCGGTAGGCATTGCTCTTTGGGTGGATGAGGAAGCTCAGATTGAAGCCGTCACCGGTGTGTCTGGCAGTGGCCCAGCCTATTTTTTCTTGATGATGGAAGCGATGCAAAAAGCCGGTGAAGAAGTCGGTCTAAGCCCAGAAGTTTCCCGCCAGCTAACCCTACAAACCGCTCTAGGTGCAGCCCGTATGGCCAGCGAAAGCGACGTAGATGCAGCAGAACTGCGTCGCCGGGTGACCTCCCCGGGTGGAACAACCGAACAAGCGATAAAAACCTTTAATGAAGGCGGTATCCATGACCTGTTTGCCAAAGCAGTCAAAGCCTCTTCCGATCGAGGCAAAGAACTATCCAAATTACTGGACCAATAAAACGAGATAAATAACCACTGGCATCGATAAAAGGCCCTAGCCAAAAGCGTCTAAAACGATACCAGGGCAAAAGGTATTAACAGCGGAATTTCTTTCAGCATAAGAGGATTAAAGTGCTAAAAGAATCATTTTAAGCTGGAAAAAATGCCTTTTGCCTTCATACAATAAGACAAAGTCAATTAGTTGGAGCTTTACCGCCATGGGACAATCTGTTGGTACTGCAGGTGTTTATTTGATCTCGACTCTGGTCAACCTGTTTCTATTTATTGTTGTGCTGCGCTTTATTTTGCAGTTTTCAAAGGCCGATTTTTATAACCCTATCTGCCAGACAATCGCCAAAGTAACCTCACCTTTAGTACGTCCGGTACAAGGCATTATTAAGCCTATGGGGCGTATCGATATCGCAACCTTGATTGTTGCTTTTGTGGTTAAGGCATTGGGCTTAGTGGCTATATTGCAGATTGCAGGGGCTGGTATGCCGCCTGTATTCAATCTTTTAATGGGTGCTTTAACCGGTGTTATTTCTACCTTGCTGGATATCTACTTCTTTGCTCTGCTGATCTCTATCATCTTAAGCTGGGTAGCACCGAATACCGGTCATCCTGGCGCAATGTTGATCTACCAGATCACCGAACCCGTCATGGCGCCAGTACGTAATATCCTGCCATCCATGGGTGGTATTGATCTGTCGCCTATCTTTGTTTTTATCGCCATTAATGTTCTAGAGATTCTGATCGTAGGACCTTTGGCACAGATGTCGGGACTACCTGCACGACTTGTGGCTGGACTATAAGACCTCCCTAGCAGAATCTTTCCCTCAAAAGAAAACTGTAACAGTCAGATCTTAACTGTTACAGTTTGGCCTTTCCGCGGCTTGTATCCTGCGGGCTCTGTTCCCCCTATGTTCAGGGCCTTCTAACAGGAAGACTAAGCCGTCCGCAGACATCTTGATTGAGGAAGATCCGGGAAAAATGCCTAATGCAATTCCTGAAGATTCTGTCGGTATTGTCAAACCGCAAACTGCGCGCTTTGACACCCCGCTGGAACTCGCCTGTGGTCGTACGCTGGACAGCTACGAACTAATCTACGAAACCTACGGTACACTGAATGCCGATCACACCAATGCGGTGTTGATCTGTCATGCCTTAAGTGGAACCCATCACGCCGCTGGTTATCATTCTATGGATGATAAAAAGCCCGGTTGGTGGGACGCTTATATTGGCCCTGGCAAGTGTATAGATACTAATCACTTTTTTGTCGTATGCCTAAATAACCTAGGCGGTTGTAGCGGTTCAACCGGCCCGACATCCGTCAATCCTGCCACTGGACAAGACTATGGTCCGGATTTCCCGGTCATGACAGTACCGGACTGGGTTGAAAGCCAACTGAGACTAACAGACTACCTGGGCATTAAGACCTGGGCTGCCATCATTGGCGGAAGTCTTGGTGGTATGCAAGCGCTACAATGGTCCATTAATCATCCGGATCGAATGTTAGGTACGGCTGTAATCGCCGCAGCACCACGCCTGACAGCACAAAATATCGCCTTTAACGAAGTGGCTCGCCAAGCCATTATGAGCGACCCTGACTTCCATGATGGTCGTTATGCCGAACACAATACCCTGCCACGGCAAGGTTTACGTTTAGCACGTATGGTGGGGCATATTACCTACCTGTCTGAAGACTCTATGGGCAGTAAATTTGGTCGGGATCTGCGCTCCGATAAGATCAATTTTGGCTACGAAGTGGAGTTTCAGGTAGAAAGCTATCTGCGCTATCAAGGGGATATGTTCTCCGGTAGCTTTGATGCCAATACCTACCTGTTAATGACCAAAGCGCTAGATTATTACGACCCCGCCGCAGAATATGGTGGTGATCTATCCAAAGCAGTAGCTCAGGCTAAAAGTGACTTCCTACTGATCTCTTTCAGTACCGATTGGCGCTTTGCTCCGGCTCGTTCAGAGGAAATTGTAAATGCTCTGACGGAAGCGGGTAAAAATGTCAGCTATGCCTGCATTGAATCACCTCACGGTCACGATGCCTTCCTGATTCCTAACGAGCGTTATGAAGCGGTCTTCTCCGCCTTTATGCAACGCACTGCCGGAAAGATGACCACTGGAGGTGCCTCATGAGCTTAACCCGTCCTGATCTGGCGATTATCCAAAACTGGGTTCAGCCTAATAGTCGAGTACTCGATCTGGGTTGCGGTAATGGTGAACTGCTGCATTTCCTGCAGAAACATAAGCAGGTACACGGTTACGGCTTGGAAATTGATTCTAATAAAATCACCCACTGTGTGGCCAAAGGCGTCAATGTTATTGAGCAAAACTTGGATGACGGCCTAAGCAACTTTAAAGATCAAAGCTATGATCTGGTGGTGATGACTCAAGCTCTGCAGGCCCTGCGTCGCCCTGACTTAATGTTGGAGGAGATGTTACGGGTCGGAAAAGAATGCATCGTTACTTTTCCGAACTTTGCCTACTGGCGCTGTCGAATGTATCTGTCCCTAAAAGGTGAGATGCCGGTCTCCAAGTCACTGCCTCATACTTGGTACGATACACCGAATATTCATCTCTCGACCTTTCGGGATTTTGAACAACTGTGCAAAAACCGTAACTTCCAAATTTTGGATCGTACGGTGGGTAACAGTGAACACGAAACCCATTTAGGCACCAAAGTGTGGCCAAACTTATTTGGCGAAGTGGCAATCTACCGCGTCACGCGCTAAAAAGTGACCATACTGATAGTTAACCCAAGGTTATTTATCGGGGCATCTATAGCGATCCCTATCTCATAGGGTATTTATAGATGTCTTTAGGTCGATTGTTCATATAAAACAACCTAATCAACAAGATGTTATAGCGGATAAGCCTTAACCTTCGTATAGAGGGTAATGTTTATCCCATAACGCTTTATCCTTTATCTCGGAGATGATCATGTCCCGTTTTCTCATGACTCCTTTTTCCCTGACCTCCTTTTTTGCCGCTTTATGCCTACTCCTAGTCATGATGTCGTCGGCTAAAGCAGAGCAATTTGAACAAGTCGGGGATTACCAAATTCACTACAACACCTTTACCACCAGCTTTCTTCAACCTCAGGTGGCTAAAGCATATAACGTCGTGCGCAGCCGCTATCAGGCGATGATCAATATCTCGGTACTCAAAAAGCAAAGCGACGGTCGTTACAAGGCCGTTGAAGCCCTGGTAACAGGAGATGTAGGCAACTTAGCAGGTCAAAGCGTGAGTTTAGCCTTTCGCAGCATCAGAGAGCCTAACGCCATCTACCAAATCACCTCGTTTCGCTTTACTGAAGACGAACCTACTCGCTTCCGTTTAAAAGTTCGTTTTGATCCGAATCAACCGGCTTACGATCTAAGCTTTATTCGTCGCTTCTACGGCGACTAATCACTGAATTGCAAAGCGGTTTCTATGATGGAAACATCAGAACCGTTTAAGCCTTACCTATTTCATAACGCAGAATATAAAAGATGAGCCAAAAATTAGTATTAGCCAGTGGTAACAAGGGTAAGTTAAAAGAGTTTGGCCAAGTACTGGCCCCTTTAGGTTTTGAAGTAGTGCCTCAAAGTGAATTTAACGTCACTGAGGTGGATGAAACGGGTCTGACGTTTATTGAAAATGCCCTACTGAAAGCCCGAGAAGCCAGCCGTGTTAGTGGTCTTCCTGCGATGGCAGATGATTCGGGTATTGAAGTTGATGCTCTTAAAGGCGCACCAGGCATCTACTCGGCACGTTTTTCTGGGCCTAATGCCACAGACCAACGTAACAACGAAAAGCTGTTAGCAGAGATTTCAGGACTACCTGAAGCTGATCGTACCGCACGTTATTGGTGTGTACTGGTTTACCTACGTCATGCAGACGACCCGACACCTATTATTGCTCAAGGTAGCTGGCAAGGCCGTATTCTCGAAGCGCAACAGGGTGAAGGCGGTTTTGGTTACGACCCTCTATTTTGGGTAGAAGAACTGAACTGTACGGCTGCAGAACTTAAACCAGAAGAGAAAAATAAACGCAGCCATCGCGGCAAGGCAACACTGGATCTAGTGGCCCAGCTAAAACAGAGACAGGGTTAAGATGCCTGCAACAACCGATAGTCAGAAAACCATATTAGATAAAAAAATAGGTTTAGAGCTACCGCCTCTAAGCCTATATATTCATATTCCTTGGTGTGTGCAAAAGTGCCCTTACTGTGACTTCAACTCCCACGGTCTGGATCGTTTAGGCACGCGAGGAGCAGAGCCTGTCATACCAGAACAAGAGTATGTTCAGGCGCTACTCAACGATCTTGATCAGGATCTCTACGGAGTCCAAGGGCGTAAGTTGCACAGCATCTTCTTTGGCGGCGGTACTCCCAGCCTGTTTTCGCCAGAAGCCATTGGAGCCATCCTGCAAGGTGTCGAAGATCGAATTCCTTTTGAGGATGATATTGAGATCACCCTGGAGGCGAACCCTGGCACCGTAGAGCAAAGCCGCTTTGAGGGTTATCGCCGAGTCGGTGTAAACCGTTTATCCATCGGCATTCAAAGCTTTGAGCCTGAAAAGCTCAAACGCTTGGGACGTATTCACGATAGTCAGGATGCTATTCGTGCCGCAGAAAGTGCCCGTAAGGCCGGTTTTACTCGTTTCAATCTGGATCTGATGCACGGATTACCGGAACAAAGCGAACAACAGGCCCTTGCCGATCTGCAACAAGCCATAGAGTTACAACCGGATCATCTTTCTTGGTATCAGTTGACCCTAGAACCCAATACGGCCTTTTATCAGGCGCCACCACCATTACCGGACGATGATCAGCTTTGGCAGATTCAGCAAGCCGGACAACAGCTGATTGCCCAAGCCGGTTATCAGCAGTATGAGGTTTCGGGCTATAGCCTACCGGGCAGCGAAGCACGTCATAACCTGAATTATTGGCAGTTTGGTGATTACCTAGGCATAGGAGCAGGCGCTCATGGCAAACTGACCCTATTAGAGCGCGCAACCTCCTCTCATAGGCCAAGTAGCAACAAGGCGTGCGGTAAAGGGCGTATTATTCGCACCAGTAAATACCGTAGCCCAAAACAGTATTTAGCCGCGATACAACCCATGTCGCAACAGCATGACGTTGCCGAAGAAGATCTGCCGTTAGAGTTTTTTATGAATGCCTTGCGGCTAAAAAAAGGGGTACCCGAAGATTTTTATTCCCAAAGGACAGGGCAGGATCTTAAACAAGTGCGTAAAACGCTGAATCATCTACAACAGTTAAAATTGCTCGAACAGGATACTGGTCGTTTAAGCACAACACCGGAAGGCTTTACCTATTTGAATGCTGTGCTGGAACAGTTTTTAAGTGAAGAGTAGGTTTTCCAATAGAGTAATTTTTAGGAAAGATAAACAGAGAGCCTAGAAAAATCATTTCTGGCTCTCATTTTAATAATACTCTCACTAAAACAGGTTCTATTGCAGGGAGAGTAAAAGATCCTTATCAGCCTTAGGGCTGTGCAGAATATGTTCAAGATCCTTTAGGTTCAGTGGCCGACTATAGAGAAAACCTTGCCCCAGCTCACAGCCACTATCGGTTAAAAAGTCCGCTTGATCCGACTCCTCAATACCTTCTGCCACCACTTTTAAACCCAACTGTTGCGCCATTAAAATAATGGCCTTGGTAATAGCACAGTCACTTTTACCATGGGGTAAATCTTGTACAAAAGCTCGATCAACTTTAAGGACATCAATAGGCATCTGCTTAAGATAGGCCAGGGAAGAGTACCCCGTACCAAAGTCATCAATAGCGAGGCTAATCCCTAATGCTTTCAAAGCTTCTAGCATAGGAATTACCGTGTTCATGTTTTCCATTAACATGCTCTCGGTAATTTCTAGTTCAATAAAGCTCGGATCAACGCCCGTTTCCTGCAGAATTTGCTCTACATTCTCCACAAACGTAGGCTCCTGAAACTGACGAACCGAAAGGTTTACCGCCATTCTCAGATGCTTCATGGCAGAGTCCTGTTGCCATAACACCACTTGCCGACAAGCCTGTTCTAAAATCCACTGACTCATAGGTAGGATCAAGCCCGTCTCTTCCGCTAGGGGAATAAAATCCCCCGGTGGTATCAAACCTTTTTCAGGATCGTTCCAACGCACCAGGGCCTCAACCCCCATAATAGAACTATTGGAAAGAGAGACTTTGGGCTGATAATGCAGTTCTAACTCTTCGTTATTAAGGGCATTTCTCAGCCTAACTTCATAATGCAGGCGCTCAACCGCCTGTTTATTCAGCTCTTCTGAGAAGAAATGATAACCACATCCCTGCTCTTTTTTCGCTCGATACATAGCCAATTCAGCATTACGTAAACCGGTACTGGTATCGACGGCATCTTGCGGCAAAATAGCGATACCGATACTGGAAAAGACACTAACCGTGTGAGGTCCCAACTTAACGGTACGGGTAAATTGATGCACCAATTGCTCTAACCAATGGTCTAGCTCCAGCTCTGTCTCAAAGCACTTAAGAATACCAAATTCATCTCCCCCTAGGCGCACCAAGGTATCATCTTCACTAACAATCACTTTGAGCCGATGAGCGGCCGTTTTGATTAAGCGATCCCCCATATCATGACCCAAAGAATCATTAATACGTTTAAAATCATCTAGATCAATATAGATCAGAGCGGTTTTACCGCTTTGCTTACTCGGATGCAGATCTTGTTGCAGAAAAAACTCATCCAGTGCTTCCAACATATACTGCCGATTGCCCAGTCCTGTTGTCGGGTCAAAAAAGGCCAACTGTTGAATTTTTCGATCTGTTTCTCGTTGCTCTGTCAGATCTTCTGCCACAGCCACCACGCTACCCACTTCACCGTCATCATTAAAAACCGGCGAAACAGACATGCTACTCCAATAAAGCTCTCCATTTTTACGGCGACATAAAAGCTCTCCATGCCAGTTTTTACCCTGCCTTAGTGTTGAAGATAGCTTTTTGCGGATTTCATGGGAGGTACGCCCTGCCGATAAATAATCCACATGCTCGTCTTTCACATCGTCTAATGAAAAGCCCGTGCTTTTAACAAACTGCTGATTCACATATTCAATACGATGGTTAGCATCGGTAATCATCACGATACTGCCGCTTTGATCCAATGCTTGGGAGATACGTTCCAGCTTTTGTTCTGCAACCAAACGATCCGTAATATCGTGCACAATAGAATAGAGCAACTCCCGTCCCTTGAAGCTGATCGGTCCACTATGTACTTCCACATCCCGAAGGGTATTATCAGCGAGCCGATGACGAAAAATAAAATGTCGACGGCGGTTTCGTTCTGCCTCCTGCATCGCTTTAGCAATCTCTTCTCGGGATAAAATATTAATATCCCGAATATTCATACTCTTTAGTTGCTCTAGGCTATAACCATAAAACTGACAGGCCGCTTGGTTCGCATCAATGATTTCACCCGTCTCAGGGTCCAGCAAGTATTCCACCACCCGACTGCCTTCAAACAGCTCACGGTAGCGTTGCTCACTCTCTTCCAGTTGGGTTTCATTTTTTTTGCGCTCGGTAACATCAACCAGATAGCCCGTATAGATTTCCGGTGAGCCGTCAGGGTTAAACTGAATCATGGTGGAATCCATCACCCAGCATACCGAGCCATCTTTACGGAAAAGGCGATAATCCTGATGCTGAAGACGCGTAATCCCTGCTTCAACCGCAGAAGCCACTTCTAGAGTGATACGAGACAAGTCATCAGGGTGAATCAGATCACTGAAGCAAATATGAGAAGAGAGAAAATCTTGCGCACAATAACCCAGCAACTCATAAACATTGTTACTGGCAAAAATAACCGGCCAAGGGTTATCCGGTAAAGGCACCGCACTCCATTTAAAGACTGCGACCGATCCTTTATCAAATAAACTGGCATCTATGACAGCGTTGCGTTGCTCATCCATTAGCCGCTCCGGCTGATAATCTTCTGTTTGTTATCTTAATTATACCTGTTGTATCTAGGCAAAGGCTGCCTAAGGCTACCTCAAATAAAAAAGCCCCTGCAAGAGGGGCTTAAGAAATTTAATTAATTTAACCGGCTTGATCCAATAACCATTGGTCTAGATCAGCGATATCTTCAGGCTTCAGGACACCTGCCGCCTGCTTTAATTTAATCAGGCTGACCAGATAGCTATAACGCGTATCCAAATAAGCCGTTTCTGCCGTGAAGTAAGCTTGCTCAGATTCCAGTACATCAACAATATTACGTGTACCGACTTCATAACCGGAACGAGTGGCCTTCAGTGCGCTTTCTGAGGAAATCAGCGCCTGACGACGCGCTTCTACCTGCTGAACGCTGGTGGTTACCTGAATATAATAAGTCCGAGTGTTCAAAGCCGCTGAACGTTTTTGCAACTCAAGAGATTGCTCAGACTGATTCAGGAAATAACCCAATTTATTGATGTTCGAGCTGGTCGCACCACCGGTATACACCTGCCAGCCCATCTCAACACCTAGAGATAGATCGGTAACATCGTTATCCGATGCAGAATCATGACTGTAAGCCAAACCCGCTTTAGCATCCACAAACGGCAGATAAGCGGCCTCAGCGATATCAACACCTAAACGCGCCACATCCTTCTGTTTCTGGGCCGCTTTAACCGCCGGGCTATTACTTAGCGCCAGGTCGATCCAGTACTGAACCGTTGCCGGTTGCGGTGCCGTGACAGGGAAGGATTCAGACAGCACATCTAGGTTTTTGTAGCCTTTGCCTGTGACCAGCTGCAGAGACTCTTCACTGATCAGTAGTGTGCCTTCGGCACCAATACGGGCTGCACGAGACGCATCATAAGCCGCCTGGGCTTCATTAACGCCAGTAATTGGAATCAGACCGACTTTAAACTGTTGCTGAGCTTGCTCTAACTGGCGCTTAATGGCTTTTTCCTGAGCTTGGGACGAGTTCAAAGTATCCTGTGCACGCAATACTTCAAAAAAGGCTTCCGTTACTCGAACCATCAGATCCATTTCGGCTTCACGGTAGGTAAACTGAGCTTGTTCTGTGCCCGCTTCCGCTACACCAATCTGCTGAAACTTAGCCACATTAAATAGTGGCTGAGTCAGAGAAATACTAGCCCCTCGGGCGTTATAGCTACTAGAACCCGAACCATCCACCTCATGGTGAGTCAAATTACCTCCTACTGTGACAGAAGGTTTAACACCTGCCCAAGCGGCATTTTCATCTTCCATTACGGCATTAAGTTCAGACTGAGCTATTTTCAGCTGATAATCGTTTGCCAGTGCATCTTGATACACATTGGATAAACTACTGGCTTGAACATTCAAACTCATAGCCGTAAGTAAAGCCGCTGAAAGGGCGGTAAGTCGTCGCATAGCTTGCTCCTGCACCATTAGATTAATCGGCAGTAAATAAACAAAAAGGCTACCAGCTGCAATGCTGTTAGCCAATATAATTTAGATAAATCTAATTTAAATAAAATCAGAAATCGTCAGAAGCGCTATAGTCTCTCAGAGCTGTAAGTCAGCCCAAGCAGTAAAATTAATCGAAAAAGCGCTTCTGAATAACGTTGCGCTCTTTATATGAACCGTCCAGTCACATAAACCAATCCAAACCTATCGTTCAGACCGCATCCATTTAAAGAGGACTTTTACTATGCCTGAGCCACTGTGAAAAAGATATTAGGGAAAACCTTAGGCGGCTAAATTAATCTGCTTAGCCAGCTTCTCACCTAACTCTGGAGCAGGTACCAATTCATAAGCAGATTTAACCCGTGCGGGTTTAACTGCTGCAACCTGCTGAATCTGTGGAAAGGTATCCGTTAAAGCCCGTAGAAAGCTGTAATAGCCTCCATACCCCTCTCGCATAGATTCCGACAACGCACCATTAATTACCATAGCCGTGCGCCGACGTTGGATGTCGGCTTCCAAGCCAACCTCTTTCATATCAATGTCAGCATTCTGATCATAACCCTGTACATCAGCGGTATATAATGGGGTCGTCAGAATACTCAGCAACATAGAAAACTGCGCACCCTGCGATTCATGCAGAGCGGTGTTTAACGACCGGGCAACACCATGCGACTGTTCTAGCTGGTTAGTAATTTTCATAACCAAAGCCTTACTTTGTCGATATACAGCCGAACAAAAGCTCCCCCCCTATAAATAGGGAATAGTTTAAACAGGAAATAGCAGCTCACAAGCAAACCAGATTTTGGCTCACCCACAGAATATCCGTCGATATCGATATCGACGACGCTATACAAACTGATGTTCAGCACTTGGTAAAAATAAAAACAAATACTGAGATTCTATATCGGCAAGGAATGACCTTTCTTTACGGCAGGGCGGCAAGTTTATTCCACACCTAACGGCAAAACTCTGCCAGCAAAGCGTGTTTTTTTCCTAGAAAGACTAGACAGTCCGGGCCTAGCTACCTAGACTCAGCGTCAGTCTTGACGGGGTGCAAATGGTTGGCTGAGATCGCTGCAACGCAGCGGAACCCGAAGAACCTGAACTGGGTAATGCCAGCGTAGGAATCGAGTATTTAATTAAGCCTTTAGATTCAAAAGCTTAATATAAAAGCACAAAGTGCCTGTTTAAAGCTGAACCTGAATATAGCACCTGACATCCATATCAGGTTTGCAGCCATCTCATTAAACAGCCATAGATTAAATGTGTACTCCTCTGACCAACCGCCATCATACCGTCACGCGTCTAATTACTGCATAAAGCTTTAACTAAAAAGCTAAACCGTGATAAAGGTATCTGCGATGCAATATAGCAATGGTCATTTGAAAGAAACCGCTCAGGTAGACGAGCAATCGATCCAACCGTTTCCCAATTCAAAAAAGATCTATATCGAAGGCAGTCGTCCAGATATTCGTGTCCCCATGCGTGAAATCAGCCTAAGCGATACCACGGGCAGTTTTGGTGCTGAAAAAAATGAACCGCTACGGGTTTATGATACCTCGGGTCCTTATACCGACCCAGAGGTAGAAATTGACGTACGTAAGGGCCTGAACCCTATTCGTAACGCTTGGATTGAAGAGCGTGATGACACCGAACAACTCACCAAGCTCTCTTCCGATTACGGCCAACAGCGGGAAGCGGATATCTCTCTAGAAGCCCTGCGTTTTGAGCTACAGCGCAAACCTCGTCGCGCCAAAGAAGGCAAAAACGTCTCCCAGATGCACTACGCCCGTCAAGGCATTATCACACCAGAAATGGAATACGTTGCCCTGCGTGAAAATATGAAGATCGCAGAGATGCGTGAACAGCTGCAGCTGAATGAACAGCACCCAGGTGATTCCTTTGGTGCCGCCATTCCCGACGAGATCACGCCTGAATTTGTTCGCTCCGAGATCGCTCGGGGCCGCGCAGTACTGCCTGCTAATATTAACCACCCAGAAATCGAACCGATGATTATCGGTCGTAATTTCCTGACCAAGATTAACGGTAATATCGGTAACTCCGCTCTGGGCTCTTCTATCGAAGAAGAAGTGGCCAAGATGACCTGGGGTATCCGTTGGGGTGCCGATACCATTATGGATCTGTCTACCGGTAAAAATATTCACGAAACCCGTGAATGGATTGTGCGTAACAGCCCATCCCCTATCGGTACCGTACCTATTTATCAGGCACTGGAAAAAGTAAACGGTGTTGCCGAAGATCTAACCTGGGAAATATTCCGGGATACCCTGATCGAACAAGCCGAACAGGGTGTGGATTATTTCACCATCCATGCTGGTGTGCGTCTGGCTTATGTGCCGATGACCGCCAAGCGTATGACAGGCATTGTCTCCCGTGGTGGTTCCATCATGGCGAAATGGTGTTTGGCTCATCATAAAGAAAGCTTCCTTTACACTCACTTCGAAGACATCTGTGCAATCATGAAAGCCTACGATGTTACCTTCTCCCTAGGAGATGGTCTGCGTCCGGGTTCTTTATACGATGCCAACGACGAAGCTCAGTTTGCTGAACTGGAAACTCTGGGTGAACTGACCAAGATCGCCTGGGAACATGATGTTCAGACCTTTATCGAAGGCCCCGGTCACGTGCCGATGCATATGATCAAAGAGAACATGGACAAGCAGCTGAAAGAGTGTGGCGAAGCGCCCTTCTACACCTTAGGTCCCTTGGTTACCGATATTGCCCCGGGTTATGACCACATTACCTCTGGTATCGGTGCCGCTATGATCGGTTGGTATGGCTGTGCCATGCTGTGTTACGTAACGCCTAAGGAACACCTAGGCCTGCCGAATAAAGACGACGTTAAAACCGGTATTATCACCTACAAGATTGCCGCTCATGCTGCGGATCTGGCCAAGGGTCACCCTGCGGCACAGGTACGTGATAACGCCATGTCCAAGGCACGTTTTGAATTCCGTTGGGAAGATCAGTTCAACATCGGCCTAGACCCTGATACGGCACGCTCTTACCACGATGAAACCCTGCCAAAAGAGTCCTCAAAAGTCGCCCACTTCTGCTCCATGTGTGGCCCTAAATTCTGCTCTATGAAAATCTCCCAAGAAGTACGGGATCTGGACGCAGAACAAGTTGCGGCGATCAACGCCAAAGCGGAAGAAGGCATGCAGGAAAAATCTCAAGAGTTTAAAGAGACAGGTTCTGAGATTTATCACGAGGTGTAATACAGGTATTCAGGCTACTTGTGCTAAAAACCAAGAAACCTGAAGCGCTTGTCATCCTCTCTCAGCATCTCTTATACTGCTGATAACAATACCCCTCAAGCCTATGGATTGCTTCGGCAAACTACGCTCAAACCGAGGGGTTACTTTTTTCTGGAGCGTGGAATGAAGCTGAAAAAGTTAACCCTAAAAGATTTTCGTTGTTACGGGCAACTGGATCTTGAGCTTCATCCATCCATTACCGTGCTCTGTGCCAATAATGGTCAGGGGAAAACCGCTATTCTTGATGCTATCCGTATTGGTCTATGGCCTTTTGTCAGTCAATTTGATCTAGCTAAAACGGCTTATGCGGATCCCGCTAATACCATTCGTATAGATGATGTTCTTGTCAGTAAAACGCCATCTGGAATGCTTCGAAAGCTGCCTTCTGAAATTAATTTAGAAGGGAACTATGGGCAAGGTATCCAACAGTGGAAACGCTTTAGAGATAGTGAAGCCGCAAGATCTCAGATAAAAGATAATCCAGGCTCTAAAGCGCTAAAACTATATGCAGATACCCTACAACAGGAAATACGCAACCCCTTAATTGATCCTATATCTCTCC
The DNA here is from genome assembly GCA_047518265.1 of Oceanospirillum sp. GTDB lineage: Bacteria > Pseudomonadota > Gammaproteobacteria > Pseudomonadales > Halomonadaceae > Oceanospirillum. The sequence goes on from JAKZRG010000114.1 coordinate 19,393, forward strand.
CTGTTTTTGGATATTACGGTACGGGTCGCCTCTGGAAAGAAAAGAAGCTGGTCGAAAAGAAGCGCAATCATAAGAGTATTGATGAAAACATTAGGACATTTGCTTACCGAAACGCTCTAGACCCTGCATCCAGTTATAAGCAATTTGAAGAATGGTTTACCAGCGCCTATAAAAAAATCCGTGAAGAGCAGATTAAGCAATTAGAAGCAGGAAAATCATCCATTAAGGCTGATCCTACATTGGAAAACCCTGTGACGGTGGTTCAAGAAGCCGTTAATAAGCTCTTATCTGATACAGGGTGGCAAAATATTGCTTATAGCGAAACAGCAGATAAATCACTGGTACTAGAACATCCTGAAAAAGGCATATTGAAAGCGGATCAGCTCAGTGATGGTATTAAAAATATGCTGGCGATGGTTGCAGATATTGCTTATCGCTGCTCTTTACTTAACGCTCATTTAGGTGCCGAAGCCGCAATTAAAAGTGAGGGTGTTGTTATGATTGATGAGGTGGATATGCACCTTCATCCCCAGTGGCAGCAGACTATTATTCAGGGATTAACAGACGCCTTTCCTGCCATTCAATTTATTGTGACAACCCATAGCTCTCAGGTGTTATCAACGGTAAATTCTGAATCTATACGCATGATCCATCATTATCAAGATCCAGAGAATGGACAATGGTTGTCAGAAGCTAAACAACCAGAGAACCAAAGTAGAGGCGTTGCCAGCACTCAGCTTTTAGCTGAAATACAGGATGTTGATCCTGTACCCAATGTTATGGAGAGTCGCTGGCTTTCGGAATATAAATCCTTAATTGTGCAAAATGAGTCGACATCCCCCCAGGCCAAACAGTTAGAAGCGCATTTGATCGAACATTTTGGTGAAAATCACCCTGAAATACGGGAATGTAAACGTATTATTCGTTTGCAAGAAATGAAAAACAAACACTCTAAACGCACATAACAAGGATGATATATGCACAAATTAACTCGATCAGAGGCACCGGATTGTTTAAGCCAATATAAACATGGAAGAGATAAGTGGAGCAGTGTGACCGATAGCCATAAAGGAGAGATATGGCAAAGGCTAAATCAGATGCAGCACCAGTGTTGTGCTTACTGTGAATGCAACATTGCACCTATTATCGGAAACGCCCATATAGAGCACTTTAGACAACGGGCTAGCCACCTATATCCTCAAGGAGCTTTTGAGTGGAATAATATTTTTGGCTCATGCAATCGATTAAGTAGCTGTGGAAAATACAAAGACTCAGCAGTGACTTATGCTTATCAGGATCTAATCAAGATGGATGAAGAAGATCCTGAAGATTTATTACTCTTTTTACCTGATGGCTCTGTTACACCCAGATCAAATTTATCATCCAATGGCCGACGTAGAGCAGAAGAAACTATTCGAATTTTCAATCTTAACGGAGCCCTAAGACAAATCAGGTACAATGAGATACAAGGGTACCAACAAACAGCTGAAGATCTTGCTTTTTTCAGGGAAGAGCTTTCAGAAGAAGAATGGTATTCGATGCTTGACGACGAACTAGAGGCTATTCAGCAACTTCCATTTTCTACCGCTATAAAGCATCTTCTGTTATCCAACCTGCTCTAACGTAAAGCCTTCTAGACTCTTAGCTATGTCCCCCTTCCCTCTTTTTTACGACATTAGTCGTCATCGGTAATCAGTTTTAGAGTTTTGCAGCTAAAACTAAATTGTCTATGCTAGACTACCTGCAATGCTGCGACGCACAAGAGACAGCAAACACGATTAAGCAGGAGAGACGGATCATGCTATACCAGTTACATCACTCTTATAGTCAGATAGCCCAGCCGATCCATCTATGGGCTCAAGCCTGGCGCAAACAACTGACCTTACCTTGGAACCCACTACGTTATACTTGGAGTGGTCGTTTGCTTACGGCAGGTGCAGAGCTAGTCGAGCGCTGCACCGATAACTATGAAAAACCAGAGTTTGGTTTAGAAGAAACTCTTATTGATGGTCAAACCGTTCGTATTCACGAGCAAATTGTCCATAGCCTACCCTTTTGTAATCTTCTACATTTCCGTAGAGCGGGTAATTACCAACAGCCTAAAATCTTGTTAGTGGCCCCTATGTCCGGCCATTACGCCACGTTATTGCGGGGCACGGTTGAACAGTTTTTGCCGGATCATGAGGTTTATATTACGGATTGGGTAAATGCTCGGGAAGTATCCGTCAGTGAAGGCAGCTTTAGCTTTGATGATTATGTCAGCTATCTGATTGAGTTCCTGCAGGAGCTTGGCCCTAATACGCATATGATGGCAGTGTGTCAGCCTAGCGTACCCGCGTTAGTGGCAACAGCTGTGATGGCAGAACAAGAACATGCTTGCCAACCGGCCTCTTTGACCTTGATGGGTGGCCCGGTCGATACCCGAGTGAACCCTACCAGCGTTAATGATTATGCTTCCGGTAAAGACTTTGAGTGGTTTCAGGATAATGTGATCTGCACCGTGCCAGAGGGTTATCCTGGTGCCGGACAAAGCGTCTATCCCGGTTTTATTCAGCTCTCTGGCTTTATGAGCATGAATATGGATAGCCATATCAATAAGCACTTCCGCTTTTTTGGTGACCTGATTAAAGGTGATGGCGATAACGCAGAGTCTCACCGAAAATTCTATAACGAATACCTTGCCGTTATGGATCTACCGGCTCAGTTCTATCTGGATACCGTACAGCGGGTCTTTTTAGAACATCGCTTGCCTCGCGGCCTGATGACCTACCAAGGTAATGCGATTAAACCTGAATTGGTCAAAAAAACCGCTTTAATGACCATTGAAGGGGAAAATGACGATATTACCGGTATGGGACAAACGAAAGCCGCTCACGAAGTATTAAGCGGCTTGGATGACACTCAGCGTTTACACTACGTACAACCGGAAGTCGGTCACTACGGTATCTTTAATGGTCGTCGTTTCCGCGAAGAAGTGGCACCGAAGATTAAAGACTTTATTCAGCAAGCTTGCCAGCTGGAAACAGCCGTTGAAGCCACTGTAAAAGCAGAGCCCCTTGCCGCTGAAATAGTAGAAGCTGTGGAAGCTGTGGAAGCTGTGGAAGCTGTGGAAGCTGTGGAAGCTGTGGAAGCTGTGGAAGCTGTGGAAGCTGTGGAAGCTGTGGAAGCTGTGGAAGCTGTGGAAGCTGTGGAAGCTGTGGAA